>NZ_CP042596.1:3600000-4200000 GCF_009914315.1 Granulicella sp. WH15
AGGTCTGCGCAGGCCGAAGGAAGCCCCGTGTAGACCTGCACCAGAACCGGTGCAGTGCCAGTCCAGGAACGCATCTTCCTCCCCGGTACGGTATATACTAGAACAACACAATATGTGGGTGTTTTCTTCTTGACATACCCCACAGAGAGCACTAACTTTGCGTTTGTAATCAAAACGCAGCGCTCAAAATTCATCCAGCAGCAACACTCCGAATCAGGCTCCGCAGCTAAGAGCCATTGCACTATTCTCCCCATTGCACCGCTCTTTGCCTGCCCGCTCGCTCTTTGCCACGACCTTCGGACCCTGTCTTTGCTTTGCTGTGACCAACGCTCTTTGCAGCCATATTTTCGCGGCCGCTGTAGCACCATCCAGCCTCCGCCAACCGACTTATGCGTCATTTTCGACCTTCGAAAAACTATCGACGCACACGAACCACTCGAACGACTGAGCACTATCAAGGAGCACGCCCGATGAAAGCCGCTACGACCCGCACCACCACCATACCGACCTCCCCAGCCGGTTCTTCCAGCACTGCCGCCACGCCCGGTCTGCGCTTCGAGCGCCACTTCACCACGCCCGGCGTCAGCCCCTACGACCAGGTGACCTGGGAGCTGCGCGACGCCGTCATCCAGGACTGGAAGGGCAAGCTCATCTTCGAGCAGAAGAACGTCGAGTCGCCCGCCGACTGGTCGATGACCGCGACCAACATCGTCGCCTCCAAGTACCTGCACGGCCTGATCGGCACGCCCGAGCGCGAGACCGGCGTGCGCGCCCTCATCACCCGCGTCGCCGAGAGCGTTCGTGACTGGGGCATCGCGGGCGGCTACTTCGCCTCCGCCGATGATGCCGAGACCTTCTATGCCGAGCTGGTCCACCTGCTGCTGAACCAGAAGGTCGCCTTCAACTCGCCGGTGTGGTTCAACGTGGGCTGCGACCGGCTGGAGCCGAACTCCGACGCGCAGAACTGGCACTGGGACGCCGAAAAGCGCCAGGTGATCTTCTCGACCACCGGCTACTCCAAGCCGCAGTGCTCGGCCTGCTTCATCAACTCGGTGCAGGACTCGCTGGACAGCATTCTGACGCTGGCCAAGACCGAGGGAATGCTCTTCAAGTGGGGCTCGGGAGCCGGGTCGAACCTCAGCTCCATCCGTGGCTCCATGGAGACGCTCTCGGGCGGCGGCACCGCCTCCGGCCCGCTCAGCTTCATGCGCGGCTTCGACGCCTTCGCGGGCGTCATCAAGAGCGGCGGCAAGACCCGCCGCGCAGCCAAGATGGTTGTGCTCAACATCGACCACCCGGATATCGTCGACTTCATCGAGTGCAAGGGCAAGGAGGAGGCCAAGGCCTACACCCTCATCGCCGCCGGTTATGACGGCAGCGGCCCGGACAGCGAAGCCTACTCCAGCATCTTCTTCCAGAACGCCAATAACTCGGTTCGCGTGACCGATGAGTTCATGTCGGCCGTGGAGCGCGACGCCGAGTTCTCGACCCGCACCGTGAAGGATAAGAAGCCCGTGGCCACCATGCCCGCCCGCGATCTGATGTACAAGATCGCCGAGAACACCTGGGCCTGCGGCGACCCCGGAATGCAGTACGACACCACCATCAACCGCTGGCACACCAGCAAGAACACGGCCCGCATCAACGCCTCGAACCCCTGCTCGGAGTATATGTTCCTGGACGATTCGGCCTGCAACCTGGCCTCGTTCAACCTGCTCAAGTTCGTGACGCCCGGCGGCCAGTTCGATATCGCCTCGTACCGCCACGCCATCGGCATCGTGACTACCGCGATGGAGATCATCGTGGACTCGGCAGGCTACCCGACCGAGATGATCGCGAAGAACTCGCATGACTACCGTCCGCTGGGCCTGGGCTACGCCAACCTGGGCGCGCTGCTGATGGCCTTCGGCCTGCCCTACGACTCGGACGCCGGACGCGACTTCGCCGGTGCCCTCACCGCCATCCTCTGCGGCGACGCGTACCACCAGTCCGCGCAGATCGCGGCCACCTGCCCGCCGCTCGCTGCGGCCACTCCGCTGTGCCAGCAGGCCGAGGCCACCGGCGGCGCCTGCCCCGGCTTCTACGTCAACCGTGAGCCCTTCCTCGACGTCATCCGGATGCACCGCGCCGAGGTCAACAAGATCGGCAAGTCGCGCACCTCGGCTGAGCCGTTCTCGGTGCCGAACCTCGACGGCCTCATCGCCGCCAGCACCGACGCCTGGGACGGCGCGCTCGCCGCCGGTGAGCAGTACGGCTTCCGCAACTCGCAGGTCACCGTGCTCGCGCCCACCGGCACCATCGGCTTCATGATGGACTGCGATACCACCGGCGTCGAACCCGACCTCGCCCTGGTCAAGTACAAGAAGCTGGTCGGCGGCGGCATGATTAAGATCGTCAATAACACCGTGCCCTCGGCGCTCATCAAGCTCGGCTACACGGACGACCAGGTCAACGCCATCGTCAGCTACATCGACGCGACCGGCACCATCGAGGGCGCGCCCGCCATCAAGCCCGAGCACCTGGCCGTCTTCGACTGCTCCTTCAAGCCCGCCAAGGGCACCCGCAGCATCCACTACATGGGCCACATCAAGATGATGGCGGCGGCGCAGCCGTTCCTCTCGGGCGCGATCTCGAAGACGGTCAACCTGCCCAACGACTGCACGGTCGAGGACATCGCCGAGGCCTACATGGAGTCGTGGCGTCAGGGCATCAAGGCCGTGGCCATCTACCGCGACGGGTCCAAGGGCGCGCAGCCGCTCAACGTCTCCACCGACGCCGACAAGAAGAAGGATAAGGATGCGGCCGTGGCTAACGAGGCTGCCATCAGCAGTGCGGCTCTCGAGACGCTGGAGCAGACCGCAGCCTCCGCCCAACAGCGCGTGGCCGCGCTTGAGGCGCAGCTTGCGGCGTTCACCGCCGAGAGCCTTCAGAACTCGGACTCGCATGACTCCAAGCAACCGCCACGTGCCGTACGCCACCGCCTGCCCGCCGAGCGGGCCTCAGTGACGCACAAGTTCTCCATCGCCGGGCACGAGGGCTACATCACCGTCGGCCTCTACCCCAACGGCTCGCCGGGTGAGATCTTCATCCGCATGGCTAAGGAAGGCTCCACGGTCTCGGGCCTGATGGACTCATTCGCGACGGCCATCTCGCTCTCGCTCCAGCACGGCGTGCCGCTCAAGGTGCTCTGCGAGAAGTTCGCCCACACCCGCTTCGAGCCCTCGGGCTGGACGGGCAACGAGCAGATCGGCTACGCCAAGTCGGTGATGGACTACCTCTTCCGCTGGATGCAGCTCCGCTTCCTCTCGGGGCAGCAGCTCGACCTCTTCGCCGGCCTGACCGCGCAGCAGATCAGCGTGCCGGTCGAAGGCAGCGTCAACGCCCCGGCTAACACCGTCCTGCGCAGCCCGGTCGCCCCTGTCTACGGCGAACCGGAGTACTCCGACCGCACCGCTCCTCAGCAGGGCATCGCGCCGGACCTCGCGGCCAACGCCGGGCTGGATGAGAACACCCAGGGCATGTCCTTCGAGGATCGCGGCATCTACCACGCCGCCGACGCCATGAAGGACCTCTACGACATGGGCGACTCGCCGAGCTGCGCCACCTGCGGAGCCATCATGACCCGCAGCGGTTCCTGCTACCGCTGCATGAGCTGCGGCAGCACCAGCGGCTGCTCCTAACCCCCGGCACATGTGTGAGGTTACACATATGGCGAAAGTTGTACCCATATGAGGCAAAACTAGACTGATAGGGCTATCAGGTTATAAGCAACGGCCCGCTCGAGATTCGAGCGGGCCGTTGCTTGCTCTATCGATGATGTTGCCATATCTCAAGGGAGAGCGAGTAGGACAGCGCGTCAACGAAAGGCAGAATCACTCGATAGAGACAACAGATAACAAGCAGACAGCCTGAGCTTCTTACAGAAGGACTGGAATAAGGCCAGTTGTCTGAAGGCCGTTCAACATGGCCTATGTTGGGTCACGAGAACCACTTCAGCAAACGAATGATCCCCATATCTGCGGGCTTTGAATGCGCAGAGACGTTCTTTCTGGCGCTTATCTCTTGTCTGCCTGTCGAGTAATATCGATAAGCTTCAATCATCATTTGCTCATTTGTTAAGGTCGGACGCCAGTTCAGGCGCTCCTTAATATGTCGAGTATCAAAGATGAAATCTTCGGCGATCATGCGATAGTGATACGGCCCCAGAGGGGAAAGCTTCAGCTTATGAGCCAGCTTCATCGCAGCGATGACAGGGCTCCTGGGCAAGGCCGCCACTCTGGACTTTGTTCCCGAAGCGTCGATCACCGCTTCATACACCTGGCGTAAAGAAGTTACGTCGTCAGAGCCGATATGAAACAGATCCGACCCATGGTAGTCCAGCGTCTGAATGCAGGCCGTCGCCAAATCCTGCGCATAGATGAACTGATAGCGATTCGAGCCATCTCCAACCACCCACACCTTCTTGCCGTCGTCGATAAATTCGAACAAAATCGCCAGCAGACCCAGTCGTCCGCTGTCGATAATCGTCGGGCATCGAATGACCACGATCTTCAGGTTGGGGAAGCCTATGAGGAGCTGTTCCGCCGCCAGCTTTGAGCGTCCGTATAACTCAACAGGATTCGGCTCCTCGTCCTCTGCCACCTCATGTCCTAGATTGCTTGCCCAGAGACAGTTCGAGGAGATAAATACCAGGCGTTCAATGTTCCATCTTTGGCAGGCTTCCGCGACCTCTCGCGTTCCATCCACGTTGGAGCTCCAGAGGTCCTGTTTCGAGATCTTGTCGTGCGCCAACATAGCCGCACAGTGAAATACGGCTGCAAAATCCTTCTTCTCGCATATCCTGTCGAGATCGCGCCTATTACGAATATCAGCCACAAAACTGGTCAGATTTTCATGCGTATCTGCATCCGGTACGAGATCGATATTCGTGACCGCATGGCCTTCCGCCAGTAGTCTTCGTTTTAATACCCCGCCGAAAAAACCAGAACCTCCGGTTATAAGGAAATTCATTTATGAATGCACCTGAACTACTCCCTGCTTCGGTGCCCAGGGCAACTCGGCGGATTGAAAAAGGTATACGGTCAGAACCGTTATCATCGGTTCAAGGGGATGTCGAAACCGCGCCTGCACCGTGACGAAGTAGTAGACGAACGGCACCGTGAGAAAGGCCCAGAAAAACAGCCAAGCCCCTGGGATGCGTCGCCGCAATGCAAGTGCCAGTCCCAGCAGGCCTCCCAGGCTGATGAAACTGAAATTGGCCTCTCGAATGACTTCGACAAGCAACTTATTTTCAATGGGATGTGGAACGCTGGCCCAGAAGAAGTAGACCCGCTGGAGAGCATGAGCCCAAAATATTTCAGGATGTTCGCGAATGATGACGTTCGCCCTCTCGCCCTGCTCCTTGCTGTATGCGACTTCGCCCAATCGTTCATAACGCTGAAAGTCCGGATCTTTTTCAGCCATTGAAAGCGTGGCCATCCATGGAAAACCTCGATTGGAAAGCTGTACGGATTCAAAAAGCTCCGCGCCAAAGTTAGCTCTCATCGGAACAAAGGCGTGGAACGCAAACCAGTTCCGCACGATCCAGGGAGTCACAATGATTCCGCAACACGCACCCGCCAGAACAGCATTTCTAAGGGACCTGCCGGCATGAAGTTTTATCTCCGGCCAGATCATCCATAGCCCGCAAAATGGCAGGAATGTCAGCAACGAACTATTCGAGAGAGCAAGAAGTCCCCACAACACTCCAAACAAGCCCCAGTTTCTGGACGTCTGGCCGCTGGCGTTGTCGTTACTCGGTGAGCCTATTCCACGGACTCGTAGCGCGATGACAAAAATCCACGAGAAGAGAGCCGTACTGAGCGACATCTCCCACACCCAATGGATCGCATACTGGATTGCTGCAGGATAGAGCGCCCAAAGCCATCCCGACCATAGAGCGATCTTCATTCCCCGTTCGTTGCGGCCGAAGCATCGCCACCCAATTTCGTAAACAGCGGGTGCAATAGCAGCCGATAGAAGGCTGTTGATGGCCAGAATCACCCAGCCGGACTTCAAGGAATAGATTCCAAATAGTTTAAATACGCCTCCCAATAAGAGTGGGTAGAGAGGGGGAACCCACGCCGTGGGCCCACTGTGGCCATTGAAGGGGTCAGCGTATCCATACCCGGTTGCCAGGGCCCTTGCAACACGGCCCATCTCCCAACCAAACTCGAAATGGTCGAGATGCGCCCGCATCTGATACTTCCGCGCAACTGTCATAAACAGAACGCGGACAGCAAATGCGATCCAGAACATTCGGCGCGGCAAGTTCGCCCCGGAGTAATCGCCGCGCATCCATGCGACCAGACTCTCTATACGTTTGCGAATCGTCATTGATAGACATTTTAGTCGACCGCCTGACGCCCGCGCTCTGGCGGAATGTGATTAGCTGTCTTGTTTTGACGATCAAAGCGATTTACCTGGCCAGGCCTGTGTCCAATGCCGTGGCCTGGATGCTGATCGGGTAAGTGCTCGTCTCTTCCTGGGCTGAGATATTGCGGCAGACTAGCGTCTTCTCCGATCAAAGAAAACCGATAGACGACACCAACGGCTAAGGATTTCGAGTAGAGATGACCGGAATCTGTGACCGGCGATGACAGGAGTGCCCGCGGCTTTCGGTGACGGAACAGCAACAGAGGTAAGGTTACACAAACGATGGCGGCCGCCATTGTCCCCTCTCCTGTGCTTCTCTTCAGCAGGGCAGACTTGATCAGATTCGACGAGAGCCCCCGAGGTACTGGCTTCATCGTTAGTAGAGCCGCCATGCGATGCCCGAGCCGCGATCAGTAGAACTGATATCGCCGTCGACCTGAACCACCGTGTCCATGTGGCAACCTCCAATTGGAGCTCGAGATGGAACCAAGAGTCCCAGCGACCGCAGACACAGGCCAAAAGTTTGCAACGAAGAGCTTGATTGATCGGAAGAATGACCTTTCTGACGACAAGCTCGTGAGTCGGCCCCCCAGTTGTCGATAACAGGCCTTAACGTAAATCGACTAGCTGTCGTCTGAAAGACGGAGGGCTTAGACCCGGCGGCGGAAGCTAAATAGAAAGACCAAGTTTCGGATGGCAGATTATCCAGAGTGCAAGCGTACTTTTTGTCATGTAAGGTGCTTCGGTACGCCTTACCCCAGGCCATCTACGACGCAGGCTATCCGGATGACGAAGGCAAACACCCTATCAGATACAATCAGAAGCAATTTGGACGGCGAACACCGTGTCGGTTTGAGTCGACGTCCTTCATCTGGAATCACAGGTCTGTCACAGGAAACTAATATCTTCATCCTCAGATAAATCCGAGAGAGGCAGCGGATGGGACAAAACAGAGATGTGCCCAATGACACACCTAAGCAGCTCCGAGATGATTATGCCCTGCATGAAAGTCAGGAGCGTTTCCGCTTGTTGGTGGAGAATGCGGTTGACGATTTTTTCCTTCACGATGAGCATGGGAACTTTCTCGATGTAAACGAACGAGCCTGCCGAAACCTGGGATATTCCCGTGACGAATTACTAGGCATGTCGGCAATCGATGTGTCTACGGACCTGACTCTCCAGGAAAAAGAAGATATCTGGCGACGCACACAGCCGGGCGAAGCCATCACGGTCACAACCCACCATCGTCGGAAAGATGGCTCTAGTTTCCCGGTGGAAGTGCGTATCTCCTGTCTTGCATTGGACGGACGCAAGATATTTATGGGACTGGCACGGGATATCTCCGCCCGGGTCAAGGCCGAAGAGGAGGTCCGTCAGCTTCATGCCGAGTTGGAACGGCGTATCGCCGAGCGTACAACCCAGCTACGCGAAATCACCGACAGGCTGCAGGCCGTGATGGACAGCGCGACCGATGCTATTTTTCTGAAAGATCGAGAGGGACGTTTCCTCTTGTTCAACCTGGCCGCACAGCGCTTTACCGGATTGAGTTCCGACGATGTGCTGGGCAAGACCCCGGTTGATCTGTTTGGAGAGGTGGCGGGCGGTAAGATTTTGAAGCAAGAAGCCGCGGTGATGGAAAGCGGTGAAGCCAGGACAGTAGAAGAAACGCTGAACATGAGAGGAACGGACAAGGTGTTCCTTGCCAACCGGAGCCCACGTCGGGATGCGGACGGCAGAATCATCGGGCTTGTCGGAATATCCCGGGATATTACCGATCGCAAGCTGGTTGAGCGTGAATTACGCACGCAACGGGAACGCCTCGCATTAGCCACCCAGGTCAGTGGGTTAGGCGTCTGGGACTACGATATCGAGGCGAATACGTTGTACTGCGACGAACGCTGGTACGAAATTCTGGGACGTGATCCCTCCCAGCCGGCTAAGTCGATCGAGGAGTTCAAGGAATGGATTCATCCCGATGATGCGGATTATGCGACAGCGGTCAATCTGACAACATTGGCTGAACTCCTGGCACATCACGAGCAATACAGTATTATTTTTCGGATCGTGCGACCAAATGGGGAGATCCGTTGGCTTCGCTCTGCCGCGTGCCTGGTTGAGGGAAACACCGGGCTGCCTAATCGCGCCATCGGCGTAGTTGCCGACATTACAGAAAGTCATTTAGCCGAGGAGAGGCTACAACAAAGTTATGACGCCTTGCGCAAGGCTGAAAGGCTGGCTCGGGTAGGTTCATGGGAGCTGGACTTGCGGACCGGCCAGTTTACTACG
Source organism: Granulicella sp. WH15 (assembly GCF_009914315.1). NCBI lineage: Bacteria > Pseudomonadati > Acidobacteriota > Terriglobia > Terriglobales > Acidobacteriaceae > Granulicella > Granulicella sp. WH15. Next base: position 3,608,701 of record NZ_CP042596.1, read on the forward strand.
TCGGAGATGCTTTATGAGCTAAACGGGGCCGATCCAAATGGGCCTCCACTGACGGTGGCGGATCTCCAGCGGCTTGTGGCCCCCAAGAGCCTGGGCAAGTTGAACGAAGCGATACAAAACTGCCTCGAGACGGGGCAGCCCTACGCACTTGACGTCGAGCATCTTCGACCGGACGGTACATCCTTCGCCGCGCATATCAAGGGACAAGTCATTCAGGAAGAGAATGGCAAGGTCGTCAAGCTATCGGGAACCGTGCTGGATATCAGCGAGCGTGAGGAAGCCCGCGCGCAACTTACAGCTTTGGCAGATAATGTACCGCTAAGCGCTATTTATCGTCTTGAGGCAGCGGCGACGGACAGTATCATCTTTAGCTATTTGAGTGCCGGTATCGAATCTTTGATAGGTATTCCCGCAGAGGAAATTGTCGCGGACCCGCATAAGTTTTTGGAGGCGATCCACGAAGACGATCTATGCGAATATTGGGCCAAGGCGAACCATGCGATTATGCGGTCCGAGGTCTTTGACCATGCCTTCCGTGTCCGGAAACAAGATGGACATATCCTCTGGGTCCATTGCCGTTCCGCACCCCGCGTCCAATCCGATGGTCGCACAGTGTGGGATGGAATTATCCGGGACATCACGCATGAACGCGAAGCAGCCGAATTGCTCTCACGCGCGAAAAGCGAAGCCGAAGCAGCAGAACGAGCGAAGAGCGAATTTCTTGCCGCGATGAGTCATGAAATTCGTACCCCGATGAATACCGTCATCGGGATGACGCGCTTGGCGTTGCAGACGGACCTTTCCAGCAGGCAGCGAAATTACCTCGAGAAGATAGATGCCTCCGCCAGGAGCTTGCTGGGCATCATCAATGACATTCTGGACTTCTCCAAGATCGAGGCGGGTAGTCTGCAATTGGAGGACACCGATTTCACTCTCGAATCCGTATTGGAAGCCGTGTCTACGGCAACCACCTTTCGCGCAGATGAAAAGGGGCTGGAGACGGTTTATCTGATTGCCCCGGATGTGCCACGCAACTTGCGCGGTGATCCTTTGCGGTTGTCTCAGATTCTGATCAATCTTGTTGGAAATGCTGTGAAGTTCACATCGGAGGGCGAGGTCGTTATCTCTGTGGACCTGATGCCTAACGAACCGATGCTTCGCTTCCGCGTTCGTGATACCGGCATTGGGCTGTCGGTCGATCAGATATCTCCTCTTTTCCACCCCTTCACGCAGGCTGATGCCGGAACTTCCCGACACTATGGCGGGACTGGCCTTGGTCTTTCCATCTGCAAACAACTCGTCGAAAAGATGGGGGGGACGATCGGTGTAGAAAGCGAACTTGGAAAAGGAAGCACCTTCTATTTCAGCATTGAGTTGCGCCACGGACGTAAGGCAATATCCCGCGATGTCGCTGCCCCTGCCCTAAGGAACCGTGTGGTTCTGGTTGTCGATGACAATACCACCGCTCGCGAAAGCCTGTCCAGAATGGTGGAGATGTTTGATATGACGGCAGTTAGTGCCTCTTCCGGTGTAGAGGCGCTCGAGGCTTTACACGAAGCCTCGGCTTCAAACCACCCCTATGATCTTGTCCTGATGGACTGGCGGATGCCGGAGATGGATGGAATTGAGGCAGCGCGACGGATTCGAGAAGATAAAACACTGAGCCATGTGCCTGCAGTACTGATGGTAACCGCCTATGCGCGGGAAGAGGTTGAGCGTCAGGTTGAGATGCTTGGACTTCAGGGACTCCTCATCAAGCCGATCACCGAATCCATGATGTTCAACGCCCTTCAGCATATCTTCGGGAGTGACCACAAGGCCGATATGCAGGAGGTTAAACATCGAGGAACAACTCCGCGAATACTTATGGGCAAACGCATATTGGTCGTCGATGACAATGCGCTTAACCAAGAGGTGGCGACTGACTTTCTGACGCTAGCTGGCGCGGAAGTAGATACCGCCAATAGCGGAATTAAGGCGCTGGAGCGACTAACGCAACAGCATTATGATGCAGTGCTGATGGACGTGCATATGCCGGAGATGGATGGCTTACAGGCTACGCGCGAAATCCGCCGCAATCCTGAATGGGCTTCGCTTCCGGTGATCGCACTAACAGCCCAAACGCTCTCTGAAGATCGTGCAGCGATTCTGCAGGCGGGCATGACCGCCTATCTCCCCAAGCCGATCGACGAGACATTGCTCTACTCAACTTTGATGGAACTATTGAATGGAGGTGCAACTGACACACGATCTACAGAATCCAACTCCGAAAAGGAGATGCCGGTTGCGCCATTCGATTCTGCTGAAGCGCTTAAGCGCGTTGGCGGTAGTCAGGAGCGGCTTCATCGTTTGCTGCGGGGTTTTCTGCGAGATTTTTCCAATATGCCTGATCGACTAGAAGCGGCTCTTTCTCGTGGCGAGTGGACGACGCTTCACGAACTGGCCCACCTTGTGAAAGGTACGGCGGGTTACCTCGGAGCGCAATCGCTGATCAAAAGTGCCGAGGCTTGTGAAATCGCAGACCGGCGAAAAGATTACACGGATATGGCAATACATGCACAATCGTTGGTCGAACAAATGAAAGAAGTTCTTCTCTTCCTCGAGGTCGAACTCGCGGCGCAACCGATGCCACTTCTTAAACATTCTTTTCCATCTGAAGCAGGAGATAAGCAGATAATTAGGGCATTGCTGGCTGAGATTGACCCCTTATTGCTGCAAGGTGACTACGCAGCCGAGGCAATGCTGGATAAGTTGGGCCGTCTCATCACGGGAGGCCAGGAGTCCACACTCCTCGAAAATATTAGGAGCCATTTCGAAAATTTAGAACTCGATCAGGCAAGTACGCTCATCTCGCTCCTAAGAAACCGATTGTTCTCCGACGGAGAAACAGTGCTATGACTGCTGCCGACCGTCCGACAATTCTTGTCGTCGATGATGAACGCATCAATCGATGTGTCTTGGCAGACCTTTTTCAGAATGAATATCGTGTCCTGCTTGCCAAGGATGGACCGACAGCACTACGCCGTGCTGTTGACGAAAAAATTAGCTTGATTCTGCTTGATGCGTCGATGCCGGAAATGGACGGGTATGAGGTGCTCCGCAGGCTGACGGCGGATGAGCGCACAAGAAACATTGGGGTAATTTTTGTAACGGGACAGATCGAAGACGAAGATGAAGAACGTGGTCTTCTGCTGGGCGCGGTGGATTACATTACTAAGCCCATTCGTCCTTTACTGGTCCGGGCGCGAGTGCGTAATCATCTTAAGTTGGTGCATCAGCGTGAGGAGTTAGAGCGTCTCTCACTACAGGATGCATTGACCGGGATATCCAACCGTCGCAGTTTTGACCACGCATTCGAGCAAGCTTGCCGCCATATCGAACGAAGCGGAGTCCCCTTCGGCCTGGCTATGATCGACGTCGATCATTTCAAGTACTACAACGACCGATATGGCCACGGCGCAGGTGATGAGGCACTCCGGAAAGTGGCACATGTGCTTGCTGCTGCTGCTCGAAGACCCTATGACCTGGTCGCACGCTACGGAGGAGAGGAATTCGTCCTGCTCTTATCGAGCGGCGATAATTTCATCGGGATGCTGGAAAAGATACGGGCCGAAGTCGCTCTGCTGGGGATCGTCCACGAGGCGTCGGAAGTTGGTCATCTGACAGTTAGTTGTGGTGGCGTCGTCGCCAGCGTCGAAAGTGCAAGAAAACCCGCTGATCTTCTTGCACAGGCTGACAATGCCCTTTATCAGGTCAAAAAAAATGGACGGAATGCAGTTCTTGTCCACGATACTTCAAAATAAAACTTGACTGTAGATATCGTGACGATACATCTCAGCGCCAGAGGAAGCAGAGAGATCTATCGTGGTCACCTGACAGCAGCAGTTGACCGGGCGTTAACACACGGTGGACGAATGTCAGTCGATGCGAATATAGAGAATCTCAACTGTTGCCGACAAGCCAACGCGCTCATTGAAGTGTGAATCGCGCGTTGATGAAAGAAATTTCATCTTATGGTTGAAATCACAGCCCGGCGAGAGTCGGTTTTTTTGCTTCAAGCAGAGGCTTGTCCTGCCGGACGGACCCACTACGCGCGGAGCAGTCACTTCGTGACGTGTATACCTTGTCTGGGGATATGTATACCTTGTCTGGGTAATATAGGCTGCTAGGGTCCTCCCGCTGGTCGGAAATGGGCATCTCAATTCCAGAAAGAGCTTCTATGGCACAGTACGTACTCGCACTCGACCAAGGAACCACCAGCTCACGCGCCGTCCTCTTCAGCCACGACGGCCGCATCGCAGGCATGGCCCAGCACGAGTTCGCCCAGCACTTCCCCGCTACCGGCCAGGTCGAGCACGACCCCATCGACATCCTGACCACGCAGATCAACGCCGCCGTCGAGGTGCTGGCGCACGCGCACGTCCGCCCACGCGACGTGGTTGCGCTCGGCATCGCCAACCAGCGCGAGACCACCATCGTCTGGGACCGCGAGACGGGCAAGCCGGTCTACAACGCCATCGTCTGGCAGGACCGCCGGACCGCCGCATTCTGCGAGCAGCTCCTTCACGATGGCCACGAAGACGCGATCCGCAGCAAGACCGGCCTGCTGATCGACCCGTACTTCTCCGGCACCAAGGTAACGTGGATTCTGGACCACGTAGACGGAGCCCGCGCTCGCGCCGAAGCGGGTAAGCTCGCCTTCGGCACCGTCGATAGCTGGCTGATCTGGAACCTGACCAGCGGCAAGCGGCACATCACCGACCGCACCAACGCCTCGCGCACACTGCTGTACAACATCGTCGAGGACCGCTGGGACAGCGACCTGCTCGAGTTGCTCCGCATCCCCGCCAGCATGATGCCGGAGGTGGTCTGGTCGAGCGAGCCGGTGGGCCGGGTGACGACCTCGCTCGGCCTCGGCGAAGTGGAGATCGCGGGCATCGCCGGAGACCAGCAGGCGGCGCTCTTCGGTCAGCTCTGCGTGCGGCCGGGCGACGCCAAGAACACCTACGGCACAGGCTGCTTTCTGCTACAAAATATCGGCGACAACTTCACACTCTCGAAGGAGCGGCTGATTACCACCATCGCATGCAGCGCGGAGCACAAGCTGCAGTACGCACTCGAAGGCAGCATCTTCGTCGGCGGCGCGGTGGTGCAGTGGCTGCGCGACAAGATGCAGTTCTTCGAGAAGGCTCCCGACATTGAGGCGATCGCAGCCAGCGTGGAAAGCTCGAACAACGTGATGCTCGTGCCCGCGTTCACCGGTCTGGGCGCGCCGCACTGGGACCCGTACGCCAGCGGCATGATGATCGGCCTGCAGCGCAGCACGGAGATCGGGCACATCGCGCGGGCGGCGCTCGAGAGCATCGCCTTCCAGGTGACCGACGTGCTGCTGGCGATGCAGCACGATACCGGCACCGTCTCGAAGATGCTGCGGGCCGATGGCGGCGCGGCGGCCAGCGATATCCTGATGCAGTTTCAGGCCGACCTGCTGGGCATCCCGGTGGAGCGGCCTGCGATCCTCGAGACCACAGCGCAGGGAGCGGCCTATCTGGCCGGACTTGCCACCGGCTTCTGGAGCAGCGTGGACGAGATCGCAAAGACTCGACCCGCCGGGCAGGTGTTTACTCCGCAGATGGAACCGGAGACAGCAAAGAAAAAGTACGCCCGATGGCAGGACGCGGTGGGCAGGGCTAAAGGCTGGAATAGGGAGACCGCATGAAGCGCAGTGAGATGATCGCTCGGATCAAAGAACGTACCGAGCCCTGGGATATAGTCGTCATCGGCGGCGGAGCGGTGGGCGCGGGCGTGGCCGTCGACGCCGCCTCGCGCGGGCTGGACGTGCTGCTGGTCGAGCGCGAAGACTTCGGCAAGGGTACGTCGAGCCGCGCCACTAAGCTGGTCCACGGCGGCGTCCGCTATCTCGAGCAGGGCAACGTCTCACTGGTGATGGAGGCTCTGAAAGAGCGCGGTCTGCTGCTGCGCAACGCACCGCATCTTGTTCATGACCTGCCCTTCGTGGTGCCCAACTACTCGTGGTGGGAGGCGCCGTTCTACGGCATCGGCATGAAGGTGTACGACCTGCTGGCAGGCAAGTACAACTTCGGCCGCTCGCGCATCCTCTCCTTTGAAGAGACACTGGAGCGGCTGCCGACGATCCAGCATGAGGGACTGCGCGGCGGCGTGCTGTACCACGACGGCCAGTTCGATGACACGCGCCTGCTGATCCACCTGCTGGCCACCGCGGTGGACCACGGAGCCACCGTGGTGAACTACGTCGCGGCGGTAGAGCTACAGAAGGATGCAGATGGGTTCCTCAACGCAGTCGTGGTGGAGGATCGCGAGTCCGGCGAGCGGCTTACCGCGCAGGCCAAAGTCGTCGTGAACGCGACCGGCATCTTTACCGATGAGACGCGGCGGCTCTCCGAACCCGGCGCTCCGGCGATGGTCAGCCCGAGCCAGGGCATCCACCTGGTCTTCGACCGCTCGTTCCTGAGCGGCGACACCGCCATCATGGTGCCGCACACCAGCGATGGCCGCGTGCTCTTCGCGATCCCCTGGCACGACCGCACGCTGGTCGGCACGACCGACACGCCCATCGAGCAGCCTTCGTACGAGCCGCTGCCGCTCGAGGAGGAGATCGAGTTTGTCCTGGAGACGGCGGGCCAATACCTGAGCCGCCCGCCTGCACGCAAGGACGTGCTCAGCATCTATGTGGGGATTCGACCGCTTGTGAAAGCTGCCGGAGCCGAGGGTAGCAAGACGTCAGCGCTCTCGCGGGACCATACCATTCAGATCGACGGCGCGGGGCTGCTGACCATCGTGGGCGGCAAGTGGACCACGTACCGGCACATGGCCGAGGACTGCGTGGACCACGCGATTACACTCGGCAGCCTGAAGGACACGCCCTGTGTCACCGCCGACCTGCACGTCCACGGGTACCTCCAGAACGCACAGGAGCTGGGCGCGCTCGCGGTCTATGGAACGGACGCCGCAGCCGTTCAGGCACTGGCGAACGAGCGGCCCGAGCTGGCCGAGAAGCTGCATCCCGAGCTGCCGTATATCGGCGCGGAGATTGTCTGGGCGGCGCAGCACGAGATGTCGCGCACGCTCGATGACGCGCTGGCGCGGCGCACCCGCGCACTGCTGCTGAACGCACGGGCTACAGTCGAGGCCGCCCCGAAGGTCGCGGAGCTGCTGGCCGCAGAACTGGGGCGCGATGCGGGCTGGGCCGAGGAGCAGGTTCGGAGCTTTACGGAGCTGGCACAACAGTACATCCTCTCCCCCGGCGCGTCTCCGGCCAAGGTGCGGGAAGCATGAGAAGCCCCTTTCTCGGAGAGTTCGTGGGTACCTTTGTGATGATGCTGCTCGGCACCGGGGTCGTCGCCGGATGCCTGCTGAAGCGTACCAAGGCCGAGGGAGCGGGCTGGCTCGCAATCACTACGGGCTGGGCCTTCGCCGTGCTCTGCGGCATCTTCACCGCCAACCTCTTCGGCAGCGCGGACGCTCACCTGAACCCCGCCATTACGCTGGCGTTGGCGGTCAAAAGCGGTGACTTCTCGCGGCTGCTTCCCTTCCTCGTCGCGCAGGTCTGTGGGGCGTTCCTCGGGGCCACCGTGGCCTGGCTCTTCTACCTGCCGCATTGGAGCGTGACCGAGGACCCGGCGCTCAAACTGGGCGTCTTCTGCACTGGCCCCGCCATCCGCTCCTACGCGGCCAACCTGTTCAGCGAGATCGTGGCTACGTTTGTCCTGGTGCTGGTGGTCGGGGCGACGGGCTCAAAGCTGGTGCTCTCGACAGGGTCGGCGGCGGGGTTCGGGCCGTTTCTGGTGGGCTGCCTGGTTTGGTCGATCGGGCTTTCGCTGGGGGCGACGACCGGCTACGCGATCAACCCCGCACGCGACTTTGGCCCGCGCCTGGCACATTCGCTACTGCCGATCGCGGGCAAGGGCGGGTCGGATTGGGCGTACGCATGGGTGCCTATCGTTGGCCCCTTTGTCGGAGCCGGAATGGCGGGGTTTGTGTTGCGAGTTGTGGGAGCTTGAGGCGTTAGCCCAAGAAGGCCTGGACCTGTCTCAGAAGCAACGGCATCTTTGCCGTTGCTTCTGGAGCCATCTTAGGTGTTCGTCAGGGAAGGTCGGTTACCCGTGGGGTATGGACCGAGGGGGAGGAGTATGCAGCAGCTCAAGCCTTGGACTGGGATGCCCAGTGTCGTGCCTTCTTCATCTCTTTTCTCTCACTGAGAAAGGCTGAGATCTTTGCCCAGAACAGAAATACACACAGCCCCGAAAATGCTATTGCAACCCAGAGTAGCGTGACCCAAATACCATCTTGTTCAACCATGTTTATCCTTACACTCCACTTGTTCTAACCAATCTCCTTTCCAATTGTTGCGGATCGAAGAATGGTATTTTTATCCAATCGGCATGAAGCAGGTTACTGGAGTAATCCTGATTTCAGGGGATACCTGCCTCCACCAAAAGGGGATGAACTCCTTGGAATAAGATGCATATCGGCTTCAATGGGTAGTACTTGACGAGGTGACTCTATTGGCTAAATATGCAACACCCCAGGCGGCTGCCTCCGTTGTCCGCGGCCCCAAAGCAACAGGGCCGACCGGGAAACGCCCTTGTCGGCCCTGCCGTTTCTACCTTGGTTAATGCCCGTTATAGCAGTCCAACGCTACCGCCTTACGGCTCATCTCCCAGCTCGATCTGGTCCTCGACATCGTGGTCGATGACGCCGGTGTTCAGCGAGAGCAGCGGAAGATGCCGCTTGAGCAGGGTCTGGTTCAACACCTTGAGGTCCGTCTGCTTCAGCGTCTGCCACTGCTCCAGCAGCCCGGCCAGGGGTTGAGCCGCGATCTGGCAGGCCTCAAGCTGAGCCGTAGTGGGAGCGGCGTCAGCGTTCTGGATCGAGTGCTCCAGCCGCGCCAGAGTTGTGCGCACCGAGCCCAGGGTGGGCGGGCCGGCCACGCCGCGGCGTCCGCCACCGCCCGACGCTGCTCCGGCGATCAGGTTCAGCTTGGCTTCCAGAGAAGCCACATTGGCCTCGGAAACGTGGGAGCCGCCGGAGTGGAGCTGGTCCCGCAGCACAGTGATCTCGTGGATCGCCACCGTGGCCCGCAGCATGTCGTCGTAGATCGCACGGGAGGCCGTGAACTGCGCCTCGAGATCAGCCGTGGAGGTCTTCACGCGCGGGTCGAGCACCACCTGAAGTGGCTCGGTCAACACCTTGCCGCCAGCCGTCAGGCGCACCGTGTAGCTGCCCGGCAGCACCCACGGCGAGGTGGCCACCGAGGGCGTGTTGTGCGGCACCGCCTCGTCGGCATCCGGGCCGGTGGACATGCCCGGCACCTCGGGATAGCGCATATCCCACAGGAAGCGGTGATGCCCCGGAGCAGCCGAGAGCACGCGCGGCGGACGAGCCCACAGCACCGGGTCCGGGTAGCGCGGGTCGAGCGGCGGCACCGGGTCGGTGCTGCGGATACGGGTGATCGGCTTGCCGGATGCGTCGAGGATCTCCAGCATCACCTCGCCCGAGAACTGTGGCCCCAGCACATAGTCGATCATCGCTCCGGCGGGAGGATTCTCGCCCGTCGCCATCTCCGGAACCCAGGGCGTCGGCGGGTTCATGTTGTTGCGGATGCGGATGGCAGTCTGCGGAGCGTACAGATAGGCGTTCGCAGCCGCGACCTTCTCCGCGATCTGCCGCAGCGGGGTCACGTTGTCGAGGATCAGGAAGCCCCGGCCGTGCGTCCCTGCGATCAGGTCGTCGCCCTTGACGCTGAGGTCGCGTACCGAGCTGGCTGGCATGTTTAGTCGTAGCGACTGCCAGTGGTCGCCGTCGTCGAACGAGACGTACACCTGCGTCTCCGTGCCCGCGTAGAGCAGCCCTTTGCGCTTGGGGTCTTCTCGAATCGCGCTCGTCGCGGCCCCGTCGGGGATGCCGTTGACGATCTCCTTCCACGTCCTGCCGCCGTCGTGCGTGCGGAAGAGGTGCGGACGCATATCGTCCAGCCGCATGGTGTTGACTGCCGCGTAGTCGGTCAGGGCGTCGAAGTGTCCGGCGTCCATGTTGAAGACCTTCCAGAAGGGCTTCAGCGCCGGAGGAGTCACGTTCTGCCAGTGGCCGCCGCCGTCGGCCGTGGTCCAGATGAGGCCGTCGTCGGTGCCCGCCCAGAGGCGGTTGATATCGACCGGCGAGAGCCCCAGCGAGTAGATGACCCCGCGTCGCACCGGCTTGGCTGCGGGCGAGTCCTTGTAGGCGTCCAGCGTGGCAGGCAGCTCATAGCTCTCGCGGCTCAGGTCGGGGCTGATCTCCTTCCAGTCGTGGCCGCCGTTCTTCGTCAGCCAGAGGGTGTTGGCGGCGAAGTATAGGCTGTGCGGGTCAACCGGCGAGAACTGCAGGGGCTGTGTTCGGAGCACGCGGTAGCTGCGCAGAGGCTTCGGCTCCACGTCCTGAATCTGCCCAGTGCGCCGGTCGTAGCGCGTCACCTTGCCACCGTAGACGATGTCCGGGTCCAGCGGATCGGGCGCGGCGTAGCCGTACTCCTCGATGCCCACCGGGTGCCAGTCGTGGAAGGTGATGCGGCCGTCGTCGCTGCGGCTGGGCACGCAGGCGCTGCCGCTATCTTGCTGGCCGCCGCAGACACGGTAGGGGAAGGCGTTGTCCGTGGTGACGTGGTACACCTGCGCGGTGGCCTGGTTGAACCACTGGCTCCACGTCTTGCCCGCGTTCTGCGAGATGATGACGCCCTGGTCGCTGGCGAGCGCGATGATATCGGTGTTGTTCGGGTTGATGAAGACATTCTGATAGTCGTCGCCGCCCGGCGCGCCGCGCAGCCCGTACCAGCTCTTACCCGCGTCGGTCGACTTCCACGTGACCACGCTGGCCACGTAGACCGTATTTGGGTCCTTGGGGTCCACGACGGGCACCGGCACGTCGCCGCCGCCGATACGGGCCTCGGGCCGCGTGTCGTTGTCCGGCGCATGCACCCAGGTGACGCCCTCGTCGTCCGAGCGCAGTAACTGCACTCCGCCGCGCAGGTTACCCACTTCCGCGTACATCCGCCGCGAGTCGCTGGGCGAGATCGTCATCTGCACCTGCAAGATGTCGTCCGGCAAGCCGTTGCCCGAGAGCTTCTTCCACGTGTCGCCGCCGTCGGTGGAGCGGTACAGGCCGCCCGGCCCGGAGAACGCACCGTTCTCCCACGGCCCCTGCTGCCGCTGCCACGTCGCCGCGAAGACGATGTTGGGGTGCTGCGGGTCGATCTGGACCTCGGACGCGCCGGTCTTGTCGTCGACATAAAGGACTCGCTGGAAAGTTTTGCCACCGTCGAGCGTCCGGTACAAACCGCGCTCCGTGTTAGGCCCGTAGGGGTGCCCCGTCACCGCGACGAAGACACGGTTCGGGTCCTTCGGGTCGATTGCGATCTGCCCGATCTGCTGTCCGTCGCGCAGGCCCAGGTGCTGCCACGTCTTGCCCGCATCGGTGGACTTGTAGACGCCGTCGCCGGTCGAAAGATCCGGTCGCTCAAGCCCCTCGCCGCTGCCGACGTACACCACGTTCGGATCGGAGAGAGAAACCGCAATCGTTCCGATGGAGCCGCTGGGTTGCGCGTCCCAAAGGCTCTGCCAGGTCTCCCCGGCGTCGGTCGTCTTCCAGACACCGCCGTTCACAGCGCCCAGGTAGAACGTCGCAGGCTGGCTGGGCACTCCCGCCAGCGCACGCGTACGCCCGGCCCGCATCGGCCCGATCTCGCGCCAACGCATGTCGGAGAAGAGTTGCGGTGGAACGCCTCCGGCTTGGGCCATACACGCGCCTGCTGTACTCAGCCCCAGCAATACAGCACACGATAAAGTACGGACACGCATCGTCACATCGGCTCCTAAAACAAGGGGATCGCGGCAGCTACGGGCCGACAGGCCAAGGCTATTACAGAACCCGCCCGTGCTCTACGGATTTGTAGTGGTCCCTGCAAAGACGTTGCCGCAACGCCAAAAGACGCGGCTAAGCCGTTACTCGCACTGCCCGGAAGCCTGTTCCCCGCAGCCGCAGACGCCACCCCATCGCAGCCAGGCTCAGTAGAAACGCCGCCTCCACGAAGACCTTCCCCCCATCCAGCAGATCCGGCTTGCCATCCTTCAGAAGCGGGTCCGTGAGGATGCTGTGCAGAAAGATCAGCGCAACCGCGGGAAAAGCGAGATAGTGCAGCCGCCGCCAGAGGGGACGGCCGATACGATGCCGCAGCAGCGACGACCCCAGGATAACCACCAGAAGATAGAGCGCCGCCGCTCCCGCCAGGTTGAGCTTGGGCTGCAACGGCGAGTGGATGGGCCATAGCAGATCGACCACGCGGAACTCCGGCGCGTGCTGGAAGAGCAGCACCACCGGGTGCGCCAGCGTCAGCGCGACCGCGCAGTAGGCCGTCCACTGGTGTAGCGCGAAGACGTTGATGCGGCGATGCGGCCAGTGCCGCACCGGACTGTAGCGCAGCGCCATCAGCAACCCCAACCAGACGTTCAGGGTTGCCGCTCCCACGGCACCAAGCCCCAGGTAGGCGCACAGGTCAAGCATGGTCATGCGTTCGGCTCCAGTAGGATAATGGCACCATTCTAGTAGAGATCTAGTACTACGACCGAGAGTACTGGATGATCTATGCCTGCGCTCGATTTATACTCAAGAGGTTCTCCGGACATCCTCAGAAAAAAGTAAGTCAAACAGCAACTCGGGTGACAAACTCAGGGTGACATGGGCCAACTTACTTCCGTCGTCGAGAGAAAACAGCCATAGGGTGAAGTAATTGAACGGACCGATCCTGTTTCTGAGCATCCTGCTCTCTACCCTTACCGACGCCACCTTCGCTCTGATGGTGGGCCTCCTGCTCGCGGACCATTGGCTGGCTGTGCCTGCGTTTCTTTCTGTGCAGCATACGTTCTCCGAGAGATCGGCCCGCCGTCTCATGCTGGCTCTCATCTTTCTCCTGATTCTGGCTCACCTGGCGCGCCCTTGGTTTCTAGCTTCGAGCATGAGCGGTTCCTCCAGCTTCCGCGACAACATTGCCCTTATCCCATCCATCCTCTCCTCTACCCATCAGGGCAAGCTCTGGTACATCAACTCCTGCGCCATCGTTCTGCTCCTACTGGCGACTCTCGCCAGGCCGAGCCTTCGTGGTTCCATCCGCTGGCGCTCGAGGTCTATCATCACGATTCTGGCGCTGGCGCTCATCGCCGCTGTCAAAGCAGCCTCCGGCCATGCAGCCGATGACGGCGACTTCACCCTGATGGAGTCCGTGCAGGTGCTCCATATCCTCGCCACCGCTGTCTGGTCCGGCTCCATCCTCGTCTCCGGCTTCTTCGTCCTGCCCCTGCTTGTCCGCAGGGTGCGACCCGATGCCATCTGGAGCTACGGCGAACAGCTCTCGCGCTTCGCTACCTACGCCGTCATCACCGTGCTCCTCAGCGGCGTCTACACCTCCGACCGCGAGCTCAACGGCCCCCTTGCGGGCCTGTGGACGACGCTGTGGGGCAAGGTGCTGCTCGCCAAGATCGCCGTCGTGCTGATCGCGTTCGCGTTCGGCGGAGCCAGCCGATTCACCTGTCTGGCTAAGGACGCGAGTGCTCCCAGGCTTCAGCTTCTTGCCCGTCTCCTGCTGTCTGAAGCAGTGGCGATGGCCGTTATCCTCTGCCTCTCGGGCTGGCTCGGCAATACCTCTCCCGCCATGTCGGCGGGCATGTAAACTGGGGCCACCGATGGATCCTAACCACGACGTGGGTCACACCTCATCTGCGCACCGGCTCTCTTCGAAGTGGCCCGCAGCCCTCCGCTGCCTTGCGTTAGCCGTCCTATGCTGCACCGTCTCCTGCAAGCGCAGTGCACCGCCGATCGAAGCACTCGACGACGATGCACGTGCCTACGTCCGCCTGGCCGTGGCTCTGGGCGAACGCGATAAGGAGTCGCTCGACTACTACTACGGGCCACCCGAGCTAGTCGCCGATATTCACAAGAATCCCCCGACTTATCCGGAGATTAAAAAGTCGGCGCTAGCTCTCGAAGAACAGATCCGGCAGCTTGAGATCACCGACCCCGTCCAGAAGCAACGCGTCGACTTTCTCCTGCGCCAGCTTAAGGCCATCGCCGTGCGCATCGACATCCTGACCATCGGCCAGCAGCAGAACGAGATGCCCTTCGATCGCGAGAGCGAGGCGCTGCTCGGCATCAAGGCTCCCGCCACCTACGACAAAGAGCATCTTGCCCAGGTGCGCGCTGAGATAGACCGCGCCATCGGCGGCACCGGCTCGCTGGCCACGCGCTATGCGGCCTTCGACCAGAAGTTCGCCATTCCGCCCAAGCTCATTCCCGCCGTGATGACGCGCGCCATCGCTGCCTGCCGCCAGATCACCGCGGCCCACATCCCACTGCCCGCGGGTGAATCCACCACGCTCGAGTACACGACAAACCAGCCCTGGAGCGCGTTTAGCCGCTACTACGGCAACCTGCACAGCGTCCTACAGCTCAATACGGACTTTGTTCTCACCGTCGATCGCGCGCTGCAGCTCGCCTGCCACGAGGGCTACCCCGGTCACCACGTCTTCAATTCCACTCGCGACGCAACACTGGTCCGCAAGACACAGTGGCCCGAGCTGACCGTGCAGACCACCTTCAGCCCCCAGTCGCTGATCTCGGAGTCCGCCGCCGTCTACGCCACCCAACTAGCCTTCACCGACGCCGAGCGACTCGAGTTCGAGCGCAAGGAGCTATTTCCACTGGCTGGGCTCGACGCCGCACAGGCCGAAAAATATCTGCGCGTGGAGCGCCTGGTCGATCAGCTCCACGTCGTTGAACCATCTATCGCACGCGGTTACCTGGATGGAACGCTTGAGTATCTCCACGCCAGCGAGGCTCTGGAGAACGAGGCGCTCATGGCTCATACCAAGGCGACGCTTTTGTATCTCAACGAGTATCGAAGCTATGTGCTGACTTACACCTATGGCGTCGATCTGATGCAGAGTTATATCGAAGGGCCTGATCCAGGTAAGTCAACCATTGAAGAGCGTTGGCAACGCTACCACGACCTGATGACTCAGCCTGATATCGACATCACAGGCAATCGGGCTGATACAAAATCAAACTAGCTTGCGCATAACTAAGGCGTGGCTCTCACCAACTCAAGAGCTACGCCTTAGTTATGCGCAAGAATTTATTTCTGCGGCTTACTCGTACCGTAATGAGTCCATCGGAGAGACTCTCGAGGCCTCGCGTGCAGGATAGTAGCCGAAGAATATTCCCACCATCGCAGAGATGCCGAACGAGATGATGATGGACAGCCCCGATACGTTCGTAGACCAGTGAACAAACTGCGTGATCGAGATAGAGATGATGACGCCGACCAGTATCCCCAGGATGCCGCCGGAGAGACTGAGCGTAATCGCCTCGTAGAGGAACTGCTTCATCACGTCGTCGGAACGTGCGCCCACCGCGCGGCGGATGCCGATCTCACGCGTGCGCTCGGTCACCGAGAGCAGCATGATATTCATGATGCCGATGCCGCCGACGACCATCGACACCGTCGCAACGCTTACCAGCAGCGCGGTCATGGTGGTGCTGGCGCGGTCCAGCGTCTTGCCCAGTTCTTCCAGCGTCACCTTCTCGAGGCCGTTGACGTTGCCCATCACGGCCCTGGCCACATCCGTCTGCACGCCGCCCTTCGACATCGCCTTGCGGGCCTGGCTGCTGACGATAAAGTCATCCGGCATATCGAGCGTAATTCCGTGACGCTTCCGCAGTAGCTCAGTAACTGCCTTCAAGATCGGAGTTACATCGCCAGTGGACGAGGTAGTGATAGTAACCGTGCTGAGGTATGAGATCTTCAGCAACTGCTGCACGGTAGTGATCGGGATATAGACCGCGTCGAACTGATCGTCTCCCTCCGTCTCGGGAACCATCCACGTGTTGGTGGCCACGACACCAATTACCTCAAACGGCTGATCCTTTATCGTTACCGTCTTGCCCACGGGGTTGGTATCGCCGAAGAGTCCCTTGCTGGCGACATCGCCCAGAACCACAACGTGAGCGGCCTTGTTCTGTTCCCGCCTGGTATAGAAACGCCCATAACGCAGAGCCCAGCCTCGGCGTATGTCGATGATCTCCGTGCCCTCACCGTGCATCCGCGTGAAGTAGCGCTTGTCACCCGCAATCGCATTGATGTTGCCGTGCAAACCCGAAGAGACAAACTGGATACCGGAGAGCTTTTGAATGGCATCGACGTCATCCATCGTCAGGGTCTCTGCCGCGCCATGCCCAGCTTTGAAATCTCCAGGCCGCAACTGATTCTTCAAGCGGTTGGGAACAAAGACGAATGCCTTATGCAGCTTGATATTTGGGTCCCAGGTCGCCGATGCGAGACGCGCACCCTGGCCACGCGAAGGCACATGGAAAGCCGCCTTGGTCGCCGGGCCATCCATCCCATCCGAGCCGGAGTCATCGACCCGCTCTACCTGGTAGTTGCCGGCTGTAACCGTGATGAGGTTCATTCCCGCAGCGCGGACCTGATCCTGAATGGCCTTCTGCGCTCCGCTGCCCAGTGCAATCATGGTTACAACAGTGGCAACTCCAATCATCATCCCCACCATAGTCAGGATGGTCTGGAGCTTATTCTTCTGCAGTGACTTCAGGGCAACAAGGTAGCTGAACATAGCGCCATACTACTTTCTCGTGTGGATCAATCTCTCGTATCGACCTAAGCCATGCGGCGAATTCTGCTTCTTATCCAAGCAGGATTCGCCGCGTGACAGAAGAAGTTATTCGTACCGCAGCGCATTGATGGGATTCAGCACTGAAGCACGCCGGGCCGGGTAGAACCCGAAGAAGACCCCGGTCGCCCCCGCGATACCGAACGCCAGCGCAACGGCAGTGGGCGATACGCTGGCCGGCCACATGAGCAGGTGCGTGATCGCGAACGATGCGATAAAACCCAAAATGATTCCAAGCACGCCGCCCATCAGACTGAGCACGACCGCCTCCACCAGAAACTGCATCAGCACATCGGAAGACCGTGCACCCACAGCGCGGCGGATACCGATCTCACGCGTACGCTCCGTTACTGACACCAGCATGATATTCATGATGCCGATTCCGCCGACGATCAGGGAGATCGTTGCGATCGCACCCAGAAGCGCCGTCATCGTCGCACCGGCGCGGTTCAGCGTGCCCGACATCTCCTGCATGTTCACCTGGTCCATCGAAGGCATGTTCGCCAGGATGAACGAGGAGACCGATGTCGTCAGGCCCTTGGTCAGCGCGGCCTCGGCCTGTGTTGTCACGGTAAAGTCATCCGCCGTGCCGAACTGTGCACCCGGCATCACGTTCACTGCCTCGCCCGAGTTATGAGGCTTGGCCGCATCCAGCTTGTGCCGCTGCCGCAGCAGAGTCTTGACGTCGCTTGCGATGCGCGTCGCGTCTCCAGCCTGGCCCGCTGCAATCGTAATGCCCGTGATGTAGTTGAAGCCCATGATCTGTTGCATCACCGGATAGGGGACAAACACCATCTGCCCCTGCTCCTCGTCGCTAGTGGTAAACACACCAACTACTGTGAACTCGTGGTCGCGAACCGTGATCGTCTTTCCGACCGGATTCACGCCCTCGCCAAAGAGCTGGTCACGCAGTACAGATCCCAGAACGGCAACATTCGCCGAATTAGCGACGTCGCTCGCTTTAAAGAACTTACCTTTTTTGAACTTGAAGTCGTACATCAGCGGATACTCGAAGTCCGTACCAAGTATCTGGCCGTAGTTACGCTCCCCGCCATTGACCACCCAGCCGCGCGCGCGGATGGTGGCCGCCATGTGTCCGATGCCGTCGATCTTGCCGATCTCATAAGCGTCATTCGATGTCAGCGTGCTGGCCGATCCCATACCGGTGGCGATCTTGGACTGCTCGCCGCCGCGGGTAAAGTTACCAGCCTTCACGAAGATCAGCGTAGTACCGGCCGATTTGACGTCCGAAGAGATGCTCTCCTGAGCGCCTGTGCCCAGGGCAAACATCGTAAGAACAGCCGCCACACCGATGGTCATACCAAGCACGGCCAAGCCGGTTTTGAGCTTATTCGCCCCAAGCGCTTTGAGTGCAATCTGGAAACTATTCTTGAGCATTATTCAAACCTCAGGGAAGCAATTGGAGGAACGCGCGAAGCCTGCCGGGCAGGATACCAGCCGAAGAAGATTCCGATGGCGGCGGAGATGAGAAAGGTTGCGATGACCGATAGAGGCGAGATCGAGGTAGACCATTGCACGGAGTGCGAGATGGCTGCGGCAACTATAAATCCAATGACGATGCCTAAAAGCCCCCCGACCACGCTGAGCGTAATCGACTCGATGACGAACTGCATAAGCACATCGCTGGATGTAGCTCCCACTGCGCGGCGAATACCTATCTCACGCGTACGCTCGGTAACAGAGAGCAGCATGATGTTCATGATGCCGATTCCGCCGACGATAAGCGACACAGTAGCGATACTTCCGAGCAGCACACTCATTGTCTGGCTCGACCGATCGAGCGTCTTCGAGAGCTGTCCCAGCGTCACCTTCTCCAGACCATCAATGTTGCCGACGACGGCCTGCGCAATCTCCGGCCTCATGCTTCCCTTCGAAAGCTCCTTGCGAGCCTGGTTGGTTACGGTGAAGTCGTCCGGAGCCTTGGCTGAGATATTGTGACGCTTCCGCAGAAGATCGGTCACAGTCTTAGAGACACGTGTGACATCTCCGGTCGACAACGTCGTCAAGGTGATGTCGTTCAGCTTGGAGAGATTGAGAAGCTTCTGCATGGTGCTGATCGGAATGTAAATAGCGTCGAACTGATCGTCGCCCGGCTCCGGAGCTACCAGCCAGCTGCTGCTGCCCACCACACCCACGACCTCAAAGGTCTGCTTCCACAGGGTTACTTCTTTTCCAATCGGAGACGCATCGCCAA
Source organism: Granulicella sp. WH15 (assembly GCF_009914315.1). Lineage (NCBI taxonomy): Bacteria > Pseudomonadati > Acidobacteriota > Terriglobia > Terriglobales > Acidobacteriaceae > Granulicella > Granulicella sp. WH15. The sequence goes on from NZ_CP042596.1 coordinate 3,627,667, forward strand.
AGAGCCTCTGGCTGGTGACATATCCCAGAACGCAGACCTGCTTCGCGCTGGAGACTTCCTTCTTGTTGAAGAAACGTCCCCATGGAAAGACCCAGGCGCGGCGGATTAGCGGCAACGAAGAATCGTCGCCATGAACACGCGTGTACCAACGCTTGTCTCCCGCTACGACGTGCACATTCTCGTGGATGCCCTCCGAGACGTACTGCACGCCCTTGATCTTGCGGATCTCGTTGGCGTCGTCGTTGGTCAACGTAGCCGCCGCACCAAGACCAGCCTCCGAGTCGCCCAGACGCTGACGCGAAGTGGGATGGTTGTGAACCGCGAAGGGATCATCCTCGGGGTGCCCAGCTAGAAGGAAGTGAGCCCGCTGACTGGAATCCCAGGCAATCTGCTTCAACACCGGAGCTTGAGGCATCGGAGCCGGTTCATAAGCCGCCGGCTCAATCGCATCAGCCGCGGCCTTTTCCACTTGCACCTGGTAGTTGCCAGCCGTGACCACGATCAGGTTCATGCCTGCCGCACGCACCTGATCCTGAATAGCCGTCTGAGCTCCGTTGCCAAGCCCAACCATCGTCAGCACGGTCGCCACGCCGATGGTCATGCCCAGCATCGTGAGTCCGGTTTGTAGTTTATTTCTACGTAGCGCCTTCAGGGCGATGGTATAGCTGGTCTTTACGGACATTAGATCTTTCCCTTCGTGATCGCGAGCGGCATGTCTGCAAGCTCACCCTTCGCCGTACGCCGGGTGTGATGTTCAATGTCGGAGGTGATGACACCGTCCTTGAACGAGACGATGCGCGAGCCATACTCCGCGACCTCCATCTCGTGCGTGATCAGAACGATCGTGATTCCGCGCTCGTCCTTGAGCTTCTGGAAGATGTCCATGACCTCCACGCTCGTGCGGCTATCGAGGTTTCCGGTCGGCTCGTCGGCCAGCAGGATGGAAGGATTGTTCAGCAGAGCACGGGCGATTGCCACACGCTGCTGCTGTCCACCGGAGAGCTGGTTGGTGTGGTGCGAGTGACGATTCTCAAGACCCACCGAGGCCAACGCCTCCATGGCACGCTTTCTGCGATCGGCTGCCGACACCTTCGCGCCGTGGTTATAGAGCAGCGGCAGTTCAACGTTTTCGAGCGCCGTCGTCCTGGTCAACAAGTTGAATCCCTGGAAGACAAAGCCGATCTGCCGATTGCGAACGCCGGAGATCTCGTCGTCGCTCAGGTGCGAGACATCGCGGCCATCCAGCAGGTACTGCCCACTGGTCGGCTGGTCCAGACAGCCCAGAATGTGCATCAAGGTAGATTTGCCGGATCCCGACGGGCCGATGACCGATACGAACTCACCCGCGTTAATGTCGATGGAGATCGAATTCAGCGCGTGCACTTCGATGTCTTCCATCTTGTAGGTTTTAGTTAGATTTCGAATCGAGATAACAGGTGTCATTTGTCGTTGGCTCTTTCGTCGGATTTATGTGGCGAGACGTTACTCAAGAGGAGTGTCGGTCAAGGAATATTCGTGGACCAGATTCCCCAGTAAATATCGGAAGATTGAGCTATCTTGCAGTGCAAACGGCCATTCAGGCAAATCAATTAAGTAATACGCCGCCGCAGCTACGCGCTGAGCGTAGCGAGACAGGAAATAGTTGGATAGGTGCCGGAGAGCGAGTAACTCCCCGACACCTATCCTCAGCGATTTAGGGTTTCTTGTTCAACTCGCTCTTCGGCGTAGTCGTGGTGGTATGGGCAAAGTTCCACATCACCATGGCGATGGACTTCTCACCGCCAGCGATACCGTAACGCTTGCCCGCTCCTTCGATCACGTAATACTCATCCGCCGCGTGAGCACGTCCACCGCCGCCCGCGCCGCCACCGGCGATCGGAAGACCTACAGGAGTGAAGGTCGTATCGCCCTGCGGTCCATTGGTGAACATATAGCCAGGCCATGCGCCGCCCATCTCGTTTCCGCCAGCCAGAATCGTCTCGTTCTTCGAGAGCTTCTGGTACGGAATGTTGAAGGCGTCGTAGGTCTTCTCGACCGCGTGCGCGATGTCGGTGTCGTACTGCATCTTCGACCACTCATCGTCGCCGATCACGGTCAGTTCAACATCCTTGTAGCCATTCCGGTCTAGCTGCGCGCGGATCTTCTTCACGATATCCGAGCCGTGCTGGTTCGGGAGATACCGGATGCTGTGCTTGGAGGTGATCTTGTTGGGCAGGATCGAACCCGAACCACCGGCGAACATATTGCCGCCCCACACGCCGTCGAAGTCGAAGGCGGTGTGATAGCGAGCCATGCTCACCATCTGCTCGGCGTTGTCCGCGATAAAGCGGCCTACGCCCAGATTCTTTGCAGCCTGCTTGATGTCGATCTTCGCAGCCTGCTTCTTGAGCATCTCCTTGTCTTCCGCATCCAGCGGCTCGATACCATCGTTGAAGCCCTGGATCAACGGCGTGTTGCCGTCGAGCGAGGTCAGCGAAGCCAGCATGTGTGCGTGACGCCACGCCGGGCTATCCACCGAGCGCATGTTGATGCCGTGGATATCCGACTGGATCGGGCCGCGTCCCCAGCTCTTACCGCTAGTCGACAGCTCGATGAACAGGCAGCCTTCAGAGCCACCACGCACCGTCGAGAAGCCCTGGTCGTTCTGACCGGCAAACATCATAAAAGCATCCGCGGGAGTCAGAAGATCGCGATGCTCCTTGACGAACTTGCGCAGTCCGATCGAGAGACGCTCTTCGTCGCCCTCCGCAACGAAGATCAGGTTGACCGGCAGGTGACCCATCACCGCCTTCATCGACATGAGGGCGTTCAGCTCCACCATCTCGGGGCCCTTGGAGTTCGTCGCTCCGCGACCAATGAGTACCTTCGTCGCATTCGGCACCTCAGCCACCTTCGCGTCCACGATCTTCGCCTCGAACGGCGGCGAGGACCAAGCATCTGGCTGAGTGATCGGCATGGTGTCGTACATCCAGTAGACGGCCAGCGTCTTCGGCGCACCCTCATCGCAACGTGCATAAACCACAGGATTACCGGGCTTTCCAACCTCGGTCATGCCCACGTCGTAGACGCGCGTCTCCTGGCAGCCGAGCTTTTCGAAGAATCCCTTCACCATCTCGGCCGACTCCGGAATACCTTCGCCGCTGATGGAGACGCTGGGCTGCTGCACCCACTTCTGCAGATTCTCGACGTGCTCGTCGATGTGGTCGTCGATGTATTGAAATACCTTCTGCATCTCCGGCGGGATCATCGCCATGTTGATCTGCAAGGTAGTGTCATCGTGCGCGCGGATACCTAGCTTGGGCTTCGGCGGCGCAGCAGCCAGATGACGCATAGGCTTATTGTTCGAGGTACATCCCGACAAGAATACGAGTGCCCCCAGAGAAGACACGAATCCTAGACTCCGATTCAAGCGCATACGACGCAGCCTCCTATGGCTACATACCAGGATAAGAAGAGTCACTTCGAACAACACCGCGAAGCAGCGAATAGCTCGGGCGCTGTTTAGATATAACCAGGCAGTAAGACCTAGCTCATCTCTAAAGTCAGGATGTAAATGCAATGCGGTGAAGCTCGGGAATGGAACTTAATGCAACAGGCAAAACCGGTAGTTCACAGACTGCGAAGCAGGTGGACCTTCGGTGCTCACATTACAGCAATCACAATTTGTTGCGGCGTGACCTGAATATAGGAGAGTGTCATCACTGTGTCAATAAAAATTGTTATTGCGAGGCAACGTTTTCGATTGTGCGAGAAACCCGCAGTTCCAGAGCCTATTTCCCAGGCAGCCTCATATCCTGCTACGAAAAAATAGTAGAAGCTGCTCCATCCAGTAACTCCGACTGGTTGCTGAATACCGGTTCAGAGATCACCTTCTCTATCGCTTCAACGACATAGCCACCAGACTTAACGAGAGAGGCGAAGCGTCTCCGCCTCGCCTCTTCGACTTATTAATTCCATCTGTCTACTACTTAATTTGCCTGTTAGAACTTACTTTCAGCTTCCTTTTAATTAATTCTCCCGATAGTTCAGCAGTGGCTTCTGGTTCGCGGGAATCGCCGACTCATACTTCTTCCCCACCATCTGACGATCGAACTCGACTTTGGCCTTGGCTACCAGCTGCGGATCCTTGAACAGCTCCACCGCCGTCAGCGCCAGCGCTTTGGATGCAACGACCATCCCGTCCTGTCCGATGCTCGTGCCCGTCGTCGCAGCGGCCTGCCAGGTGTGCGCAGAGCTGCCCGGAACAAAGGTAGCCGCACTCAAACCAATCGTCGGTACCGTCCAGCTCACATCGCCCACATCGGTAGAAGCCGCGGCCCCGTTGGGGTCGAAGGGCTTCAGCGGCTGGACTACATTGGTCAGGCTCAGATCGCCAGCCGCGCCCGGAGGCAGCGTCTTCTGCAACGCCAGCGCGAACTCCTTCTGCTTATCGTCCATCTGGTAGCCGCCGACGAACTCCAGGTTCTTCTGCATCTCCGCAGCCAGCACATCGTTGCCCAGAATATTGGAGTCACTGCTGATGATCTTCACATCGAGCTTAGTCTCCGTCATCATGGCCGCGCCCTGGGCGATCTTGTTGATCCGCCCCCAGATCCCATCCAGCGTCTGGCTCGAAGGATTACGCGCCATGATATAAAGCTCGGCAAGATCGGGCACCACGTTCGGAGCCACACCGCCCTTGGTCACAATGTAGTGGATGCGGGTGTTGCTCGGCACGTGCTCGCGCATGAACTCAATGCCATTGCCCATCAGCATCACGGCATCGAGCGCCGAGCGTCCGCGATCCGGCGCAGCAGCAGCGTGGGCGGCTACTCCATGAAAGGTGAACTTCGCCGACGTCACCGCCAACATGCCGCCGTTGTTGACCGAGTTACGATCGCCCGGATGCCAGTGCAGCACCACGTTCACGTCGTTGAACAGTCCGTCACGCACCATGTACACCTTGCCCGAACCACCCTCTTCGGCGGGCGTGCCGTAGTACCGCAGCGTGCCCGCGATATGGTTTTTGACCATGTAATCCTTCACGGCCACCGCGGCCAGCGCCGCTCCCGAACCCAGCAGATTGTGCCCGCAGCCATGCCCCGAGCCACCCTCAACGATGGGCTCGCGCGTGGCCACCATCGCCTTCTGCGACAGTCCCGGCAACGCATCGAACTCACCCAAAATCGCGATCACCGGCTTGCCCTGTCCATAGCTCGCGATGAAACCCGTAGGCTCATCGGCGACACCGGCCTGCACCGTAAACCCAGCCTCCTTCAAATGATCCTGCAAGAGCTGCGAGCTTTTGGTCTCGTGATAGCCAAGCTCCGCATAGTCCCATATTTGTTTGGAGACCTGCTTGTAAGTGGAGGCGTTGGCGTCGATCGTCGCCACAATTGCTTTTTTATCCGCAGCCGTCTCCTGCGCATACGCCTGCACTGCCAACACGCCGCAGAGCATCCCCGCGGAGACTACCAGAACGCGATTCACCGTCATACGCCTGCTCCCATCAAAATAGCACTCAGTTAGTTACAAATAGCGTACAGCCTAACCTACCAAGGCTGTATGCCGCATCGCTGCCGATTACTTGCCTACTCCGGCTACTACCTTGCCCTCGAAGACAACCGCCTTCGTCTTCTTCACGGCTGCGATGTCTGCGGTAGGATCGCCATCGAGAGCCACGAAGCTAGCCTCTTTGCCTACCTCCAGCGTTCCCATGTCGCTCCAACCCGCCAGGGCCGCACTGTTGATCGTCGCGGCCACCAGCGCCTGTTGCGGCGTCGCGCCGAACTTCACCATCGTAATCATCTCGTCCAGCACGGTGCCGGTGCCGGGCGCGTAGCTCATATCCGAGCCCGCGCACATCTGCGAGGCCATACCGTTCTTCAGCCCCAGCTTGAAACTCGCGAAGTGGTTCGCCGCCAGTTCCTTACCCTTGCGGATACGGTGCGCCGGGCCGTGGTCTCCGCCCTGCACGATGTTGTCCACGACGAAGACCGTCGGGTCCCACCAGACATGATGAGCCTTCATGTAATCGACCGCCTCCTGGTTTAGTTCCGAGGCGTGCTCGATCGAATCGACACCCGCGTGCAGCGCATCAAGAATAGTCTTTGTGTTCTCGTCATGCGCCGAGACCTTCACGTGCGCCATGTGCGCCTGCTCGACGATGACCTTCATCTCCTCCGGCGATAACTGCTCCGCCGTCGGCGAATCCAGCGGCGAGCCTACACCGCCCGACGCCATGATCTTGATGACCTTCGCGCCGTACTTGATCTGCAGATGCACTGCCTTCTCCGCATCGGCAGGCGAGTTGATGAAGCCCTGCAGCGGCGTATAGAAAGCGTCGAGATTGATCGTCGAAGGAAAGGTAAAGTGATCCGAGTGGCCCGCCGGAATCGACATCGGGTGGCCCGCCGGAAGCATGTGCGGCCCCATCACCGTGCCTTCATCAACCGCATCCGCCAGCGCCACGTCGATGAACCCATCGGTCCCAAGCACGCGCACGCCGACGATGCCTGACTTCAGCGCATACTCCATATTTCTCTGCGCCCGTAGCGTCTGCAAGCCATAAGAGGGATTCGTCTCCCCACCCGCCGGACCGGCAGTATTCAAGTGGATGTGCGAGTCGATGAAGCCCGGAACGACCGTATAACCCGAGAGGTCCACCTCCTGCGCGCCCGCAGGCACCGGCAGCGACGCGCCAATCGCCGTGATCTTGCCGTCGGTCACAACCATCGTCATCGGCCCCTTCAGAGGCTCGGCGGCCGAAGTCATCAGCTTGCCCGCACGCACATACAACGTCTTTGCGGGCGCATCAGCGGCATATGCGATGCCGGAGGCAAGAGTAGAGGAGAGAGCAAACATTGCAGCAGCCTGTATCTTCATCATCGTCACAGCTCCTTGGAATAAGAAACAAAATAAGTAACAAAAATTGGACTTACTTCCCCACTCCAGCGACAACCTTCCCTTTGAAGACCACAGCCTTCGTCTTTTTCACCACGGAGATATCCGTCGTCGGATCGCCATCAAGCGCCACGAAGCTGGCCTCTTTGCCCACCTCCAGCGTTCCCATATCGCTCCAGCCCGCCAGGGCCGCGCCGTTGATCGTCCCGGCGACCAGCGCCTGCTGCGGTGTTGCGCCGTACTTCACCATCGTCATCATCTCGTCAAGCACCGTGCCGCCGCCCGGCTCGTACGACATATCAGACCCCGCACACATCTGCGGAGCCATGCCATTCTTCAGCCCCAGCCTGAAGCTGGGAAAGTGCGTGCCCGCCAGGGCCTTGCCCTTGCGCACAAAGTAGTCCGGCCCGGTCTCTCCGCCCAGCACAATGCTGTCGACGATATACACCGTCGGGTCCCACCAGACGTGGTGAGCCTTCATATAGTCGACCGCCTCCTGGTTCAGTTCCGAGGCGTGCTCAATCGAGTCCACACCTGCGTGTAGCGCATCGAGGATCGCGGTCGTATTTTCGTCGTGAGCTGAGACCTTCAGATGCGCCATATGCGCCTGCTCGACGATGACCTTCATCTCCTCAGGAGACAACTGCTCCGCCGTAGGAGAATCCAGCGGAGAGCCTACACCGCCCGACGCCATGATCTTGATGACCTTCGCGCCGTACTTGATCTGTAGATGCACCGCTTTCTCCGCATCCTCGGTCGAACTGATGAAGCCCTGCAACGGCGTGTAGTAAGCATCCTGCGGAATCGTCGCCGGATACGAGAAGCTATCGCCATGCCCCGCCGGAATGGAGATAGCATGACCGGCAGGCAACACATGCGGTCCCACCACCGTGCCCTCGTCGATAGCATCGGCCAGCGCCACGTCGATGAACCCATCCGACCCCAGCACCCGCACCCCCACCACGCCGGAGGTGATCGCATACTTCATCGCCTTCTGCGCGCGCAGCGTCTGCAGCCCGTAGGAGACGTTGTTCCCCAGAGCCCTCGGCCCTGTCCAGAGGTGAATGTGCGAGTCGATGAAGCCCGGCATGACCGTGTACTTCGAAAGATCGACCTCCTCGGCCCCCTGCGGCACGGGCAGCGCGTCTCCGATCGCAGAGATCCGCCCGTCGGTCACGATCATCGTCGTCGGCCCCTTCAGCGGATCGGAGGCAGAGGTCATCAGCTTACCGGCACGTACATAAAGAGTCTTTGAGGGAGGCTCGGCGGCAAAGGCAAAGCCCGTCGTCAAGATGGCGGCAAGAGCAAGTGCAACAGCGGCGTTCCGATTCATGGACAAATCCTTAGGTATCTGCCTGTTCCAATTCAAAGAGGACAGATCCGCAAGCCGAGAAAGCACGCGGATCGGACCTGCACGACGGAAGAAAAAACTCCTCCGCGACGCATCCATCCAGACAAAGTTTTGATATGCAGAGAGCATACCTCAGAGTGGACGGCAATGAGAAAACCCGCGCCAACTACCGCGCATAGTAGCCATCCTGCGGGTCTGCACCCGCCTCCTGATCAGGTTGACATCAGGTTAAATTGGTATTAGAACCTAACCCAGAGCTTAAGCCCTACAATTTGTCTTCGTCCCCTCCGCGCGCCCGAGAACCCCTTCCAGGGGAGAACGGCTCGTCTACGCCTGCCGACGTGACCCGCCACTCTTCCCTCCAAACCAGCACAAAGATGGGAGTCTTCCCCTGCCAATGAACGTTCGTTCTGTGTTGCTTTCACGTCCTGAATCCCGCGGACGCCTCGTTGCTCTCGCCGCCATTCTGCTGCTGCCCTCCGCCGCGGCTATCGCGCAAACGCCCGCCCAGACACCCGCCGCGATCCTCGCCCGCCCCGACGTCCAGAAGGCCATGGAGGTCATCAAGGCCAGCGAGCCGCACTTCATCGACGAGCAGGTCCGCATCAGCGAGATCCCCTCTTCGCCCTTCAAGGAAGACGTCCGCGGTGCGGAACTGGCCCGCCTCTTCAAGGCCGCCGGGCTTGTAAACGTCCGCACCGACAAGGCCGGTAACGTCCTCGGCGACCGCCCCGGCACCCAGCCCAAGCCGCACCTGGTTATCGCCGCCCACCTCGACACCGTCTTCCCCCCGGGCACCGACTTCCACGTCAAGCGCACCGGCAACATCCTGGCCGGGCCCGGCATCGGCGACGACACTCGCGGCCTCGCCTGCCTGCTCGCCGTCATCCACGCCATGCAGGAGACCAAGCTCAAGACCACCGGCACCGTCACCTTCGTCGCCAACGTGGGCGAAGAGGGCCAGGGCGACCTGCGAGGCATGAAGGAGCTATTCGGCAACACCCTCAAGGACCAGATCGACTACTTCATCTCGGTCGAGCCGGGTCCCGTCGAGCGCGTCTCGAACGGAGCCGTCGGCAGCTACCGTTATAAGGTCACCGTCACCGGCCCCGGCGGCCACAGCTACGGAGCCTTCGGCCTCGCCAACCCCATCCAGGCCATCAGCCGCATGGGCGCGCACATCGATGAGATGCAGGTTCCCACCGATCCCAAGACCACCTTCAACATGGGCACCGTGGGCGGCGGCACCTCGGTCAACTCCATTCCCTTCTCGGCCTGGTTCGAGTACGACGAGCGCTCGCCCGACAGCAAAGCTCTCGACGCCGTGGACGCGCAGTTCAAGGCCGCGGTCCAGAAGGGTCTCGACGAGGCCAACGCCCGCTGGCACGACAAGGGCAAGCTCTCGGTCAAGATCGACACCATCGGCGTCCGCCCTGCCGGAACCACCCCGATCGACTCCGACATCGTGCAGATCGCCACCGGCTCCATCGCGGCGCTGGGCTACGGCAAGGCCGCCTACGGAACCAGCTCCAGCGACTCCAACATCCCCTGGCACATGGGTATTCCGGCAGTAACGCTCGGGGGCGGCGGCAAGTCCACCGGCGCCCACTCACTGGGCGAGACCGAAGACGTCACCGACTCCTACAAGGGACCACAAAACGCGCTTCTCATCATTCTGTCGATCCTCAAGTGATCCGAACCCAACCAGCCACGAAGTGAACCAATGCTTCGTGGCTTTATCCTGAACCGGCTTTCTATCCCGCACCTTTCCACGCAGCAAAATCAAACCGCAGGAGACACCATGGAACTGAAGAGCTTCAGCATCAACCGCCGCGAGTTCCTCCAGGGAGCTACCGCCACCGCCGCCGTACTGGCCGCCACCGAAGGCCGCGCCTTCGCCCAGAACCCCGATATGGCCGCCGTCGTCGCGCAGATCGCCACGCAGCACGACGCCACCGTCAAGATCCTTCAGGACTGGATCGCCCTACCCTCCATCGCCGCCGAGAACCGCAACTACCCCGAAGGCCCCGAGTACATGGCCAAGCTCGCCCGCGAGGCCGGTTTCCAGCACGTCGAGGTCGTCCCCACCGCCGGTAAGTCCGGCGTCTTCGCCACGCTGGACGCGGGCGCGCCCACATGGCTGGCCATCTACTTCATGTACGACGTCAAGCAGTTCGACCCGAAGGAGTGGTCCTCTCCTCCGCTCGAGGCCAAGCTCGTCGACAAGCCCGGCATCGGCAAGTGCATCGTCGGCCGCGGAGCCACCAACTCCAAGGGCCCTGAGACCGCCGTTCTCGCCGCCCTGCACGCCTTCAAGGCCTCCGGCAAGAAGCTGCCGGTCAACATAGTCCTTATCTGCGAGGGTGAAGAGGAGATCGCCTCGCCCAACTTCCACGAGATCGTCTTCAAGTCCGAGGTCGAGGCCGCGCTCAAGAAGTGCGTCGGCGTCATGATCCCACTCGGCAGCCAGTCTCTCGACGGCTCGGTCGAGATCAATCTCGGAGCCAAGGGCGTGGCCGAGCTGGAGCTGGTCTCGAGCGGCGAGAAGTGGGGCCGCGGTCCCAAGCACGACGTCCACTCCAGTCTCGAAGCGCAGGTGGACAGCCCCGTCTGGCACCTCATCCAGGCTCTCAACACCCTCGTCAAACCCGACGGCCACACCCCTGCCGTCGAGGGCTTCCTCGACAAGGTCCGCCCCCTGAGCGCGACCGAGAAGAAGATCATCGAGGATGCCATCCCCCGCCGCAGCGAGGAGGGCAGCAAGAAGGCCCTCGGCGTCGAGCACTGGTTCAACGACGAGTCCTGGCACGACTCGCTCTACCGCCTGGTCGGCCAGCCCACCATCAACATCGAAGGCCTGGTCGCGGGCTACACCGGACCCGGCGGCAAGACCATCCTGCCCCACCGCGCCGTCGCCAAGATCGACATGCGCCTGGTCCCCGACATGACCGCCAAGGGCACCGTCGAGCTGCTCAAGGCCCACCTCGCCAAGCACGGCTTCGGCGACATCGAGGTCAACATGTCCGGCGGCTACGACCCCACCGAGACCGACCCCAACTCCAAGCTGGTCAAGGCCCAGATCGCCGCCTACCGCAAGGCGGGCATCGACCCGCTGGTCTGGCCGCGTCTGGCTGGCTCGTGGCCCGGCGTCACCTTCACCGGAGCGCCGCTCCACCTCGCCGCCGGTCAGTTCGGCCTGGGCCACGGCGACGGAGCCCACGCCCCGGACGAGTACTGGGTCATCGACTCGGCCAACCCCAAGGTCGCGGGCATGGACGGAGCCGTAAAATCCTACGTCGAGTTCTTCTACTCGTTAGCCTAAAATCACAACAACCACGGGCCCCATTCAGCATCGTCATCGCTGAATGGGGTCTTTGTGAAGCAAAGTCTTCTTCAACCTGCTGCCTCCCCCAAAGGACTCCATGCGCAAACTCACCGCCGCCCTCACGCTCCTTTCGACCACCGCCTTCGCCCAGGCTCCTGTGGCCCCAACCGCGCCGCTTCGCGGCTACACGCCCGAGCACTCCACGCAGGAACTTTCCTGGGAGCAGAAGTACCGCGCCATCCCCGACGCCGCCCGCGTCCGCGAGAACATGCGCCGCCTCTCCGCGCGTCCGCACCACGTCGGCTCGCCCTATGACAAGGACAATGCCGAGTGGATCCTCGCCCAGCTCAAGAGCTACGGCCTCGACGCCAAGATCGAGGAGTTCACGACTCTCTTTCCCACTCCAAAATCGCGTCACCTTGAGCTTCTCGGCCCCACCAAGTTTGTAGCCAAGCTGGACGAGCCGGTCCTCTCCATCGACCCAACAACCAACCAGAAAGCCGAGCAGCTCCCCACCTACAACGCCTACTCCGCCGACGGCGACGTCACCGCTCCGCTCGTCTACGTCAACTACGGCGCGCCCTCCGACTACGAGGAGCTGGAGCGCATGGGCGTCTCGGTCAAGGGAGCCATCGTGCTGGCCCGCTACGGCCAGACCTGGCGCGGCATCAAACCCAAGCTAGCCGCCCAGCACGGCGCAGTCGGCTGCCTCATCTTCTCCGACCCCCAGCAGGACGGCTACGGGCAGGGCGGCACCTTCCCCGACGGCCCCATGCGGCCAGCCGACGGCGCCCAGCGCGGCTCGGTCCTCGATCTCCCCGTGCAGCCCGGTGATCCCCAGTCGCCCAACGTCGGAGCGACTGCCAGCACCAAGCTCCTCCCGCTTGACCAGGTCACCTCAATGATGAAGATCCCGGTCATGCCCATCTCCTACGCCGACGCGACGCCGCTCCTCAAGGCCCTCGGCGGCCAGGTCGTCCCGGCCTCCTGGCGCGGCGGCCTGCCCATCACCTACCGCTCCGGCCCCAGCGAGGTCAAGGCCCACTTCTCGCTCGCCTTCAACTGGGACCGCAAGCCCCTCTACGACGTCGTGGCCACGATCCCCGGCGCGACCTATCCCGACCAGTGGGTCGTGCGCGGCAACCACCACGACGCCTGGGTCAACGGAGCGGAAGACCCGCTGAGCGGAGCCAGCGCCGAGCTGGAAGAGGCGCGCGGTCTGGGCGAGCTGCTCAAGCAGGGCTGGAAGCCCGCCCGCACCATCATCTACACCTGGTGGGACGGCGAAGAGCCGGGCCTCCTCGGTTCGACCGAGTGGGTCGAAGCCCACGCCGATGAGCTGAAGCAGCACGCCGTCGCCTACTTCAACTCCGACGGCAACAGCCGCGGCTTCTTCCGCGCCGAGGGCACGCACTCGCTCGAGGCCTTCATCGACGGCGTCACCAAGGACATCGAAGACCCCGAAACCAAAATGTCCGTCTGGAAGCGCGCCCGTCTCGCCTCCACTGCCCGCGCCACACCGGAGCTTCGCGCCGCGCTACGTGGCCACGGCGACACCGCCATCCCCGCTCTCGGCTCCGGCTCCGACTACACCGCCTTCATCGACCACCTCGGCATCGCCAGCCTCAACATCGGCTTCGGCGGTGAAGACGTGGGCGGCGGCCAGTACCACTCCATCTACGACGACTTTTACTGGTATTCGCACTTCATGGATACCGACTTCGTCTACGGCCGCGCGCTCGCCCAGACGGCCGGAATCATGTCCATCCGCATGGCCGACGCCGACGTCGTCCCCTACCAGTTCAACGACTTCGCCGACACCATCCACACCTACGTCTCCGAGGTAAAGAAGCTGGCCGACACCATCCGCACCGCCACCCGCGAGCGCAACGCCGACATCGCCGACGGCGTCTACAAGGCCCTCTACGATCCCAAGAAGACGATGGTGCCGCCGTCTGTCGAGAAGGTTGCGCCCTACCTGAACTTCGCCCCGCTCGACCAGGCATCCGACGACCTGACCGCCGCCGCAGCAGCCTACGAGAAGGCCTTCATGGCTCATCCCAACCCGTCCGTTAACACGCAGCTCATGCAGTCCGACCGCGTCCTCATCGACCCGGCTGGCCTGCCCAACCGCCCCTGGTTCCAGAACATGATCTACGCGCCCGGCTTCTACACCGGCTACGGCGTCAAAACACTGCCCATGGTCCGCGAGGCCATCGAGCAGAAGGACTGGGACTCCGTCGATAACGCCATCACCCGTACCGCCGCAGCGGTCGAGCGTGAGGTCGCGGTCCTCAAGGCCGCCACCCAGGCACTCGGCAACTAAGCAACAACGGAAGCACGAAAACCCCATGTCTCGACTCAGAGGCATGGGGTTTTTCATTATGCACACCTTACAACCGCTTCCCGAGTTATTCTGAAGTCACATCCCCACAACTCAGTTCCATTGGTTACTTCCTAAGGAGTGCTCCATGAACGCAAGACACCTCTCTCTCGGCCTGCTCGCAGCGATCGCCGTTCAGGCGACAGCACAGGCCCCGGCTACTGCACCAGTCGACCCCATCAAGCAGCAGATCCTCAAAGAGGTCCAGGGCAACGCCAAGCTCGTACAGGTCATGAACGACACCATCTTCAGCTTCGGCGAGCTGGGCTTCCAGGAGTTCGAGACCTCCAAGTACCTCGTCGACATCCTCGAGAAGAACGGCTTCACCGTGGAAAAAGGCATCGCGGGCATCCCCACCGCCTTCATGGCCACATGGACCAACGGCACCGGCGGCCCCACCATCGCTCTCGGCTCGGATATCGACTGCATCCCCCAGGCCTCGCAGAAGCCCGGCGTCGCCTACCACGACCCCATCATCCCCGGCGCTCCCGGCCACGGCGAAGGCCACAACTCCGGCAACGTGGTCAACATCGTCGGCGCTCTCGCGGTCAAAGACGTCATGATTAAGAACCACATCCCGGGCACCATCAAGATCTGGCCCGGCGTAGCCGAAGAGCTGGTCGGCACCAAGGCTTACTACGTCCGCGACGGCTACTTCAAGGGCGTCGATGACGTCCTCTTCTCGCACGTCGGCGACAACCTGGGCACCTCTTACGGCGGCTTCACCAACAACGGCCTCGTCTCCATCCAGTACAACTTCCACGGCGAGTCCGCCCACGCCGCCGGTGCTCCCTGGCGCGGCCGCTCCGCCGTCGATGCCGTCGAACTGATGGACGTGGGCTGGAACTTCCGCCGCGAGCACCTGCGCCTGCAACAGCGTTCGCACTACGTCATCACCAACGGCGGCGACCAGCCCAACGTCGTCCCCCAGACCGCTTCCGTCTGGTACTACTTCCGCGAGGCCGACTACGAACACATCAAGGGCCTCTGGGACGCCGGTAACGACATGGCCAAGGGAGCGGCGCTCATGACCAAGACCACCTGGGATTCGACCCTGCTGGGCACCGCCTGGCCGGGCCACTTCAACAAGGCCATCGCCGAGGACTCCACCGCCAATGCCAAGCTGGTCGGCCTGCCCAAGTGGTCGGACGACGACCAGACGCTGGCCAAGGCTATCCAAAAGGAGCTGAAGGTTCCCGAGAAGGGCCTGGCCGTGAAGCTCGACGAGCTGAAGCCCGCAGCCGATCCTGAGAAGTTCTACGGCGGCGGTTCGGACGATATTGGTGACATTAGCTGGGCCGTGCCGACCATCGTACTGCGTTATCCGGCCAACATCCCCAACATGCCCGGCCACAACTGGGCCAACGCCATCGCCATGGCCACGCCTATCGCGCACAAGGGCGTGCTGGCCGGAGCCGAGGTGCAGGCGCTCAACCTCTACGACCTGATGACCAAGCCGGAGCTGCGCAAAGCGGCTAAGGAGTACTACGACAACGTCCAGACTAAGGACGTGAAGTACATCCCCTTCGTCCGCGCCACGGACAAACCGGCCATCTGGCTCAACAAGGCCACGATGGACAAGTACCGGCCCGAGATGAAGAAGTACTACTACGACTCGACCAAGTACTCCACGTACCTCGAGCAGCTCGGCATCAAGTACCCCACGGTCCGCGACGCCAACACTCCGGCCGCTCCGGCAGCCGCCACCAGCGAGGACGAGGACGACAGCGGCAGCTCGATCCGCTAACGTCCGCAACAACCACCAAAGAGGAGATGCCCACAAGGCACCTCCTCTTTTTTGCTTTTGCCCGTTCTTTTGGTTGTCATTCAGGAGCGAAGCGGAGGAATCTGCTTCTGTCTTTGCTGTTGCCGTTGCTTCTGAGGTAGGTCCGGGCTTTAGCCCGGACATTAAAACTCGCCCCAGACGCGGGCTTTAGCCCCCGGGGTATGCTTTCTTCACTCGGCCACAGAAGCAACAGCAAAAGCGCCCTAACGCCGGGCGGGCGGCACTTCGTGCTGTTCTCAACGCTACGCGTAAAGACAAAAAGGGGAGACGCTCAAAGAGCGTCTCCCCTTCTTACAACCAACAACCTACTTCAGTTCCACAGGAGTCGCCGGACCATACAGCAATCCATTGAACAGGAACTTGAAGGTGGAATGCGGCTGGCCACGGAACGTAATCTCCGGTCCAAACAGCAGCACCTTCCCCTTCCCGACGTTCGCCTGAGCCACAGCCACAGTATTGTTCAGATACTGCTGACCCCACGCCCAGCCGCTATCCAGCAGATCGCCGCCGCCGTACCACGCAATCGTCTTCACACCCTTCTTCGGAGCATCCGGATTCAGCCGAAACGCCGGGCTGCGATCGAAGAAGACATCCACCTTATCCGGCATACCATAGCCAACCGGGCTGTCCGTATCCACCTGCGTCCGCAGCAGCGTACCGGGGATGTAGAACTTCTCGCCCGAGAGGTTCATGGGCTTACCCTTGACGATCTCCGTCTCGGCGCTCGAGATCGGCAGCTTCAGGTAGTCGTAGATACCGGCGCTCGAGCTTCCAATCGCCAGAATTGTACCACCCTCCTCCACAAACTTCTGGAGCTGAGGAACAGTCTTCTCGCGGGTGATGTGACCGAGCCACGGCCGGAACTCAGCCGGGATCGACTCCGCAGCAGGCTGCGTGTTGCGGTTGTTCGCCAGGCTGTCGCGCCCCGGCAGCGAGATAGCGCCATCGGAGAAGACGATGTCGTCATACTTCGCCTTCAAGTCGCCCGCGTCCAGAACCTGCGGGTGGATAACCTCGAACGGGAACTCGAACTGCTCCATCAGCCAGCGTATCCAGCCCGAGGGCATCAACCCGCCGTACTGGTCGTACAGGCCGATCTTCTCCTGGTGCAATTGCAGAGCCTCACCCGTGGGCCGCGTGGTAACCGCGGTCGCATTGACGCCAAGCTCCTTGGCGGAGGTCTCAAGGATCTTCTGCGCCTCAGCCGTGTACGGAATCCAGAGAGTGCCGGTGCTGGTGCTCTTGACCGGAACCGTGACCGAGGGGCTCAGCCAGTAGACCTTCTGGTTGGCCTTCAGGAGCCGGTTGGTCAGCGTAAACGCATCGTTGTAGGAGTGGCTCACGAGATATCCAGCGGGCTTGGCCGGTCCGGTGATGACGCCCGGAATCGGCTGCGCCAGATCGGTCGTGATCTTGGCGAACGGCCCCGAGAAGCCGTCCAGCTCACGGTCGAACTGCACGCCCATCTGGAAGGCAAGCGTCCAGCCGGTAGCGTCGTACGGACGGACCGGCGGGCCACCCGGATAAGCAAAGTCGTTCGGGTGATCCTGCGGCTCGAAGAGATCGAGCACGTGCGGACGATAGGCCTGGTTGCACATCACCACGTAGGAACCCTTCGGGTAGCTCTTGCCCGCGACGGTGAAATCAGAGGTCGCCTGTTCGATCTCGACACCGCTCTTCATCAGCGCGTTGACGAACTTGGTCGCCGTGGGGAAGTCGGGCTGATCGGCCGGGATGATGAAGCCACGCGGATCGCGCTTGGCCGGATCATGCAGGATGGTGTTGTAAAGATCGGGCGGAGCGACTATCGCCTCCTCGAAAGGGTTATCCGAGCGGCGGGCCGAGGCAGGCTTGGCCTTGTCGGCAGCCTCATTCAGCGCGGTAATCCGCTTCGGCGTCACAGTCCACGAGTCCTGGTTGCCACGCTCGATGGAGTTCTTGCCCATCCGGTAGGTGTCATAGAGCAGGTGTGCCTTCTCGCGCGAGGCGTAGTCGAGCACAGCCCAGTTATTAGTCTGCTCGTAGTCGATGGACTGGCGATAATGCCAGATCTGTGGCTTCACCGGGAAGGGCAGATCGTTGGTCGGCAGTTGGCGCGTGGGCACTAGAGGAAGCTGCATCGGCGTGGGGCTGCCGATGATCTCGGTCAGCAGACCGGTCATGTTGTGGAAGTAGGTGACCGTGCGCAGTCCGCCGTTGTACCAGGTGGAGTAATTGGCCGCGCTGCGCATACCCGAACCCGGCTTGTTCTCCTCGATCAGGCGCTCGTGCATAGCCGCACCGACCGCCTCGATCTTCATCACGATCAGCGGATCGAAGTGGTAGTTGAATGGATCGCGGAAGGGCGGCATGAAGATGACCGCGCCTTCGGGACCGGTCTGATGGTGGTTGTACATGATCTGCGGATACCACGTCCGGAAGAGAATCCGGCTGATGTTGATGGTCTCCGGCATGTTGTTCATGTAGAAGTCACGGTTGTCGTCGTGGCCCACGTACTTGTGCCACAGGCGCGGCGTACCGGCGTCGTTGCGGCCGTTCATGGCGCGCTTCTCGGGCACAGGCTCGCGCATGTACCAGTCGGCGACGAGGTCCATACCGTCGGGATTGTCGAGCACGCAGAGTACGATATCGTCGTTCAGGATGCGCAGCGTCTCCGGGTCGGTCTTGCTATTGAGGCCGTAGACGGTCTCAACGATCTGCTGCGAGCCGACGGTCTCACCGGCGTGCAGTCCGCCGTCGATCCAGATGACGGCCTTGCCCTCCTCCGAGAGCTTATGCGCCTCTTCGTCGGTCAGGTTTTCGGCCCGCGCCAGCTTCTCGGAGATCTCACGATAGTGATCCAGCTTGGCGATATTCTCGGGCGACGAGATGATAGCCATCAACTGACGGCGGCCCTCCGCAGTCGGCCCGATATCCACCAGCTTCATGCGGTCCGACTCCTTGGCCAGCGTCTGCCAGTACTTGGTCAGTTGCACGTAGTTGGCCATGTGATAGTCGTCGCCGATGTTGAACCCAATCGACTCTTTGGGCGTCGTGATCTTGCGCGGCGCATCGGTCTGCGCGACGCTCGCTTGCACGGCGGCCAGGGCCAGTCCTGCCAGGGGCAAAAGCATCCTATGCTTCTTCATTCCGGGGTAGCTCCTTCACAACGAGTTAAGAAAACGAGTTAGAAAAAGTAAGTCGTGGGAAACAATAAGTGCTTGTTACTTGACCTCGTGATCCGGATGCAGGTACTTGGCCAAAAACAAGTAGATCTCGTGGCGCGATTCGAGCGCCAGCGGCGAGTCCATGCGATTGAAGTAGTGACCTCCCGGCGCATTCTCGTAGATCTTGTAATCGAACTTCTTCCCCTCGGCCTTGAACGCCTGAATCAGGTGCTCCACCTCAAGGAAGTTCACGTCCTCATCGTTGGTATTGGTATGCACCAGCAACGGAGTGTCTAACTCCTTCACATGGTTCACCGGCGAACGCTTGCGGTATTCCTGAATGTCGTCGTGCACCGACTCGCCCAGGTGATATGGGGCTGAGTAGATCTGGCGATAGGCCTCGGTCTCATAGCCCATGCGCGCCACCAGGTCGCTCACCGGCACACCCGCATAAGCCACCGCATAGTCATGCGGATGCGCGAAGATGTTCATCAGCGTAATCAGGCCGCCGTGGCTCCAGCCCACGATGCCCACACGCTTCGGATCGAGGAAGCTATAGCGGTCGAGCATCCACTTCATGCCCAGGTACACATCATCGACCTCGCGGCCACCGTAGTCGATGTCCTCATAGTAGCCCTGGCCGTAGCCGGTGCTGCCGCGATAGTCCGTCGCCACAATGGTGTATCCCTGCTGCAGCAACTCGCGGATCTGGTGCGCGTCGATCGTGGTGTCGAGGCTCTGGTGCACGCCCTGATGAACATAGACGATCAGCGGCTGCTTCTTCGACCGGTCCAGATTCTTCGGGATAAACGTGTACACATGAATGATGAGCGGGTTAGTCGCTCCGGGCTGCTTCGGGTGCAGGGGATGCGCCGGGGGCAGGCCGCCGTACTCACTCTTGTCGATCTCGGCGATATCGCCGACCTTCTGATACCAGAGCAGGTCGTCGATTCTCTTAAGCACCTGGTCCTGTCCGGCGTTCGCCCCCCGCTCCACAGGAGCAGGCGCAGCAGCCGCAGCTCCACGAGCCGGCCCCGCATTCTGAGCCGACGCTTGAAATCCGGCTGCGAACAAAAGACTGGAAGCAAGAAGGAGAGGGAGGAAAACCCTGGGCTTGCGTGAAACGCAGATCCTACGTTCCCCAGAAGTTGGGATGAACATGATTCGATATGCTCCTTGAGGGCCCTGATTGTAAGTCGATTGAGACTCCAACTATACGTCATTCGTGATTTCAGAAACAGGCTAAATCGCTACATGCGGACGATTAGCGTACAACCCGTCGCCTTTCAGCACCTTCTACAAAAAGCTCTGCCCCACACCTGCTTCTATCTCGCCGTGGATGCAGTACTTTCGCGTACTATCAAAATCAAATCACCTACATCCCTGAGGTAAGCAAACCTATGGAACAGATAAGTCGACGCCAGTTCATGTATCTGGGCACGGCTCTCGGTGCAGTCTCCGCCTTGGATCATGGCAGCACGCTCGCGTGGGCAGCCGATACGCCCGACCAGCTCGTCACTCTCAGTCTCGCCCAGGCATCGCGCCGCCTGCACGCGCGCGAAATTACCTCCGTTGAACTAACTCGCGCCTACCTGGACCGTATCGCCGTCTATAACCCCAAGCTCAACGCCTTCATCACCGTTATGCACGAAGAGGCGCTGGCCCAGGCCGAGTTACTCGACAAAGAAGCCAAGGCCGGTCACTTCCGCGGCCCACTCCACGGCGTGCCCATCGTCCTCAAGGACAACATCGACACCGCCGGGGTCCGCACCACTGCGGCCAGTAAGGTCTTCGACGACCGCGTTCCTGCTGAAGATGCCTTCATCACCGCCCGCCTCAAGGCTGCCGGAGCAGTCGTCCTCGGCAAGGCCAACATGCACGAGTTCGCCATGGGACACACCTCCTCGGCGACTTACTTTGGCCCGGTACGCAATCCCTGGGCCCCCGATCACACCCCTGCAGGCTCCTCCGGTGGCTCCGCCGTGGCGGTCAGCGCCGACATGTGCGTCGCCGCCCTCGGCACCGATACCGGCGGCTCCGTGCGTATGCCCGCGGCTTACTGCAGCATGGTCGGCCTCAAGCCGACTTACGGCCTCGTCTCCATTCGCGGCATCGTTCCGCTGACTTACTCGCTCGACCACTGTGGCCCCATGACCAAGACCGTCGAGGACGCGGCCATCCTGCTCAACGCCATGGCCGCCTACGACAAGCTCGATGTCGGCAGCGTCGAGCATGCGCCCGAAGACTATACCCAGACGATGAAGCAGCCCATTGCGCAGATCCGTCTCGGCATCCCGCGCGCGCCCTTCTACGATCGTCTGGACGAAGATACCGCAGCCGCCATGGAGGCTGCCATCGCCGTCCTGGCCAAGCTCACCGCCAGCGTCAAGGACGTGCACCTGCCCAGCACAGGCGGCTTCTCCGCGCTTTCTCTCAACGGCGAGACCCAGGCCTACCACCAGGAGCTGCTCAAGCGTAACCGGGGCGGCTACTCCATCAGCATCGCCCGCAGCCTTGAGGGCGGCCGTAAGTCGCTCGACGATGTATCCGAGGAGCCCTGCGCCGACAAGGTCATCGACTACATCCGCTCCGCCTGGCAACTTACTCTTACCCGCCGCACCATCGACGATGCCTTCACCGACTTCGACCTGGTTGCACTACCCACCATGCGGCTCATCGCACCGACCATTAATCTCGCCCTCAGCCGCGAAGAAGACCCCAAGCCCCGCGAGCCCGAGGTCGACAGTAACTGCACGCCCTTCGATATCTGGGGCATCCCAGCCATCTCTATCCCCTGCGGATTCTCAAAGACCGGCCTACCCATCGGCCTGATGATCGCCGGTCCCCGCTTCTCCGAAGGCAAAGTCCTGGCACTGGCCCATGCCTACGAGCAAGCCACCCAGTGGCACCTCAAGAAACCCACCCTGACTCCCGACATGGTTATCCCACCCGTAAATCGTAAGTCGTAGCTTACTCAACTAACTCACTTATAAAAGGCTGGACGGAATTTCCGCCCAGCCTTTTTACCTATACCTCACGAACTTATTCGAAATAACAAAAAAACCACGCCAGGGATAACTCCCTGGCGTGGCTCAGTATTACAGGTTGACCGACGACTTAGAACAGCACCTTCACACTGAACTGCATCGAACGGGGGTCGTTGGCCTGGGTCAGCTTACCGAAGTTAGACTGACCGAACTCACCAGTCGATGTTCCGAGCGGGTTATAGAAGTTCGGGTGGTTGAATACATCGAACGCCTCAGCGCGGAACGCGAACTTATAACGCTCCGTAACATCGAACATGCGCTGAATCGCTACGTCAGTATTGTCATAGTTGGGTCCGATCAATGCATTGCGCGATTCGTTTCCGAACTGGCCAACAGCATTTGCTGTGAAAGCAGCCGTGTTGAACCACTGCGCCACTGTCTTAGGACCATTGTTGGGGTTGGCGATTACATTCGGACGATCTGCTCCGCCATTTGTCGAACCCGAGTTATTCGTTGCCATTTGGATGGTAAACGGGCGACCCGTGTCATAGGAGAAGATACCCGAAAGCTGCCATCCGCCGGCGAGAAGACCAGCAATACCGTTAGTCAGGAACGGCTTCCCTTTACCGAAAGGCAGCTCATACACCGGGCTGATAACGAGGCGGCTTCCAACGTTGAAGTCAGAGGTGCCCTTCTCAGCCTGAAGATTGAAGCTGTCCTGCGGGGTTCCATTAGACGAATTGCTGCCGCTGGCATAGCCAGGTGCATTGTCGATGGAGTGAGCCCATGTGTACGCGAGGATGAAGGAGAAGCCATTGTGATAGTTTTGCTGCGCCTTCACCGTCAGTGCATTGAAGCTTGCATGTCCCACGCTCAGGAAGAGAGTTGGATTGCTGATTTGGTAGTACTGACCATTCAGAGTTGAAGAGCCAGTCGGTCCAACCGCATATGCTCCAGCAGCATTCACTGGTCCAATCGGATTCAGAGTGGCTGCCGGTGTCACAACACCACCCGCCGAAACCGTCGGAGGTCCTACATTCGTTAGTGGCGCATAACCAATGGCCTTGCCGTTGACAATTCCAGTGATAATCTCCTGGTTTGGCTGTACCTGACGTGCTATCTTGGCAGTCTCGCTTCCGATATAACCAACAGTCAACGTCATGGTCGGAGTGACCTGACGTTGAACATCCAGACCCCACTCATTCATATACTGCGTCTTGAAATTTTGCCCAATTCCATACGGAGCAACACTCGTAAAGGGATGAGCAAACGATCCATCCGCCGTGCCACTAGGGAAAGGCGAATTGTCAATCTGGATTGGAGCTGCAACCGTGCTGGTAAAGGTCTGGTTGAGACGGAACGGAGGATTGATGCTCATATCCAGGTTCGCGCCGTTTCCGATGGCAG
Source organism: Granulicella sp. WH15 (assembly GCF_009914315.1). Classification (NCBI taxonomy): domain Bacteria; kingdom Pseudomonadati; phylum Acidobacteriota; class Terriglobia; order Terriglobales; family Acidobacteriaceae; genus Granulicella; species Granulicella sp. WH15. Next base: position 3,650,934 of record NZ_CP042596.1, read on the forward strand.
GTGCGTTATAGAAGACTCCGTAAGTACCATGGACCACCGTCTTGTCATTGCCAAAAGGCTGATAGGCAAAGCCCAGACGAGGAGCAAAGTTATTGAGATCCTTGCCGTAAAGGTACTTTCCGATGCCATTCTGACCAGCAACCGCCATAGTTCCGGCAGAGTTCTGACGAGTACGTCCGACAAAGCCTGCAGGCAACTCATAGCTCGCCATCACATTGTGAGCATCGAAGGTTGGCGCAAAGTACTCGTACCGCAAACCAACATTCAAGGTTAGTGTGGGAAGAACTTTCCAGTCGTCCTGCAGATAACCACCGTAGTAGCTGTACTGAGCCTGGAAATTAGGGGCCTTCGGAGAACGGCTGGACTGGTAAGCTTCGCCGGTATAAAGGTCCGCAATCGTATTGCCTGTGCTCAGGAGGTTGGAGGTGCTGAAGGTGAGTGAACCTGTGCCCAGCGCGACATAAACGTCGGTATAGCGGGCCTGCAACATGTTCACACCAAACTTCACGTTGTGCTTGCCGTGCGACCAGCTTACGTTATCCACCATGTTGTAGTGGTTGTCCCAACGATGCTGAGGAAGGTTCTGATAGGGGTGGAGAGTAGCAATTCCCGAAACCGTAGTCGTGGGAGCACCACCGTTGATCGCGCTGGAGACAGTAGAATCACTGAAGGCAGCAGTACCAAGGCTCGCAGCGTTTGCAGCGGCATTGTTCACATCCTCACCGGTGCGCGGCTGCTCCAGACGGTCATAACCAATACGGAACTCATTCAACCAACGCTCGTTGACAATGTGAATCCAGTTGACGCCAGCCAGAGTGGAGATCTGGTTCGTGGTGCAACCAAAACCTGGGATCTGGGAGGTTCCGCAAAGCGAGTTCTGCGGCTCAAAAGACGGATCGTTGAACCGGTTGAACTGGACCAGGAGGGAATCCTTATCCGAGATCTTGTGGTCCACGCGTACCGAATACTGGTCCAAATTCTCCGTACGCTCTTCATCGAAGGTGTAACCGGGAGTTGCAGTTGCGGTCGAGTAACCAGGGCTGGGAGCAGGATAGAGCTTGAGCAGAGCGAGACCTTTGGCGCTCATGCTTGAGGTCGGAATCTTGTTGAAGAGATAAGGAGACGCCGAGTTGCCCGGTGCATGAAGCTGCTGCGAAGCTGTAGTACAGATACCAGCAGAGGTGAATCCTGTGGTACAGACCGAACTGAAGTCGCCATTCAGCATGGCAGGATTAGGAACCGTGGTCGTAGAGGCAACCGGCTGCTTCAGACGCATTCCTTCGTAGCTGAAGAAGAAGAAGGTCTTGTCCTTGATGATCGGACCGCCGATGGTCGCACCGAACTGGTTACGGATGAGGGTCGTAGGCGTGTTCGGAATGGTGAAGTAGTTCTTGGCATCGAACTGTGAGTTACGGATGAACTCGAAGACGTCGCCATGGAATGCATTGGTGCCGGTCTTGGTGATAACAACCACCTGGCCGCCCGAGGTACGTCCATACTCAGCCGAGTAAACACCAGTAAGCAGCTTGAACTGGTCGATCGCTTCGACCGAAGGACGGAACGAAGGCGCCATTACGTTCTGGTCGTTGTCGTCGATACCATTGACGGTAAAGGTATTTGCAGTCTCGTTGTTACCCGACACGTTGAATCCACCGCGGAAGCCGAGGGTGGAGTTCTGTCCCGGCATGTAAGCAGCTGGAGAGAGCAAGGCCAAACCGTAGAAGGTACGTTGGTTCAGCGGAAGACCGACAACCTCCTGGTTGTTGATAACGGAACCCTGCGAAGAGCTTTCCGTATCGGTCACAGCCGCTTCGGCGTTGACAGTAACTACATCGCTCGCAGCTCCCAGGGTCATCGCAACATCCAGCGATCCTTCCTGTCCGACTGCAAGAACAATGCCCTTCAGGAGCTTCTCGCTGAAGCCCGGAGCCTTTACCGAAACCGCATAATTACCGGGATTCAGGTTAGTTACGCTGTAGCGTCCGAGACCATTGGTAGCTACAGTTCTGGTGATTGCGGTATCAACATTCTTGATGCTGACCTCCGCGTTCGGAATGGTGGCGCCTTGCGGATCTGAAATCTGTCCGGTAAGGGAAGCCTGCGTCTGCTGGGCCAAACTGGGGCGTACGAACAAGAACGCACACGCCAGTACTAAAAATGACAAGAAACATTTTGTAACAGACTTCATCGAATATGTCCTATCTGCGTAAGCTGTTGGGCTAAGACGTGGATGGAGCGCTGAACTGAGCAACATGGGAGAAATGTGGCTCAGCAAAACGAAATTCTGTTAGTTGGTTAAGCGTGAGTATACCCCCGTGTGGGGGCATACCCAAACTTATTTATCAAAATAGGTACTATTTTGTGATTAGAAGAGGATCTTTGCGCTGAACTGCATCGATCGTGGGTCATTCGCCGTAGTCAACTGACCGAACCTGGTCGTTCCGTAGTTATAGGTAGTGGCAGCGAGTGGGTTGAAGAAGGTCGGCGTATTGAAGACATTGAACGACTCGGCACGGAACGAGACGTGATACCGCTCCGTGATGTCGAACATACGCTGGATCGCAACGTCGGTATCGGTGTAAGTCGGCCCGATCACGATATTGCGCCCTGCCGTACCGAACTGGCCAAAGTTATTCGGAGCAAACGCGGCGGTATTGAACCACTGCGCCACCGTCTTAGGACCGTTGTTCGGGTTACCGATCAGGTTAGGACGATCGGCACCTACACCGGAGCCGGAACGGTTGTTATTCGGCATGGAGACCGTGAACGGGCGTCCCGTGTCATAGGTATAGATACCCGAAAGCTGCCATCCACCCGCGAGCGCCGCCGCTATACCGTGAGTTAGAAACTGCTTGTTCTTACCGAAGGGCAGCTCATATACCGGGCTGATCACAATACGCGAACCTACATTGAAGTCCGATGTTCCCTTCTCCCCCGGTAGATTGCGAGAGTCCTGGGGCGTACCGCTCGACGCCGCGCTGGTGCTGGCATAGCCAGGAGCGTTGTCGATGGAGTGCGACCAGGTATAGGCAACATTGAAGGTAAGCCCATCGTGATAGTGCTGCTGCAGCTTCACCGTCATCGCGTTGAAGTTAGAGTGCCCATTGCTGACGTAGTAAGAGACCGCCGTGCCGGTAGGAGAGAGCGAATAGTAATAGTTAAGTGCTCCGACTGGACCAAGCAGCGGCACAGCAGTCTTGCCATCCGCCAACGTGCTCAGCGGATAGTAACTGGTCACTGACGTCGCCGATGCCGCTGTCACAATACCCTGATTCGGTTCGACCAGACGCGGCAGGCGGACTCCCTGATTTCCCAGGTAGCCAAGCGTAAGCGTCATCGTCGGCGTCAGTTCTGTCTGCACATCCGCGCCGTACTCATTCATATAGAGAGTCGCAAAGTTCGGATCGATACCTGTGAAGGTCGTATTCGTAAACGGATGAGCCGTCGAGCCGTCTGGCACCGAACCCGTGAAGGGGAATGGGTTATTGTCCATCTGGATCTGGGTCTGTGCGGTCGCCGTCGTCCGGCTCGTAAAACTCTGGGCGAGCCGGAAGGGAGCGCCGTCTCCCTGGCCAAGGTTGACGCCGTTTCCGATCGCCGGCGAGTTGTAGTAGATGCCATAGCTGGCGTGAACCACGGTCTTGGCATTTCCATAGGGCTGCCAGGAGAGGCCGAGGCGCGGCCCGACATTATTAATGTCGTCGTTGTAGATCTTGGAGCCGTAACCACCAACGCCTGCAACGACCACGCTTCCCGGAAGTCCGGGCGCTGTCGGCAACCGATAGCTCTCGAACTGGTTAGCACGATCCTGCGTCGGGCTGAAGTACTCGTAGCGCACGCCCATGTTGATCGTCAGGTGCGGCGTCGCCTTCCAGTCGTCCTGGATGTAACCCGCCGTGCTGGTATAGAAGTAGTGCATCCGCGGCGCGCTGGTATTGCGGCTCGACGTGGTGGCGTACCCAAGCGCCAGATCGGCGATCGGGCTGCCCGTCGAAATATTATTGTTGCTGGCCGAAGGACCAGTGAAGGCGAAGTTACTGGTGCCGTTCGAGACGAAGACGATTGAGTAGCGCGCCTGCAGCAGGTTAATGCCGAACTTGACCGTGTGGTTCCCATGCGACCAGGTCGTGTTGTTGACTAGGTTGTAGTGGTTATCCCAACGATGCTGCGGCAGGTTGCCATAGGGGTGAATCGTCGACAGGCCCGTCACGCTGGTCACAGGAATGGTGCCGACCTGGCTCACCGAGGCATCGTTGAAGGCGCCGGGAACCGCGGGAAACGCCTTGTTGTAATCCTCTCCGATACGGGGCTGCTCCAGCCGGTCGTAACCGAACCGGAACTCATTCAGCCAGTGCTCGCTGAAGACGTGGATCTCGTTGACGCCCGCCAGGGTCGAGATCTGGTTCACCGTGCAACCGAATCCCGGAATCTGCCCCGAGGAGCAGAGCGAGTTCGAAGGCTCGAACGACGGGTCGTTGAAGTAGTTGTACTGGACCAGCAGCGAGTCCTTGTCGGAGATCTTATGGTCGACGCGCGCCGAGTACTGGTCGATGTTCTCGGTCCGCTCCTCGTTCAGCGTATAGCTCGGAGTCGCGACAGCGGCCAGGTTCTGACCGGCATCGGGCTTCGGGTAGAACTTCAATAATGCCAGCCCACGCGTGCTGAAATCACTCAAAGGAATCTGATTCCGGAGATACGGATTCCCTCGCGCATAGAGCTTGCCCGATCCACTGGGAGGCACGATGCTATAGAGCTGCTGCGAAGCCGTATTGCAGAGGCCCGCAGAGTTGAATCCCGAGGTACAGACCGTGCTGAAGTCGCCGTTCAGCATGGCCGGGTTCGGAACCGAACCGCCGACAACCGTCGGCTGGGCGAGGCGAAGACCTTCATACCCGAAGAAGAAGAACGTCTTGTCCTTGCGGATCGGGCCGCCGATCGTTGCGCCGAATTGATTCCGGCGGAAGGTCGTGGGAGTTCCGGGCACCGTAAAGTAGTTCTTCGCGTCGAACTGAGAGTTGCGAATGAACTCGAAGACGTCGCCGTGGAAGGCATTGGTTCCGCCCTTGGTGATGACGACCACCTGTCCGCCCGACGTGCGCCCGTACTCAGCCGAGTACACGCCCGTCAGCAACTTGAACTCCTGGATCGTCTCCACCGACGGACGGAACGACGGGGCCATCACGTTCTGGTCGTTGTCGTCGATACCGTTGACGGTAAAGGTATTGGCCGTCTCGTTATTACCCGCCACGTTGAATCCGCCGCGGAAGCCCAGCGTCGAGGACTGGCCCGGCAGATAAGCCGCTGGCTCAAGCAGTGCCAGCGAGTAGAACGTACGCTGATTCAAAGGCAGCCCGACGACCTTTTGGTTGTCGATAACGCCGCCCTGCGAGGAGTCCTCCGTCTCGGTGATCGCCGCCGAAGCGTTTACCGTCACCACGTCGGTGGCCGCGCCCAGCGAAAGAGCCACATCCTGCTGCCCGTTCTGAGCAACCTCCAGCGTGATGCCCTTCAGCACCTTCTCCGTGAATCCGGCCATCTTCACCGTCAAAGAGTAGTGGCCGGGGTTCAGGTTGGTCACGTTATAGCGGCCAGAGCTGCTGGTCTCAATTACACGGCTATTCCCCGTATCCACGTTCGTAATGGTTACTTGGGCACCTGCCACCGTAGCGCCCGAAGGGTCCGTCACCTGGCCAGTCATAGTGGCCTGGGTCTGCTGAGCAAAGCCAACCGGCATCAAGCCGACTGGCGCAAATGTCACCGTACTGGCAAGCACAAGAGCGAGGAAGAGGTTCTTCGTAACACGCTTCATTGATTTTGGTCTCCGCTGAAGATCCGAGTAGCCATACAGGTAATGCCAACCTCGTTCGACACGGGGGCGCAGGCTCTTTAGATAGAGCTAGCCTGTTACCTCGGCAAGCGAGATAGAACTGAAACATTCCGACAAGAACGAAGCAAAATGCTAGACGTTCAAAAACGGCTGCAATCAGGAAAACTTTTGGATGCGGGTGATAGAAGAATGAATAACAGGCTTCCGTTAGGAAAACAATAGAAAATTAATCTCTTTTGTACTTTTAAAATCCGCCTGCACGCTTCATGGATAAAAAAGCATCCTGCCCCGAGACCGGGCCATCCTCCTCAGTCTCACCGCGCACAGACGGAGTACGTCGACTCCGGCACAAACTCAGGTGCCCCTCTCGCTTCTGAAAGACGGCTTCACCAGAGGCTCAACCGTCTCCCCAACCTCTCGCCAGCGCCCCCGGCACCGTCCGGGCGGCCCGCCTTTACCCTGTTCTGTCTTTGTTCACCTTCTATTCAACGCCCATTCATGGTGCCGCTGTATCACCGGAGAAGTTCGCATCTTTACTGATCGAGGCCATTGAATGATTCGCAAGTTTTTAGCTCTTAGCCTGTCCACGACCATAGTTCTGACCGGATGCAGCACTGGCACCAGCCAGCCCGCTTCAACAGCTCCGGCACCGGTCGCCGCCGTTCCCGTCACCAGCTCGCAGGTCATCAAGCACGTCGTCGTCATCTTCGGAGAGAACATCTCCTTCGATCACTACTTCGGCACCTACCCCAACGCCGCCAATCTCCCCGGAGAGACCCCCTTCACCGCGGCCACCGGCACCCCGACCAAGACAACGAACTACATCTCGACCCCGTCTCTGCTCACCGCCAATCCGAACCTGAACAAGGCCAATAACGTCCAGGCCGATCCGGCCAACGGCTACATCTCCGTAGCCTCCAACCCCTTCCGCCTCGCCCCGGCCCAGGCCGGCACCGGCGACCAGGATCACAACTACGGGCCTGAGCAGACCGCCTTCGACAACGGCAAGATGGACCTCTTCCCCCTTTCCGTCGGAACCTCGGACCAGAGCGTCAGCGCGAACTTCGGCACCTCCACCAACGCGCCCGCCATCGCCAACACCAACGCCCTCACCATGGGCTACTATGACGGCAACACCGTCACCGCCATGTGGAACTACGCGCAGCACTACGCGCTCAACGACCACTCCTTCGGCACCACCTTCGGCGCCTCCACCCAGGGAGCCATCAACCTCGTCTCCGGCCAGACCAACGGCGTCGCCACCTACACCACCGGCGCGGCCTCCGGCGTCGTGGCCGACGGCCAGGGCGGCTACACCCTCGTCGGCGACGAAGATCCCGCGGGCGACACCTGCTCCTCGGCCAGCGCCAACGTCAGCATGTCCGGCAAGAACATCGGCGACCTGCTGAATGCGGCTGGCGTCTCCTGGGGCTTCTTCGAGGGCGGCTTCAACCTCGGCGTCACCAACGCCAACGGCACCACCGGCTGCGGCCGCAGCACTGCCGCCGTCAACATCCCCGGCAACCTGCTGAAGGCCGACTACATCCCCCACCACGAGCCTTTCCAGTACTACCCCAGCACCGCCAACCCCACCCACATCCGTCCCGCTTCGGTCGCCGTCATCGGCACCGCGGCTGATACCGGAGCCAAGACCGCCAACCACCAGTACGACATCCAGGACTTCGACGCAGCTCTTGCCGCCGGCAACCTGCCCGCAGTCAGCTTCCTGAAGGCCCCCGGCTTCCAGGACGGCCACGCCAGCTACTCCGATCCCCTCGACGAGCAGACCTTCGTCGTCAACGAAGTCAACGCCATCGAGAAGTCTCCCTTCTGGACTTCGACGGCCATCATCCTGGCCTACGACGACTCCGACGGCTGGTACGATCACATCTCCAACGTCATCAACGGCTCGCAGACGAGCTTTGATTCCTACACCAGCGCCGGAATCTGCGGCTCGGCCTCCCTGGTCGCGTCTGCTCTGCCCGGCCCCAACTCCGCCGGCAAGCCGGTGCAGGGACGCTGCGGCTTCGGTCCTCGCCTGCCTCTGCTGGTCATCTCGCCCTGGTCCAACAAGAACTACATCGACAGCAACACCACCGACCAGTCCTCCATCACCCGCTTCATCGAGGACACCTTCCTCGGCGGCAAGCGGATCGGCGGCGGCTCCTTTGACGCGTCGGCTGGCTCGCTGGACAGCATGTTCAACTTCAGCAACAACGTCGCTCCCAACCCGAGCGTCGTCCTGCTGAACCCGACCACCGGCGCAGTCACCTCCGGCAACTAAATCACCGCCAACCCGAAACCCCACCCTTCGCCAACCAGCAAAGGGTGGGGTTTCGCATTTAACGCCCTTGCTGTTGCCTGTTCTTTTGGTTGTCATTCAGGAGCGAAGCGGAGGAATCTGCTTCTGTCTTTGTCGTTGCTTTTGCCGTTGCTTCTGGGGTAGGTCCGGGCTTTAGCCCGGACATTAAAACTTGCCAAAGACGCGGGCTTTAGCCCCCGAGGTATGCTTTCTTTTCTCAACCACAAAAAGACAAAGGCAAAAACGCCCTAACGCCGGGCAGGCGACACTTCGTGCGGTTCTCGACGCTTCACGTAACCCCAATTCACAACCCCGTCACACTCCCCTTCTACGCTCAAACCAATCACCACCACCCTGGAGCTCGCTTGTCCCCCACCCGCCGCACCTTCCTCCAGCAGGCCGCCGCGCTCGGCCTCTCCTGGACCCGCCTGCCCTCCCAGATGTTCGCCCAGATGCAGATGTCCCACGGCAACAACAGCTCCTCCATGCCCGTGAACGCTGCCCCGCCCACCCAACCCATGCTCCACGTCCTCGAGCTGCCCCCGTTCGTCGACGAGCTGCCCCTGCCCGAACGCCTCCACGCCGCCCCCGGCAAAAAACTCCGCGTCTCCATGCGTGAGATCCACGCCAAGGTCCACCGCGACCTGCCCCCCACCCGCATGTGGAGCTACGGCGACACCGCCATCGCCCCGCTCATCGAAGCCCGCGCCAACCAGCCCCTCCACATCGAGTGGCGCAACGACCTACCCACCAAGCACTTCCTCCCCATCGACCACTCCCTCCACGGCGCAGGCCGCGACCGCCCGGAGGTCCGCGCCATCGTCCACGTCCACGGCGCCCGCGTCCCCACCAAAGACGACGGCCACCCCGACGACTGGTACACCCCCGGCAACAGCCTCGCCTGCACCTACCCCCTGCACCAGGAGGCCGCAACCCTCTGGTATCACGACCACGCCATGGGGATTAACCGCCTCAATACCTACGCCGGTCTCTTCGGCTTCTTTCTGGTGCGCGACCACGTCGAGGATGCCCTCCACCTGCCATCTGGCAAGTACGAGCTGCCCCTCATCCTCTACGATCGCGACTTCACCGCCGACGGCCAGTTCTTCTACCCCAGCGCCCCCGATCCCGAGCACCCCTGGGTCTCGGAGTTTGCGGGCGACGCTATCCTCATCAACGGCAAGATCCGCCCCTACCACCAAGTCGAGCCGCGCCTCTACCGCCTCCGCCTGGTCAACGCGGCCAACAGCCGCTTCTTCGCGCTATCCTTCACCGACCGCCAGCCCTTCCACCAGATCGGCAGCGACCAGGGCCTGCTCCCCGCCGCCCTTAAGCAGACCGGCCTGAACCTGGCCCCGGCCGAGCGGGCCGACATCCTCGTAGACTTCTCGCAATCTGCCGGAAAGAACGTCCACCTGATGAACGGCGCGCTGGAGATCCTGGAGTTCCGCGTAGCCGCCCAGCCCGCGGTCACCCAGCCCATCCCTACAGCCCTGCGCCCCATACCACGCCTGGCCCCATCCACCGCCATCAAGACCCGCACCATCCTCCTCGGCGAGCACAAGGACTCGGCCGGAAACTCCATGGTGATGCTGCTCAACCGCAAGCGCTGGCACGAACCCGTCACCGAGCAGCCCCGACTCAACACCACGGAGATATGGGAGTTCATCAATATGACCGAGGACACGCACCCCATGCACCTGCACCTGGTGCGCTTCCAGGTGCTCGACCGCCGTGTCTTCGACGTCTTCGCCTACGACGTCAAAAATGTAATGCGTTATATGACGCAGCCGCTGCCGCCGGAGCCGGGCGAGATGGGCTGGAAGGACGTAGTACAGTGCCCGCCGGGCATGATTACGCGCATCATCGTGCACTTCGAGGGCTACGCGGGCAGCTACCTCTACCACTGCCACATCCTCGAGCACGAGGCCAACGACATGATGCGCCCTTTTGAGGTCATCGCCTAAGCAGTCACAAAAACAAAGCCTAACGCGGATAAAAACGGATCAAAGCACGGATCAAAGGGGAACCTTGAGATCCGTGTTTTTACGCGAAGCGTCCAGAACCGCACGAAGTGCCGCCCGCCCGGCGCAAGGGCGCACTTGTCCTTCCCTGTTCTTTTGGTTGTCATTCAGGAGCGAAGCGGAGGAATCTGCTTCTGCCTTTGCCGTTGCATTTGTTCTTGCCGTTGCTTCCGGGGTAGGTCCGGGCTTTAGCCCCCGAGGTATGCTTTCTTTTCTCGGCCACAGATTCTTTTTTGCTTAGAAGCAACGACAACAACGCCCTCACGCCGGGCGGGCGGCACTTCGTGCAGTTCTCGACGCTTCGCGTAAAAACACGACGCCTCTACATCCCCTTCAACAACTCCCGCGCAATCACAATCCTCTGAATCTCACTGGTCCCCTCACCAATGGTGCAGAGCTTCACATCCCGATAAAACTTCTCGGCGGGATAATCCTTGATAAACCCATACCCACCATGAATCTGCACGCCCTCATCGCAGATCCGGCAGGCCACCTCACTGGCATAGAGCTTGGCCATAGCCGACTCCCGCGTCACCTTCAATCCGGCGTCCTTCATCCGCGCGGCCCGCATCGTCAAAAGCCACGCCGCATCCAGCTCCGTCGCCATCGTAGCCAGCTTGAACTGGATCGCCTGAAACTCACTGATGGCCTTGCCGAACTGCCTGCGCTGGGTCGCATACTTCATCGCCGCATCCAAAGCCCCACGCGCAATCCCCAGGCTCAGCGCCGCAATCGAGATACGCCCGCCATCAAGCACCCGCATAGCGTCTTTAAAGCCGTCTCCCTCCTTACCCACGAGGTTTTCGGCAGGAACCACACAATCCTCGAAGATCAACTCGGCAGTATCGCTGGCGCGTAACCCCAGCTTGTTCTCCTTCTTACCCGAGCGAAACCCCTTCGTCCCGCGCTCGACCAGAAACGCCGAGATGCCGCCATGCGTTCCCTTCTCCTTATCGGTAACGGCCAGCACCAGCGCGCAATCCGCGTAGCTGCCGTTGGTGATGAAGGTCTTGCTGCCGTCAATCACCCACTCATCACCCCGGCGGACAGCAGTGGTCCTCATCCCGCCCGCATCCGACCCCGACCCCGGCTCAGTGAGCCCCCACGAACCCAGCCACTCACCGCTCGCCAGCCGCGTCACCCACTTTTTCTTCTGAGCGTCATTACCGCCAAGCATCAGGTGATTCGTACAAAGAGAGTTATGCGAAGCCACGATAATGCCGACACTGCCATCGACACGCGACAGCTCCTCAATCGCCAGCACATACTCCACATAACCCATGCCGGAGCCACCCAGCTCCTCGGGAAAGATAATTCCCATCAGCCCCATCGCGCCCATCTTCTTCACAACGTCATGAGGAAACTCGCTGCGTTCGTCCCATTCGCTCACATGCGGAGCGATCTCCCGCGCGGCAAAGGCGCGGATCTCGCGCCTCAGGGACTCCTGCTCCTCGGTCAGTCCAAAGGTCACAATGCCACCTCATTACTGCGGCTTATAGGTCTATCATATTTATGAATAAACTGTCTCCCCCTCTGGCCGGAGCACCCAAAGCGGAAGAATTTTCATCCTCCATCCGCAAGCCTCCATTACACTGGCTGCGGCCCATAGCTCGACCACCCAACCATGACCTCCAGCCTTCTCTCTGCGACGCTGCTCCTCACCCTTCAGGCGATCCCACCCGCTGCCACCCCGGCCACGCCCGATCAGTCCGAGATCCACATCGACGGGCGCTGCCGCATCCTCTCGCAGGACCGCACCGCCGCCGCCCAGCCCTACTCCAGGCCGCACTATCGCTGGGACAGCGGCATCTGCCACTTCGAGAGCGAAAACGCCTCCAGCCACTGGGAGGAAAACATCGAGAACGGCGTGGTCAAGCGCACCTATGTGACCATTCGGGAGCACGAGTACCTGCTGCACAACCCCGCCCCCACGCCCGTTACCTTCGTCGTCGATCAGGCCGTACCCAGGGGCTGGAAGATCGACTCGGACCCACAGCCGGACGAATTCACGAACTCAGTGGCGACCTTTCGCGTGCAGGCTCAGCCCGGCCAGACGGTGCGGCTGCATGTAGGCGAACGCCGCTGATATAGCCCCGTTATCGTCCGGGAGCAGCAGGAGCATTCGGAGCAGCCGCCGCAGGAGGCTCAGCCGCCGACGTGCGCGGGAAGTACCCGTTCCGAGTCCGCACGGTCAGATGCCCAAATCCCTTACCCTTCGCCTCCACATGCACCTGCCGATACCCGCCCTTCGAAGGCGGATTGGTGGAGTGATAGGCGATGGTGTACTGGGTCCGGATATCCTGCGCCACCTCCGCAGCGATGGCGTCGACGTCCTTGATCGACTTGGGAAAGTAAGCCATGCCGCCGGTCTCCGCGCTCAGCTCTTCGAGCACCCGCCGCGCGTGCCGTGACTCGCGCCGGTCGGTATCCGCGCCAAAGAGCAGGCCGATGGAGTAGATCACCGGCCCATCGAGATCCTGAATCCGGCGAATCGCCTGCTCGAGTGAAGCACTGGAGGCGTTGTCCTCGCCGTCCGTGACGACCACAAGCACCTGCTTGGGCCGCTTGGCATTCTTGGCCAAATAGTCGGCGGAGGCGACAAGCGCGTCATACATCGCCGTGCCGCCCGAGGACTTGATATAGCTCATCCCCTGCTGCAACTTACGCACGTCGGAGGTAAAGTCCTGGTCGATAAAGGGCTCAAAGCTGAAGTCGACAAGAAACTCCTCATCCTGCGGGTTCGATAGCTTGATGAGGTCGAGCGTGGACTGCTCCACGGCGGCGCGCTTGTCGTACATCGACCCGGAGCTGTCAATCAGCAGCCCGATCGAAACGGGCAGATCCTCGTGCCGCAGGCTGATGATCGTCTGCGGAACCCCGTCCTCGTAGACCTTGAAAGAGTCCTTATCGAGCGATTGCACGGCCCGCCCTCCGCCGTCGACGACCGAGGCGTTGAGCCGGACCTCGTAGGCATCCTGCCGCAGGGTGAACCTGTTGCCCTCGCGGGCGATGGCCCCGACGCCCTGGGGCGCAGCCGTGGCCCCTGAACCGGCCGCAGGCTCGGGATCAGGCGATGGAACAGGATCGCGGTCGACGGTGAGGCTGGGCTGCTGGGGCGCTGCCTGGGTGGCCGTTTGGGCAGACCCAACCCGCCCCCACAACGCCAGAACCGCAAAGAATGTCAGCACGCCGGCCGTTCCAAATCGTTTACTGCGAAGGTGCATAGTACCCCTGGCGATAGTGTACGGTCAGCTCTGGAAAGCCCGGCGGAGGAATCAGCCGTACCTTCAATTTACGCCAGTTGCCGTCCTTCTTCACCTCCGAAGGCCGATACCCGACGACATACTGGTTACGCAGCTCGGCGCTGATGCGGGTGGCGATATCCCCCAGCTCGGCCACATCGAGCACGCGGAACATCCGCCCGCCCGTCATCTCGCACATCTCGTTCAGCATCACCGGCCCCATCTGCTCCTCGTGGGTCGGGGCGTACTGGTCGAAGATGCCGATGGCGTAGATCTGCAAATCGCCCTCGCGCACCACGCGGCGCAGCTCGGCCTCGGTGTAGCGGCTGCGGTTGTCGCCGCCGTCGGAGAGGATGAGCAGCGCCTTGCGGTCATACTTGGCCTGCTTCAGCTTATCGACGCCCAGATAAACCGCGTCCACCAGCGCGGTGCGGTTCTCGGGCCGCAGCATCATCATGCGGGCCTCCACATCGTCCACCTGCGAGGTGTAGTCGACCACCACCGCAGGCCGGTCGTTGAAGGCCACCACGAAGAACTCGTCGAGCGGGTTGGAGGTACTCATAAACTCGCTGAGCGCCCGACGCGCCCGCGCAAACTTGCTCTGCATACTGCCGCTCAGGTCGAAGACGATCCCGATCGAGACAGGCGCGTCCTCAGTGGAAAAGCTCTTGATCGCCTGCCCGGTGCCATTGTCGTAGACCTCGAAGTTGCTCGCCTCCAGCCCCGTGACCAGGCGGTTCAGGGTATCGGTAACGGTCATGGGGACCAGCACCAGGTTCACATCCACCCGCAACCTACCGCTCAACCGAGAGGTGACCGCTCCTGCTTCCACCGGCTTAGGCGCGGGCGCAGGCGGCACAGGCGTATGCACCAGGTCGAGTGGATTCTCCTGCGCATGGCCGATCTCCGTCGAAGCAAGCAGCAGGCAAAGCACCCAAAGCCTTGAATAACGCATGATCGACCTCCATGCATCTGCGCGACTTATACCACCCCATCCGCACCCGCGTCTCTACAGGAATTGAAGCTACCTATTTGCTGCCAAACACCTGCGTCCAGGTTGTCTCCGGCGCGCCGAAGCACTGACCTGTAATCTTTTACCCCCACCTTCCCCGTACAATCGTTCGAGAGAATATTCAGGAGCAACCGACCCGCATGGCCCGTATCTACCCCTTTCGCGCACTCCGCTACGACACCTCTAAAGTCAAGATGGAAGACGTCGTAACCCAGCCCTACGACAAGATCACCCCGGCCATGCAGCAGGCCTACTACGATCGCTCCAAGTACAACCTGATTCGCGTGATCCTGGGCAAGCGCGAGCCCGACGACACCGACGCCTTCGCCCCCGACGCCGCCTCCACGCCGCAGCACAACGTCTACACCCGCGCCGCTGAGTCGCTCACCTCCTGGCGCAAGAAGGCGATCCTGCGCGAAGAGGCCGAGCCGGCCCTCTACGGCTACTCCCAGACCTACACCGTGCCCGGCACCGACGAGGTGCGCGAGCGCCGCGGCTTCATCGCCCTCGGCCAGCTCTACGACTACGCCGACAAGGTCGTCTACCGCCACGAGCAGACCTTCCCCAAGCACAAGTCCGACCGGCTCGCGCTCTTCAAGGCCACCCGCGCCTATTGCGAGCAGATCTACATGCTCTACTCCGACCCGGCCTTCACCGCCGAGAAGCTGATCTTCGACAACGGCAGCCAGGCCGACCTCAGCATCACCGATGAGTACGACGTGGTACACCGCGTCTGGCGGCTCACCGACCCGCACCTCATCAACCTGATCGTGACGGCGATGGCGGACAAGAAGCTCATCATCGCCGACGGCCACCATCGCTACGAGACCTCCGTCACCTATATGAAGGAGCGCGCCGCCGAGCTGGGCCAGGCCGCCGCAGCCACCACGACGGACGAGGATGACGAGTCGCCCTCGAACCGCGCCGAGGAGCCTCACTCCCTACTGCCGAAGCCCGCCTTCCCCGAGGCCGCCATGATGATGACCTTCGTCAACATGGACGCGCCGGGCATCACGATCCTGCCCACGCACCGCGTGCTCTTCGGCCTCAAAGACTTCAACACGCAGGCGTTTCTCGCCCGCGCCGAGGAGTTCTTCGAGATCACCCCGGTCGCAACACCCGATCTCGAGCCGCTGCGAACCTCCGCCGGAGTAGCCTTTATCGCCGTGACTGCGGACGGCAACCACCTGCTGACGGCCAAGCCGGAGGCGATGGCCAAGACACTCGCCGACCTGGGCGTCTCCCCGCGTCAGGCTGCGCTCGACGTGGTGCAGCTCCACACCATCGTGCTCGAGCGGCTGCTCGACCTGACCCACGAGTCTATCGCGGGTGTAGAAAACATCCGCTATCTCCGCGAGGCCACCGAGGCCGTCGAGCAGGTCCGCACCGGCTCGGCCGACATCGCCTTCCTCATCCGCCCGGTGACGCTCGACCAGCTCCGCGACATCTCGCTCTCGGGAGACGTGATGCCGCAGAAGTCCACCGACTTCTTCCCCAAGCTGCTGAGCGGCCTCGCCATCTACGCCCTCGACTAACCCGACAAACTACGACGGCCCCTGTCTCAAAATAGAGGCAGGGGCGTCGTGCTTCTGCCGTTGCCTGTCCTTTCATTTGCTGTTGCCCTTTTTTTGGTTGTCATTCAGGAGCGAAGCGGAGGAATCTGCTTCAGTCTTTGCCGTTGCTGTTGTTCTTGCTTCTGGGCAGGCCCGGACTTTAGTCTCTGAGGAACGCTTTCCTCCCTCTGCCACAACTTCTTTTTCAAAAAACAACAACAAAAGCGCCCTCACGCCGGGCAGGCGGCACTTCGTGCTGTTTTGGACGCTACGCGTATTCCCATATTGACCCAAAAGGAGATACGAGAGACCACCCCCTTCACCAGACCCGCTACAATCAAACCAACCGCTCCGTGACCTCCTCCCCCACAGATCGCCGCGTCCGGCCGCTCGCACTCGCCGCCCTGCTCTGGCTCGCGCCGCCGCTTCCCGCGCAGCTTCCAGCACCCCGTCCCCACCATCCTCCAGCCAAACCGCCCATCCTCGCCACCAACACCGGCCTCATCGTCATCGACGCGGCCCACGGCGGCACCGATGACGGCGCGACCCTCCCCACCGGGGTCCTCGAAAAAAACCTCACCCAAACCTTCTCCGAGCGCCTTCGCACCCAACTCGTAGCCCACGGCTTCAACGTCGTCCTCTCGCGCAATCTTGCGGTCACCACTCCAACGGACAACACCGAAACCCCATCCGTCGCCGCCGAAGACCAGCGCGCCGAGCAGGCCAACCGCCTGCGCCCCCTGGCCTGCCTGCTGCTGCACGCCACCAGCGGCGGCCACGGCGTCCACCTCTTCACCTCGTCGCTCGCGCCCTTCACCGCCTCCCATCCGGCCCCCAGTATCCTTCCGTGGAACGCCGCCCAGGCCACAACGGTTCCACAGTCTCTCCAGCTCGCCACCGATCTGGCCACGGCCCTGAACGACATCCGCATCCCCCTGGTGCTGGCACGGGCGTCGGTCCCGCCCATCGACTCGCTCACCTGCCCCGCCATCGCGGTCGAACTGGCCCCGCTGACGAACGCCGCCGTGACCGATGCCGCCTACCAGGCCCGCGTCGCCGACGCCATCGCCAGCGGTCTGAGCTTCTGGCGCGGACACCTCGAAGCCGAGATCGCCCGCGTAGCCGAGGAGACAGCAGCCGAGTCCGAGACAATTCCGGAACCTACAGCCAAAAAGCCGAAGAAACCCTCACCAGCCACCACCCAGCCCGGAGCCGTGCGATGATCCCCCGTTACCAGCTCATCGCCTTCCGCATCCTCTTCGGCGGCTCGCTGCTGATGGCGCTGCTGCTCGTCCGCGGCTGTGTGGTCACCCACCAGCGCCTTGTCGCCCAGCGCGACCTCAGCCCCATCCCCGCGCCCACCGACATCCCCAACGAGACGGTCTCGGTGGCCCTGGCCAACGACGCCGACGGCTCCATCACTCTGGACCAGGAGCAGATGGCGCTGCCGCCGTCCGGCCCGCTCCGCGCCCGTGCCCTGCTGGAGCAGACGATGGCCCACTATGCTCTGCCCGCCACCCTGCACCCTCTCCCGAGCGGCCGGGCCATCGCGAACGTCTACTTCGTGCAGCTTCCCCTCGGCAACCCGGCCGGCACCAGCACCGAAAAAACCACCCGCAGCGCCGAAGCCAGCCACGGCCAGATGGCCGTCATCGACCTGAAGGGAACCTTCGCCAGCTCGCACCCCTCCGGCATCGAGGCCGAAGACCTGACGCTGCGCTCGCTGATCGGAACCCTGCACGCCAACTTTCCCGAGATCGACCGGGTGCAGTTCCTCGTAGACGGACGCTCCAGCGAGACGCTGGCGGGACACGCCGATCTGCTGCACCCTTACCCGGCACTCGACACAACGCGCGAGCCTCTGCACACACTGGGCCGCGTCGGGAGACACGAATGAGCACCCCTTCCACCACCGGCCCCACCATCGGCGTCTTCGACTCCGGTTTCGGCGGCCTCACCGTCCTACGCGCGCTGCTGCCGTTGATCCCCGGCGCGAACTACATCTACCTGGGCGACACGGCGCGCCTGCCCTACGGGGCCAAGAGCCAGCAGACCATCGCCCGCTACGCCGTCTCGAGCGCTGAGTTCCTCCTCGACGAGGGTGCCGAGATGCTGGTGATCGCCTGCAACACCGCCACCGCGATGGCCCTGCCCGAGATCGAAGCCGCGATGCCGATCCCGGTGGTGGGCGTCATCCGCCCCGGCACCGAGGCCGCCCGCGAGGCCGGGGAGCACGACGTCCTCGTGCTCGCCACATCCGCAACAGTCCAGTCCGGGGCCTACACCCGAGCGTGCGCGTCAGTCGGCCTGCAAGCCTACGAAAAGGCCTGCCCATTGCTGGTCCCGATGGTCGAGGAAGGCTGGATCAACCACAAAGTAACAGCGGAGGTGCTGCGCATCTACCTAGACGAGGCCTTCGCCGAGGCTCCCAATGCCCACACCCTGCTGCTGGGCTGCACGCATTACCCTCTGCTGAAGCCGATGATCGAGCGGACACTCGAAGAGATGGGCCACCCCATGCGAATCGTGGACTCCGCAGCCACAACAGCACAGGCTGCCGCCCGTGTGATCGAATCCAAACTACCCAGAGTCAGTTCCCCCGGCGCCGAAATCAACTGCACCTTCTTTGCAACCGATTCGGTAGAGAAGTTTCAGCGTCTGGGCGGAGTCTTTCTTGGCCAGCCACTACCGCAGGTATCGCTGGTCGATCTCGGCGGATAAGATCAGATAGACCTGATCCCCGGAAAGCGCTGAAGGCGCGCTCTATACCAGCCTAGGGCAACGCCCTAGGTAATCGGAGACAGAGGCAAGAAGAGGGCTGAAGGCCCGACCTATCCCTGCCACGAACCTGTCCTGCCGGACGGGCCCGCTGCGCGCGGGGCAGGCGTTCACACGCCTTTTTACTGCTTCGCGTGGTCTTCCCCACTACGACGCCGCCTCATACCGCAGTGACTCCATCGGAGAAACCCGCGAAGCCTTCCGCGCCGGATAGTACCCAAAGAAGATCCCAATTGCCGCCGAGATCCCAAACGACACCATCACCGACACAAACGAGATACTCGTAGACCACTTGATGATCTGTGTGATCGCCGCCGAAGTAATCACCCCGACGATGATTCCCAGCACACCACCCGCCAGGCTCAGCGTAATCGACTCCATCAAAAACTGCTGCATCACGTCCTGCGAGCTGGCCCCCACCGCCCGGCGGATCCCAATCTCCCGCGTCCGCTCGACCACCGAGAGCAGCATAATGTTCATAATGCCGATCCCGCCAACGATCATCGAAACCGTACCAATACAAGCCAGCAGCACGGTCATCGTCCTGCTCGACTGATCCATCGTCTTCGCCAGTTGCTTCAGTGTCACATCGTCCAGGCTCTTGCCGCTGCCGACCATCGACCGCGCCACCTCGGGGTCAACGCCAGTCTTGGTAATCGCGGTGCCCGCCTGCGTCAGCACACGAAAATCATCGGACAACCCTTCATCAATCTTGTGCCGCTCCCGCAACACATCGGTAATCTCATACCCCGCATCGGGCACGTCGCCAACCGAGTAGGTCGAGACCGTGATGGTGTTGAGAAAGGGCGCGTGCAGCAGGCTCTGCGCCGTAGTCACCGGCATGTAGACGGCATCGAACTGGTCGTCGCCGGTGTTCTCCTGCACCATCCAGCTACCCGAGCCGAAGACACCGACAACCTGAAACGGAACATTATGGATCGTGATGCTCTTACCCACTGGGTCCTCGTCGTGGAAGAGCGCGTGGTTCACAATGCTGCCGATGACGACAACATGGTCGCCATTCGCCTCCTCCCTCTGGCTAAAGAACCGGCCACTCATCAGCGCCCACGCCCGCTTGATGTTGAAGATATCGGTCCCCTCACCATGCAGCGCCGTAAAGTGGATCGAGCTGCCCACGCTGACGTTGGCATGGTCGTGCAGCCCCGGCGAGACATACTGCACCAGCGTGACGCGCTTGCGAATCGCGTCGGCATCATCGAGCGAGAGCGTATCGGCAGCCCCCTTGCCCGCGGCAAAGTCCCCCAGCCGCAGGTTCTTCTTCAGCCGGTCGGGGATGTAGCCGTCCTTGAGCGCATCCGCACCCGAGGGATCGTTGCCCGCCGAATCCTGCCCCGAGGCGATGCCGCGCTGGTTCTGGTAGTTCCCCGCCTGCACGGTAATCAGGTTCATCCCGGCGGCGCGCACCTCGTCCTCGATGGCGTTCTGCGCACCACTGCCGACAGCGATCATGGTCACCACGGTAGCCACGCCGATCGTCATGCCGACCATGGTCAGGATCGTCTGCAGCTTGTTCTTCTTAAGTGCATTAATCGCGATGAGGTAGCTGTGCTTCATGGTCGCTCTCTCAACCTGAACTGTTTGGAATACGCCGATAATACCACTACTCCGGCGGATTTTTACCCGGTTTTCACACCCACCCGTCCCTTGCGATACCCTGAAGGACATGCCCTACCTGCTGAAGACCGAGCCCAACAAGTATTCCTACGACGACCTGCTCCGCGACGGCGAGACCGTCTGGGACGGCATAGCCAACAACCAGGCGCTGCTCTACCTGCGCGGCATGAAGAAGGGCGAAAAGCTCGTCATCTACCACTCGAACATCGGCAAGGCGGCGGTCGGCACCGCGAAGGTCGTGAGCGTGGACGCCAGCGATCCGAAGAACCCGAAGGTCGTCATCAAGCCCGTAAAACGGCTGAAGGCCGAGAAGCCGCTCGCCGAGATCCGCGAAGCCCCGGTCTTCCACGACTCCATCATGTTCCGTCAGTTCCGCCTGTCGGTCGTGCCCATCACGGAAGAGCAGTACGACTTCCTGACCCTCTAGCTCGGGGCCTACTGATATCCTTAGCAACGAAGTTCAACACCGGGAGCACATCGCATCATGATCGACCTGAAGGGCAAAGTCGCCGTCGTCTTCGGATTAGCCAACAAGCGCAGCATCGCCTGGGCCATCTGCCAGAAGCTCTCCGAAGCCGGAGCCACGCTCGCCATCTGCTACCAGAACGAGCGCCTGCAGCGTGATGCCGATGCCCTGGCCGCCGAGCTGGCCGGAGCCAAAACCTTCCAGTGCGACGTCGCCTCCGACACCGACATCGACAGCGTCTTCGCGCAGCTCAAGGACGCCTACGGCAAGCTCGACATCCTCGTGCACTCCATCGGCTTCGCGCCCAACATCAAGAACACCGTGCTCCAGACCGCGCGCGAAGACTTCCGCGTGGCCCACGACATCAGCGCCTACTCGCTCATCGCTCTCTCCCGCGCCGCCGCGCCGCTGATGCCCGAGGGCAGCTCCATCCTGACCCTGACCTACTACGGCTCCGAGAAGGTCTTCCCCAACTACAACATCATGGGCGTCGCCAAGGCCGCGCTCGAGGCCAGCGTGCGCTATCTCGCCAGCGACCTCGGAGCCCAGAAGATCCGCGTCAACGCCATCTCCGCCGGGCCCATCAAGACGCTGGCCGCACGCGGCATCGGCGACTTCACCAAGATCCTCAACGCCGTCGAAGATCGTGCACCGCTCCATCGCAACGTCGATGCGCTCGAGGTCGGCAACACCGCGCTCTTTTTAGCTTCGGATCTTGCCAGTGGAATCACCGGCGAGATCATGTTCGTGGACTGCGGCTACAATACCGTCGGGCTGTAAATCTCTCTACCAGAGGTTGCCATGACCATCGCGCAGGTGCTCTTAGAGGACTTCGACCAGGAGATCTCCAACACGCGGCGCACGCTCGAGCGCGTCCCCGAGGACAAGGCCGCATGGGTGCCCCACGAGCGTTCGACGCCGCTGGGCAAGCTGGCCATGCACTGCGCGACGATGCCGCTGTTCGGCTTCTACATCATGGAGGACGAGGGCATGGACATGGTAGCCTCCAAACGCCCGCACGTGCCGCTTGTCTTCACCACGCGCGAGGCGTGTCTGCAGCAGCTCGACGAGTCCAGCGCAAAGTGCCGCGCCGCCATCGCCGCAGCCTCGGACGAGCACCTTGAGGCGCTGTGGAAGTTCAGCTTCGGCGAGCACGTCATCCTGCACAAGTCTCGCGTGGCTACCTTCCGGATCATGTGCTTCAACCACCTGATCCACCACACCTCCCAGCTAGGCGTGTACCTGCGGCTGAACGAGGTCCCCGTACCTGCGCTCTACGGCCCATCGGCTGACGAGCAGTGGCTCGGCTAAGACGAAAAGCAAGGCGAAACGGGGATAAAGGGAAAAAAGGGATAAAAGGGATAAGAGCGGAGCCTTGATATCTTTGCCTTTTACGCGAAGCGTCCAAGACCGCACGAAGTGCCGCCCGCCCGGCGTGAGGGCGTCGTTGCTGTTGCCTGTTTTCTTGGTTGTCATTCAGGAGCGAAGCGGAGGAATCTGCTTCTGCTTTTATTCTTGCTGTTGCTTCTGGGGTAGGTCCGGGCTTTAGCCCAAAACCCACCACAGATGCGGGCTTTAGCCCCCGAGGTATGCTCTCTTCTCCCGGCTCAGGGATGCTTATAAGCCACCCCGCCCTTCATCACAAACGCCACTTTCCTGAGAGCAGAGATACTCTGCAACGGGTCACCATCCACCGCGATCACATCGGCATAAAACCCCGGCTTCAGCTCCCCGATCTTCCCTTCCCACCCCATCAGCCGAGCGTTGGTCAACAGGTCCGCCTGAAGTACATCGGCAGCCGACATGCCGTTCTCCACCATCAACTCCATCTCCCGCGCCTGCGTCCCATGCGGAAACGGCCCCACATCCGAGCCGACAGCCATCGGCACTCCGGCGGCGAGTTGCTTCTTGAACTCGGCGACATGATAAGCGTTCTGCGCCCGCCGCCGGGCCGCACCCTCGGGCGACGCGGCGTGATCGGCAAAGTACTCGCTGATCGCAAACGTAGGCACCGCGGGGATATTCTTCTCCTTCATCGCCCGCATCGTAGCCTCGCCGAGCTGGTCGGCGTGGTCCACCGACTCCACGCCCGCCGCCACGGCAAACCCCGTGCCCGGCTCGCCGGTAGCGTGTACGGCAACACCATGCCCAGCCCCCTTGCCGAAGCGATCCGCCTCAGCCACCGCCGCCCGAAGCTGCGCCTCGGTGTACTGGTAGGGAGTCTTGAAAACCCCATCCACGAAGCTGTCCTTGCCGGTCTCGTAGATCTTGGTGAAGTCCGCGCCTTCCTTGCGCTGCTCCCGCATCACGTGGACGATCTCGTCGGCGGTATTCGCGTAGTCGGCGTTCGAGAGCACGTGCATCGCCGGGTTGTAGTGGATCGCGTCCTCGTGGCCGCCGAGCAGGTCAATCGCATTGCCGCTCACACGCAGCCGAGGCCCAGGAATCAACCCGGTATCAATCGCATTGCGCACAGCCGTATCCGCCGAGCCCGCGCCCTCGGTGCCCATATCGCGCTCGGCGGTGAAGCCCGCTATCAGGTCGGCTTTGGCCGCATCCGCAGCAATCAGCGTCCGCTGCGGCACCGACTCCTCAACGGTCTGCAAATCCTCCGCACCCGGATGCAGAAAAAGGTGAACATGCACGTCAGTCAGCCCAGGCATCAGCGTGCGCTCACCCAACTCGATGGCCTGCGCACCGGCAGGCCGCGTCACATGCGTACCCGCCTCGACGATCTTCTCCCCAACCACCAAAACCTCGCCCGGAGAGACCAGCTTCCCCGCCCGCACATCGAGCAGATGCGCCGCATGAAGCACCACCGCAGGCTTCGCGGCCTCCTGCGCCATCGCCGATACCGCTGCAAGCACCGCCACGAGGCCACACGCCAAGCCTTTGACCATCTTCGTTGTCATAGTCTCAGCAGAATAGCGCAACTACCCACGACTCTGTCCTGCCGGACAGGCCCGCTGCGCGCGGAGCGGTCACTTCGTGACTTTCATACTTGTCTCAATGACTCAAAGTACAAAGGTCCTCCCGTTGGTCGGAAACGAAGATTGCTCACTTCCGACCAACGGGAGGACCTCAGAAGATCACTCAACCAGCCTTCTCGGTCAGCTCCGCCCAACGCGCATACAAGCCGTCCGCCTCACTCTGCGCGTCTTCCATCTCCTTCAGCGCCGCCGTCAGCTTCACCGGATCGGTCACCACCGCATTATCCTCAAGCTTCTCCCGAGCCGCCTGCAACCGCTCCTCAGCCGCATCCACCTTGGCCTCGATGCCCGCAAACTCTCGCGCCTCCAGGTAGCTCAGCTTCTTCTTACCCGTGCTAGTAGCCGCCGCCGGAGCCGCACCGGCCACCGCCGTCCCCGCCTCACCCGGAGCAATCGGCTCCTCAATCGCACCGCCGCGCCACTGCTCCCACTGCGAGTAGTCCGAGAACCTCTCGGCATTACCCTTGCCGTCCAGCCCCAGCACCACCGTCGAGACCCGGTCCAGCATGTAGCGATCGTGCGTCACCAGCACCAGCGCGCCGGTGTACTCAAGCAAACTCTCTTCCAAAATCTCTAGCGTAGCGATATCCAAATCGTTCGTAGGCTCATCCAGCAACAGCAGATCGGCAGGTTCGAGCATCAGCTTCGCGATCAGCACCCGCGCCCGCTCGCCTCCGCTCAGCCGCTCCACCGGCTGGTTCAACTGCTCGCTGGTAAACAGAAACTTGGTCGCATAACTGGCGACATGAACCACGCGCCCCTGGTAAACCACCGAGTCCGAATCCGGAGCCAGCGCCCGCCGTAGCGTCAGGTTCTCGTCCAGCTCGCGCATCTGCGAGAAGTAGACAATCCTCAACGACGAGGCCAGCTTGATCGTCCCCTTCGACGGCGCAAGCTCACCCGTCAACAGCCGCAGAATCGTCGTCTTACCCGCGCCGTTCGGCCCCACCAGGCCCACGCGCATCCCCGACGTCACCAGAAAGTTCAGCCCCTCCACAATCGTGCGGTCTCCCAGCACGCAGGAGACATCCTCCAACTCCACCAGCCGCTTGGTCTGCCGCTCGGTCGCCGAAAAGTCGATCCCCGCGCTCGCCGTCTGGGTGCGCGAGTTGACCTCCTTCAACTGCCCGATCAGCTCATTCGCCGAGTCGATCCGAGCCTTCGACTTGGTCGTCCGCGCCTTGGGCCCACGCCGCAGCCACTCCGTCTCGGTCTTCACCCGGTTGCGCAGCGACTCCTGCAGCTTCGACTGCGACTCCATGTACTGCGCCTTGCCCTCGAGAAACTTCGAGTACGATCCCTTCACCCGCAGCAGCCCTTCGGCATACACGCGGTTCAGCTCGACCATCTCGGTCGCGGTCGACTCCAGAAAATAACGGTCGTGCGAGACCATCACCACGGCCGATTCGGTCTGCTGAATCAACTGCTCCAGCCACGCGATGCCCGCCAGATCCAGGTGATTCGTAGGCTCGTCGAGCAGCAGCACGTCGGGACTTGAAACCACCGCCTCCGCAATAGCCAGACGCTTGCGCCAGCCGCCCGAGAGCTTCGCCGCCTCGGCCATCAGGTCCGGAAAGCCGGTACGCCCCAGCGTCTCACGCAGACGCCCCTCGTGCTCGCCCTCGGGCACGCCTGCCTTCACCAGCGCGGCCTCGAGCACACCACGCACGGTCAGCTTCGGAGCAAAGTGCGACTCCTGTCGCACATATCCGACCCGCGCCCGCTTACGAATGGCGACATCGCCGGTGTCGGCGTCTTCCTCCCCGGCAAGCACCTTGAGCAGCGTGCTTTTACCCGCGCCGTTCGGCCCGATAAGGCCGATGTGGTCGCCGTCGGAGACGACAAAGGAGACATCCTGAAAGAGTGGCGTCGCGCCGAACCGTTTGCTTACGCCCTGCGCGTTGAGGATAGGAGGCATTATCTCAGTCTACAACCCAGCTCTTACGAACTGACGTTCGCGTATTCCACCCCAAAATCACACCTGTCGCGTGTGTACATTGTATACACAACGTATATACAATAACCAGCAATGGACCTCTACTCTAACTACCGAGGCCAGCGGTTCGTCTGGGATACAGAGAAAGCATCAGGCAATCTCAGCAAACACGGTGTCAGCTTCGATCAAGCCTGTGAAGTCTTCTTCGACTCTTTTCTCTACACGCAGGATGCGACCGACGGAGACGAGCAACGGGAAGCAGCCATCGGCGCAACCAGCGACCTGAAGATACTGTTCGTCGTTCATCTGGTCAGAGAGCGCGAGACGATCCGGATCATCTCCGCCCGTCCCGCCACCGGACACGAGAGGAGGCAATATGAAGACAACGACTGAGCGAATCCAGCAGCGGCTCCAACGCCCGCGCAAGATGACGACGATCAGCATGAGAATGCCGGAAAACGTTCTGGAAGAGCTGAAAGAGATCGCCCCGATGCTGGGCTTCTCCGGCTACCAACCCCTCATCCGCGCCTACATCGGCCAAGGGCTGCGCCAGGATCTCACCCGGCTGGAGAACTCCCCCGTCCAGATACTCACCGAAAGCCTGCGCAAGCAGGGCATCGCCGACGAGGTGATCTCCGCAGCCATCGCCGAATCCGGCCTGAAGAGCGCCTAATCTAAATCCCTAGTCCAGATCAAAATCCCGCAGCGGCTTACCCGCGAGCGGCGTCTTCTTCGCCTCTTTCACGGCCTCGGCGAACTTCTTCGCCAGCACATCGTCCTTGTTCTTCTGCGCATCCAGGCTCTGTGCAAACAGCGAGTCTCTCCGGGCATCGGCCTCGCGCAACGCCCGCGCCGCGTCACCGAAGTCCTCAAAGGTCTTCTTCTTCGGGGCCGACGTGTGCGCAATAATGCTCCGCGTCACCGGGTCCACCTTGATCCTCGCCCCGCAGTCCGGACACATTACCTCGAAGACCTCATCGCTCATTCCCATCGCATCTCGCTCCCCGCACTATTCTAGCTCCGCTCGAAATGCTCTAAACTCATCGCAATGTCCGACACCGCTCCCGCCATCCGGACCACCGCGCTCACCCGTCGCTTCGACGCCTTCACCGCCGTCCGCGACGTAAACCTGACGGTCGCGCCGGGCCAGTTCTTCGGCTTCCTCGGTCCGAACGGCGCGGGCAAATCCACCACCATCAAGATGCTGACCGGCCTGCTCGCCCCCACCTCCGGCTCCATCGAGATCCTGGGCGAAGACCTGCTGGCCAACACCGTGGCCCTGAAGCGCCAAATCGGCGTCGTCCCCGAGGGCCTCGCGCTCTTCGGCCGCCTCACCGCGCCCGAGTACCTGACCTTCGTGGGCCGCATGTACGGCCTCGATCCGGCCACCACGCGCGAGCGCACAACCGAGCTTCTGGAGTTCATGTCGCTGGCCAACGAGCAGAAGAAGCTCATCACCGACTTCTCCCACGGGATGCAGAAGAAGCTCGCGCTGGCCGCCGCCGTCATCCACGGCCCTAAAGTGCTCTTCCTCGACGAACCGTTCGAGGGAGTCGACGCCATCGCCGCGGGCACCCTCAAATCCATGCTGCAAGGCATGATCCACCGCGGCGCGACCATCTTCCTCACCTCGCACGTCCTCGAGATCGTCGAACGGCTCTGCACCCACGTGGCCATCATCCAAAAGGGAACGCTAGTCGCCCAAGGCTCGCTCGAAGAACTCCGCGCCGGGGTTCACACCTTGCCGGGGCCGGACGGCGAGACCCAGCAGGCCACGCTCGAGCAGATCTTCCTCAACGTGCTCGGCACCACCGGCGTCGCCCCGCCCGAGCAGGAGCTCTCGTGGCTCGGCTAAGCCAAACCAGCCCAATCCCGGCCTCGACCCACTTCCGCGCCGTCGCCTACCTGCGCGGACGCCTCTTCCTCAACGGCTTCCGCCGCAAGGGCGGCACCGGCGAGCTGGTCGCCCGCGTCCTGCTCTACCCCATCTTCGCGGCCTTCGCTCTGGGGCCTACCATCGGCACCGGCTTCGCCGCCTACGAGGCGGTCAGCAGCGGCAACCTGGCAGCGCTCAACCTGATCTACTGGGCCGTCTTCACCCTCTGGGTGCTGGTCAGCATCAACCTCTCGCCGCCAGGCCTCTCGTTCGATCCCGAATCCCTCATCCGCTTCCCGCTCTCGTTCCCGCGCTACCTGGTCATCCGGCTCTTCCTCGGCCTGCTCGCCGCCTCCACCGTCATCGGCACCATGGCGCTGCTGGCCTCGGTGGTCGGCATCGGCATCGCGCGGCCGAGCCTGATCCCCATCGCCCTGGCCGCCGCCCTCACCTTCGCGCTGGCCAACATCCTCTTCACCCGCATGGTCTTCGCCTGGGTCGACCGCTGGCTCTCCACCCGGCGCGCCCGCGAGGTCTTCACTGGCATCTTGTTTGCCATCGGCATCGGCTTCCAGTACCTCAACGTCACCTACAACGGCCTGGGCGGTCACACCAACCACGCCCAGCAGGCCGCCCGGATCGCCGCCGCGGCGCACTTCCTCCGGAGCATCCAGCCCATCGCCGCCTGCCTGCCCGCCGGGCTGGCCAGCGGAGCCATCCTCCACGCCGCCGCCCACCAGACCTTCGCCGCCTTGGCCGGACTGGTCGCGGTGCTCCTCTACGCCGCCGTCTTCCTGGCCGTCTTCGCCTGGCGCACCCACCGCGAGTTCCAGGGCGAAGCCCTCTCCGACACCATCACCCCATCCGACCAGCCCGCGCCTCGGCCAGCCTCCTCCCCAGCCGCAGCTCGAAGCTGGGCCACCTACGGCCTCAGCGCCCCCGTAGCCGCCATCTTCCAGAAGGAGCTAACCTACGTCCGCCGCAGCACCACCCAGCTCTACGGCCTGCTCGCCCCGGTCGGCATGGTCGTCATCTTCGCCGGACGCCTGGGCACGCTCTCGCACACCGGCATGGCCTTCCCGCTGGGCATGGGCTACTCCATCCTTGGCCTCGCCGCGCTCCCCTACAACTCGTTCGGACTCGACCAGGCCGGAGTCCAGTTCTACTTCCTTGCGCCGGTCCGCTTCCGCAGCGTGCTGCTGGCCAAAAATCTGCTGATCTTCCTCATCACCGCCGTGCAGGTGGCGCTGGTCTACGGCGTCGTGGCCTACGCCGCGGGCACGCCGCCGCTCCTGCTGACGTTCACCACCCTGCTCTGGGTCGTCTTCGCTACCCTGGCCAACACCGCCGTCGGTAATCTCCGTTCCTTCACCGCCCCCAAGAAGCTCGACCCCGGCAAGCTCGCCCGCAAGCAAGCCTCCCAGCTCAGCGGATTGATGAGCATCGGCCTGATGCTCCTCTCCGCCGGTCTGACCGCGGGCCTGTACATCCTGGGACAGTCCCTCTCGCGCCCCTGGCTACCGATCCCGATCCTGATCGTTCTCTCAGCCTGTTCCCTCTTCGCCTACCTCAAGGTCCTCGACCACGCCGACACCATCGCCCTCCAGCACCGCGAATCCCTCATCGAAGAACTCTGCAAAGCCTCATAAGCAAACGGCACTTCGTGCGGTTCTCGACGTTTCGCGTAAAGACGATCTAAGCCGTCATCCCAATCACACTCATCATCCGCCCGGTAAACCCCTTCTCGGCCCGATGCGAGAAGTACTTCCGCCGCTCGCCCACCCGGGCACAGGCCGTACACTCCCCCACCACCGTCACCCTGTCCACCCCGGCGGCCATCAACTGCCTCCGATTCGCCTCGGCCAGATCCAAATGCAGCCCACCCTCCCTCTGGGCAAACAGCTCCTCCGCACAAGAGAACCGCTCCCCAAACGCCCCCCGCACCTCGTCCCCGACGGTATAGCAGCAAGCTCCAATCGCCGGACCCACCGCCCCCACCAGATCCTCCGCCGCCGAGCCGAACTCCCGCCGCAGCTTCTCCACCCCGCTCTCGACGATGCCCGACACCGTCCCCCGCCAGCCCGCATGGAACGCCGCCACCCGCCGCCGCCGCACATCGGCCACCAGCACCGGTACGCAATCCGCCGTCTGGATCCCCAGCGTCAACCCAGCCTCGTCCGTCATCAATCCATCCCCATCGCCCGCCGGTCCCGCCGCCCTGGCCACCAGTACCTCATCCGAGTGAACCTGCCGCAGCGTCACCAGCCCACCCACCCCGGCCTCCTCCACCAGCCGAGCCCGGTTCGCCCGCACCAGCTCCGGGTCATCGTCCTTCGTCATTCCCAAATTGAGCTCCGACGGCCCATAAATTGTGGAAAATCCACCCGCACGCGTGCTGAATCCATGCCGAAGCCATCTATATTGTTGCCATTCGGAAACTTTCACAACATCCATCGCAAACTCCCGATAACATTTATCCAAACGCACCCGTCATACACTGTGCCGAATCAATACATTGCAGACTGCCGATCTTGCATCCTGACGAAGCGGTCTGTAAGATACCGCGAATTGCGTCCTTGAGAAAATACTTTGCCTAGTCCGTCTATCCAATATCTTCGCACCCGTATGAGCCGCATCTGTGTCGCGCTCACCGGCTCCAGCGTCGGCGACATGATCGACCGCGCCACCGCCGCCGTTAAAGAAACGCCCTTCCTCGAGTTCCGGCTCGACTACCTCGACAAGCCCGCCGCCGCGCTGCCGCGTTTCCAGGCCTTCCTGGCCGAAAACACCGCCGCGACCGCCATCGCGACCTGTCGACGCACACCTAACGGAGGCAGCTTCACCGGCTCCGCCGCCGCCCAGCTCGACATCCTCGTCAAGGCCGCCGAGGCCGGTTTCCACATCGTCGATATCGAGATCGAGTCTGCCGAAGCTCACAAGAAGGCCGACCTCCAGCGCCTTCGAGACAGCCCCGCCGCCATGCTCATCTCCTGGCACGACTTCAAAGCCACCGGCGACCTCGACGCCGTCTACGACCGCATCCAGGCGTTCCAGCCCGACTTCATCAAGATCGTCCCCACCGCCCGCACCCTCTCCGACAACGTCACCCTGCTGCGCTTCCTCGAGCGCCACGAGGACGAGAGCAACCTGATCGGCATGGCCATGGGCGAGGCGGGCATCACCTCCCGCGTCCTCGGCGTTCGCTCCGGCTCACTCTTCACCTTCGCCGCGGCCACCGTCGGCGAGGAGACCGGCCCCGGCCAGATCGCCGCCCGCACCCTGCTCGACACCTACCGGATCGACGAGGTGGACGCGGCCACCAAGGTCTATGGCGTCGCCGGACACCCCGTCGGCAAGTCGCTCTCGCCGCTGATGATGAACACGGCCTTCCGCCGCGAGACCGTCAACGCCGTCTACCTCGCGCTCGAGACCACCGACGTCGCCGACCTCGCCCGGCTCGTCCGCGAGATCCCCCTGCATGGCCTCTCCATCACGATGCCGCACAAGCAGACGATCATGCAGCATCTGGCCCACACCGACCCACTCTCGGCCAAGATCGGGGCCGTCAACACGGTGCTGCGCGCTCAGGACGGCAATCTCTACGGCTTCAATACGGACGTCGCCGGGGTCGTCGGCCCGCTCGAGAAGCGGCTGCCCATCGCCGGCTCGAAGATCCTCGTACTAGGGGCCGGAGGAGCCGCCCGCGCCGCTGTATTCGGGCTTCGCGACAAGGGCGCCGAGGTCCACATCCTGAACCGCACGCCCGAGACAGCCGCCAAGCTCGCCAAGCAGGCCGGGGCCAAGGTCATCAAGCGCGAGGCTCTGGCCAAGGCCACCTTCGACGTCGTCGTCAATGCCACCCCCATCGGCATGAAGGGCCAGAAGGGCGCGCAGTTGCTCTCGGCCGACGAGCTGCAGAAGCTCCAGCCCAAGGTGGTCTTCGACCTCGTCTACAACCCGGTCGACACCCCGCTGCTGAAGCTGGCCCGCCAGCTGAACATCCCCGTCATCACCGGCGTCGAGATGTTTATCCAGCAGGGAGCGCGCCAGTTCGAGATATGGACCGGCAAGCCCGCGCCTGAGGAAGAGATGCTCCGAGTGGTCGTCCACGCCCTGCGCCAGCAGGCCGAGGCGACTGCCACCCCAGGGCCGGAGGCAACAGCCGCCGCCGTCGAGCCTCCTCCAGCCGCTCCCAAGCCGCCAGCCGCAAAACCAGCCGCCGCAAAGGCCCCTGCTCCGGCCAAAGCCACAACCAAACCCGCAGCAAAAACTGCTGCAAAGACCACCACTAAAAAGAAGTAGCAATCAACCTTCAAATGCCCCATTCATCCACGGTAAAACCGTGGATGAATGGGGCATTTGGCATTTCACGCGCAGCGTCCAAGACTGCACGAAGTGCCGCCCGCCCGGCGTGAGGGCGCTTTTGCCGTTGCCTGTCTTCTTGGTTGTCATTCAGGAGCGAAGCGGAGGAATCTGCTTCTGTTTTGTTTTTGCAGTTGTTCCTACCGTTGCTTCTGAGGTAGGTCCTGGCTTTAGCCCGGACATTAAAAACACACACAGAAGCGGGCTTTAGCCCCCGAGGTATGCTTTCTTCAACTCACCCACAACTCCAGCTTGATCCCTTTTTATCCGTCTTATCCACGTTGTGCCTTTTTCAAGAAGCAAAGGCAAAAGCGCCCTAACGCCGGGCGGGCGGCACTTCGTGCGGTCTTGGACGCTGCGCGTATTTTCCCCACCAAAAAGAAGAGGCCCGGCAATCGCCGGGCCTCTTCTCTACTCAATAAACAATTAATGGCTCTTACCTTCAGCCGAAGCGATCTCTTCCTCCGACTCCCGGATGATCTCATTCGCCTCGTCGTATACAGCCGCACTATCGCCAGCCTCGGCCCACATCTTCTCGCCGCGCTGCCGTTCCTGCTCTGCGTGCGCCCGGTCGATCTCGCCCGGAGCCATCGCCCGCTCCGCCAGGATCGTCACCCGATCCGGCAGAACCTCGACAAAGCCCCACGCGACAAAGAACTTCTGGTCGCCCGAGCTGCCGCCATGCAGCCGCACCTCGCCCGCGCCCAGCTCTGCAAGCAGAGGAGTCGCGCCGTAGAGCGCCTCCAGGTATCCAGAGGCCGACGGCAGCTCAACCGCGTCCGCCGTCGCCTCCAGCAACACGCGGTCCGGCGTTACCAGCCGAACCGCCAACTTCCCGTCTTGTGTCGTCTCTGCCATGGCTTATGCGTTCTGCTTCATCTTCTCAGCGGCCGCAATCACATCTTCGATGCCGCCCTTGAGGTAAAACGCCTGCTCCGGGATCGCATCGTGCTTACCGTCGATGATCTCCTTGAAGCTGCGGATCGTGTCTTCCACCTTCACGTAAGCGCCAGGAATACCGGTAAAGATCTCGGCCACGTGGAAGGGCTGCGAGAGGAAGCGCTGCACCTTACGCGCACGCGCGACGGTGATCTTATCCTCTTCCGAAAGCTCGTCGATACCCAGAATCGCGATGATGTCCTGTAGATCCTTGTACCGCTGCAGAATCCGCTTCACGCCCTGCGCCACGTCGTAGTGCTCCTGCCCGACGATGCGGGGCGAGAGGATACGCGAGGTCGAAGCCAACGGGTCGACCGCCGGGTAGATACCCAACTCCGACAGCGGACGCGAGAGCACCGTGGTCGCATCGAGGTGGGCAAAGGTCGTCGCCGGAGCCGGGTCGGTCAAGTCGTCGGCCGGAACGTAGACAGCCTGCACCGACGTAATCGAGCCCTTCTTGGTCGAGGTGATGCGCTCCTGCAGCTCACCCATCTCGGTCGCCAGGTTCGGCTGGTATCCCACGGCCGAGGGCATACGGCCCAGCAGCGTCGAAACCTCGGAACCGGCCTGCGTGAACCGGAAGATGTTGTCGATGAACAGCAGCGTGTCCGCACCCTCGACGTCGCGGAAGTACTCCGCAACGGTCAGGCCGGTCAGCGCCACGCGCAGACGCGCCCCTGGCGGCTCGGTCATCTGCCCGTAGATCAGCGCCGCTTTGCTCTTATTGAAGTCGTGAATATCAATAACGCCCGACTCCTGGAACTCGTGCCAGAGGTCGTTCCCCTCACGGGTGCGCTCACCGACTCCGGCGAAGACCGAGAAGCCACCGTGCTGCTGCGCGACGTTGTTGATGAGCTCCTGAATGACGACCGTCTTGCCCACACCGGCGCCTCCAAAGAGGCCGATCTTACCGCCCTTAAGGAACGGCTGGATCAGGTCGATGACCTTGATGCCGGTCTCGAACATCTCCTCCGACGTCGACTGCTCGTCGAACGCGGGAGCCTGCCGGTGAATCGGCATGTGTACCTTGGCGTTCACCGGGCCAAGCTCGTCCACGGGCTGCCCGAGCACGTTGAGCACGCGGCCCAGCGTCTCGCGACCCACCGGCACCATGATGCCCGCGCCCGTGTCGATCGCCTTCATCCCGCGCACCATGCCCTCGGTCGCGACCATCGCGATGCAGCGCACGCGGCCCTCACCCAGGTGCTGCTGTACCTCGACGACGACATCGAGCGGCGCGGGCACATTGAAGCCCTCGCTCACGATGCGGACCGCCTGGTAGATCGGCGGCATGCTCTTCTCGTCGAACTGAACGTCAACGGCCGGGCCGCTGACCGAAATCACTTTTCCAATATTCTCTGCCATAGTCTCTTTTCAGCCGCCCTACAGCGCGGCCGCTCCACTCACAATCTCGATGATTTCCTTCGTAATCGCAGCCTGCCGTACGCGGTTCATCGTCAGGCTCAGGCTGTCGATCAGATCTCCTGCATTCTTGGTCGCCGCATCCGTCGCCGTCATACGCGCCGCATGTTCCGCCGCCACGCTCTCAAGCAGCGCATGGAAGATCTGCGTCGTCACATAACGCGGCATCAGGTGGCCGAAGAGCTCCTCGGGCGACTGATCGAAGAGGTAATCGACCTCCGCCGTTCCGAACTTCTTCGCTTCCCTCTCCACCTCCGTCGTGTCCGGCTCGAAGACCGTGATGCCTTCGGACTGCGCGGCCTTCACCGCTGCATCCCGCTGCTCCTCGGTCATCTCCTGGGCAGACGCAATCTCATGGTCACCAAGCCGCGAGATCGGCAGCAGCTTCTCAACCACCACGCGCTGCTGGATCACCGACTTGAACTCGTTGTACACCACGTAAACTGCGTCAATCTCCGACCGCTCGTAACGAGCAATGATCGACTTGCTGATCTCGGTCACAGCCCCGAAGTCCGCCTTCAGCAGCAGGTCCGGGTGCTCGACCGCCACCTCGATCTTCTCCGCGCGATGCCGGATCGTCTCGTAGTGGGTCGAAAGATCGTTATCGTAGTGCTCTTCCGTCTTTTCGTAGTTTGCAGCCGGATACTTCTTCTTGAAGAAGCCGATCGCCTTGCGCCCAATCGGTTCGAGGTCGACGTTCTGGCCCCGTTCCGCTCGCGCGTCGATAAACTTCTGCGCAGCCTTGCCGATGTTCGAGTTGAAGCCACCGGCAAAGCCCTTGTCGCCCGCAACTACTAGCAGCAGCACGGACTTCTCCTCGCGGGCCATCAGTAGCGGATGCAGAATCTCGCCGGTCTCCGGGTTGTAAAGGTCAGTCCGGCGCACCATCGACTCGAGCACATTCGTCAGCATCTGCGCGTACGGTCGCGCCTGCAACGCGCGCTCCTGTGCCCGCCGCAGCTTCGCCGCCGAGACCATCTTCATGGCCTTGGTGATCTGCCGCGTGTTCTTCACACTGCGTATGCGGCGTCGTAGATCGAGAACGTTAGCCATGGTCTACTTCGCCACCGCCACTTCCTTCAGATTGGAGAGGAAGCTCGCCTTGAAGTCCTTGATCGCCGCCGTCAGACGCGCCTTGAGATCATCGTCGATGGCCTTCTTGGTCGCGATATCGGTCAGGATCGTGGGCTGCGCCGACTCGAGGTACGGATAGAAGCCGTCCTCGAACGCCCGCAGATCCTTCACCTGCACATCGTCCAGCAGGCCGTTGACTCCGGCAAAGATGATCGCAACCTGCTTCTCGGCCGGGAGCGGCTGGAACTGGGGCTGCTTGAGCAGCTCCACCAGGCGCGCACCGCGGTTGAGCTGGTTCTGCGTCACCTTGTCGAGGTCGGAGCCGAATTGCGAGAACGCCGCCAGCTCGCGATACTGCGCCAGGTCCAGCTTCAGCGTCGAGCCGACCTGCTTGGTCGCCTTGATCGCCGCAGCAAAGCCCACGCGCGAGACCGACAGACCGACGTTCACAGCCGGGCGGATACCCGAGTTGAACAGGTCCGTCTCCACAAAGATCTGGCCGTCGGTGATCGAAATAACGTTGGTCGGAATATAAGCCGAAACGTCGCCAGCCTGCGTCTCAATGATCGGCAGCGCGGTCAGCGAGCCGCCGCCCAGCTTGTCCGAGACCTTCGCCGAACGCTCGAGCAGACGCGAGTGGAGATAGAAGACGTCTCCGGGGTACGCCTCACGCCCTGGCGGACGGCGCAGCAGCAGCGAGATCTCACGGTAGCTGGCCGCGTGCTTCGAAAGATCGTCATAGATAATCAGCGCGTGCTTGCCACTGTCGCGGAAGTACTCGCCCATCGCGGTCGCGGCGAACGGAGCGAGATACTGCATCGGAGCAGGCTCAGAGGCCGTCGCAGCCACAACGATGGTGTACGCCATCGCGCCGTAGCTCTCGAGCGTCTGGACCACCTGAGCAACCGAAGACCGCTTCTGCCCAATCGCACAGTAGATGCAGATCAGGTTGTTCTTGGCCGAGTTGATGATCGTGTCGAGCGCAATCGCCGTCTTACCCGTCTGGCGGTCGCCGATCAGCAGCTCACGCTGGCCGCGCCCAATAGGAATCATCGTGTCGATGGCCTTGATGCCCGTCGCCATCGGCTCACGCACGCTCTGGCGGTCGATGACGCCCGGAGCCAGCCGCTCTACCGGCAGGAACGTGTCCGTCTCGATCGCGCCCTTGTCGTCGATGGGCTGACCCAGCGCATTGACCACGCGACCGATCAGAGCCTCGCCGACCGGCACCGACATGATCTTGCCGGTACGCTTTACCTGGTCACCCTCTTTCAGCTCAGCGAAGTCGCCCAGCAGCACGGCTCCGACCTGATCCTCATCGAGGTTCATGGCCAGTCCGGCCACGCCGTGCGGGAACTCGATCAGCTCACCAGCCATGACCTTGTCCAGCCCGTGTACGCGGGCGATACCGTCGCCCAGGGATACGATCGTACCGACCTCATCCACCTGAACGCGCGACTCGTAGTTCTCAATCTGCTGGCGAAGCAGCTCGGTAATTTCGTTTGCGTTGATCTGTGCCATATCTCGTTTACCTAATCCTGTACTGCTAAATTCTTCTAAATTCGTTCCCGGCTTGCGGGGAAAATCCTATGCGCTGACCAGCCGCTGCTTCATCTGTTCCAACTGCGCCTTCACCGACCCGTCGTAGATCGTCGAGCCGATCCGGACAACCGCGCCGCCCAGCAGCGTCGCATCCTCACGGTACGTCACGCGCACCCTGCTTCCGGCGAGCTTGGCCACCTGCTGCTCCAGCTCCGAGCGATCCTGCTCGTTCAGCGAACGGGCGCTCGTCACCTCGGCCTCAGCCACACCGGCGCCCTCATCGGCCACCAGCGCATACTCGGCCACAATCTGGTTCAGTTCGCCCAGACGGTGATGATCCATGATGACCGCGAAGAGATTCCTTACCTCGCGGTATACACCGATCTTCGCGCAGACCGCGTCCAGCACCTTCAACTTCTGATCGTGCGGAAACGAAGGGTCCATCAACAGCTCGCGCAGCTCGTGGCTGCCCGCGAGCGTTCCGGCAAAGTCGTTCAACTGCTGCTGCGCCGTGGCTGCATCGAGTTTGGCAGAAGCCACGACCGAAGCAAAGGCATGGGCATACTTGGGTGCGAAGACCGCCATTAGTTCTGCCCGCCCTTCGTCGAATCTCCGGTCAACCGGGCCGCAAACGCCTGCACCAGCAGCCGGTCGGTCTCAGCCGTTACCACCAGCTTGCGCGCCGCCTGGTCGATGGCCAGCTCGGCAGCATAAGCCTGCAACTGCCGCTTCGCCAGCACGGACGCCGCCGCGATCTCCTGCTCAGCCGCCGTCAGAATCTTGTGCTTCTCTTCCTCGACCGAGGCCTTGATACGAGCCTCATCCGCCGCAGCATCCTTGTCGGCCTGCGCCTTCATCGCCGCGATCTCGCCGTCCAGCTTGGCCAGCCGAGCCTCGACACTGCTCAGCCGCTTGCTCGCCTCTTCGGTCGCCACGCGTGCATCCACCAGATGCTTCTGGATTGCGGCCGACCGCCCCCGGAAGGTCTTCGGCAGGATCTTCATCATCCCGAAGCCGACCAGCCCGGCCAACACCACGAAGTTCGCGATCTCAAACGTCGTCGCCGCAACCTCGGCGTTCATCCCCAGCATCCTGCCCAAGGCAACCACACCGGCCGAGTGCTTGAACGCGTAGTTCTCGTCCTTCTCCTGCTGGTTCTTCTCGGGCGAAACCGCCGCCGGGGTCGTCTCACGGCCACTGTCGTCAACAGCCTGAGCCCATACCGTTCCAGCCGTACCCAGAAACACCACCGCCAGCAGGGCTGCCGCAAAGTACTTCTTCATAACGTTCATCACTGGGCAACCTCCACACCGGCCGGAAGCACAGCCTTCAGGATCTGCGTGCTCAGCTCAGCCGTCGCGCCCTCAATCTGCTGCCGCGCCGCCGCCGCGCCCTGCTCGATCTCCTGCCGCGCCGACTCGACCTTCGCCTGCGTCGCTAGACGAGCCTCGGCCAGGGCGGCATCGCGCTCGGCGATCCACTGCTTCATCTTTTTGTCGCGAGCCTGATAGATCTCGTTCTTGGCCGCGCGCAGCTTGTTCTCGTACGCCTCGGTCTCAGCCTCGGCCGCACTGATCGCACCACGCGCCTGCTCGACCGCACCGCTCGTCCGCGCACGGCGTTCCGCCAGCACACGATCCAGTGGCCGCCGCACCAGCAGCCCGTAGGCCACCACTAGAAGCACAAACAGGACCATCGTCGGCACAGAGCCGAGCACAAGTCCGCCTACTTGTTGAAGAATCTCATCCATGGGGATAGAGACAGCCTAAGACTGCCTTGGAACCTCTTTTATCTGTCGGCCGGGGCTGTCATCGCGCAGGAAAAATCCATAGAAAATCGAGCCGGTCTGGAGGGTAACATGCGTTTCGTACAGTATTGGCGTACACGTTATTTTTAGCAAAGCACTTACGACAGTGTCAACCGAGATGATCGGTAAACGCACGTCTTACCTGATATTCGAACATGATTGCATCTCTATGAAAATTCAGCTATTTTCCGCGTCCGCACCTACCCCGCGAACGTGAAACCTCCGGTAGCGGTTCAGCAGCGAAGCCGGTCCTACAGCCCGGAAGTACGCCAGATTGCCCTCGAAGTTCTTCTCCGCGACTATCGCCCCGGCCTCGAGCGCGGCCAGCGCGGCGCCCTCGGCCTGCGGCACTCGAAACCGTCTCTCCACCAGCGGATCCACCACCAGCTCCCGGTCGATGGCCGCCAGCAGACCGTCCAGCCCTTCGCCCGTAAGTCCCGACACTGCCACCGCGCCCGCTGGAACCACACGCTCGGCCACCGGCACCCGGTCGATCTTGTTCAGCACCTCGATCACCGGCTTGCCCGCAATATCCAGCTCCGCCAGCACCTTCTCCACCTGCGCCTTCTGCTCCTCCAGGCTCTCGCTCGAGGCATCGCGCACATGCAGCAGGATCTCGGCGCGCTCCACCTCCTCCAGTGTCGCGCGAAAGCTGGTCACCAGCGTGTGCGGCAGATTGCGGATGAATCCCACCGTATCCGACAGCAGAATCTTTCGCCGCGAAGGCAATTGTAACTGCCGCAGCTTCGGGTCCAACGTGGCGAACATCCGCGATGACTCCAGTGCCCCCGCCGAGGTCAGCGCATTGAACAACGTGCTCTTGCCCGCGTTCGTGTACCCCACCAGCGCCACCACCGGCACTGGAACCGCCTCGCGCCGCTGCCGCTGCTGGCGGCGAATCCGCCGGACAGCTTCGAGCTGCTCTTTCACGTGGTCGATCCGCAGGTTGATCTTGCGGCGGTCGGTCTCGAGCTGCGTCTCACCCGGTCCGCGGGTGCCGATGCCGCCGCCGAGCTGGCTCATGGCCTTGCCACGCCCAGCCAGACGCGGAAGCTGATACTCGAGCTGCGCCAGCTCTACCTGCAACTGTCCCTCTCGGGTGCGCGCATGGCGGGCAAAGATATCGAGGATCAACTGGGTCCGGTCGATGACCCGGCAGGGCAGGCGGTTGTCGAGATTCCGCAACTGCGAAGGGCTCAGGTCGTGGTCGAAGAGCACCACGTCCGCCCCGGTCGAGGCGATGACGCCCTCGATCTCCTCCAGCTTGCCGAGGCCCACCAGCGTCGCCGCGTCAGGCCGTGGGCGACGCTGAATGATCGTCGCCGCAATCTCCGCTCCGGCACTCCGGGCCAACTCTTCAAACTCCGCCAGCGACGCCTCGAAGTCCAGGTCCGGAGCCTGCTCTTCCGGCTCCGCAGCAGTCCCGGCACTCCCCAGAATCTCATCCAGATCGACCGCACCGTCAGCTACCCGGGCCGAGCTTCGCGCGAGCCTGGCCGCCGCGGTCAGCTTGCGCCGCTGCCCGGTAAACTCGAGTGCAACCAGAACGGCGCGCTCCGCCGTCCCCCCCGGGTTACGCGGGTGAGACGGCGGAGTGCCGCCTGTTTCGTGTCTGGACTGTGCCGTACTCATCGCCGACGGCCGCAGCCGCGCCAATCCTTACTCAGCCGCAGCCGCAACCACTTCCGGAGTTCCATGGCCAGCCACCGTGACACCGTGGCGCAGCTCCGGACGACTCTCGTTGCTGCGACTCTCACGTCCTTCGGAGGACCTTGTATCGGGCCGCATCTCCATATGGCCACCGGCGCGGCCACTCACCACAGTCGAGATCGCATGCTTGAAGATCAGCTGCTCCTGGCTGTTGTTCTCGAGCAGAACCGAGTACTTATCGAAGGATCTGATCTTCCCCGTCAGCTTTACGCCGCTTACCAGGTAGATCGTGATCGGGCTCTTGTCCTTGCGGACCGTGTTCAGGAAGGTATCCTGAATATTCTGTGCCGGCTTTGATTCCATGGCCGATCTCCTTGCCGTTCGCGTCAAAAATGACGCCATGTGGTGCATTGTTAAGGTTCCGCAGGCTACAGTTAGTACCCAAACGGGTACTTAAGTAACTAACTGGGCCAACTCGACAATACTTTGGATTCCTGCTCAATTCAATCTAGCGCGTAGACGATCTCCAACCGGAAATTGTCTCAGCCCCAAAATGGAACGGTACTGCCCGCAGGGTTCTTATGCCCGTGTAGCATAAGAACGTGCCATCCGAAGCGGTCACAACCCTGCAACCCGTTCCGATGCTGGATTTCGCCCGGCAGTTTTCTCAGATCCGCGAAGAAATCCTCGCAGCCGTCGAATCCGTCTGTACCTCACAGCGTTTTATCCTCGGTCCTGAGGTCTCGAGCTTCGAGCGCGCCGCTGCCGAAGCCTGCTCAGTAGCCCACGGAATCGGCTGCGCCAGCGGCACCGACGCCCTCTGGCTGGCGCTCGCCGCCGCCCATATCGGCGACTCGACCGAGGCTGTACCCGCCGCTACCTCTGACGCGGTCATCACCTCGCCCTTCAGCTTCTTTGCTACCGCCAGTGCCATCCTGCGTGCGGGAGCAAAACCGATCTTCGCTGATATTGAACCACTTACCTTCAACCTTTCGGCTGCATCGGTTCAGACGGCTATCGAGGCCAATCCGCATCTCAACGTCAAAGCCGTGCTGCCGGTCCACCTCTACGGCCAGTGCGCGGACTGGGACAGCTTCACCGCGCTCCAGCGCAATCACCCCGGCCTGTTGCTGATCGAGGACGCCGCGCAGGCCTTCGGGGCCACTTGGAACGGCGCTCCGGCGGGCTCGCTGGGCGATGCCGCGTGCTTCAGCTTCTACCCCACCAAGAATCTCTCCGCCATCGGCGACGCCGGGCTGGTAACCACCAAATCCCCCACGCTCGCCGAGCGCGCCTCCATGCTGCGCGCCCACGGGATGAGACGGCGGTACTTCCACGACGAGATCGGCTGGAATTCGCGGCTGGACACGATCCAGGCGGCGGTTCTCGAGATCAAGCTGAAGCACCTGCCCGCTTGGAATCAGCAGCGCCGCGACCTTGCCGCCCGCTACAACCAACTCTTTCTGGCGGCGGGGCTGCTCTCCTCCTCGGGCGCCATTGCGGACGGGCTGGTGCTGCCCTATACGCATCCGCGCGCACAGCACGTCTTCCACCAGTACGTCATCCGGGCTCCCCGCCGGGATGAGTTGCGCGAGTTTCTGACGCAGCGCAAGATCGGCACCGAGGTCTATTACCCGTTGCCGCTGCACCTGCAGGAGAGTCTGGCATCGCTGGGGTATCGGGCCGGGGACTTTCCCGAATCAGAGCGGGCTGCGGCTGAAGTTCTGGCGCTGCCGATGTACCCCGAGTTGCGCGAAGACGAGCAGCAGACGGTTGTTGAGGCTATCCGCAGCTTCTACGCATAAGGCAACAGCAAAAGCGCCCTCACGCCGGGCAGGCGGCACTTCGTGCGGTTTTGGACGCTTCGCGTGTTTCTCTGCTTAGTGCCTGTGTCTTCCCGCTTTGCCCTTGGCTTCCTTTTTCTCGACCGCTTCAGGATGCGCCAGCGTATCCGCAATCGCCGCCGAGGAGACCACAGCAGCCGCCCCCGAACCCGGCGGCAGAATCCGACGCAGTTGACTGCCCTCCAGCCGGAAGGTCTGGGTGACGGTCTTGCCAGGCACCATTGCCCCCGTCACAGGATCGGGCACCACCGGCGGAGCGTCCGCCGCCAGCGCCTTGTAGCTGAAAGTCGGCGCGGGCTGGGCTGCGGGCGTTCCGGGCTTCGCGTTGGGATCGACCGCGTTCGTGATCGTCACCGGCAGGTAGCCCTCGATATTGCGCTGGCGAAAGCCGGTCTCGTAGCGGTGCTTCTTCATGTTCCAGGTAAAGACCCTCACCTGGTCGAAGTCGTAGGGCAGCCCGGCCTTGTAGGGGCTCAGCACGGTCACGTAGACCGGCACGTCCAGGCCGCTACCGGTGGTGCCCGCGTCGGGATCGTGCAGCGTGGTCAGGACGTAGGCCCCCACGATGCGCTGCCCCTCGGCGTAGCGGACGATAGTGTCCGGCGCATCGACGTCCATCATGCGGGCATAGAGCCAGCCGGTGTGGCCCTGGCCGTCGCGCACCAGCCACCAGTCCTCCATCACCACGGGCGGCGGAGCGGGCTGATCCCCCGCATCCGGCTTGACGGGAGCGGAAGCCTCCGGCACGGCTGGAGCCGCCGGGGACTTGGCCGCGGAGGTCCCCACAGCCTGGGGAATGGCCCTTCTGGCCCGTGCCGCATTGGTCGTGGCCGAGTTAGCCTTCACGATCGTCGCCCGCTTCAAC
Source organism: Granulicella sp. WH15 (assembly GCF_009914315.1). Lineage (NCBI taxonomy): Bacteria > Pseudomonadati > Acidobacteriota > Terriglobia > Terriglobales > Acidobacteriaceae > Granulicella > Granulicella sp. WH15. The sequence continues at coordinate 3,694,080 of NZ_CP042596.1, forward strand.
AGACTGAGCTTGTCACCTTCGGCCAGACGGTAGAAGCGCTCCGTATCCCGGCCAGGGCTCAGGTGCAGGTAAACCTCGTCTCGCACCACCGCCGACGCCACCACGGAGTCACCCTTATGCTGGTCCTTGAGCGTGTCGAAGCTGGCCAGCACATCGCCGTTGACCACTACTTTTTCGTCGATCCAGCCGATCTCGCCCTTCTCCGTCCGCACCTTCACGAAGCGGCGGCCGTGCTCGAGCACCTTCAGCTTGTCGCCGTTCGAGACGGTGGCCGTGCGGTTCGAGACGGCGGCGACCCGGTCTCTCAGGAAGGTTTGCTTGGCGGTGACGTAGACGAACTGCTCCTGCGGCGCGGCGCGGAAGCGGGAGCAACCGGCCTGCCCGAGGGTGAGAAGCCCCACCAGCAGAGTGAGATAGAGGCGCGCCCCTGCTGCAAACCCGTGTTTCTTCGTCACAACCATCCTTCGCAGGTTACCATCTGCCGTTCGACGTATCGGCCGGTTCCACCCGGCGGAGTCTAGGCCGTTCCCGAAAAGGAATGAGGGCCAGAATGAAACCACAACTCCTTTAGATTGCGGAAGAAGGCCCCGGGTTGCGGGCGGGCAATAAATACGCGAAGCGTCCAAAACCGCACGAAGTACCCGTACTTCGAGTACAGCACGAAGTGCCCGGCGGGAGGATGTATTTGTTGTTGTTTTTAGTGGGTCGTAGCGACCTGTACCCCCACCGTCTCCTTGCCGGTCGAGACGCTGGTGGCCAGGTCCAGCTGGCCCGGAACCGTCGAATCGAAGCTGTACATCCCCACGTCCGTCGTCGAGCTGACGCCGCCCACCAGTACATACTTGCCGGTGCTGTCGCGGGCCATTGAGGTCACGATCATGCCGGCCGAGACCGTCGGGGTCGAAAGCGCCTTCAGCGTGCCGGCCGAGACCGTGTACTCGGAGATGTCCGACGAGCCGCGGTTAGCCGCGTAGAGGTACGCGCCGGTCGAGTCGAGCAGCATCGCGTTCGGCGTAGTGCCGGACGCGGTCAGCGCGCCGGAGCCAAAGGTAGACGGCACCCCCGACGAGTTGACCGTGTAGGCCGCGATGCCGTCGGCAGTGCCGCTGCGCGAGACGTAGAGGAAGCTGCTATCCGACGAGATGGCCACGTCGTTGTCGCTCTCGGTCGCCGAATTCAGGCTGATGCCGCCGCTGTAGGTCAGGTTGCCGTTCGAGGTAGTGAGCGCGAACAGCGCGTCACCCGCAGTCCCCAGGGCCGCCGCCACCAGCGTGGACGTCGCCCGGATGGACTTCGGCACCAGGGTCGCGCCCGACTTGATGTTATAAGGCACCTGGTTGACGAGCGCGAGCGCCCCGGTGCTCGAGTTCAGCGAGAACTCGAAGACGGTCTGCGAGAGGTTATCGAGCGCGAACAGCCACTGGCCGTCGGGCGAGGCGTCCATGGAAACGACGTTCGCCGCTATCGTCTGCGACCCGGCGTTGACCAGCGACAGTGCGCCCGAGGTGCCGATGGAGTAGCAGTAGATGGCGTTGAGGCCGCCGACGTAGACGAAGGAGTTATTGCGTGTGACGGCGATGGCCCCGGAGTTAGCCGAGACCAGATTCGAGGGCAGCGTGAGCGGCGAGCCGGAGCCGATCGAGAGCTTCGAGGTGCCGATGGTGTACACGCTCAGCGTGCCCAGGTCGGGCGAGAGCGCCAGTACGTAGTTGCCGGTTCCACCACCCGATCCGCCGGAGCCGCCGCTCGAGGAGTCCAGAGGAGGAAAGAAACCCGAGCATCCGGTCAACGCTACCGATGCAATCCCTGCTACGATCCAACGCCCCACCTGCGCGGCCCACCCCTTGCTCGCCATGCCAAACCTTTCTCTCTCGTCCAGGCACGAAGCCCAGCCGTCTCTATCGAGACGAACTTCAATCTTCTCTATCTTCTCAGAACTGCCTGCCGATACCTGTTCGACGCACGCGGGAAACAAACGTCTTCACCGACAAAAACAGAGCAGCCCCATTATGGGGCTGCTCTGTTAGAGATACTGCATATTCGCAAGCCTCAGTTCGGCCGCTCGCGCTCACGGCCTGACGGCCCAAAAGGCCCATCCCCCATCCTGCGTAGAGGAGACCCTTCTTCGCTCTCGCGCCACTGCACAATCTCGGCGTCACCCATCGTCCAGCAGAGCAGCACGATCCGGCCCTCGGCCATTGCAGGCAGCTCCAGTCGGCCCTCATCGAGATCCGCAATCGACGCGCCGATCTCCTCGATCTCTTCCACCGTGTCCCGCGCCTCCTGCATGGCCTTCTCGCGCTCGGCACGGCGGCGGGCCGCCTTCGGAACATCGACGTGCAGCCCGCCCGAGAGGAAGATTCGCTGGCTCAGCTCCTGCATCTGCGTGTCGAGCGTGCTGGCGCGGATCGCGGCGGAGCGGGCCCGGTGCACGAGCGATTCGAGCACCGGGATCAGGGTCTGAGCCTCGGATAGGGTAAAGGTTTTACTCAAATAGGCCTCTGGATCGCGTGGGCGGTGGGAACTTCGAGCATCCGGTCGAGCGCGACCTTGGCCCAGTGCTTAGTCTGCTCGCTTACCTTGATCTGGTTGACGACCTTGCCCGCAACCAGGCTTTCGAGCGCCCAGGCCAGGTGCGCGGGAGAGATGCGGTACATCGTCGTGCAGAGGCAGCCGGAGTCGTCGAGCGTGATGACGCGCTTGCCCAGCGGGGCGAAGCGGGCGGCGAGGCGGTTGACGAGGTGAATCTCGGTGCCCACGGCGAAGCTGGAGCCCTCGGGCGACTTCTCGATCAGCTCGATCAGGCGCTCGGTCGAGCCCAGCGCGTCGGCCTTCTGGCAGACCTCCCAACGGCATTCGGGATGGACGATCACCTGCATCCCCGGCTCGTCGCGGCGGACGCGGTCGACGTGCTCGGGCAGAAAGCGCTGGTGCACGGAGCAGTGGCCCTTCCACAGGATGACCTTGGCGGCCTTGAGCCGGTCTGGAGCGACGCCGCCGTTAATCATGTACGGGTCCCAGACGACCATCTCGTTCAGGGGAATCCCCATAGAAAACGCGGTGTTGCGGCCCAGGTGCTGATCGGGCAGGAAGAGAATCTTGTTGCCGCGCGCAAAGGCCCACTCAAAGGCTCCGCGGGCGTTGGACGAGGTGCAGACCAGCCCGCCGCGCTCGCCGCAGAAGGCTTTGATATCCGCAGCCGAGTTCATATAGGTCAGCGGGACGATGCCGTCGGTGCCGAGGCTCGCACCCAGCGCGTCCCAGCAGTCTTCCACCTGGCCGATCTCGGCCATATCCGCCATCGAACAACCGGCGTTCAAGTCAGGCAGGATCACCTGCTGCCAGGGCTTCGCGAGCACGTCCGCGCTCTCGGCCATAAAGTGCACGCCGCAGAAGAGGATGTACCTCGCATCGGTCTCGGCGGCAATCTTCGAGAGCTTATAGCTATCGCCGGTGAAGTCGGCGAACTGGATCACCTCATCGCGCTGGTAGTGGTGGCCGAGCACGACGGCCTCTTTGCCGAGCTTCGCGCGCGCCGCCGCAATCCGGGCGTCCATAGTGTGGTCGGGTTGGGAGAGATAGTTTTCAAGCAGGCAGGCCTGGCCCTCAATCGGAGCCGTTTCAATCGCAGGCAAGCCCGCGACCGCCTCTGCATCATCAACAAGGATTCCGTTCATCTAACTCCGCCTTCAGTCTCTCAGAGTCGATCGCGCGATAGGCGCTGTTCGCTCTCGAGACGGGGATGTTGAAAGCACTCACTGCAAGGCTGCAGTGGATTCGCCGGACTCGACCGGACAGGCAAATGCAGACCTGAACCGAATAAAGTCCCCAATCCACGGGGATGTTGCAACCGGTACGACGGCGGTCAAAGACCGCCTTTTCCATTAGACACGGCCGCGCCCAAAACGATGCACGCCAAGTCTCCTTCTACTTTATCGTACTTGTACTTCGGCACTTCGTGCGGTTCTCGGGGTGGCATTGGAAAATTATCAGCATGGGGCCTTCCGTTGGTCGGCAGCGGACATATCTTTCTTTCCGACCAACGGGAGGACCAAGCGAAGCTATAAAAAGGCGTGGAGACGCCCGCCCACCGCGCAGGAGGCCCGTCCGGCAGGACAGAGCCTTTCCGAGCAATATTTGTCCCGTCTAACTCTTAGCCGTATCATGGTCTTTCATGCTGCCTGCGAGAGATTATGCCGAGCCTAGCCGATAGCGCGTTCATCTTTGTCCTGGCTCTGCTGCTCTTCGGCCCGAAGAAGCTGCCCGAGCTTGCCCGTCAGCTAGGTAAGCTGATGGGCGAGTTCCGCCGTGCCTCCAACGAGTTTCGTATGCAGATGGAGGACGAGCTGCGGCTAGCCGAGCAGGCCGAACAGCAGAAGAAGATCGCCGCGCTCGAGGCTGCCGCGCCCGTAACCCCGCCCATTGAGAACACCACGCCGACACCAGTTGTGGACGAGGTGGCCCAGACGGAGGCGATGCCAGCCGAGGCCGTGGAGAACCATATCCAACTCACGGAGACGCAGCCCACAGAGCCGATCGAGCCGCTGCCCATCGCCACATCCGGCGACCTGAACCTGATGCCTCCGGCGACGGGCCTGCCCGTAGGCCGTGGCTCGTCCGCCAAGCCAGCCGAGGCCGAAGCACTCGAGCCGATGCTCGAAGCCATTCCCCAAACCACCGATCCTTCCACTACCAGCCACGAGGTCTCGCCCCAGCATGGCTGACATGATCGACAACGTCCGCTCCGCCGTACAGGACCGGGCCGAACTGCCAGGCATGAGCCTGATGGAGCATCTGGACGAGCTGCGTAAGCGGCTCATCCGCGCGATCCTCTACCTGCTCGTCGGCTTCGCCATCGCCTACATCTTCCATGACCGGCTGGTCGCCTTCATCCAGAAGCCGCTGGTCGATATCGGCTTGACGATGACGATGACGCACCCCACCGATGCGCTCAATCTCATCATCAAGACCTCGGTCGTGGCGGGCGCGATCCTCTCGAGCCCCTTCATCATCTACCAGATCTGGCTCTTCATCTCGCCGGGCATGTACGCGCACGAGAAGAAGTACGTCTGGCCGTTCATGAGCGCCACGGTCGGGCTCTTCGTCGGCGGCGCATGGTTCGGCTACCGGTACGTGCTGCCCGGAGCCATCAACGTGCTGGTGATGGGCTTCGGCAAAAACTTCACCCACATGATTACGATCGAGGACTACACAGGCTTCTTCCTCGCCGTCATCCTCGGCCTGGGCATCTGCTTCGAGCTGCCGATCCTGCTCTTCTTCCTCTCGCTCTTCGGCATCGTCGATGCGGGGTTCCTGGTCAGGCACATCCGCTACGCCATCCTCATCATCTTCCTGATTACGGCGGTCATCTGCCCGCTGCCCGACCCGGTGAGCATGTGCATCTTCGCCAGCCCGATGCTGGTGCTCTACCTGCTGGGCGTGGCCGTGGCCTACTTCGTACATCCCAGCCGACGCAAGGCCAAGGAACTGAAGGCATCATGAGGAACATGTCCGCGAATCACCGTAGCTTTATGCGCTGGACTGCATTTGTAACAGTTTTTGTCTCTCTCTTTGCGCTGCCCTCGTTTGCCCAGAAGCCCGCTGCGGGACACGTCTCCGGAGCCGCTACTTATGAGGTCACCAAACAGCTTCTCGCCGTCGCGCCGAAGCGCTTCAACGGCTCACCGGGCCACCTTGCAGCGGAGCAGTTCATCAAGGCGCACTTCGCCCCCGAGATCGCCAAGGGCAACTTCGAGACCGACCAGTTCACCGCCTCCACCCCGCTCGGGATGCAGACGATGCGCAACTACATCGTGCGCTACCCCGGCAAGAAGGATGGCATCATCGTCCTCGCGAGCCACTACGAGACCAACTACCCGCTGAAGGACATCAACTTCGTCGGGGCCAACGATGGAGCTTGTACTTCGGCGCTGCTGATCGAGCTGGGCGCGTACTTCCGCGCTCATCCTCCCGAGGGCTACAGCGTCTGGCTGGTCTTCGACGACGGCGAAGAGGCCGTGAAGAGCTGGTCCGCGTCGGACTCGCTCTACGGCACCCGGCACCTGGCCGCGAAGTGGAGCCAGAACGGAACCATCGGCAAGATCAAGGCCTTTATCGTCGCCGACATGATCGGCGATAAGGACCTGAACATCGACCACGACGGCAACTCAACCCCGGCGCTCGAGAGCCTGTTGCAGCAGGCCGCGCGCAATACGGGCCATGCGGGGCACGTCTTCAAAGAGGATTACTCAAGCGGCATCGAGGACGATCATCTGCCGTTCAAGCAGCGCGGCGTGCCGGTGCTCGACATCATCGACATCGACTACGGCCCGCACACCGCGGCGACCCCCGACGGCTACCACCACACAGCCGAGGACACGCTCGACAAGCTCAGCCCACAGTCGTTGCAGATATCCGCCGACCTCTTCCTCGAGGTCATCCGGCTGATCAATCAGCACTAAGGCAAGAGCAAGGCGAAACGGGGAAAAAGGGATAAAAGGAGATAAGAGCGGAGCCTTGAGAGCTGTGCTTTTGCGGGAGACATCCGAGGCTTCACGAAGTCTCCGGCGTGAGGGTGCTTTTGCTGGTTTTCTTGGTTGTTATTCAGAAGCGAAGCGGAGGGATTTGCTTCTGCTTTGTCGTTGCTCTTGCCTCCGGGGTAGGTCCGGGCTTTAGCCCGGACATCAAAACAGCCACCGATGCGGGCTTTAGCCCCCGAGGTATGCTCTCTTCATCCCTGCCACAGATCGGTGAGAGGAAAGCACAGCTCTCAAGGCTCCGCTCTTATCTCCTTTTATCCCTTTTTCCCCGTTTCGCCTTGCTCTTCGCCCAGAAGCGGCCACAAAAACACCCATGGCGCGCCGCATCGAAACGGCGCGCCATGGATAGTTACAGGGGAGTTTACTTCGAGCAGGCCTGGCCGTGATTGGCGTGCGCACCCTTGGCCTTGGCGTCGGACTCGCTCATGTACGAGCCAGCCTTCGTCTTGCCGTAGAAGGTCGTTCCCGGGCAGTGATAGACGTTGCTGGCCGTGTTGACCCAAACCAGCCCAGGACCGCCACCGGGAGCCTGAGCACGGCTGGCAGCCGCAGCGGCCGGTCCGGCCTTGGGGGCAGCCGTCTTCGCAGCGGCTACAGGAGCCGGAGCCGTGGGCGCAGCAGGCGCGGCCGGAGCCGGAGCCGGAGTTGCAGTCTTCGCAGCAGCGGCAGCCGGAGCGGCCGAGGCCGTGTACCACGTCTGGACGCCCTTGTGTCCGCGGCAGGCGCCGGACTTGCTGGCAGCAGTCGAGTAGGTGCCATCCTTACAGATGCCAGTTGCCCCTGCAGGAGCACCAGCCGGAGCCTGTGCCAGCAGTCCATGCGAGAACAGGAGTCCCGCAACCAGTGCCGTCAAACCAAAGAAACGCTTCATGTACCGACCTCCAAAATTTCTTTCCAAAAATTACAAGCTACCGCTCCCGATAATCTATGCCGTTATCGGCAGCGTGTCACACAAAATGCAGGGTGTTACACAAAATTCCCGATAGCATAAAGCCAGTAGCATGAGAGAAAGATGACCTCCATCCCCCAATGGGTTGCCACGCACGCGCACTGGATCGGCTTCCACGCCGCGCTTCTCGTACTGCTCGCAATTGAGCTGCTGTACAGCCGCCGCGCGCCGCGCCCGCTCTCGCCCGAGGACATCGCCGCCCGCAACCACAAGGACTCCGTCGCTGCTACCGTCATGTGGATCGCCGCGGCGCTCGCCTTCGCCGCCTATGTTCTGTGCCGTTTTGGGACACCTTCGGCCACCCAGTTCCTTGCAGGCTACGCGCTCGAAGAGTCGCTCTCGATCGACAACCTCTTCGTCTTCCTGCTGCTCTTCCGCGTCTTCAAGGTCGCGCCCGCGCACCAGCCCAAGGTGCTCTTCTGGGGCGTCGCCGGGGCGATCCTGATGCGCGGCCTCTTCATCGGCGCGGGACTCAGCCTGCTGGCGCGCTTCCACTGGGTCAGCTACGTCTTCGCGGTCATCCTGCTGGTAGCGGCGGTGCGGCTGGTGATGCCCGAGGACACCACCGAGACCTCCGACAAGCCGCCCGCGTGGACGGTCTGGATCACCCGCATCCACCCCGTCTCGCTGCGCCAGGACCGCTTCTTCACGGTCGAAGACGGCCGCCGCATGGTCACCATGCTCTTCCTCGCGCTGCTGGCCATCGAGTTCACCGACGTCGTCTTCGCGCTCGACTCGATCCCCGCCGTGCTCTCGATCACGCGCGACCCGTTCCTCGCCTACACCTCGAACATCCTCGCCGTGATGGGGCTGCGCTCGCTCTTCTTCCTGCTGGCGCAGATGCTGAAAAAGCTGCGGCTGCTGCACTACGGACTGGCCGCGATCCTGGCCTTTGCCGCCGTGAAGATGCTGACCGCGACGATCTTCGAAGTTGGCCCGCTGCTTTCGTTGGGCGTGATCGCGGTGGTGCTTGCAATCACCATCGGGTTGTCGCTGCTGTTTCCGGGTGAAGACGCCGCTGCTTCCTGATAAAGCCTCAGCAAAGCTGAAAGCAGTCCCTAGTGGACGACCGTCACGCGGATGTTATCGCCGCGGGTTACGCGGTGTCCCGGCAGCGGCGTCTGGCTAACGATGACGGAGTGCGTGCTGACCGGCGGAGGTGCGAAGACCGGCGGAGGCAAAGCAGCCAGGGCACCCGGCAGGCCCGTCGTGGCAGGCATGACCGGCGCGGGCGGAGGCGTGGGCTCCTGCGCGCTGGCGATGCGCAGCCCAGCCGTTCCCAGGCGGGCCTGCGCGTTGGCGAGGCTCTGGCCAATGAGCGACGGCATCACAAACGCGTCAGCCGACGACGGCAACGGATCGGTCGCGACCAGCAGGGAGACGCCCGGACCTTCAGCCGTAGTGGAGCGCGGCGGCGGCGACTGCGTAAGCACCACTCCCGCCGGTACGGACGCTGTCGGCAGGTAGGAGACGCCGCTCGGCTCGAGCGCCAGCCGCCGCAGCGAAACAGTGGCCGAGCGCTCGTTCTGCCCGGTGACGTCGGGCACGGCGACCCGCTGCGCCCCCAGGCTCTCGGTGACGCGGACCTGCCAGCCGCGTCTGACGCGATTGCCCTGGAGCGGCGACTGCGAGAGCACGTGGTTGGCGCTGACGGCGCTGGAGTAGAAGCGGTTTTCCACCTCCAGGTTGAGCCCGAGCGAGTCGGCAAGGGCTACGGCCTCCGCGTTGCTGAGACCAGCGAAGCTGGGCACATTGACCTCGCGCCCATGAATGGCCACGCGGATGGCGAGCAGCGCGGTGACAAGCGCCACCACCACCAGCGACAGTCCTCCAGCCGTCAGGTTGACGACGTGCAGGACGCGCAGCAGAAATCGTTGAAAGGGCCTCATAGCCTGCTCAGACTAGCACGCGAAGCTGTAAAAAGACGTGCAAACGCCTCCCCGCGCGTAGCGGGTCCGTCCGGCTGGTCAGGTTTTAAAACAGCGACAACAGCAGCGGAATCACGATACCGGCAAGAAGCGTTGCCGTGATCGCCACCTTGTTGCGGACGTAGTTGTACGACATGAACAGCCCGGTGAGCGTCGAGAGGAACAGCCCGACTGCGGCCACGCCGAAGAAGATCTTCATCGGCAGCAGGTTGTGCACCTTGACCGGCGCGGCAGGCGCCTCCGGAGCCGCATCGGCGGGCTTATGCCCCTTGCCGTTCGCAGCAGCATCCGGCTTGTCGGGAGCGTGCATCTTCGCGGCGGGAACGACAAGGGTCTGCTTCTTGTGCAGTTGCCCCAACTCGACGAAGATGGCCGGAGGCTTGTAGGCGCTGCCCTTGGTCGTCTCGTGAAAAGAGAAGGTCTGGAGGAATCCAGTGAAGGCAAAGAACAGCATGGCAGGCGCCAGGAAGACGCCGCTGTAAAGATGGAAGAGTCGGGCAGGTTTCAGCAGGATCGCGCGGGACATGGCTCGAGTGTAATCAATGCAGGACTAAAGTCATCGGATATTGTTTTGGCATCAGACAAGAAAGCTGACGATAAGGAAAGATGGGTGGCATGGTGAAGTTGCAGGTAGCGTCGGTGGCACTGGCGTGGGGGATTGCGGCTGTGGCTGGCGGCGGGCGGTGCGTGGCCCAGCAAGCTGAGGCTCCGAAGGCACAGGCCACTCCCGAGCCTGAGGCGCACGGATTCTTTCCCCGGCTGGGACAGTTCTACCGCGAAGACTGGAGCGGCACCGCAGCCTCGGGGCCAGCACCCGCCCGCCGTGGCGCACCCTCCCCGCTCGACTCGCCTCCGTTCCCCAGTGCCGACTGGTCCTACGGCGGCTCGCCCGTCATCGGCGAGCCGGATACGAACAGCTATCCGCTGATGACGGCGATCCTGGGCGCGGAGCGGCTCTCGCGCAGCCGCATCAAGGTCTACGGCTGGCTCGATCCCTCAGTCAACGTCGGCACCTCGGCCAAGAGCAACTCGCCCGAGGCCAACGACCTCTACTCGCGTCGGCTGGAGCTGAACCAGGCTGTCGTCTACGTGGAGCGGCTGCCGGATTCGGTGCAGCAGAGCCACGTCGACTGGGGCTTTCACCTGACCGCCCTCTACGGCACCGACTACCGCTTCACGACCGACCGCGGTTACCTGAGCAGCCAGCTCATCGACCACAACCGCCGCTACGGCTTCGACCCCAGCCTCGAGTACGTCGATCTCTACCTCCCCAAAGTGGCGCAGGGGATGAACCTGCGCGTCGGCCGCTTCATCTCGATCCCCGGCATCGAGGCGCAGTTGAGCCCGAACAACTACTTCTTCAGCCACTCGCTGCTCTACGCGGTCGATCCCTTCACCGACACTGGCGTACTCGCCACCGTGAAGCTGAACGACCGCTGGCTGGTGCAGGCGGGCATCACCGCCGGGCACGACGTGGCCCCGTGGGTGGAGGACGCGAAGCCCTCGGCCACAGCCTGCATCAGCTATACCTCGGCCTCAGTGAACGACAATCTTTACGCCTGCCTGAACGGCATCAACAGCGGCAAATACGCATACAACAACCTGCAGCAGTACGACCTCACCTGGTATCACCGCTTCTCGAAGAAGGTCCACATGGCCACCGAGGCGTACTACATGTATCAGCGCGATGTGCCCGCGCTGGGTGGCCCCATCGCGCCCCAGGCCAACACCAACGCGGTGCCCTGCCTGCCCGGCCACACGACGTGTACCGCGCCGGTCTACGCGGTGGTGAACTACGTGCTGCGCGAGCTTTCGCCGCACACCTTCGTGGGCTTCCGGTCCGATTACCTGAACGATTTCAAGGGGCAGCGCACGGGCTATGCAACGCAGTACTCGGAGAACACGCTGGCGCTGAGCCACTGGTTCGGTAGCACCATCCAGCTACGGCCGGAGGTGCGGTTCGACCGGGCGTGGAATCGCAAGGCCTACGACAACGGCACCAAGCACAACCAGTTCACGGCTGCCTCGGATCTGGTAATTCACTTCTAAGAGAGAAAGAAATACGCGAAGCGTCCAGAACCGCACGAAGTGCCGCCCGCCCGGCGCAAGGGCGCCGTTGCCGTTGCCTGTTTTTTGGTTGTCATTCAGGAGCGAAGCGGAGGAATCTGCTTCTGTCTTTGCTGTTGTCTTTGTTCTTGCCGTTGCTTCTGGGGCAGGTCCGGGCTTTAGCCCGGACATTAAAACCCGCCACAGACGCGGGCTTTAGCCCCCGAGGTTTGCTTTCTTTTCTCAACCACAACAGCAAAAGCAACAACGCCCTCACGCCGGGCGGGCGGCACTTCGTGCGGTTCTCGACGCTTCGCGTAACGACTCTACCCTTCCCGCTCCAGCACCACCGCATAGAACCCATCGCAGGGATCGACACCCGGCAGCGTACGCAGCGCGCCATCGCGGACCATGCCCTTCAGCTCCAACCCCACCTTCAGCTCCTCCACCGGCACACGACGCCAGCCACCGGCCACCGCCGCAACCACCTGCTCATTCTCCTCCGGCTCCAGCGAGCAGGTGGAATAAACCAGCCGCCCACCCGGCGCAACGCGCTCCAGAGCCGCCGTCAGGATCGCCCGCTGCCTCTCCGACTGCCTCACCAACTCCTCCGGTTGAAGACGCAGCCGGATCTCCGGATTGCGCGCCAGCGTGCCCGTTCCACTGCAAGGCACATCGCACAGGATCAGGTCGAACAGCCCCGCCGAAGCAGGCAGCCGAACCGCATCGGTGGCCGCCGTCTTGATGTTGGCTGCGTAAGAAAAACGCCGTAGCCGCGCCTGCATCTGGGTCATGCGCTTGGCGCTCACATCGGTCGCCAGCAGCTCGGCCTCGGGGGCGCGCAGAGCCAGCATCAGCGTCTTGCCTCCGGGAGCAGCGCAGCAGTCCCACAGCCGCGCCGGACGGCCATCCGTGGCAGGGATCGCAGCCGCAGCAATCTCGGCCACCAAGCGCGAGCCGTCGTCCATCGTGGGCGCATTCTCCTCGGCTGGAGCGTCCGCAAACAAGCCGCCGCCGGCCGGTTCAGACTGGCCGGACTCGCAGATCTTCAGCGCCGCCTCACGGCCATAGCTCGCCACCCAGCGCTCCACCAGCCACAGCGGATGCGAGAGCCGCTCCGCAAACGCCGCCGTCGTCTCGAAGACCTTCGCTCCCGGCGGCGGAGCCGTGGCCAGCTTGCGCAGAATCGCGTTCACCATGCCGGTCGCGTGCGGATTCCCGGCGGCGCGGCACAGCTCCACGCTCTCGCTCAGAGCCGCGTGCGCGGGGATACGGTCCATGTGCAGCAGTTGAAACGCGCCCAGCCGCAGAGCCAGCGCGACCGGCTCCGCCAGCCTCTGGTCGGGCCTCTGCAACAGCTTGCTGATGCGGGCATCGAGGGCGATCTGCCAGCGCAGCACCCCCATCACGAGAGCGGTGGTCAGGTTGCGGTCGGCCTCGGAGAGTTCTTTCGTACGAACCCCGTGCAGCAGCTCGTCGCTATGGCCCTTGCCCTGCCCTACCAGCGTCAGAATCTCGAACGCCACCCGCCGCGCAGCCGTTACCTTAGTCTGCGCCTCAAGCGCCGAGAGGGTCGGCCCCGCGCTCGCCGGACGCGCCTTGGCAAACTTCTTCGGAACCCGGCCTCCGGCAGCCAGCACCTTCGCCGCAGCCTCGAGGCCGCCCGGATCTTTCTTCACCACAGACTTCTTCTTCAACTTCCCACCCGCTCGCCGCTCTTCACCTGAAACCCACGCAGAAACTCCGCCGCCATCATCCTCTTCTTACCTTCCATCTGGACCTCTACCAGCTCCAGCATCGAACCATCTCCACAACCGACCAGTAGACGGTCTCCATCCACGCGCAACTCGCCCGCGACGCCCGTGCCCTCCGCCAGCCGCATCAGGTTCACGATAAGCTTCTTGCCGCGCAGCGAGGTAAACGCCCCCGGCCACGGCTGAAATCCACGCCAGCGGTCGTAAAGTTTTTTTGCCGTCAGGGAGAAGTCCATGCGACCATCCTCCCGCGTCAGGATCGGCGCCAGCGTGGCCTGCGCGTGATCCTGCGCGACGGGGACGATCTTGCCCGACTCCAGCCCCGCCAGCGTCTCGACCACCAGCGTGGCCCCCACCTCGGCCAGGCTCTCGAAGAGGTCCTCGGCGGTATCGGTGGGCGCGATCGGCTGCTTGTGCACCAGCAACATTGGCCCCGTATCCAGCCCGGCCTCGAGCAGCATGGTGGTCACGCCGGTCTCGGTCTCGCCGTTGGCCACGGCCCATTGGATCGGCGCGGCTCCGCGGTACTTCGGCAGCAGCGAGCCGTGCAGATTGATGCAGCCGTACTTCGGCAGCGCCAGCATCCAGTCCGGAATGATGCGCCCGTAGGCGACCACGAGGATCGCATCCGGCGCAATGGCCTCGAGCTGCGCGCGAAACTCTGGGTTGTTCTTGATCTTCTCCGGCTGCACCACCGGAAGGGCCAGCTCCAGCGCGGCCCGCTTGACCGCCGAGAAGTGCATCTCCATCCCGCGCCCGGCAGCGCGATCCGGCTGGGTCACCACCAGGCGCACGTCATGGCCGGCTGCGATGACCGCCTGCAGCGTATCGACCGCGAACTCCGGGGTCCCGCAAAATACCAGCTTCATTCCAACCTCAAATTTATCCTGCAACCGATCCCACAACCCAGCGGAGCGAAGCCACCGCGAAGCGGTCAAGAACGGTACGAAGTACTACCATTCGCCGTTTTTTTGGAGCTTCTTGATCTTACGCAGGACCAGCTCGCGCTTCAGGCGGCTGATGCGGTCGATGAAGAGAATGCCGTCCAGATGGTCGATCTCATGCTGCAACGCGCGCGAGAACAGCTCCTCGCCCTCAATCTCGAACCACTCGCCGGTCACGTCCTGCGCCCGCACCTTTACCTTGGCGGCGCGCGAGACCTTCTCGCGGATATCCGGCAGGCTCAGGCAGCCCTCCTCTTCGAGCAGCTTGCCCTCGCGCTCGACGATCTCCGGGTTGATGAGCACAACCTTGTCCTTCGCATTCTTCTTGAAGCTCACGTCGACGACCGCAATGCGCTTCGAGACCGAGATCTGCGGAGCCGCCAGGCCGATGCCGTGCGCGGCGTACATGCTGTCGAACATCTCGTCCACGAACTGCTTCAGCTCCGCGTCGAAGACGGTCACCTCTTCGCCACGCACCGCCAGAATGGGGTCCGGGTACTTGACCACCTCGTGGATCTTCAGCGGCTTGGTCGCCGTCTTCTTCGCTGCTGCTTTCTTTGTCGCCACAACTTCCCTTTCAGTACTTCCGAATCTGCTCGCAGTAACCCTCGAAGTTACGCTTCAGCTCGCGCAGCGAATCGCCGCCGAACTTGTCGATCACCAGCTTGGCTATCGTCAGCGCGACCATCGCCTCGGCTGCGACGCCCGCCGCCGGAACCACGCAGACGTCGCTGCGCTCGTACGCTGCCTTAGTGGTCTCACGCGTCGCGAAGCTCACACTGGCCAGCGGGCGGCGCAGCGTCGAAATCGGCTTCAGATATCCGCGCACCACGATGTCTTCGCCGTTCGAGATGCCGCCTTCGATGCCCCCAGCATTATTCTGCTCGCGAGAGAACTTCGTAAAGTCCTCCTCCGAGCCCTCGTACGCAATCGCGTCATGCACGGTCGAACCCAGCGACTCCGCCGCCGTCACTCCGCGTCCCAATTCCACGGCCTTCACTGCCTGAAGGCTCATCACGGCCTGCGCCAACAGGCCATCCATGCGCTCGTCCCAGTTGACGTGCGTGCCCACACCCGGCGGCAGGTTGTGCACCACCACCTCAAAAACGCCGCCGATGGTATCGCCCGTGCGCAGAGCCAGATCGACTTCGCCCTTCATCCGGGCCTCGGCCTCGGGGTCCACACAGTTCAGAAAGATCTCATCCTTGGCATCGGTCGCGGCGATCTCGGCCCAACTGGCGTCTCGGCCCAGCTCCTGCCGTCCCACGCGGATCACGTGACTGCCTACCGCGACGCCCAGCTCTCGCAACAGCAGCTTAGCCAACGCGCCACAGGCCACACGCGCCGCGCTCTCACGGGCGCTCGCCCGCTCGAGCACGTAACGCGCATCGGGAAAATCGTACTTCAGGCTGCCCGCCAAATCCGCGTGGCCGGGCCGCGGCGAGGCCACCGCCTTGTGCTTCTCCGCGTCGCCCGTGCCCACAGGCAAAATCTCTTCCCAGTTCTTCCAATCCACGTTGGCAAGCGTCATCGCGACCGGCGCGCCGATCGTCTTGCCGTGGCGCACGCCCGAGAGGATGTGCGCGGTGTCGCGCTCGATCCGCATCCTGCCGCCGCGCCCATAGCCCTGCTGCCGCCGCCAAAGCTCGCGGTCGACGAACTCCTGCACGACCGGCACACCGGCCGGAAGACCGCTCACCAACGCCACCAGGCTCTCGCCGTGGCTCTCACCCGCCGTAGAAAAACGAAGCATCCTACCTCACACTACTCAGGCCAATACATTGCTAGGCCATAAAGCCAGTCATATGAGATTGTAACAATCGTACTTCGTACCGTTCTCGGGGCGGCATGGGATAAGTAACAGCATTGGGCATTCCACCGGTCGGCAGCGAGCATCGCGTGAAGCACCTTACCGGCAGATGCTGTCCAGCTCCTTGACAGGCGTGTCTCGGAACGGCCCGTCCTCGATCCCCTTGGCCTCCATCATCTGCTCGGGCAGGGTACCACCCAGCTTCAGCGCCACGCCGGGGTCGATCGCATAGGCCGGGTCGCTCTCCGCCTCGGGCAGTGTCACTAGCTGGAACCCCTGTTGGTGCAGCAGCTCGAGCAACTGCGGCAGCATCACCGCCTCGATGGCCCCGTCGTGCAGCAGCATCACATGCGAGATATCGCGCCCGTATACCTTTCGCGACCGCTCGCGGCCGATGCGGATCGCCTCCGTGGCACTGTCCAGGTACATCTGCTTCAGCCATGCAATCGAACGCTGATCGCGCTTCGTCGCGCATCGGACATAAGGATCGTTCCAGTCGTAGTCCTGAAAGTCCAGCGTCACCTGCGCGACGCGGTATCCCCGGTTGCTTAGATAGGCGCGCAGACCATTCCGCTTGGCCAGCGTATCTCCTTCGTAGAGATAGGGATAGCGAAACCAACGCCAGTCCTCTCCGGCCATCAGGCGGCGTAGCAGCGGCTCGTTGCGGGTGACCTCGCGCTCGAACGCGGGCAGCGTCGTCTGGTTGAAGTCGGCATGCGAGTAGGTGTGGTTGCCCAGCAGAAATCCGGCAGCTCGCCACGCCCGCAACGAGGAGATCAGCTCCGGCTCGTCCACCACTAACTGCGCGTTCAGGAAGCCATAGGTCGTCGGCGCGTGCGCGGCCTGGAGCGCGTGGATGATCGAACGGATGATCGAGAGCCTCGTCATCCCCGGAGCCAGCCCGTCGATCTCAGGCAGATCGTCGAAAGTCAGGGCAATCTTCGGAGCAGTCTTTGTCTGGGCCGCGCCAGAACTCACCGTCAACGCCAGACAGCAGCACGCTCCTACCAACCATCTGCGGTAATACTCCATACCTTCAGCTTACTCGACGGATTCAAAGGCAACAGCAAAAGCGCCCTAACGCCGGGCGGGCGGCACTTCGTGCGGTTCTCGACGCTTCGCGTGTTTTTCTATTCCTCGTCCGCCAAGTATGCCTGCGAGTTCAACAGCGGTCTTTCCATGCTGCGCACCCACTCGGTCGTCTCACTGGGCTTCTTGCCCGCCGCCTCCGCCGCGGCGAACTCTCGCCGCATCGCCGCAAACTTCGCCTCAAGGTCATCGAGCGCGCTCAGCACCATCGCCTCCGGCGTCATCGGCAGCTTAGGCGAGCCGAACTCATACCGGCCATGATGACTCAGGATCATGTGCTCCACCAGCACCCGCAGCCGATCCGGAAACGGAGCCAGCGCCAGCACTTTTTCGCGCAGCATCCCCTGCGCAATCGAAATGTGCCCGATCATCTGGCCCTCCAGCGTATAGCCGAAGCTGGTCTTCCACTCCAGCTCCCGCACCTTGCCGATATCGTGCAAAATCGCGCCCGTCACCAGCAGGTCGGGGTCGGCCTCGGGGTAGAACGGCGCGGTGGCCAGACAAACGCGCACCAGCATCAGCACGTGCTCCAGCAGGCCGCTGAGCCACGCGTGATGCAGCCCCTTGGCCGCAGGCGCGACGGTAAACTGCGGCCCAATCCCCGGATCGTCAAGAAAGGCCAGCACCAGCCGCTTCAGGTCTTCGTTTCGAAACGCCGCCACGTAGCCGCGCAGCTCCGCCTCCATCTCGGCGGGGTCGAACTGCGAGACCGGACGGTAGTCGCCGGGCTCGACCTCGTTGTCGGCGGCGTGGCGCATCTTCTGCAGGGTGATCTGGAACTTGCCCTGGTACTTCGAAATCTGTCCCTGCACCTTGACGTAGCAGCCCTCGGAGCAACTGGCTATGGCGTCGGCAAAGTCGTCCCACATCCGGGCCTCGAAGGATCCGGTCTTGTCGCTCAGGGTCATGGCCAGGAACTGGCCGCCGGTCTTTTTCTCCCGCACCGAGAGCGAGGAAAGACAGAAGTAGGTGGTGACTACAGCGTTTTCGAAGCGCGCCGCGTCGGCGACATAGAAGTCCTTCATCCCCACAGGATACCGCGCACGGCAGAGTCTTGCCTTTCACGCGAAGCGTCGAGAACAGCACGAAGTGCCGCCCGCCCGGCGTGAGGGCGCTTTTGTTCTTAAAGTAAGAAGCCCCGCCCTTTATCGAAGGGCAGGGCTTCCTACTTTGCGGCTAGATTTGCGGAGGTGTGGCAGGCACCGGCGAAGGCGTAGCAGGCACATCACCACGCGGAGCCAAGGCCGGATTCGCCGTCGGCGCGGGCTCGGCAGGCGGCGGCGGAACCACCTTCTGCTTACCCTGCAGACGCTCCTTCACCGGCTTCGGATCGCCCTTCTTCCGCTTCGGCTTCTTGACCTTCACCTTCTTCGGTTTGGCAGTGTCGCCGTTCAGGCCCAACGGAGCGGCCTGGGTCTGAGACGCGGCCTTCTCGTCCGAGGTCATCTCTACGGGAGCCGCCTTAACCTTCTCGACCTTCTTGGCCTTGACCTTCTTGATCTTCTCCGTCTTGACCTTGGCCGCGTTCTCGCGGGAGCCGTAGCGCGTCTTCTTCTTCTCGGGAGCCTTGGGAGCCAGCGGATCGTCGCCCACATCCGCCGCCACCTGCGAGCTGCTATCCGGGCTGCTCGCCGCATCCGCCATCACCGCGCCCGGAGCGATCGCCGCTCCGATGCCGCCGCCAGCCGGTGCGGGCGAAGCCGCCTCAGCCGCCGCCTGTTGCGCGGTCTCAGCCGGCAGCGAGTTCTGCGGAGCCTGACCGAACCGTACCTTCTCGCGGCGAACCTTCTTCGGCTTGCCGTTCGCGGCCAGCTTGGGCGGCGCGATCACCGCCAGCCCCGTCTTGGGATCGACCGTGGGAGCAGCGGCGGCCTGGGCCTGCTGAGCCTCCGCACCCGTCAGGGTACGTCCGCCCGTGGTGTCGGGGCCAGCCACAACCGGCTTCGCAGCCGGACGAGAGAACCCGCTCGCGCGCTCAAACCGCTTCTTCTCCGTCACCTTCTTCTTCTTCGGCGTAGGCGGAGCGTAGGAGGTAAAGATCGGCTTGGTCTCCTTCGGGCTGGCGCCCGAGTCCACAAAGCCCGGCTTGATGTCGATGTACGCCTCTTCGCGCAGCTTGGTCAGGTAGGCGCGCAGAGCAGGCTGCATCTGCTGCATGTACATCGCCTCCTGCACCTGCTGCTCCACTTCCTTCAGCGGAGCAACGCCAGCGGCCTGGTGCTCGGTCACGTTCAGGATCACAAAACCCTGCCGCGTCCGGATCGGCTGCGTCGATTCACCGGCCTTCAGGTCGAAGGTCTGGTCCTCCAGTACCTTGGCCAACGCACCGCGCTTGAACAGGCCCAACTCCCCGCCCTGCGCTGCCGTCGGCCCGCCCGAGTACTGCTTGGCCAGCTCGTCAAACTTACCGCCAGCCGTAATCTTCGACTTGATATCGTTAGCCTTCGCCTGGGCCTGCGCGACCGCATCCGGCGCGGCATCAGCGGGCAGCGGCACCAGGATCTCGCTCAGGCGGATCTGCTCGGGCTGAGAGAACTCGCTCTTGTGCTGGTCGTAGTATGCCTGCTCCTGCGCCTGCGTCATCTGCAAGCGGCGGCCCACCTCGTCGCGCACCACCTGCTGGGTGACGACGCTGTTGCGGATCTGCGCCTTGAAGTCCTCGAAGCTGACGCCCTGCTGCTTGGCTGCCGCCTCCAGTTGCTCCATCGAGTCCATCTTGTTCTGCTTGCGGATCTCGTCCAACCGACGAATAACCTCGGCGTCCGCGTTGATGCCCAGCTCCTTACCGCGCGAGATCAGCAACTGCTGATCGATCATGTCGCGCAGCATATCGCGCTGGCGGTTCGCCGCCTCGGAGGGGCTGGCGTTCTGCTGGGCCAGCTCCATCTCGAGCTGCTGCTGTGAGCGCTCGAGGTCACTACGGTTGATGATCTGGTCGTTCACCCGCGCGACCACATCTTCGACCACGGTTCCGCCGGGCGTAATCGCCGGAGGCAGCGGCGGCATCTTCAACTGCTGCGTCGGCGCGTTCACGCTCTGGCTGCTCTGGTAGCGCGGAGCCTGGACCACCTGCGCGGCAGCCGACCCAGCCACCAGCGCCGAGACCGGCACCGCCAGCGCGGCCATCAGCGACCACGCCGCAAACCCACTTACCCACTGCCGCTTCTCACTCCGGCCAACCACAACTGCCGGCAGCTTCATCGTCGCGATCCAATTCAAGGTCAAAAGCTCTCTCACTTCCATGGGGGGAAACCCCGCACCTGCAACGCCCAAACTTCGGTTCGAACGGCCCTTGCATGGCAGCAGCGCCACGTTCGATATCCGGTCCAATCATTCTAACCTGCCAACCAGCCCCGGCAACCAGACCGAGGCCCAGAACATCTCCGAACCGGCTCCGGAGCCTGATTCCGCAGGGCCAAAAGCGCGCCTCGGCTCACTCTACGGTGCTATACTCCGTCCAAGCTAGCAGCATACGGACAGGCCCGGCCACGCCGGTTCCTCTCCAGCCGTACCTATCTAGAGGTTACTCAGACCGATGGCCCCCCGCACTCGCCGCGCCCTTCTCTCCGTCACCGCCTTTCTCGCGACCTGCGCCGCCCTGGGCAACGTCTACTCCCGCCAGGTCTCCGCGCAGTCCGCCTCCGACGAGAGCACCCTGCGCGATTCGCTGCACGCCTTCACCAATGTCTACTCCGTCGTCGAGCAGAACTACGCCGAGAAGATGGACTCGGACCGCACCGACAAGGCCATCTACGACGGGGCCATCCCGGGGATGCTCCACGTCCTCGACCCGCACTCCAACTTCTACGATCCAAAGGCCTTCGCCCAGATGCGCGAGGACCAGCACGGACGCTACTACGGCGTCGGCATGACCATCCAGCCGCAGCAGATCGACGGCCAGCTCCGCGTCGTCGTCCTGACGCCGTTCGAGGGAACGCCCTCGTTCAAGGCGGGCATTCGGCCGGGCGACGTACTGGTCTCGGTGGACGGCAAGCCTACCGACAACCTCGACTCCGCCGCCGTGGCCGGGATGCTGAAGGGGCCGCGCGGCACCCACGTCGTCGTGGTGATGAACCGCGAGGGCCGCGACAAGCCGCTCTCCTTCGACCTGGTCCGCGACGAGATTCCCCGCGCTTCGGTCGATCTCGCTTTTGAGCTGAAGCCCGGCATCGGCTACATGCACGTCACCAACTTTATGGAGACCACCTCCAAGGAAGTCGGCGACGCGCTCGACAAGTTCCGCGCCCAGGGTGACCTGAAGGGGCTGGTGATCGACCTGCGCGGCAACCCCGGCGGCCTGCTCAACGAAGCCGTCAACATGTCCGACAAGTTCCTCCAGAAGGGCCAGACGGTCGTCTCGCAGCACGGCCGCTCCTTCGCCGACCAGTCCTACCGCGCCTCCCACGGCGAACAGGGCACGCGTTACCCCATCGTCGTCCTGGTCAACCGCAACACGGCCTCGGCGGCTGAGATCGTCTCGGGCGCGTTGCAGGATCACGACCGCGCCCTCATCGTCGGCGAGACCACCTTCGGCAAGGGCCTCGTTCAGACCGTCTTCTCGGTCTCGCAGAACACCGGCCTCGCGCTGACGACCTTCCACTACTACACGCCGTCGGGACGACTCATTCAGCGTCCCTACGACCACATGAGCCTGTACGACTACTACTACGTCCGCGACGCCGCCAAGCCCTCGAAGGACAACGCTAACCGCGAGGTGAAGCTGACCGACGACGGCCGCACGGTGTACGGTGGCGGCGGCATCACGCCCGACGAGCACATCGACCCGATCAAGGCGAACCACTTTCAGGATGAGTTGCTGCAGCACTACGCCTTCTTCAACTTCTCCAAGCACTACCTGGCCGACAAGACAGTCGCCAAGGACTTCGTGGTCGATGACGCTGTGCTCGCGCAGTTCAAGGACTTTATGAAGACCAAGAAGATCGACTACACTGACGCCGACGTTGCCACCAATATCGACTGGGTGAAGGAGTCGATCAAGGCGGAGCTGTTCACCTCGCAGTTCGGCCAGCTTGAGGGCTTGAAGGTCCGCGCCGAGTGGGACCCGCAGATCAACAAGTCGCTCACTTACATGTCCGAGGCGCAGGCGCTTGAAGAGCATCAGAAGATCAACCCAAACGCGAAGCCCGTCAACACTGCCAGCCGCTAAAGATCCTTTAGCCAACGAAAGAGCCGCGCTCCTCAGCGCGGCTCTTTTTTATGCTTCAGAGAGAGGCAGCGAGTCTTTCACCAGCAAGATGTAGCTTGCAGCGCCGCAGAGAGCCACGACCGCGCATAGCAGGAAGCTCCCCGCAAAGGCGTGCGTGCGGTCGAGTATCCAGCCGGTGAGCAGCGGCGCGGCTGAAGCGATCATAAAGCTGCCGAAGTTCTGGATCGAGCCGACCGTGGCAACCAGCGCGCGCGGGCTGGCCGCCTGTACGTACCCCCACGCCGACGTGCCCGCAAAGTGAATGAACAGCAGCGCACCGCAGATGCACGCCATCGCGACGGCGAGCGACGCGGCCCGGATCGCCAGCAGCGTGCTCAGAGCCGAGAGGACCATGCCGACGATGACCTGAGAGCGATGCACTCGCGCCACGACGGCACCTCCACGGACACGTCTGTCGGCCAGCACTCCGCTCAACAACATCCCCAGAGACCCGGCCAGAAACGGAAGCGCCGCCAGCCAGCCGCTGGTCTTGATGCTGATGCCTCGGCTGGTCTGGAGATAGGCCGGGAGCCACGCGATAAAAAACCAACTGGTATAGTTCACGCCGCCGAATCCAAGCATCAGGCCCCAGATCGCGGGCACGCGAAAGAGCGCGGCCCATCCGGCAAATGTCTCTGCCAGTGGCGCGGGCGGCGTTCTTACGCTCGACTCTCGACGCAGTAGTAGAAGCCAAGCCGCGGCCAGCAGCAACCCCACACCACCGATCATCGCGAACATGGCCCGCCACCCCGCCCTGAGCAGCAGCAGCGTAAGCAACGGCGGCGCGATGCCCTGCCCCAGCGTGGTGGAGATGTTGATGGTCGCGATGGCGCGGCCTCGTTGCTGCGGAACGAACTCTTCCCGCACAATCCGGAGCGAGGCTGGAAAGAACGGAGCCTCGCCCAAACCAAGCAGAACCCGCAGCGCCAGAAAGCTTCTGATGCCGAGGACCGCTCCCGTAAGCGCCGTCGCCGTAGACCAGAGAGCCAGCCCCGCGCCAAGCATCCGCTGTGCCCCGGCGCGGTCGAGCAGAGGACCGATCGGCAGTTGCGCAAAACCGTACGCCAAAGAAAACGCGGAGAGCAGTGCTCCCATGCTGGTGGCTGAGAGATGGAGCTGCTGCCGGATAGGACCGTTCGCAATGGAGAGCGCGCTTCGGTCGAGGAAGTTGACGATGCCCGCAAGAAAGAGCAGCGCGAGCGTGACGACCTGCGACCTCACCAGTGGGGTCGCGACCACTACACTTATGTTTTCCTCTTCTCCCAGAGACCCTCCTGCTCAAGCAACTAAGAGTATTGCATTAGAAGATTAGACTTAGATCGCATCCTTGCCCGGACACAGGGTCCGCATAAACAGGTTCGATGGTATGACCATCTAAAAAGATGATGGTCGATCCCGGATCGCTTGCACATCGCAAACTCACGCGTGTATCGTCTCGCCATTGGACCTCAACGGCTCTTCGACCTTCAAAGACACAACTCACTTTTATGTTGGGTGGCCAGCCTGATGAAGTTACGGAACCAACGAACGTCATGGATCGCGCGAGTCGCGTTCGGCCTGATCTGCCTCGGAACAGCCGCCTTCGGGCAGGCTACGCAGCCCAAGAACCCGCTCGGCACCGGCCCTGAGGTCGTCGCCGCAGGCCATGCCATCTTCAATCGCACCTGCACCGCCTGCCACGGCATCGACGGCGGCGAAGGCGAACGCGCCCCGGCCCTGGTCGGCGAGCGCCGCTTCTTCCGGCTCAGCCCCAACGCCATCTACGACGTCGTCAAGAACGGCATCCCCGGCACCGCGATGCCCGCCATGGGTCTGCCCGACGATGACATCTGGCGCATCGTCACCTTCATCCGGGCCATGCGCGGCTCGGCCTCCGAGACCGACGTTCCAGGCAACGTGCAGCGGGGCGCGGCGGTCTTCGCGGGCAAGGGCGGGTGCTTGCAGTGCCACATGCTGAACGGCAAGGGCGGCAGCGCCGGGCCTGACCTCTCAAACGTCGGCGCGCAGGTCACGCTCAAGCATCTGCGCGAGTCGCTGACGCAGGAGCTTCCGATCCCGCCCGCCTACCGGCCCGTCACCGTGATTACCAGGAGCGGCGAGACCATCACCGGCATCGCTAAAAACGAAGACGGCTTCTCGCTCCAGATGCTCGACCTGCACGACAGGCTGCACCTCTTCGACAAGACCGAGCTGAAGTCGGTCGAGCACGGCAAGAAGTCGCTGATGCCGCACAACTACGACAAGGTGCTCACGGCAGAGGAGTACCAGGATCTGGTCGCGATGCTGGCCCACCAGGTGCAGGTAGAGCTGCACAAAAAAGCCGAGGGCGAGGGAGAGGCCGGACGATGAAACTTGCAACATTGCTACTGCTCTTCGGCCTCGCAACCGCTCTCCCAGCGCAGGTCACCGACCACCGTCTCGAGCAGGCCCCTGCGGGCGACTGGCTGCACTACAACGGCAGCTACAACAGCCAGCGCCACAGCGATCTCAACCAGATCAACCTGACGAACATCCACTCGCTGGCCGCGCAGTGGGTCTTCCACATCCCCGGCTCCGGCGGCTTGCAGAGCGTGCCCGTCGTCGTCGATGGCGTCATGTACGTCACCCAGCCCAACGAGGTCTACGCGCTCGACAGCCGCAGCGGGCGGCTCATCTGGCAGTTCCACCACGACCTGAACCACGCCCCCGACCGCGAGGGTCCCAACCGCGGCGTCGCCGTCTTCGAGGACAAGGTCTACTTCACCACCACCGACGCCTTCCTGGTGGCCCTGAAGGCCTCGACCGGAAGCCTGCTCTGGCAGAGCAAGATCGCCGAGTCTAAGGACGGCTACCACTCGTCCGCCGCGCCGATGGTAGCCAAAGGAACGGTCATGGTAGGCGTCATCTACGGCGACCGCGGGCTGAACGGCTTCCTAGACGCCTTCGACGCCAAGACGGGCAGCCATCTCTGGCGCTTCGACTCCGTCCCCGGCCCCGGCAAGCCTGGGCACGAGACCTGGGCGGGCGACTCGTGGCTGCATGGGGGCGGCGCAACGTGGCTGACCGGCAGCTACGACCCGGAGATGAACACGCTCTTCTGGGCGCTCGGCAACCCCTCGCCCGACTTCAACGGCGACGTGCGCAAGGGCGACAACCTCTACACCGACTCTGTAGTGGCGCTCGACCTGAGCACCGGCAAGCTGAAGTGGCACTTCCAGTTCACCCCGCACGACGTGATGGACTGGGACGGCTCGGAGATCCCCGTGCTGGTCGACACCGTCTACGAGGGCAAGCCGCGCAAGCTGCTGGTGCAGGCCAACCGCAACGGCTTTTACTACATCCTTGACCGCACCAACGGCAAGTTCCTGCGCGGCAAGGCGTTCTACGACAAGCTCAACTGGGCCTCCGGCCTGACGCCCGAGGGTCGCCCCATTCTCGTTCCCGGCATCGAGCCCAGCCTGAAGGGCACCAAGGTCTGCCCGTCGTCGATCGGCGCGACCAACTGGATGTCGCCTACCTACGACCCGCAGACGAAGCTCTTCTCCTTCGTCTCGCTGGAGGGCTGCGGCATGGCCACCAAGAACACGGAGCAGTTCCGTCCCGGGGGCTTCCAGTACCGCGCCGGAGGAGACGTTCTCCTGAAGGACGAGAGCTGGAAGGTCTTCGTCCGCGCACTCGACCTGACTACCGGCAAGGAGGTCTGGAAGACGGAGCGCATCGGGTCCACCTCACTCGGCGGCGGCCTGCTCTCGACCGGCGGCGGAGTCATCTACTCGGGCGAGATCGAAGGCGAGTTCGTCGGGCTGAACGCAAAGACCGGCAAGCCGGTATGGCACTTCAACACCGGCCAGCCCATCAACTCGCAGCCCATCACGTACATGGTCAAGGGCAGGCAGTACATCTCCATCACGGCCAACTCGGACGTCTTCTCCTTCGCGCTCCCCGAGGTCGTGAAAGCGGTGAAGTGATGAAAAAAATAGCTCGCCCGTCCGTCATCCTCCTGGCCTTCACCCTGGCCACCGCTCATGCGCAGGCTCAAGCCCGCTACCAGATCACGGATGAGGACGCCAACGGTCCTGGCTCGCCGCGTGTCGTCGTCCTACACGACAACACCGCCAAGGCCGAGGCCGCCGTCGCCCCATCCCAGGGAGGTGAACTGAGCAGCTACAAGATCACCTTCCAGGGCAAACCGCTGGAGTTGCTCTACCATGCCCGCGATTACACCTCACCCGGCTTCCAGGGTAAAGCGCCGCTGCTCTGGCCCGCCGCCGGGGTGCAGTATCCGGTGGGCACAATCCCTAAAGAGAGCTGCGGCAACGGCACCTATCCCGTAGCGGGCAAGACCTTCCCCATGCCCTGTCACGGCTTCGCCCGCACCCTACCGTGGAAGGAGATCAGCCGCTCCGCCGATGCCCAGGGCGCGCGCGTGACGGTCGAGCTAACCGACTCCGACAAGACGCGCCTCGACTATCCCTTCGGCTTCAAGGTCGACCTGACCTATGAGCTGAGCGGCGGCCTGCTCACGCTCAACTACACCATCTCCGCCGACGCCGAGAACAAGGGACCGATGCCATTTTCGATCGGCAACCACATCGCCTTCCGCGTGCCGCTGGTCGAGGGCAGCGACCCCGCCGCGATGACCTTTGAGAGTCCCAACACTACGCAGCTAATGCGCTATCCGGGCGGCGTCGGCCTTAATGGAGAAGAGAAACCCAGCTCCTACGCGATCCCTCAACGAATGGGCGACTTCGACGCGCACATCGCGCTGCCGCTCTCCGGCTACCGCAGTATGCCCTATGCACGTCTGGTGGACCCGGCCGGGCTCTCTGTCCGCATCACCCAGACCGCGAGCATCGACCCAACCAACACTGAACTCGCTATCCCCAATCTCTCGGGCCAACTCATACGCTTCAACGTCTACGGCGGCCCGCACGAGGGCTACCTCAGCCCCGAGCCGTGGTTCGGCCTCATCAACTCGCTCAACTCGCGCAAGGGCTTTATCGACCTAGCCCCCGGCGGCTCCTGGCGCTGGCGCATCCAGGTCGCCCCGCTGGCCCCGCTCCGTCCATGCAGGCGGCCAGCCCCGGGGTCGAGCGCTTCGGCGGTGACTTCGGCTACGTCGAAGGCCCCGTCTGGAGCAAGGACGGCAGCCTGATCTTCAGCGATATGTTCGGCTCGCGCACGCTGGAGATGAAGGCCCCCAACCGCTCCACCGTCTACCGCGACCACACCCACAGCGGCAACGGCAACTCCATGGACGCACAAGGCCGCCTGTACACCTGCGAGCGCGACAGCCGCCGCGTTGTGCGCGTGGAGAAGGACGGCAAGATCACGGTCATCGCCGACAAGTTCAACGGCCAGCGCATCAACGACCCCAACGACGTGGTGGTGCGCCGCGACGACCAGGTCTACTTCAGCGACCCCGCCCCGGCCGACACGCTCGAGACTCTCACTCTGGGCTATGCGGGCGTCTACCACGTCACCCCGACGGGCAAGATCTCTCTCGTAACCAGGATGCTTCGGCCTAACGGAGTAGCCCTCACTCCTGACGGCAAGACGCTCTACATCGCCGATACGACGGAGCGGAAGATCCTGGCCTACGACCTCGACGCAAACGGCACCCCGTCGAACGGACGGACCTTCATCACCGGCATCGACGGCGGTCCAGACGGCCTGCGCGTGGCAGCGAACGGGAACATCTACATCGCCTGCCGCGGGGTTGCGATCTACTCCCCCGCCGGGAAGTTTCTCAAGATGATCGAGTTCCCCGAGATGCCCTCGAACCTCACCTTCGGCGACCAGGATCTACAAACGATCTACGTGACCGCCCGCACCTCTATCTACCGGGTCCGCATAGAAGACAAGGGCACATTGCAATATTGATGGGCAGCGAATATCTTTCTTCCGGCCAACAGGAGGACCACGCGAAGCAGCAAAAAGGCGTGCAAACACCCGCCCCGCACATAGTGCGACCTGTCCAAAAGAACGTCTTCTTCAGTTAGAGGATTAACCCGGCAGAAC
Organism: Granulicella sp. WH15; assembly: GCF_009914315.1. Lineage (NCBI taxonomy): Bacteria > Pseudomonadati > Acidobacteriota > Terriglobia > Terriglobales > Acidobacteriaceae > Granulicella > Granulicella sp. WH15. The sequence continues at coordinate 3,722,345 of NZ_CP042596.1, forward strand.
CCACGGGAACGACTGGAGCGGGAGACCGGGATCGAACCGGCGACATTCAGCTTGGGAAGCTGACGTTCTGCCACTGAACTACTCCCGCTTGTGGTTCGATTATAACCCGAGCAAGGCTCTCAAACCTGCACTTCCAGAAACGTGAAGGGCAGCCATTCTTTGGCTGCCCTTCACGTTTTATCTACAAATTCGTTATGCCGGAGAAGGCTGGCCTTCTCCAAAGCCGGGCTTGCGGCCAGTCTCGGGCTTGAGCACCTTCTGGGTGTCGCCACCCGGGCCAGGGTCCGGAGCCGACAGCGGCGACTTCGCCACCGGCAGCTCCTTGCCCTCGATAATCAGCTTGATCTCCGCCGCATCCAGCGTCTCGCGCTCCAACAGGGCAGTCGCCATGCGGTGCATGATGTCCTGGTTGCTGTTCAGGATGCTATACGCCGAGTTGTAAGCCGTATCGACAAAGTTCCGAACCTCGGCGTCGATCTTTCGAGCCGTGTCCTCCGAGTAGTCGCGGGCCTGAGCCAGATCGCGTCCCAGGAAGACCTCCTGCTCCTTCTTCCCGTAGGTCAGCGGTCCCATGTCGCTCATGCCGAACTCGCAGACCATCCGCCGCGCCAGCTCCGTTGCGCGGACAATGTCGTTGCCCGCGCCGGTGGTCTTGCGGCCCATGAAGATCTCCTCCGCGCAGCGTCCGCCCATCAGCACGGCGAGCTGCGTGTCGAGATACTCCTTGGTGACCGTGTGCTTGTCCTCTTCCGGCAGGTGCATCGTCACGCCCAGCGCCATTCCGCGCGGGATGATCGTCACCTTGTGCAGCGGATCCGAGTGCTCCCGCAGCGCCGCGACCAACACGTGTCCGGCCTCGTGGTACGCCGTATCCTTCTTGTCGTCGTCCGAGAGCAGCATCGACTTGCGCTCGGCGCCCATCATCACCTTATCCTTGGCGACTTCGAAGTCGTACATGTGCACGGCCTTGCGGTTGAACCGAGCCGCCGTCAGAGCAGCCTCGTTCACCATGTTGGCCAGATCCGCGCCCGAGAAGCCCGGTGTTCCACGAGCCAACTGGTTCAGATTCACGTCCTCGGCCATCGGCACCTTCTTCGAGTGCACGCGCAGAACCTCTTCGCGGCCACGAATGTCGGGACGATCCACCATCACGCGGCGGTCGAAGCGGCCCGGACGCAGCAGCGCCGGATCGAGCACATCAGGCCGATTCGTCGCGGCGATCAGGATCACGCCGTCGTTCGACTCGAAGCCGTCCATCTCCACCAGCAACTGGTTCAGGGTCTGCTCGCGCTCATCGTGCCCGCCGCCCAGTCCTGCTCCACGGTGCCGTCCCACAGCGTCGATCTCATCGATAAAGATGATGCAGGGAGCATTCTTCTTACCCTGCTCGAAGAGGTCACGCACGCGGCTCGCACCGACGCCGACGAACATCTCCACAAAGTCCGAGCCCGAGATGGAGAAGAACGGAACGTTCGCCTCACCCGCTACCGCCCGCGCCAGCAAGGTCTTACCGGTTCCCGGAGGCCCGACCAGCAGCACGCCCTTGGGGATGCGGCCACCCAGGCGCTGGAACTTCTGCGCCTCGCGCAGGAACTCGATGATCTCTTTCAGCTCTTCCTTGGCCTCATCGACGCCTGCGACGTCTTTGAACGTAATCTTCTTCTGCTGCATCGAGAGCAGGCGCGCGCGGCTCTTGCCGAAGCTCAGCGCCTTGTTACCGCCCGACTGCATCTGCCGCATCATGAACAGGAACAGGGCCAGCAGCAGCGCCACCGGAGCCAGGTTCATCAGCGCGGTGATCCACGGCGAGACGTTCTGATCCTTGATCGTGATGCTGACGCCGTGCTCGCGCAGCTTGTTGTAGAGGTCGGGGTAGTTGGCCGGGATCGTCGTGTGGAACAGATCCTTGTCGTCCTTGTAGTGACCCGTCACCTCGGTGCCGTTGACCGTAACGTCCGCGATCTTGCCCTGGTCCGCATCATTCAACATCTGCGACACACTGACGTTCTTGTCCTTGCCAGTGCCGGCGGTGCGGGCGACAAACTGCCAGAGGCACACCAGGCAGGTGATCATGAAGACCCAGATCAGAATTTGTTTGACGGTCGAGTTCAAAGCGAATTTCCTCATGGTGAAGCGGGAGCCGAATTACAGATCAAACTTACCGGTATGAAACTCCATCCCGGACATAACGGTTAGACGTCTGCATCTACCGAAAGTATTGGATGCCGCTGCATGGACGGTGGGAGCAGAGATTCCCGTAATCACCGATTATTCTACTCCCACGCAAGGCGGATGCGGTGGAAAGTAAAGGGGAGCGGGCAAATGTTTCCCAAATCGAACCTCCGCCCCCTCAGGCCGAGCGCGACAGCCGCAGCTCCCGCAGCGTCCTTTCGGCGACCAGACCACCGCCTAACTCAAGCAGTGCCCCGGGTTTACTCGGAACCGTCGCCATGGGCTCGATGCCCGCCAAGGCCAGCAGCCGGGCCGTCTCGTCGAAGCCCAGCCTCGCGCCCAATCCCCGCGCCGCCGCCCGCAGTACCCTCCGGCGCAGCGCCGGGTCCATCGCCCGCAGCCGGTCCAGCTCAATCGCCACCGCCGCAGCGCCCGGAGCCGTCGAGTTCGACCGCCCCCCGCCCCGCACCGGCTTGCCCGGTAACAGTACCTGCGGCAGCAGACGCGCCAGTTCGCCCTCCCACCGGGCCTCTTCGTCCCGAGCAATCTCGGCCAGATTGGCCAGCGTCCGATCGATCGCCGGATTCTCCTCCCGCAGCATCGGAAGCAGCGTATGTCGCAGCCGGTTCCGCGTAAACGCCTCGTCCACGTTGGACGAGTCCGTCCGCCATGCCTGCCCACAGTCACGCAGATACGCCTCGATCTCCGCCCGTCGCGACCCCAGCAGGGGCCGCACGATCCGTCCGCGCGGCACCTCCAGCACCGGCGAGATTCCTCCCAGCCCCTCGGTCCACGCGCCTCGCAGCAGCTTCATCAATACGGTCTCGGCCTGGTCGTCGAGAGTGTGCGCCGTTAGCACGGAGTCGGCCCGGCCCGTCGCGATCAGCTCGCGAAAGACCTCATAGCGCAGGTTCCGCGCCGCCTCTTCGATGGTCTCCCCCGCTGCCGCCCGCGCCGCCGTATCGACCCGCCGCACCTCCAGCGGCACCGCCAGCCGCTCGCACAATTGTCGCACGAACGCCTCATCTGCGTCCGCCTCCGCCCCTCGCAGGCCGTGGTGGATGTGCACCGCCGCCAGCCCCACTCCCAGCGCGTTGCGGGCGGCGCTATTGGCCTCGTGCACCAGCAGCAGCAGCGCTGTCGAGTCCGCCCCGCCCGATACGGCACAGCAGATACGGTCCCCTACCTTCAAGTGCGTCCGCGAAAACAAAATTCCCTGAGCCATCCTTAGTCGATCCTATTGTCTTGAAAATACATCCCTATAATGATCCATGCCCGTTATCCGCCCCGCGACCCCGGCCGACGCCCTCCTCATTGGCCAGCAGCGCCAGAAGATGTTCATCGAATCGGCCCAGACCACCGCTGAGGCCACTGCCACCCTGCCCGACCGCTTCGCCGCCTGGGTGCGCCCCAAGCTGGAGAACGGTACCTACATCGGCTGGGTCGCCGAATACGAGGGTGAACCCGTTGCCGGGGCTGGCCTCTGGCTCATGGACTTTCCTCCGCACTGGATGGACCCCGAGCCGGTCCGCGCCTACCTGCTTAATTTCTACGTCGCCGCGTCCTTCCGGGGCCACGGGTTGGCCGGCCGGTTCCTCCGCCTGGCCGTGGATGAGGCCCACCGCCGCAATATCCGCGTCGTCTCGCTCCACGCCTCCAAGTTTGGACGGCCGGTTTATGAGAAGCACGGCTTCAAGCCCACCAACGAGATGATGCTCATCGAGGAGAACCCGAGCAGCTAGGGGCTGGGGGAAGAAAGCATACCTCGGGGCTAAAGTCCGGATCTGTGGCGGGTTTTGATGTCGGGCTAAAGCCCCGACCTACCCCAAGGACAACGGCAAGAGCAACGGCAAAGACAGAAGCAGATTCCTCCGCTTCGCTCCTGAATGACAACCAAAAGAACAGGCAACGGCAAAGGCACCCTCCCATAGGCTCTGAAAGCGATGTCCGCTTCCGACCAGCGGGAGGACCTCAAAAGATCACTTCCCCATGCCTCCCCGAGAACCGTACGAAGTACCAAAGTGCCGTACGCGGTATACTTCGTGAGCTATGCGTGTTTATGTCATTCTTCCGGCAGCCGGTATCGGAACCCGCATGTCCGCGGGCGGCGCAACCCCGCCTGCGCCCAAGCAGTTCCTCACTCTCCACGGCGTTCCCGTCCTCATCCACTGCCTGCGCGCCTTCGCGGCCGTCGAGCGGGTGGAGACCGTCCTGGTCGCCGTGCGAGCGCAGGAGATGGACCGCGTCCGCACCCTCATCGCCCGCTACGGCCTCGAAGCTAAGGTAAAGGTCGTCGAAGGCGGCGAGAACCGCCAGGGCTCGGTCGCCAACGCGCTCGCCACGGTGGACTGCGCCGACGACGACGTCATCCTGGTCCACGACGCCGTCCGCCCGCTCATCGACCCCGGCACCATTGATCGCACCATCGACGCCGTGCTCGAGTACGGAGCCGCCATCGTTGGCCTGCCCGCCGTCGACACCATCAAGCAGGTAGAGCGCACCGCCCACGGCGCCATCGTTACCTCCACCATCCCTCGCGAGCGCATCGTTCAGGCCCAGACCCCGCAGGGAGCCCGTTTCGACCTGCTCAAGCGCGCCTTCGCCGAGTCCGAGGCCGACGAGTTCTCCGGCACCGACGAGTCCAGCCTGCTCGAGCGAGCAGGCATCCAGGTCGCCGTCGTTCCCGGCTTCTCGCGCAACTTCAAGATCACCCAGCCCGGCGATATCGAGCTGGCGGAGTTCTACCTTGCCTCCGCCGAAAAAGCCGCAGCCGAGAAAGCAGGCACCCAATGAGCATGAGAATCGGCTTCGGCTTCGACTCCCACGCCTTCAAGCCCGGCGTCCCGCTCATCATCGGCGGCCTTGAGATCGACCACACCGAGGGCCTCGCCGGTCACTCGGACGGCGACGTGCTGCTGCACGCCATCACCGATGCCCTGCTCGGCGCGGTCTCGGCTGGCGACATCGGCACCTTCTTCCCGCCCAGCGATCCCCGCTGGAAGGGCGCGGCCTCGAGCCTTTTTTTACGCACCTCGCTCGAAGAGATCGCCACGGCAGGCTACCGCATCGTCAACATCGACACGGTGCTGGTGATGATGCGTCCCAAGATCGTCCCCATCGCGGGCGACCTGCGCCAGCGCGTGGCCGAGCTGCTGGAGATCAAGCCCTCAGCCGTCGGCATCAAAGCCAAAACCCCCGAGGGACTCAACCAGGATGGCGTCGCTGTGGCCTACGCGACGGTTCTGCTGGAGAGCATCGACGATGACTCGGCACCCAAGGCGATCGCCGCCACAGCCGATGTGGACGAAGTCAACTCGGTGGTCGAGAGCCTGGTGGTGCAGGTCCGCGACACCCAGGCGCTGGGCCGCAAAGCCCCGGTCTTCGACACCGACGACATTACCTAAGCTGCGTTATCCAGAGGAGTCGCAATGGTTGCCATTCAATTCGAATACCAGGGAGACCTGCACTGCAAAGCGGTCCACGGTCCCTCCGGAACTGAGCTAAACACCGACGCCCCCAAGGACAACCAGGGCCGCGGCGAGAGCTTCTCTCCCACGGACCTGGTCGCCACTGCGCTCGGCACCTGTATGCTCACCGTCATGGGCATCATGGCCCGTACGCTGAACCTCGACATCGCCGGTTCCACGGCCACCGTCGAAAAGGAGATGACTGCCACAGCTCCGAGAAGAATCCAGAGCCTGGCCGTCAAGATCCACGTGCCCCAGATTCTCAGCGCCGAAAACAAAGAGAAGCTCGAGCGGGCTGCCCACACCTGCCCCGTGCACAAGAGCCTCCATCCGGACATCCATACCCCTATCGAGTTCACCTGGGGATAAGCGGTACGGCGGTTTACGCGAGGCCAACCCAGCCACGATAAAATGGGCCACATGATTACGACAGTCCAGCAGCACCTCCTGCAAGAGCAGCAGCGCCACGGCGATGCCAGCGGCACCTTTAGCTGGCTCCTCGGCGGCATCACCCTCGCCGCCAAGATGGTCGAGGCCAAGATCCGCTCCGCCGGTCTCGGCGACGTGCTGGGAGCCTTCGGCGCGGAGAACGTGCAGGGCGAGCAGCAGCAGAAGCTCGACGTCTACGCCAACAACGCCATGATCCACTGCCTGGGCCTGCGCGACTCGGTGGCCGCCCTCGTCAGCGAAGAGGACGAAGAGCCGGTCACCTTCAATCGCTCCGTCGAGCGCGGCAAGTACATCGTCATCTTCGACCCGCTCGACGGCTCCTCGAACATCGACGTCAACGTCAACGTGGGCACCATCTTCAGCGTGCACCGCCGCGTCCCCGCGCTCTCGCTCGACGAGTCCATCCTACAGCCCGGCACCGAGCAGGTCGCCGCGGGCTACGTCGTCTACGGGCCGTCCACGGTGCTGGTCTACAGCGCGGGCAACGGCGTCCACAGCTTCACGCTCGACCCCACCATCGGCGCCTTCGTTCTCTCCAAAGAGCACATGGTGATGCCCGAAAAAGGCCCCTACTACAGCGTCAACGAGGCCAACCTGGCCACCTGGCCCGAGGGCTATCGGACCTACGTCGAAGAGTTGCGCGCCGAGGGCTACAGCTCTCGCTACATCGGCAGCCTGGTCGCCGACTTCCACCGCACCCTGCTCAAGGGCGGCGTCTTCCTCTACCCGCCCACGCTCAAACAGCCCAAGGGCAAGCTCCGCCTGCTCTACGAGGCCAACCCGCTCGCATTCCTGGCCGAACAGGCTGGCGGCATGGCGTCGCCCGGCTCGGGCCGCGTTCTTGAGATCAAGCCCACCGGCATCCACCAGCGCACGCCCTTCATGGTCGGCAGCCGCTGGGAGATGGAGCGTCTGGCCGCGGTCCTAACCCGTGAAGAAGAGGCCCGATGAAGACCTTCACCGCAGTCGTCGCCGACATCACGCTCGAGTCGCGTATCGGCCTCTCCGGGGTCTGGCAGATGTCGCTCGACCCACAGGGCTTCACGGTCGGCGATACCGGCGTCCTCGAGGCGGTCACCCGCTCCGGCACTCGCCTCGAGATCCCCGTGCTCGCGGTTCAGTCCGATGAAAACGGCGTCCTCTGGTGCATGGTGGAAAAGCCCCTGGCCGCAGGAACCGACGTCGTCGGCCACGTCCGCTCCCCTCGTTTCGCTGAGACTGCTCTTTAGAAGCAACAGCAAAAGCGTCCTAGCACCGGACGGGCGGCACTTCGTGCGGTTTTGGACGCTTCGCGTATCTTGTCAGTTGTGGCGGGAATCCCTCTGGCCCATTCCCGCCGCAACTGATACACTTAGAGAATCGTCAGCGGCCCTCATACCCCGAGGCGCGGCCGACAGCAACAACAGATGTGGGGTTGTAGCTCAGTTGGGAGAGCGCCTCGTTCGCAACGAGGAGGTCAGCGGTTCGATCCCGCTCAACTCCACCATCATCGCTCAAAAGTGGTACAGCAGCACCCCATACCCAATCCCAGCCGAAGCATCCGTCGAGTGGCCCACCTGGAACGCCATCATCTTGCCGTCGGTCGAGATCACCGGGTTCGATGACTTCCACCCCTGGTAGTCGTTGAAGTGCGTGATCCGGACGTAGTCCTTCCCCGTCCCGTCCAGCTTCATCTTGTAGATATCGATGTTCTTCATCCCATGCTCGCCGCCGAGCTGCGCGATGTGCCGGTCGCCCTCGACGCTCGTGTACTTGCCGTCCGGATAGATACCCTCGGTCTCGTTATAGGTCTCGGGCGACTTGGTAAAGTCCGTCACCACGCCCGTCTTCAGGTCGATCCCCATCACCTTGGCCAGCGCATCCGAGCCCGCCGGACGCCCCTTGGTCACGTAACAGGTGAACGTCATCTTGGTGTCGTTATCGTAGAAGTCCTGCGCCTCCAGAATGCAGTCGTTGTCGTGGCTCTCATAGACCATCTTCTGGTTGATGAGCTTCGGCGTCGTCCCCGAGAGGTCCACATCCGCCGTCATCAGCCGCGAGTAGTGCTCCGGGAACGACGCAATCTCCTCCCACGTCTCCGAGTACGAGACCTTCATGCTGTGCTTCGAGACCGCCGCGCCCTCGTGCAGATGCACCCCGCCCATCCGCACCGGCTTCGAGTTCGGCTTCTTGCTCAGATACCAGAACTCGTTATCCCGCGTCCGGCTCACCTTAAGATCGGTAAACTTCTCCGGCCCCAGCAGGATGTAGTCGCCATTGGCCAGGTACATCACCCGCAAAAAAGCCGTGCCCGGAACATTGCACGTCAGACAGCGGATCACATGGGTCTTCAGGTCGACGACGAACGCGTCGCCATAGCTCTTGCCCATAAACGCGACGCTCTTGTTATCGGGCGCAAAGTCGGCCCGCTCGCCGAAGTGGCTCAGCACCTCCATGTTCGCAGGCAGCGCGTCAAAGGGATCGACCTGCTTACGTTGCGTCTGCGCATACAGCGTGGAGGACAACAACAGCACCACCAGTAAGGTCTTCATCTTTCCTCCAAACTCCGAAGTCATAAAAGATCAGAAGCCGCGAGCATCCCCAGACCTGCGCAGCGGGGTCGGAAGCTCTTTGCTTCAGGTCCGAAAGTTTACATGGGTCGAGCACCCACTCGCCCGTCCCCGCGCAGATAGGCGAAAATTCCCAAAATGCGCCTCTGCCACACCACTACACCGAACTAATTCGACAATCATCAAAAAAAACTTGCAACAGGATTTATTTGTGGTAATTTCACACCAGAAACCCCGCAATCCAGCCACGATTCGTGACAAAGAATCCTTTGCCGACGTGGTATCGACTCACCCTTGAAACAAGTGTGCAGACCTCGCGCACTCACGCATCAGTGCTGTTCGTGTCACCTGAGTTGATAGGTTTTGCAGTTGTAGCTGCTCTCCCAAAGCACTCGATTTCTGCATTCGTACACCACGAAACACGCTTTCGCATTCCGGTAGCTTAGCAACACTTTTTACTTGCCTCGCCCCTACTGGAGCTATTGCAGCTTCCACTCCCTCATGTCCCCATCTCTTTGCAGATGGGGCAACCGTAGCACCGTATCTGCAGTTGGAATTCCACAATTGGTCAGGTAATCAGACAATTCGACCGGAGTAAAGACAGCTCCCTGCTCCGGCACTGACGAGTAACACTCCCCCAGTTCACAAACACAGAGATCTCGAACATGAAAGAGGGATGGAATGATACGACTTACATTTTGGCGGCCATTATTTGCAGTTCTGACGCTGTTCCTACTCACCTGTCTTCCCGGTAGCGTCCCCTCTGCATTTGCCCAGGCCACCAGCACCGGCACCGTAACCGGAACCGTAACCGACGCAAGCGGCGCGCTGATCGAAGGGGCCACCATCACGGTGGTCGACATCGCCACCAAGGCGAAGCTCTCGGCCACGACCAATAAGGACGGGCAGTATGTACTGCCCAACGTTCCGCCCAGCACCTACAGCATCTCCGCGACCAAGTCCGGCTTCGCCACCGACCAGATCACCGGCCAGCCCGTCGGCGTCGGTGCGCAGACCACGGCCAACTTCCGCCTGGCCATCGGCTCTGAATCGACCACCATCGAGGTGCAGGCCTCGAACGCCGACCTGCAAACCCTGAACTCCACCGTCGGCGAGTCCGTCGACCCAGTCATGGTGGACTCGCTGCCCGCCATCGGCCGCGACGTCAGCTCCTTCGCCTCCTTCCAGCCCGGCGTCACCCCCGGCGGCAGCGTCGCCGGAACCGTATCCGACCAGGCCGTCATCACTCTCGACGGAGGCAGCAACTCCAGCGACATGGACGGCAATATGCAGCAGTACACCGGCTCCTTCGGCAACTCGACCACGGGCGGTTTCCTCGGCGCAGGCTCCTCGGGCGTCATGCCCATGCCGCAGGACAGCGTCGAAGAGTTTCGCGTCTCCACCTCCGGCCAGACGGCCGACTTCAACAACTCCTCGGGTTCTCAGTCTCAGATCGTCACCAAGCGCGGCCGCGACCGCTGGACCGGCACCGTCTACGAGTACTACCTCGACAGCAACATCGGCGCCAACAAGTGGGAGAACAACTTCCAGTCGCTCTACACGCCCAAGCCCAGCTACCACTACAGCCGCTTCGGAGTCGCCGGCGGCGGTCCCATCGCTCCCTGGATGCTGGGAGGCAAGACCTACCTCTTCGTCAACTACGAGGGCTTCCGCTACCCGCAGTCTCAGACCTATGAGCGCGCCGTCCCCTCGGCTGCCATGATGGCCGGTAACCTCACCTTCAACGGCGTCACCTACACTGCGGACACGCTGAAGGCCGACGACCCGCGCCATCTCGGCCTCAACGCCAGCATGAAGAACTTCTGGGCCACGCAGCTACCCCAACAGGGCGGCTCGTACGCGGGCGTCTTCGACCCCAGCTGCGGCCCGGTCAGCGCCTCCTACTGCGATGGCGTCAACACCATCGGCTACAAGGCGAACGTCCGCACCCCGCAGTCCAGCAACTTCGGCGTAGCCCGCGTCGACCACGACTTCGGCTCCAAGTGGCACCTGATGGCGAGCTACCGCTACTTCAAGCTCACCCAGCTCACCACCAACCAGGTCGATATCGGCGGAGCCTTCGCCGGTGACACCCTCGGAGTACCCGCCGCCAACGCCAACCGTCCGCAGGACCCCTGGTTCTTCGTCGTCGGCCTGACCACCAACATCAGCTCCTCGCTGACCAACGACTTCCACTACAGCTACCTGCGCAACAACTGGCAGTGGAAGGACAACAACGCTCCTCCGCAGCTTGCCGGTGCGGGCGGCGCGCTCGAGCCTCTCGGTGAAAGCGCGAGCACCGTCGTCCTCGCGCCCTACAACGTCGATACGCAGGACGTCCGCACCCGTATCTGGAACGGCAAGGACAACTTCATCAGCGACAACCTGACCAAGCTGAAGGGCGACCACCTCATCCAGTTCGGCGGCCAGTTCCAGCACAACTTCAACTACCACCAGCGCAGCGATAACGGCAACAACATCAACTACACCACCACCTACCAGATCGGCGACGCCAGCGGAGCCGGCCTGATTACCTTCCCCGGCCTGAACGCCGGCGGACTCGGCGCAGTGACCAGCAACACGAACAATGCCCGCCTGCTGGCCGCCTACTACGGCATGGTGACCGACACCCAGGTCGGCGACACCTACACCTACACCAAGAGCGGCCTGACCCTGAACGCTCCGCAGACGTCGATCGGAGCCAGCACCTCAGTTCCGTACTACAACCTGTATGCGACCGACACCTGGCACATGAAGCCCAGCCTGACCTTGAACTACGGCCTCAGCTACGCCATCGAGATGCCGCCGCACGAGCGCAACGGCAACCAGGTCATGTGGGTCGATACCAATGCCAACCCCATCCGCGCTGCCGATTACCTGGCAGCACGCGCGTCAGCCGCCGCTCAGGGTGCGTCTTATAACCCCGAGACCGGCTTCGCCCTCATCAACAACGTCCAGGGTGGCCGCAAGTACCCCTACAACCCCTACTACGGCTCCGTCAGCCCGCGCGTCTCGCTGGCCTGGAACCCCAACTTCCAGAACTCGGCCCTCCGCCGCATCTTCGGCGACGGCTCCACCGTCATCCGCGGCGGCTACGGACGCATCTACGGACGCATCAACGGCGACCTGCAGGTGCTCAACCCGCTGCTCAGCCCCAGCATCTTCCTGGCCGTGCAGTGCCGCACTCCGCAGTCCGACGGCACCTGCAACGCCACCGGCTTCAACGACGGTAGCGTCTTCCGCTTCGGCTCGACGGCCAACAACCTGGACGGCCTCTCGGCTCCTCTGGCGTCGGCTCCTGCCACGGCACCTCAACCCTACTTCCCCGGCTACAACGGCCCTGGCGTCTCGATCGCCTCGCCGCTCGACCCCAGCCTGCGCCCCAACAGCGCCGATACCTTCAACCTCTCCATCCAGCGCCAGATCAACCGCAAGATGCTCGTCGAGGTCGGCTACATCGGCCGCCTCATCCACAACGAGTACATCATGGTGAACCCCAACGCCGTGCCTTACATGTTCAGCAAAGGCGGCCAGACCTTCGCAGCGGCCTATGCCGCGGTGGAGACCGCCTTCGGCTGCGCCAGTTCGGCCAGCGCCTGCTCTCTGGCAACCAGCAAAGCCACGGCCAAGACCCCGGTGCTTCCGAACGTCTCGCCTCAGCCCTTCTTCGAGTCAGCTCTCGGCGGCGTCAACTCGGCCTACTGCAGCGGGTTCGCCAGCTGTACGGCGGCAGTCGTCCACAACCAGGCCAGCAACTTCGGCAGCCAGAAGGTCTTCGCCCTCTGGTCGGCTCTGGACAACGGAGCCTTCAACTTCTCCCGCACCATGATGAACACGCCCATCCCCGGCTCGTCCTTCGGATCGGCAGGTCAGCTGGGCAGCGGTCTCACGGTCGGCACCTCGTCCGGCTACAGCAACTACAACGGAGGCTACGTCACCTTCAAGACCACCAACTTCCGCGGCCTCACCCTGCAGGAGAATCTCACCTACAGCAAGGCTCTCGGACTCAACGCCTACGCCCAATCCACCAGCGGCTCGGTCGCGAACGACTCCTTCGATATCCATAAGAACTACGGAGTCCAGTCCTTCGACCAGAAGCTGATCTTCAACACCTTCATCGTCTACCAGACGCCGTGGTACAAGCATCAGGAGGGCATCGTCGGCCGCCTCGCCGGTGGTTGGACGATCTCACCGGTCATCGTCGCGGGCACGGGCCAGCCGCTCACCTGCACCACGAACGCTGGCTCCCAGTCCTTTGGCGGCGCCGATGGCTCCAACCTCTCGGACAAAGAGCAGTGCGTCTTCACCAAGCCCTACACGGGCGGCTATCATACGCATCGTGGAGTTGCCGGAGGTCAGGACGCCATCAACCCCGCCATCAACGTCGGAACGACCGTCAAAGGCCCCGGACCGGCGGCGATCAACATGTTCGCCGATCCGGTCGCGGTCTATGACACCGTCCGTCCGACCATCCTCGGCATCGACGAGCATGGCGGTGGAACCGGCCCGATTCGTGGTCTCGGCTACCTGAACGTCGACCTGAGCATCAAGAAGACGCTGATGGTCTGGGAGCGGTCCAGTCTCGAGTTCTCCGGCATTATGTTCAACGCCCTGAACCATCTTGACTTCGCCAACCCCAGCCTCAGCATCGCAACCCCGGCCAGCTTCGGCGTCACCCGGACTCAAGGAAACCAACCGCGGCAGATCCAGATGGGTCTCCGCGCCAGCTTCTAACCAGTCCTGCCGTAGCTCACCTCAACTTTACCCGGCGGCCCTGCGGAGAACCCTCCCCAGGGCCGCTTCCTTTTGTCCCAGAAGCAACGGCAAAAGCGTCCTGACGCCGGACGGGCGGCACTTCGTGCTGCTCTGGACGCTTCGCGTATTTGATAAGGCTCATCAACCTATAACTCACAGCCTCTCCTCAGCATCCGGTGCGACAATAGAACCAGCATGTGCCGTTCGATTCTCCTGATTCTTCTGATCCTTTTCTCGTTTCCGCTCGCCGGATGCGGCTACCACGCCGCCGGCGCGGCCACGCACCTGCCTGCGAACGTCCGTACCCTGTACGTCCCCGTCTTTGCCACCCGCGCCCAGGCCTTCCACACCGAGATGGCCTTCACCCAGGCCGTCGTCCGCGAGTTCGACACCCGCACCAAGTACGTCATCCTCAACAATGACGCGGCCGACGCCGATGCCACCTTGCGCGGCACCATCCTCTCGCAGACCTTCTCGCCGCTGACCTACGACTCCACCTCCGGCCAAACGTCCAGCTACCTCATCACCATCACCGCCCGCGTCGTGCTCACCGACCGCAACGGCCACGTCCTCTACCAGAACGACGCGATGGCCTATCGAGATCAGTACCAGTCCACCCAGGACCTCAGCGGCTTCATCCAGGAGGACGGCCCTGCCGTCCAGCGCATCGCGCGCGACTTCGCCCACGCCCTCGTCTCCAACGTTCTGGAGTCCTTCTAATGGCGCCGAAACCGACCTCCAGCATCCGCTCCTTCGCCAGCTCCGACCGCTTCCTGGCTGAGATCGCCACCGACGCGCGCCGCCCCGGCTACGTCCTCGCGGGCGACGAGTCCTTTCTCTACCAGCGTTGCCGCGCCGGTGTCCTCGCCGAGCTGGCCCCGCCCGATCAGCGCGACTTCTGCCTCCACGACCTCGACCTCGCCGAGGTCCCCATCTTCGACGTGCTCGACCGCGCCCAGACCCCATCGCTCATGGTGCCCTTCCAGGTGCTCTTCGTCCGCGGCCTCAAAACCCTCTACGGACGCGGTCAGAAGAAGGAAGAGTTCGCCGCCATCGACGCCTACTTCCGCCGTCCCAACCCCTCGGCCCTCATCATCTTCGTGGCCGACCACCTCTCCATCCCCACCGACCTGCGCCGCATGGACATGCAGGACAAGGAGCGCTTCGAGCGCATCCGCGAGACCCTGGGCGACTGGTGCGGCATCGTCGAGCTATCGCGCGTGGACGAGGGCGACGCTGCCCGCTGGCTGGCCGCCGAGGCCGTCACCCGCAACACCCAGATCCACCCCGACGCCGCCCGCGAGTTGGTCGACGCCCTCGGGGCCGACATGATGCTGATCGCCAGCGAGTTCGAGAAGCTGGCCCTCTACGCGCAGGGCAAGCAGCTCTTCCTCATCCCGCCGCAACACGATCAGGCTCAGCCCGTCGCCGACATCCCCACCCCCACCATTACCCTGGGCGACGTGGAGACGATGGTCCTCGCCGCCAAGCAGCGTTCCCTCTACGAGCTGACCGACGCCATCTCGGCCAAGGACCGCCCCCGCGCTCTCGCGCTGCTGCACGGCCTGCTCAACGCCTCCGACGGCGGCGAGGACTCGGCCATCGGCCACCTGTACATGCTGGCCCGCACCTTCCGCCAGATGCTCATCATCCTCGAGAAGAACGTGCGCGACTCCCGCGCCATCTGGTCGGTGCTCTGGCACGGCTTCCGTATGCCGCCCTTCGCGGCGGAGGACCTCATCCGTCAGGCCCGCCGCTACAAATCCCGCGCCGACCTAACGCGAGCGCTGCGCCTGATCGCCCGCGCCGATCTCGAGATCCGCAGCTCCCCACCGGACAAGCGGCTGGTCCTCGAACGCCTCATCCTGGCCCTGGCCAGCGAGCCCAAACCCGCCGCCTCCGGCTCCTTCCACCAGTTCGCCATCGACCTCTAACCCGGAAGCAGAACAAGCTGCTTGATACCATCCATATTGACTATGTCTACTGAAAATACCCGTCCCACCCGCGTCCGCATCGCTCCTTCGCCCACCGGCGACCCCCACGTAGGCACCGCCTACATCGGCCTGCTGAACTACATCTTCGCCAACCAGCGCGGCGGCCAGTTCGTCCTCCGCATCGAAGACACCGACCGCACCCGCTTCGTCGCCACCAGCGAGCAAGAGATCTTCGACTCGCTCCACTGGCTCGGCCTCCACTGGAACGAAGGCCCCGACGTCGGCGGACCCTACGGCCCCTACCGCCAGTCCGAGCGCACCGAAATCTACCGCGAGCACGTCGAGATCCTCCTCGCCAACGGGTCCGCCTATCGCTCCTTCGAGACCGCCGAAGAGCTGGAAGCACTGCGCAAAGCCCAACTTGCCGCCAAGCTGCCCCCGCGCTACAACGGAGCGCACCGCGAGCTTACCCAAACCCAGATCGACGCTTACCTGGCCGAAGGCCGCCCCTACGTCGTCCGGCTCAAGGTGCCCATCGAGGGCGAGACCACCTTCCGCGACGAGCTGCGCGGCGACGTCAAGTTCTCGCACAACAACGTCGACGATCAGGTCCTGATGAAGTCCGACGGCTTCCCCACCTATCATCTGGCCAACGTCGTCGACGACCACCTGATGCACATCACCGACGTCATCCGGGCCGAGGAGTGGATCTCCTCCACCCCCAAGCACGTGCTGCTCTACAAGGCCTTCGGCTGGGAGCTGCCGAAGTTCTGGCACATGCCGCTCTTGCGCAATCTCGACAAGAGCAAGATCTCCAAGCGCAAGAACCCGGTCTCCCTCATCTACTACCGGCAGGCCGGATTCCTGCCCCAGGCCATGCTGAACTTCCTCGGCCTGATGGGCGGCGGAATGCCCGCCGGAGGCAAGATCGACCCGGCCACCGGCGAGGCCGACAAGTCCGTTCAGGCCGAGATCTTCACGCTGCCACTGATGCTGGAGCAGTTCGCCTTCGACAAGATCTCGCTCGGCGGCCCGGTCTTCGACCTGGTCAAGCTCAAGTGGCTCAACGGCGAGTACCTCCGCGCCCTGACGCCGGAGTCCTTCCTCACCCAGCTCAAGACCGTCCTCTTCTCGGACGATTATTTGGCTAAAATCGCCCCGCTCGTTCAGACGCGCATTGAGACACTCGGCCAGTTCGGCGATCTCGCCGACTTCTTCTTCCGCGACGACGTGACCCCGTCCGCCGAGGTCTTCGTCCCCAAGAAGCGCACGCTGGAGGAGACCCTGACCTTCTCCGTCGATCAGCTCGCTGCCCTCGAAGCCGCCGACTGGACCCCCGAGGGTCTCGACGCCGCTCTGCGCACCGTGGGCGAGGCCAAACAGTGGTCGGTCAAGGAGAACTTCATGCTCCTCCGCGCGATCCTAACGGGCCGCACGACGTCGCCGCCGCTGCTCGAGAGCCTGATCGTCTTCGGCAAGGCCCGCTCGCTCGACCGCGTGCGCCGCTTTGTGGATACGCAGAAGAAGCTGGCTACACAAAAGCGATAACGAAGCGGCAAGACCTGTCGTTGCCTGTTCTTTTGGTTGTCATTCAGGAGCGAAGCGGAGGAATGACAACCAAAAAGACAGGCAACAACAAAAACGCCCTCACGCCGGGGCACTTCGTACGATTCTCCACGCCTCGCGTAAAAACTACTTCGCCGTAAACAAAACATCCACCGGCAGGCTCTTCGGCGGATAACACGCCGCCCGGTCACAAGCCTGATACCTGAGCGTCCCCTTCAGCTCATGCTCCCCCGCCGCGGCCACCACCGGCACCTTCACCACAAAGTCGTCCGAATAAACATCCAGCGACTCCTTCGGGCTGAAGCTGAAGCTATAGCTCTTCCCCGCCGGATACACCGCCTCGGCCACCTTCACCCCGACGGCCGGAACCAGTTCCAGCCGAGTAGGAATCAGCAGCTCCGACTTCGGCGTGTGCGAGTTCACATGAAACCCGCCAGCCACCCGAAACCGCAACTCCAGCTCCGCCCGCTTACCCGCCGGAACCGTCGCCAGCTCCGCCGCAAAGGCCACATACTGCTTCGGCTTCGGCGCAAAATCCATGCTGACGTTGAACTGAAGCAGCGCCAGCCCCATCACCAGTCCGCGTACCAACACTACTTGCCCGCCCCGACCAGCTTCTGGATGTGCGCCTCGATCTCATCCTTGCCGCCCAGCCCGGCCGTCTGCGTCAGGATCACGCCGTCCCTGCCCACGTAGAACGAGGTCGGCAGCAGCTCCACGCCACCGTACGCGCTGGCCACCTTGCCGTCCGTCAGCAGGATCGGGTAGGTCACCCCGGCCTTCTTCGCCGTCTTCGCAATCTCTTCCTTGCTGGCGTCGTCCTCGGCGATCCCCAGGATCACCAGGTCCGTGTACTTCTTGCGGAACTCCTCGAACCAGGGCATCTCCAGCTTGCACGGCGCGCACCAGGTGGCCCAGAAATTCACCAGCACGGGCTTGCCCTTGTAGTCGGCCAGCGTTACTTTTTTGCCGTCGAGATCGACCAGCGAGAACGCCGCGGCCTTCTTGCCCTCGAGCGACGGCTGCGCCGGGCCATCGCCCGCACCCGGAGCGTTCGCCTCCGGCATCGACATGGCCGCCTTCTCCGCGGCCTTCTGCATCGCGAGCGACCGCTCGCGGCGGTTATGCACCCCGGCCCAGATCAGCAGGGTAACCCCGACTACCATCGCCACCACTACGAGCGCGCTTCGCTTCATCATGCCCCTCTACTTAACTTCCATCTACAAGTCTATCGTCAGTCGGCTCCGAGTTCCGCTCTGCTAGCATCGGTTTTATCGCGGGTCTGCCGAACATTCGACTCCGCCCGCGCCATTTGGTTACCGATGCCGACCCAAACCCATACCCCAGCCACGTTTGTCCGCATCGAAGCCGCCGCCCTGTCGCAGCTCGCCGACCGCCTCGACACCACGCTGGCCGCCCCCTTCGAGCGCGCCGTGGCCCTGCTGCTCGCCGCCTCCGCCGCCGAACACCGCATCATCGTCACCGGCATCGGCAAATCCGGCCTCATCGGCCTCAAACTAGCCGCCACGCTCAGCTCCACCGGCAGCCCGGCGCAGTTCCTGCACGCCGCCGAGGCCGTCCACGGCGACATGGGCATCCTGCAACCCGGCGACATCGTCCTGGCGCTCTCTTACTCGGGCGAGACCGAGGAGCTGCTCCGCCTGCTGCCCACGCTCAACCATCTGGCTATCCCCATCGTTAGCCTCTGCGGCGCAGCCGACTCCACGCTGGCGCGGGCCAGCGCCGTCACGCTGGACACGAGCGTCGATCAGGAGGCCTGCCCTCTCAACCTGGCCCCTACCGCCTCCACCACCCTGATGCTCGCCCTCGGCGACGCGCTGGCGCTCGAACTGAGCCAGCGACGCGGCTTTGCCCCCCAGCACTTCGCCACGCTCCACCCCGGCGGCCTGCTCGGACGCCGCCTGGAGCGCGTCCGCGACGTCATGCACACCGGCGACGCCATTCCCCGCGTGGCCCGTCAGACGGCCATGCCCGAGGTAATCCACGAGATGTCGCGCAAGCACCTGGGAATGACCGCCGTGCTCGACGGCGACCGCCTCGAAGGCATCATCAGCGACGGCGACCTGCGGCGGTTGCTCGAACGCGAAGGCACGCACGCGCTGGAGAAGACCGCTGGGGAGATCATGAACCCCACTCCGGTCACCATCTCGCCCGAAGCCTTCGGCTCCGACGCCCTGGCCTTGATGGAGGAGCGCAAGATCACCACCCTCATCGTGGTCGCCGATGGGCGCGTCGAGGGGGCGCTGCACCTGCATGATCTCTGGCAGGGGGCGTAGTTTTGCTGTTGTTTCTGGGGTAGGTCGGGGCTAAAGCCCGGACCTACCCCAGAAGCAACGGCAACGACAAAGAAAAAAGCAGATTCCTCCGCTTCGCTCCTGAATGACAACCAAGAAAACAAGCAAAAGCGTCCTGACGCCGGACGGGCGGCACTTCATGCAGTTCTCGACGCTGCGCGTGTTTAGTGGCTAATAGTTCCGGCCAATCAACGAGTCATACGTCGACCGCACAATTCCATAACACTCACACGCCACCGCCTCCAGCCCCAGCCGGTTCACAATCTGAACATTCCCCCGCCGGTAGTCGATCAGCCCCCTCCGCTGCATCTTCCCCGCCGCCACCGTCACCGTCGACCGCCTCGACCCCAGCATCTGCGCCAGAAACTCCTGCGTCAGCTTCAGGTTGTCGGTCTGCATCCGGTCGCACGCCGTCAGCATCCACCGCGCCATCCTGGCCTCGATCGGGTGCAGCCGGTTGCACAACACCGACTGGGCCATCTGCACCATCTGCATGTAAATAAAGGAGTGTACCGACCGGGCAAACTCGCCGCCCTTCAGGAACTCCTCCCGCACGATATTCGTGCGAATCCGCAGCCCCGCGCCCGAGCCCTGCATCACCACCGAGTGCGACATCTGCGGATGCCCCAGCAGGCCGCTCAGCCCGGCAAACCCCTCCCGGCCCAGCACCCCCACCTCCACCGACTCGCCTTTCTCGGTCAGCGCGTCCACCGAGACCAGGCCGCCCACCAGGAAATAAACATGGTCGATCGGCTGGTTCGGCTCCGAAAGTCGAAATCCCAACGGGAGATCGACAGGCACGAGGAAGCGCGAGATAGCCGCGTACTGAGACTCGGGCATCTGCGAAAGAATTAAATTTCTGGGCCGGATCGAACTGGCCGACGGGGGTCCGTCGTTACTCAAGATACTTATTCCTTTACTAAAACTGGCATGAGACGGGCAGATCGATCCGTGCACCGTAAGTGGAACAATAGAGTCACGTTACGCGTAATGTTCGCTACGTGTCTGTCGTTCACCGAACACTGTGGCGCTTTCTCTCCCACAAGCGGCCTCCTCGACGCACAGTTAGAATGGGGGTTCATTCGTTCTCCGCGGCACCGCTTACCGGTTGGCCCATCCGACAAAGGGCTGGAAGGCATTGAAAGCACACATGCAACGTTGGTCCAAACTCTTTATCCCGACCCTGCGCGAGGCGCCCACGGACGCCGAAGTCGCCAGCCATAAACTTCTGCTGCGCGCAGGCTATATTCGTCAGCTCGGCGCCGGCATCTACTCGTATCTCTTCCTTGGCAATCGCTCCATTAATAAAATCATCGCCATCATCCGCCAGGAGATGGACCGCATCGGCCAGGAGTTCCTGCTCCCTACCCTGCACCCCAAAGAGATCTGGGAGGAGACGGGCCGCTGGACCGGGATGGGTGACAACATGTTCCGCCTCAAAGACCGCAAGGGCGCGGAGCTTTGTCTCGGCATGACCCACGAAGAGATCATGACCTCGATCGCCCGCAACGAGCTGCGCAGCTACAAGCAGCTCCCCCAGATCTGGTACCAGATCCAGACCAAGTTCCGCGACGAGCCCCGGCCAAAGTCCGGCCTGCTCCGGGTCCGCCAGTTCATCATGAAGGACGCGTACTCCTTCGACATCGATGAGGCGGGCCTCGATCTATCGTACAACCTCCACGACGCGGCCTACCGCACCATCTTCAGCCGCTGCGGGCTGGAGTTCGTCGCCGTCGAGGCCGATTCGGGAGCCATGGGCGGCTCGCAGTCGCAGGAGTTCATGGTCTACACCGAGGCGGGCGAAGACCTGATCGCCAGCTCGGCCTCGGGCTACGCCGCTAATCTCGAAAAGGCCACCAGCATTCTGGCCC
The DNA here is from genome assembly GCF_009914315.1 of Granulicella sp. WH15. Taxonomy (NCBI): domain Bacteria; kingdom Pseudomonadati; phylum Acidobacteriota; class Terriglobia; order Terriglobales; family Acidobacteriaceae; genus Granulicella; species Granulicella sp. WH15. The sequence goes on from NZ_CP042596.1 coordinate 3,743,424, forward strand.
CGGTCGAAGACCTGGCTCCTACCGGCGACGGCCTGCCCGAGCTGGTACCCACGCCCGGCAAGGCCTCCATCGCCGACGTCACCGAGTTCTTCGGCATCCAGGCCTCGCAGGACATCAAGTGCGTCGCCTTCATGGGCGAGCGCGCCGCCGCACCAGCGGGCGAGCCGCTGCGCCCCGTCGTGGCCTTTCTGCGCGGCGACCACCAGGTGAACGAGACCAAGCTCAACGCCATTGCGGGCACCGCCGAGTTGCGGCCCATGATGCCCGAAGAGCTTGCGCTGCACATCGGCGGCCCCGCCGGGTTCCTTGGCCCTGTGGGCATCGCCGAGGTGATGTCCGGCGGCTCGCTGAACGGGCTGAAGTCGGGCAAGGAGCTGGCCAAGCTGAAGGGCGTCTCGCGCGAGAACGCCGCCGAGGGCCTGAAGAGCATTGTCATCATGGACTTAGGACTTGAGGGCCGTCACAACCTCGTCGCCGGAGCCAACAAACTGGACTATCACCTGCGCAACGTGACGCCGGGCCGCGACTTCACCCCCACGGTCACGGCCGACATCCGCAACGTCCTCGAGGGCGAGCTTGACCCCATCGGCCGGCAGCCGCTGCGCCTGGGCAAGGCCGTTGAGATCGGCCACATCTTCAAGCTGGGCTACAAGTACTCGAAGTCCATGGGAGCCTCGGTCCTGAACAAGGACGGCAAGGAGGTCACCCCCATTATGGGCAGCTACGGCATCGGCGTGGAGCGCATCCTCACCGCCGCCATCGAGACCTCGGCCGCGGCCCACAACGGCGAGGCTTACGTGCTGCCCGCCGCCATCGCGCCCTTCCAGGTCGTCGTCACGATCACCAACGTCAAGGAGCCTGAGTTGGTGGAGGCTGGCGAAAAGATCGCCGCCGAGTTGGAGGCTGCTGGCGTAGACGTGCTGCTCGACGACCGCGACGAGCGCGCCGGGGTCAAGTTCAAGGACGCCGACCTGACGGGTATTCCCTACCGCATCGCCATCGGCAAGAAGCTGGTGGACGGGCAGGTAGAGCTGCTGGACCGGCTGAAGAGTCAAACTACTGATGTCCCGGTGGCCGAGATCGTTTCGGCTGTAAAGCTGGCGCTTGCGTAGAGTTGTAGGTTGTAAGTTATGGAAATCCACTCGGCGCTGCGTGATGAAAGCAAGAACACGCGCAGCGTCGAGAACCGCACGAAGCGCCGCCCGCCCGGCGTAAGGGCGCTGTTGCTGTTGTCTTGCTGGCCTTGGCTACCGTAACTGCATGGATGCGGCCGCTTGGAAAAGGAGGGGTGCAAGCCCCTCTCGAAGCGTCCAAACAATGTGGGGCACAGCCCCGAGAATGTTTTTCTTTCTCTCCAACGAGCCCCACCCGTAAGGTCTGAAGATTATGGCAGTCAAACTCAAACTCGGTCCCAATCGCCCCAAGGTGGGCTTCTTCTCGAGCGTCCTGCGCGGCGTACTGGTGCTCGTCCTGCTGGTTCTGCTCGCCGGAACCGCCATCTTCGGCTTCTTCTACATGAAGTACCAGCGGATCGTCGACGACCGCCTGGCCGCCGGGCCGCTCTTCAAATCCGTCGCCCAGATCTACGCCGCGCCGCGCGAGGTCCGCACCGGCCAGCGCCTCACCGTGGCCTCCATCGCCGCCGACCTGCGCTCGGCAGGCTACAACGGCAATCCCAACCTCGGCACCTTCGAGACCCGCGACAACTCTATCCTCATCAAGCCCGGCCCGCAGTCCTTCCACTCCACCGACGGGGCCACCATCACCACCGACGGCGCGCAGGTCACCGCCATCACCGCCGAAAACGGCGTCGCTCTCCAGGCCTACGAGCTGGAGCCCCGGCTCATCACCGCCCTCTCCGAAGACAAGAACCGCACCAAGCGCCGCCTCGTCAGCTACAAGGAGATTCCGCCGCGCATGGTGCAGGCCGTGGTCGCCATCGAGGACCGCCGCTTTTTCGAGCACGGCGGTGTCAACTACCTCCGCATGGCCAAGTGCGCCGAGCAGGATCTGGTCTCGCACCAGAAGGAGTGCGGCGGCTCCACGCTCACCATGCAGCTCGCGCGCGGCTTCTTCCTGACGCCCGAGAAGAACTACGTCCGCAAGCTGCGCGAGATCCTCATCACCTTCCAGCTCGAGTCGCGCTTCAACAAGCAGCAGATCTTCGAGATGTACGCCAACCAGATCAACCTGGGCCAGCGCGGCAGCTTCGCCATCAATGGCTTCGGCGAGGCCGCACAGGCCTTCTTCGGCAAAGACCTTGGCCGTCTCGACACCGCCGAGTGCGCCCTCCTCGCCGGAACGATCCAGTCTCCCAACCGCCTGAACCCCTATCGCCACCCAGAGCGCGCCATGGAGCGCCGCAACGTCGTCCTCGACTCGATGGTTGAGACCGGTGCCATCACCGAGGCCGAGGCCGAGCACGCCAAGGCAGAGCCGCTCCACCTCGCCCCGCCCAACGTCGACGCCAGCGAGGCCCCGTACTTCATCGACCTCGTCCACGAGCAGCTTGTACAACGCCTCGGCGACGACCTGAACCACCAGTCCCTGCGCATCTACACCTCGCTCGACCCCGAGCTGCAACGCGCCGCCTCCGACGCCGTCGAGGTGGGAATGCGCAATGTGGATGAGCAGGTCCGCAAGCAGCGCCGGGCCAAGGATGCCAGCGTCACCTACCCGCAGGTCGCGCTCGTCGCCATCAATCCCCACACCGGCCAGATCCTCGCCCTCGTCGGCGGCCGCAACTACGGCGTCTCCCAGCTCGACCACGCCGTCTCCGAGCGGCCCACCGGCTCCATCTTCAAGCCCTTCGTCTACGCCACCGCCTACAACACCTCGCTCAACGGCCTCACACTCGGCGACGGCGAGACCTTCACCGCCCTCACCCGCATCAGTGACGACCCACAGGACTTCGGCACCAACGGCCAGTCCTACACTCCGGGCAACTTCGAAAAGGGCGAGTACCCCGGCATGGTCACAGCGGCCACAGCCATCGAGCACTCGCTAAACATCGCCACCATCGCCCTGGCGCAGAAGGTCGGCTACAGCAATGTCGCCGCGCTGGCCCGCTCGGCTGGCATCACCAACGCGCGGGCCACACCATCGGTCGCCATCGGCACCTACAGCGCCACGCCCATCGACATGGCCGGAGCCTACACGGTCTTCGCCAACAACGGCGTTCACCTGAAGCCGTGGATGCTGGCCAGCGTCCGCAACCCCAACGGCGATATCGTCGCCGACTTCGCCCCCGAGGCCAAGCAGGTGCTCGACCCGCGCACCGCCTACCTGACGCAGTCGCTGCTCGAGGGCGTCATGGCTCGCGGCACCGCCGCCACCGTGCGCAGCCACGGATTCACCGCGCCGGCCGCGGGCAAGACCGGCACCAGCCACGACGCGTGGTTCGCGGGCTACTCCTCGAACCTGCTATGCATCATCTGGATCGGCAACGACGACTACACCGACGTGAAGCTACAAGGCGCACTCGCCGCCGCTCCCATCTGGGCCGAGTTCATGAACCGCGCCATCAAGTTGCCGCAGTACTCGGACATGCACAGCTTCACCAAGCCTGACGGAGTATCTCTGGTGGAGATCAACAGGGCCAGCAACCTGCCCGCCGACGCCAGTTGCTCGGGCAACGGCTACACTATGGCCTTCCTCGACGGCACCCAGCCCGCGGGCACCTGCTCGCACATGGGCGACCGGACGCAGACGATCGTCGATCAGTTGACCGGAGCTGCTCCCGCGCCGGTGCCGCCGGATAACTACTCCACTCCGCAGCAGCCGGAGAGTAACGATCCCGAAGCGCCGAAGAAGAAGAACTTCTTCAAGCGGCTCTTTGGCGGCGGAGACAAGCCGCAGAACGAAACACCACCGCAGCAGTAGCACTTCGACACTCGCTGGTCGGCAGTAATCCTCCCAACTCCGACCAGCGAGTGGACCACGCAGCTTTAAAAAGGCGTGTGAACGCCCGCTCCGCGCGTAGCGGGTCCGTCCGGCAGGACTAAGCCTCTACGCACATTGAAGCCCATGGGAGCGGCATGAAACCCTGCATCCAATAAGATCCGCGCAAGCCAGTGCTCGGCAACGGCAGTGCCGTTGATCGAACGAATCAACATCCCTCCCAGCCCCACAAGAAACTCGGCAAGCGCCCGCGCAAGCCGCCCACGCTGCGGCTCTTCCTCCGGCAGAAAGACCTGCACATTGGGATTGCCCCGACGAAGATAAGCCACCAGCATCCCATCGGCAAGGATGACGCGAGCCCCCACAGAACGGGTCAGCGAAGCGTCTGCAACCGAAGGCCAGCGTAGAAGAGCACCGTAGGGATTAGCAGGATCGGTCGCGGCCAGTTGCAGCATTTCAATCTTGCCGGTATCGCCCGAGGCACGGAGAGAACGCAGAAGATCGACCGCAGCAGGCATCGCAAACTGAATAGCCCCGAGGTCGGCAGCGAAGTATCCACGGCGGATGCGGCCCGACTCCTCAAGCGCCTTCATCACGTCGTAGATCGCGGAGAAACCACCGGGAAGATTCTCCGCGTGAGCCGTCTCACGGAAGACCACACCATAGCGAGTAAGGAGTTGCTGAGCAATCGCATGTGCCCACGCGGTCGCGGAGCGGCTCTCCGCAAAGGCAGCGGGGTTCAGAGACCAGCGGCCTTGTGCTGTAGGAGGAGTGGTGCGGCGCGAGCGGAATCCGACCTGCTGGTTGTGGACGCGGCGTGCAGGCTTCTTCGCCTCCGCAGGCCGCTCGCAGTAAGCGCGGAGGGAGTGCAGCGAATCATTGGTCAGCAGCCCGCGCCAGACCAACGCCCACAGGACCTCTAGCGTCTCGCCCGGGTAGCCGCCGCCCGTCCCGTCGTGGAGCAACTGAAAAAAGCTGGCTCCATTGCCGCGGAGGTAAGCAACGATGCGGGCTTCGCGATCCGCCATCGAATTTGTAACAGGATTTGTATTTGGAACTGAATTTGTTACAGGCCAAAGCTCGGGGAGGCGCTCGGCAAGATAAAGCGCGATGCGACCGTCACGCTCGCCGATGGGATCGAGCCCGCACCAGACAACCTCACCCGCAGCGATCAGAGTGTCAAGATCGGCAGGCTTGTAGTCTGCAATTCTTGCGGGAAGGATCTCACTCTCCAACAAAGACGCGGGAATAGGCGCGCCTTGCAAGTTTTCGATGACATCGAGCAGCGCATCAAGGCCACGTCGCGGCTGCACCACTCCCTGCCAGCGCGTAAAGAGCCGGGCCAGCGTGGCCTGCTCGACCGGCTCGATCTCTCTACGAAGGCGGGCCAACGACTTGCGCCGAATAGCGCGTAAAGCCTCGTTATCGCACCACTCGCGGTGATTGCCGCCGGGGCGAAAACCACCTTCAACAATGCGGCCAGTTTGGACAAGTCGGTTGAGGATAGCCTCGACAACATCAGGTGGAAGAGCAAAACGACCAGCAGCCTCGGCAGTAGTGAAGGGACCGTGAGTACGGGCGTAGCGGCGGATCAGGTCGAGAACTGCATCCGGCGCAGGAGCGAGAAAAGCCATGGGCAGGCCAGTCGGCAGAGCAGCCCCGAGTGCATCACGGAAGCGGGCCGCATCTTCCACGGCGATGAGGCGTTTCTCTCCCGCCACCACCACCTCCAACACACGACGAGCCTTGCGCAGACGCTCGACAGTAAGAGCTGCTTCAGGCGAAGTACAGCGGGCAAGAAGCTCAGCTCGATTGAGGTCTCCAAGGCGAAGCAGAAGATCATGTACACCGTCCATGTTGCGCGCCTTGTAGGGATCAACAAGGCATTGCAGCGTTTCTTCGGTCTCAGCGATGGCATTGACATCGAGCAGCTCGCGCAGGTCGGCATCCCCCATCAACTCGCGGAGTTGGTCCTGGTCGATCGAAAGCGCCTGGGCGCGACGCTCGGCCAGCGGTGCATCGCCGTCGTAGATGTAATTGGCGACGTAGCCAAAGAGGAGCGCAGCGGCAAAAGGCGATGGCGTGCGCGAATCGACCGTGTGGACGCGCAGGCTGCGCGATTGGATGGAACGTAAAATCTCCATCAGCGCGGGCATGTCGAAGACGTCGCGGAGGCACTCGCGGTAGGTCTCAAGGAGGATGGGGAATGACGGATACCGCGCCGCTACGGTGAGAAGGTCATAGGCGCGTTTGCGCTGCTGCCAGAGCGGCGTTCTCCCATCAGCTCTGCGGCGCGGAAGGAGCAGCGCGCGCGAGGCGGATTCGCGAAAGCGGGCGGCGAAGAGAGCCGTGGAGCCGAGCTGTCTCAGGACAAGCTCCGAAGCCTCCTCAGGCGCGAGCAGGAATTGCTCGGTGGAGGGCGGCTCATCGGTCTCAGGGAAGCGCAGGACGAAGCCGTCCTCAGTCCACATGGCCTCCACCTCCGGCCCGCCGTTGGCGCGGATGCGCGCGGTGACGGCCGTGGCCCACGGAGCATGAACTCTGGAGCCGAAGGGGGTCAGGCAGCACACCCGCCAGTCACCCAGCTCGTCGCGCACGCGCTCGATGACGATGTTGCGGTCATCGGGAACGACAGTGGTGGCAAGCTCCTGATCGGTGAGGTAACGCAGCACGTTCTCGGCGGCCTGCGGGTCGAGATCGTGGTCCTGAACCAACGTGGTGAGCGCCGCACCGCGCGGCTGTTCGCGCAGCATGCGCACCAGCGCGCCGATGCGACGTCCAAACTCAAGCGGACGGCCCGGGCGGTCACCGTGCCAGAAGGGCATCTTGCCCGGGTCGCCGGGAGCAGGGACAACGAGGACGCGGTCGGGCGTGATCTCGTCGATGCGCCACGTGGACGCGCCCAGCACGAAGGTCTCGCCGACGCGCGACTCGAAGACCATCTCCTCATCCAGTTCGCCCACGCGGATAGGCTTCGCATGAGCACCTGCGAGGAAGACACCATAGAGCCCGCGATCAGGAATGGTGCCGCCGTTGAGGATCGCGATACGTTTGACACCCTGCCGCGGCGTGAGCCAGTTGCGCGTGCGGTCCCATGTGATGCGAGGACGAAGCTCGGCAAACTCATCGGAAGGATAAAGTCCTGCAAGCATATCGAGCACGCCTTCGAAGATTGGCCGGGTAAGCGCGGCAAAGGGAGCAGCAGCGCGGATGAGCTGAAAAAGCCCCATATAGCTGATGCCCGGACCTTCGTCTTCGTTGCTGGCAGCCCGCGTGCGGAGGCTCGCCTCGATAGGCGGATGCGCGACGATGGCGACGATCTGCTGCGCGAGAATATCGAGTGGGTTGCGGAGGAAGCGCGTGGATTCGACGTGGCCCTCGTGCATGGCACGCGTGACGGCGGCGCAGGCGATGAGATCGGCGCGATACTTGGGGAAGATGATGCCGCTCGACGGCATTCCCACCTGGTGCCCGGCGCGGCCGATGCGCTGCATCCCGCTGGCGACCGAGGGCGGAGCTTCGATCTGGATCACAAGGTCGATGGCGCCCATGTCGATGCCCAGCTCGAGCGATGAGGTGCAGACCAACGCTTTGAGGCGACCAGCCTTGAGAAGCTCTTCGATCTCCGTGCGCTGCGTGGCTGCCAGCGATCCGTGGTGAGCGCGGGCTATAGGTTCTCCGGCAAGGTCGTTGATCGCACCGGCGAGCCGCTCGGCGATGCGGCGCGCATTGACGAAGATGAGCGTGGAGGTGCGGCCTTGAACAATCTCGAGCAGGCGCGGCTCGATGGACTGCCAGATACTGCTTCGCTTGGGAGCTTGCTCGGAGGTGTCGCTCTGAATGTCGCCGAGACGCGCCATATCCTCAACCGGGACTTCGACTCGAAGGTCGAGCAGCTTGCGGGCTCCGGCATTGACGATGGTGACCGGGCGGAAGCGTACGCCGAAGTCTTCATCTGGCTCATTACTCGCCTGCAAAAGAGCAGGAGGATAGGCTTCGACAATATTTGTAACTGAATTAGTTTCTATTTCTGGAATAGCTGTATCTGCGCCTCCAAGGAAGCGGGCAACCTCTTCGAGCGGACGCTGCGTAGCAGAGAGTCCGATGCGCTGGAGGCGGCGTCCCGTCGGCTGGATGAGGGCTTCGAGACGTTCGATAGAGAGAGCCAGATGTGCACCGCGCTTCGAGGGAACGAGGGCGTGGATCTCGTCGATGATAAGAGTCTCGACCGTGCGCAGTTGCTCTCCCGCTTCGCTGGTGAGCATCAGGTAGAGCGACTCCGGCGTGGTGATGAGGATGTCGCCCGGGTGGCGGTTGAAGCGGGCGCGATCCCGGGGCGAGGTGTCTCCGGTGCGAACACTGATCTCGGGTGGATGGAACGCAACGCCCTCGCTTCGGGCTGTGTCGGCTATGCCCGCCAAGGGAAAGCGCAGGTTGCGTTCCACATCGACTGCAAGCGCCTTGAGCGGAGATATGTAGACGACACGACAACCGCGTGGTGCGGCCTCGGGCGGCGTACGCAGCATGAGCTTATCGAGGCACCAGAGGAAGGCCGTGAGGGTCTTGCCGGTGCCGGTGGGGGCCAGGATCAGGGTGGACTCGCCGCGCGCGATGGCGGGCCAACCTTCGATCTGCGGGGCTGTAGGCGCGTGGAAGACCGCGCGAAACCAGGCGGCGGTGATGGGATGGAAGAGTGCAAGGGCGCGCTCGGACGCGTCTTGAGCGGAGTGCTTCTTCGCGGCAGAGGCAGTTGCCGCCATTGAAGTCCTCGCGGATTTTTTTGCATCACGCGGCATAACTTACTCCGCCAATAGTGTAAGCGGCTGCGTAGAAGACTTGTCCTGCCGGACAGGCCAACTAGGCACGAAGCGGGCGTTTGCACGCCTTCCCAGAACTTCGAGTGCTACTTCTATTGGTTGCGAAGAAAGATTTTTGATTCAACCAGAGGCTAAACAGCAGTAGCCGCACGATAGAAACAAGAGCCATAAAAAATCTCAGGCCGAAAGAGATCCGTAGAATCCTCCGCCTGCTCTGCCTGTCCAAGCAGCAGATACCCCCTCGAAGACATATGTTCACGAATCTTTGGAAAGACCGCGGCCCGCTCCATCCGAGGCAGATGCAGCAGCACATTCCGCAGCAGCACCAGGTCGAAGACCGGCAGGTCCGGCAGCGGCGCGCAGAGGTCGACATACTGAAACGTGCACATTGCACGCAACCTCGGCTTCAGCACCCACACCTCTCCCTCGTGATCGAAGTACTTCACCAGCAGCCTCGCCCGCAGCCCGCGGTTGACCTCCAGGCGGCGATAGCGAGCCTGACGCGCATACTCCAGCACCGGCCTCGAGCTGTCCGTGCCGATGATCTCGACATCCCACTGCTCCAGTTCGGGAAAGTGCTCGCACAGCAGGATTGCCAGACTATAAGGCTCCTGCCCGGTGGAGCAGGCAGCACTCCAGATGCGCAGACGCCGCCGCGAGCGGTTCTGCTTGATCAATTGCGGCAGCACCGCGTCGCGCAGCGCATCGAACGGCTTCATATCACGAAAGAAGCTAGTCTCATTGATCATCATGGCCTCTGCGACAGAGCGCCACAGATGCGTCGCCTCATCGGCCCGCAGAGAGCTGGCCCTGTCTTCACCACCGCGTTCGACGTGCGAAATCGAGCGGACTTCAAAGAGTGTGTCCTTGAGAACGCCGCGCTCCGGTTGTTCGCTCTGTGCGAGTAGCCGCGCCCGCAACGCCTCATACTCAGCGTCGGAGCGCTCCGCCGCGACCCCACCTCTCTCGGCTTGCGCCTGCTGCTTTGCTCCACCCTGCTCGACGCTCATGCTCTGCCTTTCTACATTCGTAGATGCATCCAAACCTAGTATTTATGCGGCTGCGAGGCCAAGCAGCATCAGTTTCTCGCGCAGCGACTGCGACGTAAAAGGCTTCATCAGAAACTCGTCGGCACCACGGTCGAGCGCCTGTCCAATGTACGCGTCGTCCGCCTCCGTCGTCACCATCATCACCTTCATCCGGGGTTGCAGTTCGGCCTCTCGCAGCGCCTTGATGCACTCCATCCCGTTCATCACCGGCATGTTCACATCAAGCAGCATGAAGTCGAACTCCTGGCCGTTCTCCTGGTCGCTCCTGAGCACGCGTAGCGCCTCCAGGCCGTTGTCTGCCTCTTCGCAGACGATGCCCATCCTCTCCAGCAGATGGCGCAGATACTCCCGCAACGACCTCGAATCATCCACAATCAGAGCCCTCATGCAATGCTCCTTACTAAATTTGTTACAAATCCCCAGCAGGTAGAGAACAGCCCGTACGCGGCCCACTGTACGAGGCAGTTCAGCCACGCGGCCGTACCTAAAGACGACAGTTACCCCTTGGATGGCGGGAACGAAGCACGGGATATCCAAGGTTACCCCGGCTCTCTCCTGCCGCCACCTCACTTCGGTAATGCGACAGCCGATGTGCGCCATCTGTTCCATTTGATCCGGTCGCTCCAACCCCTCTGCGAGCAACTCTTTGACCAGGTGCTCCACAAGACTTCTATCGGCCTCTGCTACGACTGCATGAATATCGGCCGGGGTACACAGAGAGCTTCCCCGCTAGGGCTTGCCAGTAGCTCCGCCAGCTTCTACGCTCTAAGAAGAATGGCCGCGCGCATCGTTACCCGCAATCCGGAGCAGGACCCGAGTCTCTCGAGCAAGCCTCAGCCCGACCGCTCGACCGAGCTGCAACACCTGGCCGAAGCCGCCTGCCACCGCTCCTACGCCCCCTACAGCCGCTTTCACGTGGGCGCTGCGATCCTGCTCGAGAGCGGCGACGTGGTGACGGGCTGCAACGTCGAAAACGCATCCTACCGCCTGACGACATGCGCGGAGCAGAACGCCATCGCTGCGGCTGTGGCCAAGTATGGACCGGCGATCCGCATTAGGGCCGTCGCAGTGGCCAATCTCGCCAAGGCCCCCTGTCAACCGTGCGGAGCCTGCCGCCAGACCATCGCGGAGTTCGCCGATCGGGACGCGGTCATCTCCTTTCCGGGCGACGATGGCCTGACGGTCCGGCGCACCTTGTCCGAGCTGCTTCCGGCGGCGTTTGAGCTGAAGGAACTATGACTCCCCGCACATCGCAAACGATCCATCCGCTGGACGTGATCCTGCACAAACGCGACGGCCTGGTGCTGACCGAGGCAGAGATCCGCGGCTTCATCGCCGCCGTCGCCGAGCGCACGCCGGAGCGGCAACTGGTCACCGACGCCCAGATCGCATCCTTCCTGATGGCGGTCTTCCAGCGCGGCCTCTCGCTGCCGGAGCTTGCCACCCTGACCGAGGCCATGCGCTTCTCTGGCGAGGTCTTCGACGCGTCGGTGCTGGCCCCCGGCACCTTCACCATCGACAAGCACTCCACCGGCGGCGTGGGCGATAAGACCTCGCTGCTCATCGCCCCCATCGTCGCCGCGGCCGGGCTGGCGGTGCCCATGATCTCGGGCCGCTCGCTCGGCCACACCGGCGGCACGCTCGACAAGCTGGAGACGATTCCGGGCTTCGACACCCAGCTCTCACTGGCGCGTTTTGCCGAGGTGCTGCGAGAGTGCGGCGCGGCGCTGATCGGCCAGACCCCCACCATCGTCCCCGCCGACCGCGTGCTCTACGCACTGCGCGACCACACCGGCACGGTGGAGTCGCCCTTCCTCATCACCGCCAGCATCATGAGCAAGAAGCTGGCCGAGAGCCTGAACGGCCTGGTGCTGGACGTGAAGACCGGCTCCGGCGCATTCATGAAGCGGTACGAGGACTCGCGCTTCCTGGCCGAGCTGATGGTCTCGACCGGCGAGGCCGCGGGAACAAAGACGGTCGCGCTGCTGACCACGATGGACGAGCCGCTGGGCCGCTTCTCGGGCAACTGGGTCGAGGTCTGGGAGTGCGTCGACGTGATGCGCGGCATCCGTCATCCGATGAGCCGCGACATGATCGAGCTGTCGAACACGCTGGCGGGCTGGATGCTCTTTCTGGGCGGCAAGGCGGAATCTGCCGAGGCTGGGGCCGCGCTATCGGACTCCCTGCTGCGTTCGGGTGCGGCCTATGCGACGTGGCTGAAGATCGTCGAGCTACAGGGAGGAGACACCTCCGTCTTCGACAATCCTGCGAGCTTCCACAAACCCGCAGCAAGCCGTGTACTTCACGCCCAACAGGACGGCTACCTCTCCGCGATGGACTGCACCGAGGTGGGCTGGGCGGTGCAGCGCCTTGGCGCGGGCCGGGCCAAACCCGGCGATCCCGTAAGCGCGCACGCGGGCATCGAGATGCACGCGAAGCTCGGCGACAAGGTGACCACCGGCCAACCGCTCATCACCCTCTTCGCCGAAGACGAGTCGAAGCTCGACGAGCCGGAACGAATGCTGCGGGCGACCGTGCAGATCGGTGCCGAAAAGCCCGAGCGGCAGCCGCTGGTGCGCGAGGTCATCCGGGCGACCCCTTGAGGCCCTCCCATTACGATTCGCCCGACCGGCCCCGCTTTCGATACACTCTCCTTACGCGCTTGGCTACCACTGTCGCCCCTGCTCACGCTTGAAGGAGAGCTGCCCTTGGCACGTTTTACCGGACTACTCGGACTGATTACGTTCCTCGGGCTTGCCTACGCCTTCTCCAGCAACCGCCGGGCCATCCGCTGGCGGACCGTGGCGTGGGGTCTGGGGCTCCAGATCATCTTCGCCTTCCTGGTCATCAAGTGGAACTTCGGACAGGTCATCCTGCACAACGTCTCGCAGGCCATCACGTCGCTGCTGGGTCACTCGGCCGACGGGTCTTCGCTGGTCTTTGGCCGCATGGGCACACCGGGCGACTCCCTCTCGACCCTGGCCTTCGCTGTGCTGCCGACCATCATCTTCGTCTCGGCCTTCTTCGCCATCATGTACCACATCGGCCTGATGCAGCGCATCATCCGCGTGGTGGCATGGGTCATGCAGCACACCATGGGCACCAGCGGCGCGGAGAGCACCAACGTCGCGGCCAGCATCTTCATGGGCCAGACCGAGGCCCCTCTGACCATCCGCCCCTTTCTCGCCGGGGCCACGCGCTCCGAACTGATGGTCATCATGACCTCCGGCATGGCGCACGTCTCGGGCGGCATCATGGCGGCGTATATCAGCTTCGGAATCAATGCGCAGGACCTCCTCTCCGCCGTCATCATGACGGCTCCCGGCACCATCCTCGTGGCCAAGATGCTGGTGCCCGAGACCGAGGTTCCAGCGACGGCGGGCACGGTCCACATGCCGCCCAACGAGGAGCACAAGAACGAAAACTTCATCGCGGCAGTGGCTCGCGGCACCATCGACGGCGGCCAGCTCGCCTTCAACGTGGCCATCATGCTCATCTCGTTCGTGGCGCTGGTGGGCCTCTTCAACGCCATCATGCTGGGCATCTCGAACTTCGCCTGGGCGCACGGGCACATCCCCTTTCCGCACTCGCTCAACGCGGTCCTCGGCGTCATCGGCGCGCCAGTGGCGTGGCTTATCGGCATTCCCTGGCAGGACGCCCGCGCCATCGGCAACCTGCTGGGCACACGGACGATGATTAACGAGTTCCTGGCCTTCCAGCAGCTTGGCCCGCTCAAGCACACGCTCTCGCCGCGCACGTTTTCCATCGCGACGTTCGCGCTGTGCGGGTTTGCCAACGTCGGCTCCATCGGGATGCAGATCGGAGGCATCGGCGCGCTGGTGCCCAACCGTCGCAACGACCTGGCCCAACTGGGCGTGCGCGCCATGCTGGCCGGGACGATGGCGAACCTGATGAGCGCCAGCATCGTCTCAATGCTGCTAAAGTAAGCGCCATGAACCTGAAGTTGTCAGCCGAATCCGAGGCCTTTGTAGCAGAGCAGTTGGCAAGCGGGCAGTATCCCGACGAGGCCGCCGTGGTGGAAGCCGCGTTGCGCCATCTCCACGCCGAGCAGCAGTGGAAGGCCTACGCCGCCGCGGCCATCGACGAAGGGCTGGAGCAGTCCGAGCGCGGCAAGTTCGTCTCAGCCGAGGAGATCGAAGCTCTGCTGAACAAATACATCCGCGAGCCTGCCCAATGAAACGGGCGCTGAAGCGCTTCCACCTGTCCGAGCGCGCCGCGCGAGACCTCGAAGAGATCGTACGCAGCGCGGCGCAGGTCAACCCCGAAGGTGCGGCCATCGTGGGCCGCACCTTTCTCGAGCTGTTCGAGTTGCTGGGACGCTTCCCCGCGATGGGAGCACGACGGCGTGCGATCACGCCGCACCCGCTGCGGATGGTCTCGATCTACCAGTGCCTGATCGTGTACCGGCCCGAGAGTATTCTGGTCGAGATTCTGGCGATTGTGCCGCTGGCCGACGAGGCCGAACGCCTGCTCTCGGACCACTTCAACGACGAGGGCGAGGACTCAGAGACCTCACCGCCCTTCGTGACACAAGCCACGCCAGCGCAATTGGAGAAGACGCATTGATGAATCAGTACGACAAAGCCGCCGAGGCCGTAGCCTACATCCGCACTCGCACTTCACTCGTGCCCAGCGTGGCGATCATCCTCGGCTCCGGCCTGGGGAGCTTCGCCCAGCAGATCGCCACCGACGCTGTGATTCCCTACGCGGAGATTCCCCACTTTCCCCACTCGACCGTCGTCGGGCACTCGGGGAACCTGATCCTCGGGACCATCGGCGGGGTCAGCGTGGTCGCGTTGCAAGGCCGCGCGCACGCCTACGAGGGCCATCCGATGGAGTCGGTCACCTTCGCGACTCGCGTGGCCAAGCTGCTGGGTGCCGGAACGCTGGTCGTAACCAACGCCGCCGGAGGCATCAACACCGGCTACCGGCAGGGCGCGCTGGTGGCCATCGCGGACCACATCAACCTGACCGGCACCAATGCGGCTCTGGGGCCGAACGACGCCCGCTTCGGCGACCGCTTCTTCGACATGAGCAACGCCTACTCGCCGCGCCTGCGGGAGCTGGCCGTAGCCGAGGCTGCTCGGCTGGGCTACGAGTTGAACTCCGGCGTATATCTCGCGGTGCTGGGGCCTTCGTTTGAAACTCCAGCGGAGATCCGGGCCTTCCGCACTCTGGGCGCGGATCTGGTAGGCATGTCGACGGTGCACGAGGTGATCGTGGCGCGCCACATGGGGATGGAGGTTCTGGGGATCTCGCTGGTGACGAACATGGCCGCCGGGGTGCTGGACGAGGCAATCAACCATAGCGAGGTGCTGGATATCGGACGGCAGGTGGAGGGACAGTTTACGGCTCTGCTGACGGCAGTGATCCCGAAGATATAGCAGACGCCTGAGTACAAAAACCAAGAGCAAGGCGAAACGGGGATAAAAAGGAAAAAAGGATAAGAGCGGAGCCTTGAGAGCCGTGCTTTTACGCGAAGCGTCCAAGACCGCACGAAGCGCCCCGGCCTGAGGCGTCGTTGCTGTTGCCTGTTTTCTTGGTTGTCATTCAGGAGCGAAGCGGAGGAATCTGCTGTTGTCTTTGCTTCTGCTGTTGCTTTTGCTGTTGCGTTGCTTCTGGGGTAGGTCCGGGCTTTAGCCCGGACATCAAAGACAGCCACCAATGCGGGCTTTAGCCCCCGAGGTATGCTTTCTCCAGCTGTGCCCTGGATACCTACCTCTGCGCCAGCTCCTCATAGAGCCGGATAACCTCTTCCCGGCTATTGGCCGCGAGGGCAAAACGATCCTCACCGGGAACCTGCTCTCCAAATCGAATATTCGCCTGAATCCCTCTCAACCCGAGGCAGGTAAAGATGTGCGGCGCAAACTCCGCATCGCCCACAAAACAGACGTCATTGCCGATACTCGCCCCAGGATTCGACTGCGTAAGCGTGAAGCGCAGAGCAGCCGTACGAACCGGCACCGAATCATAGACCACGGAGTTGAAGAGCCCCCGGCGAAAGGGCAGGATACCGTTCCCGTCGGTGGTCGTCCCCTCCGGAAAGAAGAGCACCGGAAGCCCGCTGCGGAAGGCCACGGCCATGGCGGCATTAACCTCGGCGTGTGTCTGCTTCTGCCCCCCGGCGACGTCGGCACGCTCGACGTAAATCGTGCCCGCCTGCGCGGTGATCCAGCCCAGCAGCGGCCAGCCGCGCACCTCGGTCTTCGAGACCATGATGAAGGGCGTGGCGGCGGAGTAGAGCAGAATATCGAGGTAGCTCAGGTGGTTGGAGACCACCGCCAGCCCACACTCATCCGGCTTGACCCTCGGCAACGAGCCTTCGACGGTGCAGCCGATGCCAAGAACATGGACGATGCGGCGGCACCAGCGATGCACCCAGACGGCTCCCTCGGGGCCAACGCGCATCCCGAAGAACCGCTTGCGGATCAGCCCATCGAGAGCCGCCGTCGAGAGCAGACCAACGAGAATCAGCGTGCGAAAGAACGAGCGAAGAATACGAAGTGGCTGCGCCGAGCTTGTCGCTTCAGAGACAGGACCGCGCCCCATGCTGCTCTGGGGCGCGCCTTCTGAACTCTTATCTCGAACCAGCGTTGAGGGCATAGATGTAACTAGCAGCCGCTCAGGAAGCGGGCTGCCACACGCGGGTGCAGCGCCTGCAGGTCGCAGAGCGTCAGGAAGTCGATGGTCTTGAACTCCCAGTCGATGGCGGGCTGGCTGCAAATCTTCGCGCCGATGGCCAGGTAAGCCCGCAGCAGACGCGGCGCGCGCACCTCTTCGCCCGAGCCTTCAACAGTCGCATCGGGCAGCCCCTCAGGCAGCGCGTAAGCCGCGGTAGGCACCGTCACCAGCGACGGCTCCACCATGTACGACTTGAGCGAACGGAAGATGGCGTGGCCGAGCTTGGGGTCCAGCGAGGGCAGCGAGCAGCAGCCCATCATGTAGCGGCCGCCGTTGGCGATAACGTAGCGGGCGATCCCGCGCCAGAGCAGGTTCAGCACATCGCTGCTGCGGTGCTCACGGTGGATGCAGGCCCGGCCCAGTTCCACGATCTGCGAGCGCATCGACTCGTAGGGGGTAAAGTCGAACTCCTGCTCGGAGTAGTAGCCGAAGTGGCGGGCGGCAACGTCGCCCATCTGCAGCCGGTAGGTGCCGACGATCGCCCCGGTCGCGCGGTGCTCGACGATGAGCTGCTCGCAGACCGAGTCGTAGCGATCGGTGTCGTAGCCGTCCTCGTAGGCGGACTCGAGGCCCTCGTTCATCTCCAGGTTGAAGACGAGGAAGCGAAGCCGGTAGGCGGCCAGGCGGTCGGCCTCGGAGATGGCGAGCCGGGCGACGTAGGCTCCGGCCTCCAGCCAGACGGTGCGGCGGGTGGGCAGCTCGCGAACATCCGCGCGAAGGTCATGCAGTACATCGACTGGCAGAGCGTCGACTGGCTGGACATCGAAGGACCGTGCGGTTGCAGGCATCGACCGACCTCGTATTGGGTTTGGCTACGAGGTTAGTGTGCGGCTGTTTGTATTACAGAAGTTGTCTACAGCATGAATGTTAGTTGAATCATGAACGGTGCAACTTTGAGGTTCACAAGCAGTTAATCTGCTGAGACTACTTCCCCGACAGCGGAAAGCCCCAGAACGGCCTCTCGAGCCTCGACGGCGGCGATCTTGCGGTGAACCGACCCGCTCGAAAACACGATGGGCTGCGGCGCAATGCGGACGGTGGCGTGGACGCCGCGCAGCGTGAGGAAGCGGGCTACGTGCTTGAGCATCGGCGTCGAATCTCCCCAGCAGACGGCCTCGCGGGCAGTCACTCCAGGGCCGTTGTCGAGGTCGAGCGTGTAGTGAATATGCGCGGCGGTTATGGGCTCGCCCGAGTCCATCGCCTGGGCCAGCAGGCCGGAGTGAAAGGGCAGCAGGCCGTCCCCGTTGGTGGTGGTGCCCTCGGGAAAGAAGACGACGGGCAGCCCGGCCTCGGCGGCGGCCTGCATCCCGCTGCGCGCGCGCAGGGCGGAGCCGCCACGGCCACGCTCGACGTATACGGTGCCGGACATGGTAGTCATCCAGCCGATGACGGGCCACTCGCGGATCTCGGCCTTGGAGCAAAAAACGCAAGGCTGGAGCGCGGCGTAGACGACGATGTCCACATAGCTGAGGTGATTGGAGATAAGCGCGCCGCGCGCGGGAAACGCGCCCTCAACGGTGAGCGAAACACCCATGCCCTTGAGAGCCGTGGAGCAGAAGCGATGGAGCCACGCGGCGCGATCCTGCCGGGTGGAGGGCTGGCGGATGAGAAGCTCGAGGCCGAAGCGCAGAAAGTAGCCGAGAAGCTTGATGCTGCCGAAGACCGCGTGAAGCAATGCCACGAACCTCCTGTCCACACTTTATTGATCCCTGTCAGTCTATCCTTAGCTGTGCCTGGAATGGATGAAACAGTGCCGAAGCCGGAACCGACCATCGCGGCACGGCTCCGGGAGATCGGGCGGCGGCGCATCGTCACCCCGCTGCTGGACCTGATGCGCGTCGGCGCGACTCCGCAGCGGCTGGCCTGGTCGCTCGCCGTCGGGGCCATGATCGGGATCAACCCGCTGCTAGGCACGACGACGCTGCTGGCACTGCTGGCAGCCGGAGTCTTCCGGCTGAACCTTGTGGCCTCTCAGATCGCCAACCATGTCGTCTATCCGCTGCAGATTGTGCTGTTCTTCGTCTTCATCCGGCTGGGCGACCGGCTGTTCCACACCGGCAGAATGCCGTTGAAGCGAGCGGCGATCTTCGAGGGCGTAAGGCACCATCCGTGGGACACCACGCGGCTGCTCTGGACGTGGGAGTGGCACGCGGTGGTGGTGTGGGCGGTGGCCGCGGTGGTGATCGCACCTGTGCTGGCGCTGGTGCTGACGCCGATGCTCAAGCGATTGCTGGCGTCGATGGAGCGCAGGTCGGCGACTCGGGAGTCGTCATCCCCTGCAACAAAGGACAAGGCCTAACGCGGATCAAGGCGGATAAAAGGGGATCCTTGAGATCTTTGCCTTTACGCGAAGCGTCGAGAACCGCACGAAGTGCCGCCTGCCCGGCGTGAGGGCGTTGTTGCCTGTTCTTTTGGTTGTCATTCAGGAGCGAAGCGAAGGAATCTGCTTCTGCTTTTATTCTTGCTTCCGGGGTAGATCAGGGCTTTAGCCCCCGAGGTATGCTTTCTTCGGTTGTGCCCCGACCAAACCCCATGTCTCAAAATCGAGCCACGGGGCACCCGGATGGTGCGGCTTCACGCCCTAAAAGCCGGAGTCGTCGTTCGAGCTGAAATCACCGCTGTCGTCAGAGTCATCACCGGCGTCCGAATCAAAACCCGAGTCGGCAAAGTCATCCTGCGTACTGTCGTCCTGCGCGTCGAGGTCCGGGGACGAGGTATCGGCAAAGCCCTGACGGCGGTCTTCGATGTCGGGGCTCAAGCCGGAGCCGCCGTCGGCTGCGCGGAGGCGGTCGGAGAGACTTCCATCGTGGTCGCCGCCTAGGCCGGGGGTGTGATCGTCGCCGTAGTAGTTATTGTTGATGACCTCGGGGCGCTCGCCAAAGTTGCTGCCAAGGCCACGGTCGCTGCCGTATCCGGCCTCGTGGCCGAAGCCGTGCATCAGGTCTTCGATGCCGCGAAAGGCAAGCTCACCGGCGGCCACTCCGGCGGCCGTCTGCATCGCTCCCTGCAGGAAGCCGCCGCCCCCGAATCCGCCACCCATGGGTGGCGCGGGCGCGTACTGCGGGGCACCGTAGCCGCCACCATAGGGCTGGCCGTAAGGCTGTCCATACGGAGGCTGAGGCGCGCCGTAGTTGACAGGCTCGTACTGCGGCTGAGGCGGCGGCGGAGCAGCCTGATGCTGCGCTCCACCGAAGAGGTTGCCGAGGAAGCTGGTGTGGTGTTCCGGATTCTGTTGCTGCGGCGGCGGAGCCTGCTGCAACGACTCGATCTTCTTCTGGGCCTGCTCGAGCGCGTACTGCTGCACCAGCACGGTCTGGCAGAGGATATAGAGCGCGTCGGGGTTCTGGCCGAGGGACTGGCGCAGAAGCTGCTCGGCCTCCTGATCTTTTTCAGGCAACTGGGTCTGTTCTACGCGCTGGATGAGACCTTCGAGAAGCTGTTGTTCCTGGGGCGTCATGCGAGTAAGCCTTTCGTCCTACAGGGAAATGGACGCGAACACGGGAAAAAGGTTGGCTGAATTGCAACTCACAGCCTACTCCGACTCAGGCTTGACCGGCTGCGAGTTCCGATACGACGGCACCGGATCGGCGCTCTTCACCCACGCCGTGTAGATCAGATCGCGCAGCTCCGTAGCCCCGGCGGCGAGCCGCTCGTTGACCAGCTTGCGCCCCTCGGGCGTGCCGCTGCCGTCGAAGGCATGAGCCTTTTCGAGCTGATAGACCGGCTCCACAAACGAGTTGGAGCGGTGCAGATAGGTCATCGTATCGGCGAAGACATCGCTCGAAACAACAGGAGCAGCCGGAACCAGCGGCGCAAGGTCGCGTTCGGCTTTCACTGTCGAGTTCACGAAGTCGCTCTCGAACTTGGAGTGAAAACCTTTGTCGGTGGTGTAGCCGTTGGGGTTGGGGCCGGTCCAGCCGTTGAACTGCATCGTCGCGTGCAGGGGCTGGGAGCCGTCACCTACAAAGTGGCCCAGAATCCCGGCAAGGTAGACGATCTCAGCCTCGGCAGCGCGGGTGTCCTTGTGCTGGGCGACCAGCCCGCGATACCAGCGCATATCGTTCTTCAGCTTCTCGTACCCTTCGTCGATGGCGTAGGGCAGCAGGCCGACCTTCTCGGGCGAGAGCGCCATGTCGGGGTGCGACTTCTGCGCGTAGGCCAGCGCACGGATGAAGTCGTAGCGACGGCGCGGCAGCGGATTGCCGACCAGATCCGACCACTCCATGTCGATAAAGTGATCGGGCGCGACGACGGCGCTCAGATCCGGCTCGGCCAGCGAGCGCCAGCGGTCCGGCTCGGGGCTGTAGAACTCCATCGCATCGAGCGCGGCGGGCGAGCGCAGAAACGCGGGCACATCGGCGGGCAGCTTCTCGGCAGCGAGGCGGTTAATCATCTCGTGCCCATAGTGCCCCCAGGCGAAGGCGCTCTGGGCAGGGATGAGGGGAAGCAGAGTAACGACGGCAGCGGCGCGGAGGAGAGAGGGGAGACGGGCCATGGGCTCAGTATAACGAGCGGACGGCAAAACAACCGTTGCCGCTCACTCCTCATATTAGCTAAGATAACTTAGCAGCTTGAGCCGGAGGTAACCATGTTGAAAGCGACGATCTTCGAGGCCAAGACCAACCTTTCCGACCTCGTAAAGCAGGCACAGCGCGGCGAAACAGTCGTCATCACCTCCGGCCGCGACAAAACGCCGGTGGCGAGGCTGGAGGCGATCCACCCCGTGAAGAAGAAGCGGCTGGGAGTAATGGAGACGCCGGGATTCGTGCTGTCGGATGCCTTCTTCGAACCACTTCCCGAAGCGGAGCTGAAGCTCTGGAATGGTGAGGACGAGTGAGGGTTGTGCTCGACACGCACGCACTGCTCTGGGCGGCGCTCTCTCCCAAGACTCTGGGCCGCCGCGCGGCGAAGATCGTCGCCGACGAAGCCAATGTGATCCTGGTATCGGCAGCGTCGGCATGGGAGATATCCACCAAGGTGAGGCTGGGCAAGATCCCCGAGGCGGAGGCCTTCGAGCGGAACTTTCTGGAGGCGGTGGACGAGGCTGGATACACCCTGCTGCCGATCGGCATCGACCACGCACTGCGGGCAGGGCGATTGGTAGGCGAGCATCGCGACCCGTTCGACCGGATGCTCGCGGCCCAGGCGCTGGCGGAGGATATCCCGATCATCAGCGCCGACGCGCAACTGGACTCGTTTCAAGTGCAGCGAATCTGGTGAGCTTCTAGACCACGACCTCGGCTCCCTCCGTGGCAGCGCTGCCAAAGACGCGCCGGTAGCGGGCGATCTCCTCGGCCGGGCCGGTGGCCTTATGCAGGTTGTCCGAGAGCTTGACCGCTGGCCTCCCGCCCGCGCTGGTCAGCTTGCAGACCAGGCTCAGAGGCTCCAGCGTGTCCTCGCCGCGCGGATGGCAGCCTCGGAAGTCGTTGGTCAGCAGTGTGCCCCAACCGGCGCTGAAGCGGATGCGGCCCTCGAAGTAACGGTGCAGTTCGATGATGTCCTCGACGTCCAGCCCGTCCGAGGCGATGAGGCGCTTCTGACGCGGGTCGCGGCCCCGGCTCTCCAGCCAGGCGATGTACTCGTCGCCCGCCAGATGGGGGTCCTTCGAGTCCATCCTCTGCCCCGTCCAGTCGGCGGTCCACTCCGGCGCGCCATTGAGGAACTGGGTTGAGCCAAACGTATCCGGCAGCATGATGAGCAGCGCGCCGCCGTAGCTCTGGCCCCACAGCTCCAGCACCCGGTACTGCGAGGCTCGCAGCTCGTCGTCCGACCCAGCCGAGGCCAGCGCAGCCAGCGCCATGGGCAGCTCGTGGGCGTTGGTGCCGATAGCCTCAAGATCGTGCTTATAAGCCAGCGCCGTATTGGAGGTGCCAGCAAAACGGTCCGGCCCGGAGCCGCGATTCAGCGACAGCCGCATGGCCTGCACGCAGTACTCCTGCCACAGAAAGGAGTGGCGGCGGCGCGTGCCGAAGTCGGAGATCGAGAGCTGAACTCCGCAGGTGCGGAGCAGCTCGATCTTGTCCCACAGGCGGGTCTTGGCGCGGGCGTAGAGCACGTCCAGCTCCAGCTCCGACAGCTCGGCCAGCGCCGCTCGGGTCTTCAGCTCGCTGACGATAGCCAGCGCATAGACCTCCCACATCGTCACCTCGGTCCACAGGCCGGAGAAGCGCAGCACGAGCTGCCCGTCCTCCTCCGAGACCGTGTAATCGCTCAGGCGGAAGTCGTGCTCCAGCCACTCCAGAAAGGCTGGCTGGAAGATGCTGCGAGTGCCATAAAAGGTATTTCCCGCCAGCCAGACCAGCTCCGAACGGCGGAAGCGCAGGCCCCTCACGTGCTCGAGCTGCTCCACCAGCGGAGCCGCGCCGACGCGCTCGGCCAGCCTCACCTTCACCGTGCGGTTGTGGACCTCGCTGGTGACCGGCGTCTCCGGGTAGTTCTTCCAGATGAACTGGAGCATCAGCAGCTTATAAAAATCCGTATCGAGCAGCGACCGGACGATGGGGTCGAGCTTCCAATTGTGGTTATGCGCCCGCTCCGCAAAGTTCACATTCATACGAATAAGGGTAACAAGGAGAGGGGTTTGCGCTGTAGGATAGGCGCACCCTTACTTTGGGCGCATGGAGGTCTTCTATGTCTGCTCCTTATGAAAGTCATGAAAATCCCTACGGCGGCCCGACGCCCGCTGCCGGAATGACCGATAACGTCGCAGGCGGGCTTGCCTACATCACGGTAATCCCGGCGATCTTGTTCCTCATCATCTCGCCGTATAACCGCCGTCCTTTCATACGTTTCCACTCCTTCCAGTGCATCTTTCTGACGTTGGCGGGCATGGTCGCCAGCGTGCTGCACCTCATCCCCTTCTTCGGGACGCTGCTGGCCATCATCATCCACTGCGTCATCTTCGTGCTGTGGCTGATCGCCATCGTGCAGGCCTTCCAGGGGAAGAAGTTCGTGATTCCCTTTATTGGCCCGTACGCAGAGCAGGCGGCGGCCAGCTCCTGAACGAGTTTTCCCATCACAGAACACCAGTTGCCGAGAATTCATAGAACGCGGCGTCATTCCTGCTGCCGCGCCGCCTGCTTCCGGTAAAATGTGAGTCTATGACTACGAAAAAAGAACTCCTCCACAGCACCGTCGAACACATCGATATCACGAAGCTTGACGTGGTTCCCGTCGTCGACGCCATGAGCCGGATGGCCTACTCCGCGCGTGACACCGCCCGCGCCGCCACCATCTACGACATGATGCTGCGCGATACCGAGTGCGGCGTCATCCTCTGCCTCGCCGGCTCGCTGATCTCCGCCGGACTCCAGAAGATCTTCGTCGACCTGATCCGCAACAACATGGTCGACGCCATCGTCTCCACCGGCGCGAACATCGTCGACCAGGACTTCTTCGAGGCCCTCGGCTTTCGTCACTACATCGCGGGCGACGAGTACAAGTACGGCGCGGGCGACGCCACCCTGCGCGAACTGATGATCGACCGCATCTACGACACCTTCATCGACGAAGAAGAGCTGCGCATCTGCGACGAGATCACGCACCAGATCACCAACTCGCTCGAGCCGCGCGCCTACTCCTCGCGCGAGTTCATCCAGGCGATGGGCGCATACCTCGTCGAAAAGGGCCGCACGCCCGCGAACGGCCACAACGACTCCATCGTACTGGCCGCGTACGAGAAGAACGTGCCGATCTTCTGTCCGGCGTTCTCGGACTGCTCGGCTGGCTTCGGCCTGGTGGCCCACCAGCATGAGCGTCAGGGCAAGCCCGTCGTCTCCATCGACTCGGCCAAGGACTTCTACGAGATCACCAAGATCAAGATCGAGAACCCGACCACCGGCCTGCTGATGATCGGCGGCGGCGTGCCCAAGAACTTCGCGCAGGACATCGTGGTGGCGGCGGACGTGCTCGGCGTCGAGGCTTCGATGCACAAGTACGCCATCCAGATCACGGTGGCCGATGCTCGTGACGGCGCGCTCTCGGGCTCGACCCTGAAGGAAGCATCGAGCTGGGGCAAGGTGGACCTGACCTTTGAGCAGATGGTCTACTCCGAGGCCACGCTGGCGCTGCCGCTGATCGCGGGCTATGCCTTCCACAAGAAGGGGTACGAGGCGCGCACGGGCAAGAAGTTTGCCGAGATTCTGGACAAGGTAGCCGTCACCGCCTAGTACTTCGGCACTTCGTGCGGTTCTCGGGGCCGCATGGGTGAGTGATCTTTTGAGGTCCTCCCGTTGGTCGG
Organism: Granulicella sp. WH15; assembly: GCF_009914315.1. Classification (NCBI taxonomy): domain Bacteria; kingdom Pseudomonadati; phylum Acidobacteriota; class Terriglobia; order Terriglobales; family Acidobacteriaceae; genus Granulicella; species Granulicella sp. WH15. Next base: position 3,768,131 of record NZ_CP042596.1, read on the forward strand.
AAGCGAGCATTGTTCGCTTCCGACCAACGGGAGGACCATTGCTTTTTGAGTCATCGAGACAAGTATGAAAGTCACGAAGTGACCGCCCTCCGCGCAGGAGGCCCGTCCGGCAGGACATGAAACAATCACCCCATGCGCAGGGTTTTGATTATCGACGACGACGACGACATCCGCGAGGTGGCCTCGCTCTCGCTCGAAGCCACCGCCGACTGGGAGATTTTGACCGCGAACTCCGGCCGCACAGGCATTGAGACAGCGGAGCGCGAGCTTCCGGACGCCATCCTGATGGACGTGATGATGCCCGAGATGGACGGGCCTACGACCTTTCGTCATCTGCAACAGAACCCCGCCACCAGCCACATCCCCGTGCTTCTGCTGACAGCCAAGGTACAGGGCGTCGATCAGCGGCGGTTTGCCGGTCTGGGCGTTGCCGCGGTCCTGTTCAAGCCGTTCGACCCGCTGACCCTGGCCGCGCAGATCTCCGAAGCTCTGGGCTGGCCGGTGGAGTGACCTCCCCCAACGAAAAGACGAAGGCCCTGCTGGCTTCCCTGTGGGAGCGCAACAAGCCTATTCTGCTGGAGCGTCTGGCCGTGCTGAACCAGGCCGCCACCGCCGATCCCCTACCCCCGGAACTGAAGGCCGAAGCCGCCTCCGTCGCCCACAAGCTGGCCGGAACGCTGGGGATGTTCGGCCACATGGCAGCAACACGGCTGGCACAAGAGCTGGAGGCCACGCTCGAAGCCGAAACACCCGACCGCACACGGCTGAGCAAGCTGGCAACAGAACTGCGACGAAATCTGCCACAACTCTAGCCCCTAAACCAAGAGCAAGGCGAAACGAGTATAAAAAGGGACAAGAGAGGAGCCTCAAGCCCCCTGCTTTTGCCTGTTTTCTTGTTGTCATTCAGGAGCGAAGCGGAGGAATCTGCTTCTGGTTTTGTCGTTGCTGTTGCTGTTACTTTTTGTTCTTAGCTTTTGCTTTTGTTCTTGTCCTTGCTTCTAGGGTAGGTCGGGCTTTAGCCCGACATTAAAACCTGCCTCCAATGCGGGCTTTAGCCCCCGAGGTATGCTTTCTTCTCCCAGCCCAAACCATTAGGGTCATGAAGCGCTCAGTTGCAAGCCAACGCGGTCCATACCCCGGCGGCTGTTCCGCTGGCGTGCGTGACGCTGAGATCCACGAAACTCCCGGCCGGGATCGCCACCGATCCGGTCGAAGTGCAACTAGTGCCCGTGGCGAGCGCACAAGAGAGAGCGGTGTCGGTCATCCCGATGCCCAAGGAGCCGCTACGCAACGTCACCTGCAACGTGCTCGAAGACTGGTTCGAGAAGACGACCAGCTTGGAGGCCGTGCAGCCGTCGGGAACCCACGTGAGGACCGAGTCGCTCTCACTGGCGGCGCTGTTGCTGCTGTTCACCGAGTAGTACAGGTTGCTGAACGAGACGGCGTGATACATGGAGGCGTACGGAATCCCGCTGGTAGCAGCACCACCTCCTGTACCGCCCGTGCCCGCGGCCCCGGTAGCTCCCTGTGGGAGGGTGAAGTTGAGCACCGCCGCCGTGGCCGAGCCGCTGTTCGTCACCACGGCGCTCGACCCCGGCGGCCCGGTGGTGACGGTGCCGATCTGCACGCTGGCCGCGGCCCCGGTCGGCCCGGCGGGTCCGGCTGCGCCCACCGCCGCCAGCACCGCCCATACACCCGCGCCGGTGTCCGGCTCAACCGCCGAGTTGCTCACAAGCGCCAGATAGGTGGAACCCGCGTAAGTTACGGCGTCGTTCAAAGCATAAGGAACCCCGCTGCCCCACGGGCCGCGAAAGTTGAGGCCGGGCGCACCGTTGGCCCCGTTTGCACCGGGGGCACCCGTAGGTCCGGCTGGCCCCGTCAAACCCTGTGGACCTATAGCCCCGATGGCCCCGGCGACGCCGGGACTCCCCTGCCGCGCGAGCAGCGACCACATCGCCGGGCTCTGGTCGGGCGTGTTGCCGTGGTTGCTGTCTGTCAGCGAGATGTAGCTGGAGCCGCTGAAGGTGACCGCGTCGTTCAGGGCGTAGTTGGCCGTGGAGCTGTAGGCACCGCGATAGGCCAGTCCAGCCACTCCCGCGGCCCCGGCTGGTCCGGCTGGCCCCGCAGGACCAGTTGCTCCAGCCGGGCCGACGGGACCGATTGAGCCGGTGGCTCCGATGGGGCCTGCCGGGCCTTGGGGTCCGGTCGGACCGGGAAACCCGGTAGGCCCTTCAAGCCCCATCGGGCCTGCGGGACCGGCTGGTCCCGGCGCTCCGGACTGCGCCAACACCGCCCAGTAGACCGGCGAGATATCGGGCTGGCGGCCCGTGTTGGCCTGCAAGGCGATGTAGCTGCCGCCGCTGTAACTCACCGCGTCGCCCGTCGCATAGGCGCGGCTGGTGAGCCATCCGCCGATGAAGCTGACCGGAGGCCCTTGCGGCCCAGTAGCTCCGGCCGGGCCTGCGGGACCGGCGACTCCCGGCGCTCCGGCAGCGCCAGCCGGACCGGCAGCACCCGGAGCACCCTGCGCCACCAGAACCGTCCAGTAGCCGGGGCTGACGTCCGGTGTGTTGCCGTGGTTGTCGTCCAGCATCGAGACGTAGGTGGAGCCGCCGAAGCTGGCCGCGTCGTTCAGGCTATAGCTCGTGGCGGGGTTGTACGCGCCGGTGTAGCGGACGACCGGCGGCCCCTGCGGACCGGTCGCGCCCGTGGTCCCCTGAGGCCCGGCTGGCCCCGGCAATCCCTGAGGGCCGATGGCCCCGGCTGGCCCTGTGGCTCCCGTCGCCCCGGCGGCTCCAGCAGAACCAGCCGCCGCGATCAGCGCCCACGCGGCGGGGCTCTGGCCGGGTGTGTTGCCGTGGTTTCCGGCGACCAGAGATACGTAGCTGGAGCCGTTGTAGGTCACCCCATCAGCCAGGGCATAGTTCGCCACCGAGGAGTAACTCCCCTGATAGGCCAATCCAACCGGGCCGGGGACACCCTGCGGCCCAGCCGATCCAGTCGGCCCCTGTGCCCCGGCGACTCCCGGAATCCCCTGAGCCCCGGCCTGCCCCGGGATGCCCTGCATGCCTTGATCGCCCCGTTCACCGGGCGGTCCTACAGGTCCCAAAGCTCCAGCCTGACCGGCAGGGCCAGACGGACCAGCGACTCCCTGAAGCCCTGCGGCCCCTGCGTCGTGAGCACGCCCCAGTAGGAGGGCGACTGATCCGGCGTATTGCCGTGATTACTTGCCACCAGAGACGCGTAACTCGCCCCCTGCCAGAGCACCACGTCTCCCAGGGCGTAGTTATTGCTGGAGCCGTAAGCCCCCTGGTAGACCAGCCCCGGCTTCCCGTCAGCTCCCGGCGCGCCTGCCGGTCCAGCCGCGCCGGTGGGTCCGGCTGGACCTTGCAGACCGGCGGCTCCGGCAGGCCCCGCTGGTCCGACCGGCCCGGCCACGCCCACGCCAGCGGCGGCCAGCAACCCCCACGCCGACGGCGTCAGCCCCGGAGTATTGCCGTGGTTGCCCGCCACCAGCGAGATGTAACTGGAGCCGTTGAAGAGGACCGTATCGTTCAACGCGTAGCTGGTGAGCGGCATGTACGCCCCCTGGTAGGCGATGCCGCTGCCCGTCCCCGTGCCGCTGCCGGTCGTGCTCCCGTAGGCCAGCAGCCCCCATGCCAGCGGCGACAGGCCAGGCGTGTTGCCCTGATTCCCCGAGACCAGCGAAAGATAGCTGGAGCCCTCGGAGACCACCACGTCGGCCACGGCGTAGGTCGTGGCGGCGTTGTAGCTCCCCTGGTAGGTAAAGCCCGTATCCCCCTTTGCTCCCGGAGCACCGGCGGGGCCAATTGGACCTTGAGGCCCAGAGGCTCCAACAGGCCCGCTTGGACCAGACGGACCGACGGGACCAACTGCGCCGGGCAGTCCTGCCGGGCCAGTTGGTCCTGACGGCCCGATTGGTCCCATTGGCCCTATTGCTCCGGCTGCACCCGTAGCTCCGGTTGGGCCAGTCGCCCCCGCAGGCCCAACGGCCCCGGCTATTCCAGCAGGACCGGCAGGTCCCTGATCTCCCTGCGGCCCCTGCGAGACGATCCCCACGTCCAGCACGGGCGCGTGTCCGGTCAGGTCGTTCTCCTTGCTGTCGAACTGCACCGCCGCCGTAGCAGCGGTCAGGGCAAGACCGTGGTTGGAGGCAGGCGCGCTGAGCCAGCCCTGCACCTGCGCGGTCACGTCGATGGCGATGTACGCACCGGCCTGGCCGACATTGATCGTCTGCACCGCACTGCCCATCGCGGGCATGGTCTGGTAGGTAACGCTGTACTCGCCCCACGCCGCGCTGAGCGGCTGCACGCCGATCTGCCCCGCCGTATCCACGCGGTTGACATAGAGCCGCAGCACCGCGCGGGAGATCTGCGCCGAGGTCGTTCCGGTAGGCAGCAGGCTCAGGTCAAACTGCACCAACCCGGTATAGCCGCTCCCCACATAGATGTTCGAGATGGCCCCGCTGTTCACCGTGGGGCGGGCGCTGTTGACGTGCGCATCCGCGACCAGCGTAGCCTGTACGGCACGGGCCTGCGCGGTCAGGACCAAGGCGGCGCAAAGCAGAGCCAGAATCCGGCCCCACCCACGGGCCAGCACTGCCTCCTGAGAACGTCGCATCCCCCGCACACTGCCAACGGCAGAAAAGTACTGCATTACCACTCCAAACAGAGGAGCGCGGCACTGGAGCGACCGCCGTGGAGTGCTGCCCACGACCATCCTCTTCATCCCACGCACCTCTCAACGATCCCTGCTCAGAAATTCACGTTGCCGCCGGCTGTGGTCGGGCCAGCGGTTGAGGTACAAAAGTAATGTATGAAACGCCTCTATTGAAAAACAGCACAGGTGAAAGTGCAAGAGGTTTCGTCGGCTGAGTCTGCGGATCTCCGCCCAACGTCAAAGACAGCATCCAACTGATTGATCGCCTGATTGACTGCCCCGTAAACTTTGCATCAGGCGCAGCGCAAATCCAGAAGTGAAGGCCCTTGAAGACCATGATGAAACTCACGCCCAACGAGCCCGGCAAACTTCCGCTTCCTGAGAACCTCGTCAACACGCCGCGCCTGATTACCGCCTACTACAGCCTGCACCCGGATGTCTCCAATCCCGCCGAGCGCGTGGCCTTCGGCACCTCCGGCCATCGCGGCAGCGCGCTCAACACCTCGTTCAACGACGACCACATCGCCGCCATCACCCAGGCCATCGTCGAGTACCGCCACAGCCAGAAGACCACCGGTCCCATCTTCCTCGCGCAGGACACGCACGCGCTCTCGGACCCCGCCTTCGCCACCGCGCTCGAGGTGCTGGCAGCCAATGAGATCCCCACCCGCATCGACGCGACGCTCGGCTACACGCCCACGCCCGCTCTCTCGCACGCCATCCTCGGCTACAACCGCGACCGCATCACCGAGCTGGCCGACGGCATCGTCATCACGCCCTCGCACAACCCGCCCGAGGACGGCGGCTTCAAGTACAACCCGCCCAGCGGCGGCCCGGCCGACACCGGCGCGACCAAGTGGATCGAGAACCGCGCCAACGAGCTGATCGCGGGCGGCCTCAAGGACGTCAAGCGCATCACGTACAGCAAGGCGCTGGCCGCTGAGACGACCCTCCGCCACGACTTCCTGACCGCCTACGTGGACGACCTCGCGAACGTCATCGACTTCGACGTGCTGCGCGGCTCCGGGCTGAAGCTGGCCGTCGATCCGCTGGGCGGCGCGGGCGTCCACTACTGGCCGCGCATCATCGAGCAGTACAAGCTGCCCGCCGAGCTGCTGAACCCAAACATCGACCCCACCTTCCGCTTTATGACCTGCGACTGGGACGGCAAGATCCGCATGGACTGCTCCAGCCCCAACGCGATGGCCTCGATGATCGCGAAGAAGGATCTCTTCGACGTGGCCTGGGCCTGCGACACCGACCACGACCGCCACGGCATCGTGACGCGCAGCTCCGGCCTGCTGAATCCGAACCACTACCTCGCGGTTTCAATCGAGTACCTCTTCCGGCATCGTCCGGGCTGGGCTGCAAGCGTCGGCATCGGCAAGACGCTGGTCTCTTCGAGCATGATCGACCGCGTGGCCGCTGGCCTCGGACGCCCGATGCTCGAAGTTCCGGTGGGCTTCAAGTGGTTCGTCGACGGCCTGATTGACGGCACGCTGGGCTTCGTCGGCGAGGAGTCTGCCGGGGCCAGCTTCCTGCGCACTAATGGCAAGGTCTGGACGACGGACAAGGACGGTCTGATCCTGGGCCTGCTGGCCGCGGAGATGACCGCCCGCACCGGCAAGGACCCCGGCGTGCTCTACGGCGAGCTGACCGCCCGCTACGGTAATCCGGTCTATCAGCGCATCGACGCGGCCGCGACCAAGGAGCAGAAGGCCAAGCTGGGCAAGCTCTCGCCCCAGCAGGTGACCGCGACCGAGTTGGCCGGGGAGCCGATCACGGCGATCCTGACCGAGGCTCCGGGGAACCATGCGGCCATCGGCGGGTTGAAGGTGACGACGGCCAACGGCTGGTTTGCGGCGCGGCCCAGCGGCACGGAAGACGTGTACAAGATCTACGCGGAGAGCTTCAAGGGAGAGGATCACCTGAAGCAGATCCAGACCGAGGCGCAGGCGTTGGTGACAGCGGCGATCGCGTAGATCGCCTTTTACGCGAAGCGTCCAAAACAGCACGAGGTGCCGGTCTTTCGAATACGGCACGAAGTGCCCCGACGTGAGGGCGGCACTTGCCGTTGCTTGTTTCCTTGGTTGTCATTCAGGAGCGAAGCGGAGGAATCTGCTTTTGCTCTTGCTTCTGGGTAGGTCGGGCTGAAGCCCGACCTACCCCAGAAGCAAGAGCAACAACAACGGCAGAAGCAACAACAAAGGCAAAAGCAGATTCCTCCGCTTCGCTCCTGAATGACAACCAAGAAAACAGACAACGACAAAGCCTTACGATCTGCCACTAACCTCTCATCGCGCGTTCGATGGCATCACAGGCCGCTGCAACACCGTCTTCGGCTCGAATCTGTTGCGCCACTTCTGCAACCTTCACAGCAATCGAAGCAGAGCCGGTAAGCTCGTGAATCGCCTTCGCAACCTGCCGCGCCCGATAGCCTCTCCGGGACAACACCCGCGCACAGCCGAGCCGCTTCAACCGCTCCGCGTTGTCGAATTGGTCGTGCCCCCACGGCACCGCGAGGATGGGCACACCGGCTCGCAGCGACTCCGCCGTGGTGCCGATGCCGCACTGGTGAACCACCGCTGCGGCTCGCGGAAACAGCGCCGCATAAGGCTCATAAGCAGTCACATGAATAGTCTCCGATGCAAGCCCCTGAAGCGGTTCTTCCCCCACTAACAGAACAGCGCGCCGCCCCAGCAAACGCGCAGCAGCGGCGCTCTCGGCATAGAAGTCTCCAGCGTGCTGCACCGCCGCCGAACCCAGCGTAAAGACCAGCGGCGGCTCGCCCGCACGAAGAAACTCCTCCGTCTCCGCAGTCAGCGCGATTCCACTCGAAGCACCATAAAACGGGAACCCCGTAACGACCGTGCCCGCAGGCCAATCCGGCTGAGCCACGCCCAGCAGCGGCGAAAACCAAGCCTGCGCATACTCCCCCTGCGCGCCCCAGTAGAGAATCGGGTTTTGCGCGGGCATCGGCAAGCCAAGGCTGCGGCGAAGATCGTAAATCGGCTGTGCCCATGCACGCGCACGCCACGCCGCCATCTTGTGCAGCACTCGAAAGGGCGTCGGCCCAAAGCGCCGCAACCCATACGTCCAGCGCGCGGGAGCCAGCACCGACGGATCATGCACCGACACAAACGCCGCAGGCTGCAAGCCCACTGAGACCAGCGGAATCCCCAGCGTCTCCGCCACCAGTGGAGCGGCGTAGAGCAGAACATGCGTCACCAGAACGTCCGCACCCACGCACGCCGCGCGCAGGTCCGCGAACGAGTCGGCAAGATGCGGCAACATCAGTTTGCGGATGATGTACTCGGTGCCGGTGCGCGGGCTCCAGATACGGCGCACCACCTCCCGATCCCCGCGAAACCGCTCCAGATCTGGCCGCACCGCATGAAATTCCAGCCCCTCGCGCTCTACCCTCTCGCGATAGATCTCCGATGTCGCAATCGTGACCGCGTGGCCTCGCGCCTTCAGCCCAAGGCCCACCGCGAGGTATGGATGAAGGTCGCCGAGAGAGCCGAAGGTGGTGAGGACAATACGCCGCATCAGAGCCCAGTGTAAGGCTTTCAGGAGGAGTAAGGCCGCTTGGCGCTCTCACCCATTCATGGACCCACTCGAAAAATTGGTCTGATAATCGAACATATTTCTCATTTGCAGGTTGACAGCCCAATCACCAACGGCGAAGAATCACCGTGACATGAAGACCTCGACGATGTCCGCGACCTCCGCACTGCCCACGACCAACAAGCACCTCATCCGCTGGGTCGAAAAGATGGCCGACCTGACCCAGCCCGACTCGATCCACTGGGTTGACGGCTCCCAGGCCGAGTACGACGCGCTCTGCGCCGGGCTGGTCGACGCGGGCACCTTCACCCGGCTCAACCAGGAGCTGTGGCCCGGCTGCTACTACGCCCGCTCGTCGCCCAACGACGTCGCCCGCGTCGAGGACCGGACTTTTATCTGCTCGTTGTCCAAGGACAACGCGGGTCCCACGAACAACTGGGAAGACCCGTTCGTCATGCGCAAGAAGCTGAAGGCGCTCTTCAAAGGCTCCATGCGCGGACGCACCATGTACGTACTGCCCTACAGCATGGGCCCCATCGGCTCGCCCATGTCGCAGATCGGCGTGCAGCTTACCGACTCCGCCTACGCGGTCGTCAACATGCGCATCATGGCGCGCATCGGCACGCCGGTCTTCGCCGAGATCGACAAGGATGAGAAGCGCGTGGTGCCGTGTATGCACAGCGTGGGCGCGCCGCTGGTCGGCGGCAAAAAGGACGTGCCCTGGCCGTGCAACGAGGAGAAGTACATCGTCCACTTCCCCGAGACGCGCGAGATCTGGTCGTACGGGTCTGGTTATGGTGGAAATGCCCTCCTCGGCAAGAAGTGCTTCGCGCTGCGCATCGCCAGCAACATCGCCCGCGACGAGGGCTGGATGGCCGAGCACATGCTCATCGTCGGCGTCGAGTCGCCCGACGGCGAAAAGACCTACGTAGCCGCGGCCTTTCCCTCCGCCTGCGGCAAGACCAACTTCGCCATGCTCATCCCGCCCGCCGGGTTCGAGGGCTGGAAGGTCTGGACCGTCGGCGACGACATCGCCTGGATCAAGCCCGACTCCACCGGACGCCTGCGCGCCATCAACCCCGAGGCTGGATTCTTCGGCGTCGCGCCCGGCACCAGCCAGAAGACCAACCCCAACGCCATGGCGACGCTGGCCCGCAACACCATCTTCACCAACGTGGCGCTGACGCCCGAGGGCGGCGTCTGGTGGGAGGGCATGACCGACGCTCCGCCGCCGCACCTGACCGACTGGCGCGGCAACCCGTGGACCCCGGAGTCGGCCACGCCCGCCGCACACCCCAACGGCCGCTTCACAGCTCCGGCCAGCCAGTGCCCCACCATCGACCCGGCGTGGGAAGACCCGAACGGCGTGCCCATCTCGGCGTTCATCTTCGGCGGCCGCCGCCCCCAGACGATTCCGCTGGTCTACCAGGCCTTCAACTGGTCGGCGGGCGTGTATATCGGGGCCACCATGGGCTCGGAGACCACGGCGGCAGCGGGAGCCCCCGTCGGCACCGTGCGCCGCGACCCCATGGCCATGCTGCCCTTCTGCGGCTACCACATGGGCGACTACTTCCGGCACTGGATCCGTATGCAGCGCAACCTGACCGAGACGCCGCGCGTCTTCCACGTCAACTGGTTCCGCAAGGGGCCGGACGGCAAGTTCCTGTGGCCCGGCTACAGCCAGAACATGCGCGTGCTCAAGTGGATCGTCGACCGGGTGCGCGGCCGGGTACGCGGCAAGGAGACGCCGATCGGCTGGACCCCCAAGTACACGGACATCAACTGGAACGGGCTGGACTTCTCCTACGACCAGTTCTCGCAGCTCCAGGCCGTCGACCGCGAGACCTGGAAGAAGGAGGTCATGGGCCACGAGGAGCTGTTCATCTCGCTCCACGACCACCTGCCGCCGGAGATGATCTACGAACGCGAACTGCTGATCTGCCGCCTCTGAGCACTTCGTGCCGTTCTCGGCTTCGCGTGGTCCTCCCGTTGGTCGGAAATAAGAATTCTCGCTGCCGACCAGCGGGAGGCCCTCAGACGATAATTTCCCCATGCCGCCCCGAGAACGGTACGAAGTACAAATTTTCTTTAATTATTGACGTTCTCTAACGATCCGGGTTATGCTTTTCGTTAGGGCAAGGCTCCTCGCGCTTGCGTTGAGTTGAGCCGGCCCCAACGAAGTCCACCCACTTCGTTTGTATTACAGGAATAGCCACGCAACAGCCCCCACCGCGCTGCGTGGCTTTCCCTTTTTCAGCGCCATTGCGGAAACCTTCGATCTACAGCCAACGCACCCGCACCATAGAAGGTCAGCATGACCGCCAGGGCGACGAGCGCCAGGATGTAGTTGTAAATTCCAAAGCCCTGATGGATGCCGACAGTAAAGAAGGCCACCAGCATGTTGATCGCAGTAAGAGCTGCGGCGAGCCGCGTAAAAAGCCCCACCAGCAGCAGAACGCCGCCGACCAGCTCCACATAGGCAGAGACATACCCCAGCCACTGCGGCATCCCCAGCGTTGCCACATACTGGGCGAAGTGATGCAACGCGCCGGGATGAAACACCTTCTGATAGCCATGAACGCTCATGGAGAGGCCAAGCGCCAGACGCATCACCAGCGCTCCCACGGGCTGTAGTCGATCGAGCAATCGCATCCTGAACTTTCCTTTCAGACTTCCTTTCGGGAATAGCAGAAGGGGGGACTCTTGTGCTCAGATTAGCAGCAGTACAAGCTCCTGGGCTTCATAGAAATTACAACACCGAGCAGTAGACTAGAACCAGCCGATGCCGCTCGAGACCCCCAACGTCACGCCCGCAACCGCCACAGCTAACCCGACCGTCAGTGGCTTCGCGCCCCTGCGCATCCGGCTCTTCCGCGACCGCTGGATCGCCTCGACCGTCTCCTCGGTCGGCACCTGGATGCAGGACACCGCCGGAACCTGGCTGATGACCGTCCTGACCACCTCGCCCCTGCTCATCGCGCTCATGCAGACGGCGGCCTCGCTGCCCGTGCTGGTCCTCGGCCTGCTGGCCGGGTCCACCGCCGAGATCTACGACCGGCGCAAGTTGCTCATCTTCTGGCAGGTGTGGATGCTCGGCTCGGTCGGCATCCTGGCCGTTCTGACCTTTCTCGGCCACGTCTCGCCCTGGGCACTGCTGGGGTTTACCTTCCTGCTCAACATCGGCTCGGCCATGAACAACCCGGCCTGGCAGGCCATCGTGCCGGAGCTGGTGCCGCGCGAGCTGATCCCCGACACCGTCTCGCTCAACGCCGCCTCGAACAACATCGCCCGCGCCGTCGGCCCGGCCATCGGCGGCCTGATGGTCGCGGCCTTCAAGACCGCCCACACCGGCGCGGGCGCGGTCTTCGCGCTCAACGCGGTCTCCTTCGCGGGCGTCATCTGGGTTCTGGTCAACTGGAAGCGCGTTCCGCTGTTCAAGTCGGCGCTGCCATCCGAGCGCATCGCCGGGTCCATCCGCTCCGGCCTGCGCTACGTCCGCTACTCGCCGCAACTACAGGCGTCGCTCGTCCGCGCACTACACTACACCTTCTTCGTCTCCGCCATCTGGTCGCTGCTGGCCGTGGTCGCCCGGCAAGACATGCACCAGGGCGCGATGGGTTACGGCATCCTGAACGGCTCGCTCGGCCTCGGAGCGCTCATCGCCGCCACCCAGATGCCGCGCATTCGCCGCCGCCTCACCGCCTCGTCGATCCTGATGGTGGGCACCAGCTACCAGGTCTTCACGCTGCTCATCCTGGCCTTCGTGCACACGCCGTACATCATCGTTCCGGTGCTCATCGTGGCCGGTTCGGCGTGGACGAGCACCATGTCCACCATCAACACCTCCATCCAGCTCTCGGTGCCCGCGTGGGTCACGGCCCGCGCCCTCGGCACCTACCTGATGACCTTCCAGGGCGGGCTGGCGCTGGGCTCGATCCTCTGGGGCGCGCTGGCCGAGCATATGCAGACCTCGACAGCCCTGGCGATAGCCGCCGCTGGTCTAGGACTGACGCTGCCGCTCGCCGCCCGCTTCAAGATCCTGCACGGCGCGCTGCCCGACCACACCCCCTACGAGTGGAAGCGCCCCGCGCCCGAGCTGATCGCGCCCGAGGAGAACCTCGAATCGGACTTCAGTGAAGGCCCCGTGCGCATCTCGATCGAGTACAACATTCCGGCGGAGAACTACGTCCAGTTCACCCATGCGATCCACGAGCTGCGCGGCGTGCGGCTGCGCGACGGGGCGGTTCGCTGGGGGATCTACCGCGAGGCGGTGAACCCGACGCACCTGAACGAGACCTTCATCATGGAGTCGTGGCTGGACTACCTGCGCTCGCGCGAACGCACAACCGCGGCGGATACTGTGATCCGCGACAGAGCCTATGCGCTGCACCAGTCGCCCGACGGCACGCCGCCCAAGGTGACGCATCAGATCTACGCCCGCGAGATCACGCCCAGCCTGCCAGCATCAGAAAAATAACACGCGAAGCGTCGAGAACCGCACGAAGTGCCGCCCGCCCGGCGCGAGGGCGCTTTTGCTGTTGCCTGTTTTCTTGGTTGTCATTCAGGAGCGAAGCGGAAGAATCTGCTTTTGCCTTTGTCGTTGCTGTTGCTTCTGCTTCTGAGGTAGGTCGGGGCTTTAGCCCCGACATCAAAACTCGCCACGGACGCGGGCTTTAGCCCGCATCGGTGGCCGTCGGATGTGTCCGGGCTAAAGCCCGGACCTACCTCAGAAACAAAAACAACAGCAGATTCCTCCGCTTCGCTCCTGAATGACAACCAAGAAAACAGACAACAGCAAAAGCGCCCTCGCGCCGGGCGGGCGGCACTTCGTGCGGTCTTGGACGCTGCGCGTATTTCTTGCTTCATCAAAAAATCCGGGTGGCCTATTAGGCCACCCGGATTTCTCTTCTTCTAAAGTGATCGTTACGCACCAAAGGCCATATCGATCAGCGCCTTCTCCTCAATATCATGCGCCTTGGGCGAGCCCGTCGCCGGAGTCGCCGCAGCACTGCGGCTCACCTTCACGATAGCCCGATCCCGCGTCATCGTCCTCAGCAGCGGCATCACGTAGAAGAGCGCGCCCATATTCGCCGGCTCCTCCTGCACCCACACGACCTCAGCATTCGGGTGCATGTCGAGCGCCGCCTGCAACTCCTGCTCCGGCCACGGGAAGAGCTGCTCCAGGAAGACAATGGCAACGCCATTATCCTTACGCTTCTCCCGCTCCACCCGCAGGTTATGCCCGATCTTACCCGAGCACAGAAGAATCCTGCGCGGGTCCTTGACGCTCGCATCCGGCAGCACCTTCTGGAAGGTCTCCGCACTAAAAGCCTCAAGCGACGAAGACGCATCCGGGTGCCGCAACATGCTCTTCGGCGTAAACACGATCAGCGGCTTGCGCAGATCGCGCAGCGCCTGCCGCCGCAGCATGTGGAAGTACTGAGCCGCCGTCGAAGGCTGGCAGATGACCATGTTGTCGGTCGCAGCCAGTTGCAGATACCGCTCCATGCGCGCGCTCGAGTGCTCCGGCCCCTGGCCCTCGTACCCGTGCGGCAGCAGCATCACCAGCCCCGAGAGCAGGTGCCACTTGGCCTCGCCCGCCGAGATGAACTGGTCGATGATGATCTGCGCGCCGTTGGCGAAGTCGCCGAACTGCGCCTCCCACAGCACCAGCGTCTCGGGGTAGTCACGCGAGTAGCCGTACTCATAACCCAGACACGCGGCCTCCGAGAGCAGCGAGTTATAAACCTCGAACTTGCCCTGCTCCGAAGCGATATGCTCCAGCGGCGTATACCGCGCCTCGGTCTCGATATCGATCATCACCGAGTGGCGCTGGTTGAACGTTCCGCGCTGCGAGTCCTGTCCGGTCAGACGAACCGGCGTTCCCGCCTTCACCAGCGACGCATACGCCAGCAGCTCAGCCATGCCGTAGTCGAAGGCACGCTTGCCCGCGGCCATCTCGACGCGCTGCTCGTAGAGCTTCTTCACCTTGGGATGAACGTGAAAGCTCTCGGGATAGGTCGTCAGCGCGGCAGTCAGCGCCACCACTTCACCGGAGCTGATGCCGGTCTTCACCTGGTCGTCCGCGGGCTGAATATATCCACCGCGATACTTATCCCAGTACGCCGGAAGCTGCGCCATCTCCATCTTGCGCTCGGCCTTCATGGCCTTCTTCTGCTCTTCGAGGAAGTGGCCCTGCACCTCGGCCACCTCGGCCGCCGGGTCCACGCCGATCTGCTTGGCGTAGATCTTGTAAAGCTCCGGATGCTCCTTGATGGCGGCGTAGCGGCGCGGCTGCGTCACCGTCGGGTCATCCACCTCGGAGTGCCCATGCCGCCGGTAGCCGATCAGGTCGACCACCACATCGGAGCCGAACTTATGCCGATACTCCGCCGCAATCGTCGCCACGCGCATCACCGCGTCGGCGTCCTCGGCGTTCACGTGGAAGATCGGAATCGGCAGGCGCTTGGCCAGGTCGGTCGAGAAGCGCGAGGAGTTCGACTCCTCCGGCAGCGCCGTAAATCCAAGCAGGTTATTCACCACGATGTGGATCGTCCCGCCGATGTTGTAGCCTGCGAGCGTCGCCATGTTCAGCGCCTCGGCCACCACTCCCTGACCGGCAAAGGCCGCGTCGCCGTGCATGATGATCGGCAGCACCTGCGGCTTGGCGTTCTCGATGCCCTCTTCGACTTCAATGCGGGTCTGCTTCGCACGCGCACGCCCCATCGCCACGGGGTTCACCGCTTCAAGATGGCTCGGGTTCGAGACCAGGTGCAGCGCAATCTTCTTGCCCTCGGGCGAGGTATAGTCGCCGGTCGCGCCCAGGTGATACTTCACGTCTCCGCCGCCCATCGTGCTGCGCGGGTCCACGTCCTCAAACTTGGCGAAGATCTCCGTCGCGCTGCGGCCGACGGTATTGGTCATCACGTTCAGGCGACCGCGATGGCTCATCGCCAGGATCGCCTTGTTCACGCCCAACCCGGCGCTGACCTCGAAGGTCCGGTCGAGGTAGGGGATAAGCACCGTCAGCCCCTCTAGAGAGAACCGCTTCGTGCCCAGGTAGCGCGCCTGGATCACCTGCTCGAAGATGTCGGCCTTGATGAGCTGCGTCAGCACGTGCTTCTGGTCCGTCGCCGGAGCCTTGCGCTCCATCTGCTGCTCCAGCCACTGCCGCTTCTCCGGGCTGGCGATGTGCATGTACTCCACGCCAATCGTGCCGCAGTAGTACCCCCGCGCCTCTACCGCATCCGGGCCATCCGGCACCGCGACCGGGAACGCCTCTCCCGGCAAAAACTGCCCCAACGGGTCCAGCGTCGACTGCAAATATCCCCAGCGCCGAAACACGTCGAACGTCTCCTGCCGGCGTCCGGAACCGGCACTTTCGGCCACAACTACTGTCTTTACTGCAGTCTTCTTGTCCTTGATTGCCATCATTCCTCGCTTTGCCTTACCACGAATCTTCAGATTGAGCGCGGGAGCGTGGCTCCACCGCAACACTTGGTATGCTAGACCCATCGATAGGCTGTCCGCATCTCCGGCAGCCGATAACCGCACGGACGTACCAGGAATCGTACATCTGCCCTCTCCGGAGCCCTATGAATCGACCTCGAATCCTCCGGCTGGGCCTCTTATTTTTGCTCTCCTGGCTACCGTCTCACGGGCAAACCACTCCCGCTCCGCTCCCCGACATCCCCACCCTGATGCACCAGGTCGAGGCCCATCAGCGCGAGGCCGAGACCGTCGAAAAGGATTACATCTACCGGGAATCCACCCAGGCCGACGAGCTGGACAGCCATGGCTCCGTAAAGAAGACGACCACACGAGAGTTTGACGTCTTCTGGACCGAAGGCGTCAACGTGCATCGGATGGTCAGCAAAGACGGCAAGGAGCTTAGCCCGGAGGAGCAGAAGAAGCTCTCGGAAAGGATCGACAAAGATGTGGCCAAGGCACGCGAACGGCGTCTCAAGGCCGACGCCTCAGGCAAGGAGACCGACTCGCAAGGCCACGAAGAGATCACCGTCTCCCGGATGCTGGAGCTAGGCTCATTCACCAACGCCCGCCGCGAGACAATCAACGGGCGCGACACCATCGTGGTCGACTTCACCGGCGACCCCAAGGCCAAGACCCGCAACCCCGGCGAGGCGGCCATTCACGATATGGCGGGGACGATCTGGATCGACGAGGCGGACCGGAGCATCGTGCGCATCGGCGGGCAGTTCATCAATCCGTTCAAGATTGGAGGAGGTCTTCTGGTGAGCGTGCGCAAGGGCACGTCCTTTACCTTCCGCAACCGGAAGATCAACGATGAGGTCTGGCTGCCGGAGAGTCTCGAGGCGCACGGACAGGCTCGCATCATGCTCTTCCTCAGCTTCGACGGAAACGTCAGGGCAAGATACGGCGACTACCGCAAATTCAAGGCGACATCCACCATCCTGCCCGGAATCAACCAGATAGAGGAGGATAAACCTGATTCTGAACCGAAGGAGCCGCAGCCCAAACCGTAGACCCACCGAGGTGGGCTACTCGCTCCGCAAGGCACACTGGAAGGAAAAGCTGCAGGGAGCGCGAAAAGGGACAGCCTGAGCCGTCCCTTTCGCCGAACTTGTAGTTGCCTGACCGCTCAAGAGCGGTGGCTAATTAGAGAGGCTGAACGTCGGACGCCTGCCAACCCTTGGGTCCCTTGACCACGTTGAACTGAACAGCCTGCCCCTCTTGAAGGCTCTTGAAGCCGTTCGAATTGATCGCCGAGTAGTGAACAAACACATCCTCGCCGTTCTGACGGCTGATGAAGCCAAACCCCTTGGCATCGTTAAACCACTTCACTGTTCCCTGTTCCATGTTGATAATTTCCTTAGTGCTCTTGAATTTGCCGTAATAACAAATCGGGGTTCGACAGTACAGCTTTGCAGAATACCAATCTGTTTCAAACGATGTGCAAAGGTTAGCACGCTTGGCAAGTTTTCGCACAAATTTCTTTGACTTATTTGATTCTGTCGCAAAACTTGTGCAACTTTCCGACCAGCAACGTGTCTAAACAACCTCACCCTATTTGCGATTCTACACTCTTCCCACTTGCAGCGCCGGTTACAGCGCCCAAATGCGCCAGAACGATCTCCTCCGATCGAGCCAGCACCTCCTCCAGCGTCATCGCGGTCGAATCCAGAATGATCGCATCCTCGGCCGGTCGCAGCGGCGACTCAGCACGGTTGCGGTCGCGCTGGTCCCGCTCCTTCATCTCGGCGATCACCGCCGCCTCGGTTATCCGCTCATTCGCCGGATTCTGCGGAGCCGCCTGCTTGAAGCGGCGATTTCCCCGCACCTCCGGGTCCGCGTCTAGAAAGATCTTGATCTCAGCGTCGGGAAAGACCACCGTTCCGATGTCGCGGCCTTCCATCACTACGCCACCTGAGGCCCCCAGGGCCTGCTGGCGGGCCACCATCCACGCCCGCACCCTCGGATGCACCGAAACCCGCGACGCCGCCGCCGTCACGTCCGCATCACGCAGACGCCGCGAGACGTCCTGCCCATCAAGCAGCACTCGATTGCCTTCGCGCTGCGGCTCGAGCGTGATAGTCGTATGCGCAGCCAGCTCCAGCAGCTCCGGCTCCTGGTCGAAGTCTCGGTCGTTCTCAATCGCCTTGAGCGCCAGCGCCCGGTACATCGCACCAGTCTCGAGGTTCAAAAGGCCGAATCGCCGCGCCAGATGGGCCGCGATGGTGCTTTTGCCCGCGCCAGCCGGCCCGTCGATAGCGATGACGGGCCGCTGGCGGCGCTGCGATGAATCAGTAGCGGAATGGCTCACTTGCCATCCTCACGACGCCGCGAAGGCTTGAAGCCGCCTCCGCTCTTGCCGCCGAAGGACGGCTTGCCCGGACCCGGCTTGCGAAAGGGCTTCTTGCCGTCGGCAAACTTGGCGAACGTGCCGCCGGGCTTCGAAAAACCTCCCGATCCGGATGACTTGCCGAACGGCTTCTTGCCGCCGAATCCACCGGGCTTCGCGCCAAAGCTGGGACGGCCCTCGGGACGCGGACGATCCGACGAACCCGAGCGGTCGCCACCGAACGGACGCGCCGGACGGTCCCCGAAGGAACGGGTCGGACGGTCCCCAAAGGGGCGCGCCGGACGGTCTCCGAACGACCGTGCGGGGCGATCCGAGCGGTCGCCGCCAAAGGGCGGACGCGGCGGACGATTCGCGTCGAAGGGACGCGAAGGCCGATCGCCCGCAGGCTTACCACCAAAGGGCTTGCTACCGAAAGGCTTGCTGCCAAAGGGCTTAGGTCCACGCGGCGCGTCGAACTTCCGGAACACCTTGCGCGGGGCCTCATCGCCACCGCCCTGCTCGCCGCGATCCCGCGAGAAGCCGGGCTTCGAGCCAAAGCTCGGGCGATCCGAGAAGCCTGCACGGTCAGGACGCGGCCCTCCGAACGGCTTCTTGAAGCCACCGCCCGCAGGACGATCCGAGCCGCCGCCAAACTCACGGCGCGGCGGACGTCCTTCACCCGACGGCGCACCAAAGCCCTCACGCTTGCGCCCAAAGGTTCCGGGCTTCGAGAAGGTCTTGCGCGGGCCAGCCTCGCCACCCTCGGACGAGAACGGACGCGGCGTAAACGGACGCGCCGGGCGATCTCCCCCCAACGACGGACGCGGCGAGAATCCCTCGCGACGCCCTTCGAAGCGCGGCTTGCCGCCGAACCCAGGCTTGCTGCCGAAGCTGGGCTTACCACCAAAACCAGGCCGCGAAGGCCGCGGCGTAAACGCCGGACGCGCACCCTCCGAACCCTCACCCGAGGCCGCTACCCCGCCATCAAACGAGGGCGAAGCCTGTCGAGCGGCCTTATCTTCCTCCCACGGCTTGTTGTAGGTCGGCTTGCCGAAGGGCTTCGCATCCCGGTTGAACGGCCTGCGTTCGCGCCCATCGGAGGCTCCACCAAAGCCGGGCTTCCTTCCAAACGAGGGCTTCGAGCCATAGGCAGGCTTGCCGCCAAAACCCGGCTTCGACCGCAGCCCGGTCCCGATCTTGCTCCCCGGCTTGGGGGTGAACTTGCGAATCCGCTCTCCGTCGCCATCAACCTCGGCGCTCACAGGCTCAGCCTGCTCCGGCTTGGCGATTCCGGCAAAGACCGGCAGATCGCCCGCCACGTGCAGCAGAGTCTTGCCCTCCACCACCACGGCGTCGAGCTGCCGCGCCGAGAGCAGCGCATGGATCACGTCGCGCAGCCGCGAACGCGCAGCCAGCGGCGAGAGGAACGTCTCAATCTCATCTTCAGTCGCCATCAGCGACTGGCCCAGATACAGCGAGATCAGCGCGCTCAGCGCGGTCGGCTGCCCCGCGTTCGCACCCGACTTGATCTGCTTGGTGAACCGCGTCGAAGCCAGCTCCCACAGCGTGGCCGATCCGTCCTGCTGGGGCACCGGGATCACCCGCAACTGCCCCCAAAGCTCGGTCAGCGCACGCAACACCGCCACTTCGGTCACCTCTTTGCCGAGCTGCGAGGTCAGCTCGTAGGCCGACATGCTGATCTTGGCCGTCAGAATCTCATAAGCCGCCAGCGCCAGCGGCGAGACCTTCACCGCGCCCGAGGTGCTCGGAACCTGCTTCCAGGCCTTGTTGCCGCGCAACGTAAAGACATACGAAAACACCTGCGCCGAGACCACGAAATCCGGCACATCGGTACCGTTACCGCCGGTGACGCCCAGCAGGTTCAGCGGCACCACCACACCCTCGGCCACCAGCCGCGAGAGTATCCCGCGCGCCTGTTCCATATCGGTCAGGGTCGGCTCAGTGTTGGCCACGCCCAGCGTCGCCTCGACGAACGAGGGAGCGGGCGACGGAAGCTGCTGCGCGCGCGGCGTGTAGAGCACCAGGCCGTTGGCCACGATCCAGTCGCGCATCGTCTCGATGGTCAGCAGGGGTTCGGCGTTCTGGTGCCAGCGGGCGGCGCGGGCGGCGGCGAGTTGTTCGGCCGACGGCGTAGAGGACGGGGAGGCGGGGTTCGATGAGGTCACAGTGTTGCCTTTCCTGCCGGGCGGTCTGCTGTTTGGCAGAGTTCTTTAAGCCGCGGCGGCCTCCAGCGTGGTGGAGACCCACACGGAGGGTGCTTCGTTAATTTGTCAAAAGTACACGAGCCGCCTGAGATCAGGTTCGTTGAAAGGCTCGTTCTATCTCTCTATGAGAATACCGTAACGCGATGGGCCGGCCATGCGGACAGCTCGTCGGATACTCGGTTTTTCCTAGTTCGGCCAGCAACCATTCTATCTTGGATCGCTCGAGCGGCATATTGATTTTCACCGCCGCGTGGCAGGCGATGCTCGCCGCGATCCGCCGCCGCCGGGTATCGGCGTTCTCGGTCTGCTGCTCGCGCTCGGTTCCGGCCAGCACGTCTTCGAGCATGTGCTCCAGCTCTTTGCCCGTCAGCCCCACCGGAGCCGCCTTGACGGCCAGCGTCCGCGGGCCAAATGGCTCAGCCTCGAAGCCATTCAGCGCCAGCTCGTCGGCGATGGCCGCGAAGGTCACCATCTGGTGCGGCAGCAGTTCCACCAGAACCGGCATCAGCAGATACTGCCGCTGCACCTGCTCGGTCTCGCGCTCGCGCATCACCTTCTCGAAGAGAATCCGCTCGTGGGCCACATGCTGGTCGATGATCCACAGACCTTCCTCGTTCACCGCCAGGATGAACGAATCACGGATCTGCCCCAGCGGCCTCAAAGTGGAGAGCGAGGCCAGCGTCGGGTTCTCGATGACGCCACTGGTCACCACCGCCGCTACCGCTGCCGGACGCGCAGGCTCGTAGCCTACCGAGATCGTCTCCTGAAACGCCAGATGTCCCGGCGACTCGGGCTGCACCGGCGCGGCCAGCGAGAACAGCTCCGCATCCTCCCGGCGCGGAATCGACTCCGACCCGAAGCCCATCGCACCGCTCGGCGAAAACACCGCCTCGCCCGGATCGCCCGGCATCGGGCTTACGTCGAGCAGCAAACTGGAGCTGGCCCCGGCGTACGGAGCACCGCTCAACGCCGCCGCAAAACTCGCCGCCGGACGCGCCTGCATCAGCGTCGTCCGCACCGTGTCGCGGATGAAGTCATGCACAAAGCTCTGCTGGCGGAAGCGCACCTCGGTCTTGGCCGGATGGACGTTCACGTCCACCTCCTGCGGCGGCATCTCGAGGAAGAGCAGCACCACCGGGAAGCTCGTGGGCGGAATGATGTTGCGGTACGCCTCAGTGAGCGAGTGGATCACCAGCCGGTCGCGGATCAGACGCCCGTTCACAAAGACGTAGATCGAGTTCCGGTTCAGCTTCTGTAGCTCGGGCTTGGAGACAAACCCCGAGATCCGTATGAACCCCGGATCGGGCGGCTGGTAGTCCTGTTCGCGCCGCCAGGGCGGAGGCTCGGGCAGCCCGGCCCTCGCAAAGTCCATCTCGGCGGCGGTCGGGATCATCAGCCCCGCCGTCTCCCGCCCGAAGATCTGGAAGAGCCGTTCGCCCGCGTTGGCCACGGCAGGAGCCACCAGCAGGGCCTGCGTGGCCGAGTGCAGCTCGAAGTGCTTGGTCGGCTGGGCCAGCGCGTAGTGCGTCACCAGAGCCGCGATGTGCGATAGCTCGGTCGACTCCGACTTCAAAAACTTGCGCCGCGCCGGGGTGTTGAAGAACAGGTCGCGAATCGCGATGGTCGTGCCCACCGGCAGCCCGGCCTCTTCGACGTTGAGGATGTTGCCGCCCGCGATCTCGACGCGGGTACCTGCCTCATCCTCTGCGGCACGAGTCTCAAGGGACAGCCGCGAGACGCTGGCGATGCTCGGCAGCGCCTCCCCGCGAAAGCCCAGCGTGGCAATCGAGAGCAGGTCATCGGAGGTCCGCAGCTTTGAGGTCGCATGGCGCTCAAAGGCCAGCAGCGCGTCGTCCCGCACCATGCCGCAGCCGTTATCGACGATGCGGATCAGCTTGCGCCCGCCGCCCTCGACCTCCACCCGTATCCGCGTCGCACCCGCGTCCAGCGAGTTCTCGAGCAACTCCTTGACCACCGAAGCCGGACGCTCCACCACCTCGCCTGCGGCAATCTGGTTGGCGACCTGGTCGGAGAGGATGCGTATGCGGCCCATCCCACCATTCTACGCAACAGAACCTCCCATCAGCCCAGCAGCAAGCAATGCTCGCTGCCGACCAACGGGAGGCCCCATGTTGTTCATTCCCCCATACTGCCCCGAGAACGGTACGAAGTACCTACTTCGGCATGAAGCCGGACTCGCCCACCGTATGCAGCCGCATAAAGTTGGTGCCGCCCGAGTTGATCTGCGTTCCCGCCACGATCCCCAGCACCTGCTTGACCCGGACGTGTCCGGCCGTGCGCAGGATCTCGTCGGCCATGTACACCAGCCGGTCCGTATCCTTGAAGCGGTCGCAGAGAATCGGGTACGTGCCCCACAGCAGCATCGCCCGGTTGACGACCGCCGGGAACGGCGACAGCGCGAAGATCGGGGTATCCGGCTTGTACTTTGAGAGCAGCCGCGCCGTGCTTCCCGTCTCAGTGAACAGAGCAATCGCCGTCACGTCGATCTCGCCGACCGCGTGCGCCATGCTCTCGCAGATCGTCTCCTGGATCGAGAGCTGCACCTTACGCTTCACCTTGTACATCGGCGGCGGGTCGCGACGAATCTGGTCCTCGGTCTCGCTAACGATCTTGGCCATCATCGCAATCGCCTGCACCGGGTACTTGCCCGCCGCGCTCTCGGCCGAGAGCATCACCGCATCGGTACCGTCGTAGATCGCGTTGGCGACGTCCGACGCCTCCGCCCGCGTGGGCCGCGGGTTATCGATCATCGACTCCAGCATCTGCGTCGCCGTAATCACCGGCTTGCGATACTCCGCCGCACGCTTGATGATGTGCTTCTGGATCGCCGGAACCTTCTCGGGCGGCACCTCGACGCCCAGGTCGCCGCGCGCGACCATGATGGCATCAGCCACTTCCAGAATCGAGTCCAGGTGCTCGATCGCCTGCGGCTTCTCCAGCTTCGCGATCACCCACGCATCCGACTTCAGCGCCGCCAGCCGGTTCTTCACATGGCGCACATCGTCAGCCGTGCGCACGAACGAGACCGCCACCGTGTCCACGCCCTCACCGATGGCGAAGATCAGATCCTCTTCGTCCTTCTCGGTCAGCGACGGCACGTTCACCGCGATCCCCGGCAGGTTGATGCCCTTATTCTCGCCCAGCATCCCGCCGTTCACGATCTCGCAGACCGTGTCGGTGCCGCGCAGCTCGACCACGCGCAGCTCGATCAGGCCGTCTGAGAGCAGAATGCGCGAGCCCGGCTCGAGGTTCTCGGCCAGCGTCTTGAAGGTCGTTCCCACGCGCTCCTTGGTGCCCTCGATCTCTTCGGGCGTAATCGTCAGGTGCTCGCCTTCGACCAGCAGCACGGGCTTGTGATCGACCAGCTTGCCGGTGCGGATCTTCGGCCCCTGCAAATCGGCCAGGATACAGATGGGCTTGCCCTCTTCCTGCGCCACCTGCCGCACCATGCGGATCAGCTCCGCCTTCTGGGCGTGGCTGCCGTGGGAGAAGTTGAGCCGCGCCACGTCGAGCCCGGCCCGCACCAGCTCCCGGAAGACGGGAACCGTGCTGGAGGCTGGGCCAAGGGTCGCAACAATCTTGGCGCGCCGGTCGAGAACCGGGAAGATTGCTTTGGATTTCGAAGACTCTGAGTTCGAACTTGTCATGAGAGCGGACGCCGCGTTCTTTCTCAGCCATGCAGAACAGCAATCTACATGGTCTGACCATTGGAGTGGAACTGCCAGCCAATTCTATATGGCGCGGAGCCTAAACCGGTAAACCTTCCGTGCAAAACCCGCTCGCCCAAATTGTTCCGGGGTAGCTCCTTCATACACCCGGCTTATGATTTCTGACCACTCCTTTCAAAGAATGCCGCGTTAACTTCGGCCCCGCAGAGCACACTCAGAAAGACCAGGTACAGCCAGACCAGCAGCGCAATGCCCGACCCCAGCGAGCCGTAGATCTGCGTATAGTTGGCGAATCGCGTCACATACCAGCCGAAGACCAGCGTCGTCAGAAACCACATCGCCGTCGAGACGCAGGCTCCCGGCAGCGTCATGAGCCAGTGCTGCTTCAGCGGCGTGCCCATGTGGTAGATCAGCGCCGTAAGCCCCACCACCCCGGCCACCGCGATCAGCCAGCGCAGCACCAGAGCCACCAGGAAGATCATCGGCCGCACCTCGGTCGCGTAGCCCGAGAGCCAGTCCGCGATGATGTGACCAAAAATTACCAGCCCGCTGGCCAGGATCAGCGGCCCCAGCGACAGAGGCACCAGCAGAAACGCCCGCCCACGCCGCTGCCACACCGTCCAGCAGTCCATCGGCAGTCCGTTGGCCCGGCGCACACCCTCCATCAGCGTGGCGATCACGCTCGACGCGCCCATCAGGCTCACCACCCCCGCCAGCACCAGCGCCCGCGTCGAGTGCGACGTGTGCGAGACCGCGAAGTAAGGCGTCAGCGCCTCGCTTACCTCAGCCGGAAGAATCCGGTCGAAGAGCGGCCCCAACTGCATCCGCACCGGCCCCGCATCCGGCAGCAGCGCGACCAGGGCAGCCGTCACGATCAGCGCCGGGAACAGCGCGATGATGGCCGAGTAGGCCGCCGACTGCGACAGGTTCAGGCAGTCGTGCCGCAGCGCCAGCAGCGCCGCGCGGTGGCACGCCCTGGCCAGCCGCAGCCACGGCTTCAGCTCGAGCGGACCACGCATGGCCCGCTCCATCTCCGGCCCCATGCCCGGGAGCCGCAGCCTAGCCCTTCCACTGGTTCAGGAAGGCGCTCACCGAGCCAGGGTCCATCGAGCGCATCGTCCGGAACTGGCTCTGCGCCTGCGAGTACAGCACCTTGCCGTGAGCGTCGATGACGGCGAGAGCCGGAACGCCCTTCTGGATCTCGACTCCATACTTGGCCCCAACGTCCAGATTCTTATCCATCTGACCGATGTAGACGTGTACCAGCACAAAGTGGTTGTTCAGCAGCGCCGCGTTAGGCTCGCGGTGGAAGTAGATATCCAGCACCTGGCAGTCGCCGCACCAGTCGCCGCCGAAGTCCAGCAGGATGCGCTTGTGCTCCTTGCGCGCCTGAACCAGCGCCGCCGCGATATCGGCCTTCGGGTCCGCCGTCTCGGAGTAGATGTGCTTGCGCCCCGCGGGAGGCGGAACCGGAGCCATCTGTGCCTGCACCGGGGGCAGCACGCCCGTGCCTACGGTCAGCAAACCCGTGAAAAGAATCGCCGCCAACTTCAATCTTGTATGAATCATCCTTGCATCCTCCGCGGCCTGGCCGAAACATCAGCCATGCACACCACTATAAGGGATGTGCCACCCCCAATTACGACGCAAAAGCCTCAACCCATCCCATATCAGGTCTGCAAGATTCCCACATTGAACCGCCCGACCTCCGGGTTCAGCGCGCAAGCCTCGAGAGCCGTCATCAACACCTCCCGGGTCTTCGCCGGGTCGATGATCGCGTCCACCCACAGCCGCGCCGCCCCATACCGAGGGTCCGCCGCCGCATCGTAGCCCGCCTTGATCTCCTCCCACAGCGCCTTGCGCACCTCCGCCGAGACAGCCTTCCCCTCCCGCTCGAGCTGCCGGGCCTTCACCTCCGCCAGAGTGTTCGCCGCCGCCGCCCCGCCCATCACGGCATACCGGGCTGTGGGCCACGCAAACAAAAATCGCGGATCGTAAGCCTTCCCGCACATCGCATAGTGCCCCGCGCCGAAGCTGCCGCCCACGATCACCGAGATCTTCGGCACTACGCTGGTCGAAACCGCCGAAACCATCTTCGCCCCCGCCCGGATGATCCCCGACCACTCCGCATCCTTGCCCACCATGAAGCCGTTGACGTCGTGCAGAAAGATCAGCGGGACAAGGTTCTGATTGCAGTCCATAATGAACCGCGCCGCCTTCTGCGCGCCCTCCGTGTAGATGACCCCGCCCACCTCGACGCGCTTCTGCCCCGCCATCGGCCCGGTCGCCATCGTGGTCACCTGGTTGGTCTTCTGGTTGGCCACGATCCCCACCGCCCGCCCGCCGATGCGCCCGTACCCGCACACCAGCGTCCGCCCGAAGTCGGCCTTGTACTCGTCGAACTCGCTGCGGTCGAGGAGGCGCGCGATCACCTCGCGCACGTCATACACGTTGCTCGCGCCCGGAGCCGGATCGAGCAGCCCATACAGATCCTCCGCCGCGTAGAGCGGCTTATCCCGTTTCGCATCAAAGGCCACACGCGAGAACGGAGCCTCGGGCCGCGTGCCGATCTTGCCCACCAGCGACCGCAACCGAACCAGACACAGATGGTCGTTCGGCTCCTTGAAGTCCACCGTGCCCGAGATCTCCGCGTGCATCGCCGCGCCGCCCAACTCTTCGGGGTCCGTCTTCTGCCCGATCGCCGCCTGCACCAGCGCGGGTCCGGCCAGAAACAGCCCCGAACCCTCGGTCATCAGCACGGTATCGGTCATCACCGGCAGGTACGCCCCGCCCGCGACGCACATCCCCATGATCGCCGTCATCTGCGGCACGCCCAGCGAACTCATCACGGCGTTGTTGCGGAAGACCCGGCCAAAGTCATCCTGATCGGGAAAGACCTCCTCCTGCAACGGCAGAAAGACCCCGCTCGAATCCACCAGATAGAGCGTAGGAATCCGGTTCTCAAGCGCAATCGCCTGCGCCCGCAGCACCTTCTTGGCGGTCATGGGAAAGAACGCCCCGGCCTTCACGGTAGCATCGTTCGCGACGACCATGCACAGCCTGCCGCCCACCCGTCCCAGCCCCACGACCACCCCCGCGCCGGGCGCGCCGCCGTACTCCTGGTACATCCCGTGCGCCGCCCACAACCCCAGCTCCAGCAGCTCGCTCCCCTCATCGAGCAGCAGCGCCAGCCGCTCCCGCGCCGTCAGACGCCCCTTGGCCCGCTGCGCCTCGGCGGCTTTAGCTCCTCCACCCTGCCGGATCTCCTCTTCGCCAGCCTGTACCTCGGCCATCAGCGCCGCCAGAGCCGCCTTGTTCGCAACAGCCTTTGCCGAGCGGCTATCCAGCCTGCTCTCAATCACGTTCTGCGTCATCAGGGCACTCTCCCGTCCCTAGCAAGATACCTTTCAGCAAAGACCTTGTCCTGCCGGACGGGCCTCCTGCGCGGAGAGCGGGCGTTTGCACGCCTTTTTAGAGCTTCGCGTGGCCCTCCCGTTGGTCGGAAATAAAAAGATGCTCGCTGCCGACCAACGGAAGGCCCTTAGAAGATCATCCCGACCATGCACCCCCGAGAACGGCACGAAGTGCTTGAGATTTTTAATTCCGTGGAGTAGTGTACGCAGACGTGAGGGGCAAAATGCACATCAACCAATCCACCGACGCGCTCCTCCTCATCGACCTCCAGCCCGACTTCATGCCCGGCGGCGCACTGGCCGTAACCGACGGCGACCAGATCCTCCCCGCCGTCCACCAGCTCGCCGAGAAGTTCCAGCACGTCATCCTCACCCAGGACTGGCACCCCGAGGGCCACATCTCCTTCGCCAGTTCGCACCCCGGAGCCGCGCCCTTCACCCAGATCCATGCCCCCTACGGTGCCCAGACCCTCTGGCCCGATCACTGCCTCATCGACAGCCCCGGTGCCCAACTCCACCCTGCCCTGCGGATTCCCCACGTCGAGATGATCCTGCGCAAGGGCTTCCGCAAGGAGATCGACAGCTACTCCGCCTTCCTCGAGAACGACCACATCACCCCGACCGGGCTGGCCGGATACCTGCACGAGCGCGGCCTGAAGCGCCTCTTCATCGCCGGGCTGGCCTATGACTTCTGCGTCCGCTACTCAGCCGAAGACGGCACCCGCCTCAGCTTCGAGTGCCTGGTCCTCGAAGACGCCTGCCGCCCAGTGGCCCTGCCGCACTCGGTGGACGAGACTAACCACTCCTTCGCCAGCCTGGACGTCCGCCGCATCGCCACCGCATCCCTGTAGCAAAACAACAAGGCCGGCGCGGATCTCTCCGCAACCGGCCTCGTGAACGTCAAACCTGATCTTTCAGCCGTGAATCAACGACGGCCGTAGAAGCCACGGCCGCCACGCCAGTGACCGCCGCCCCAGTAGGGGTGACCATACCCATAGTATCCGGGCGCGTAGGCAGGCCCATAGACAACCGGCGCGGGAGCATACACATAGCGCGGTCCACCAAAACGGACCACAACACGCTGGGCCTCAGCCTTCACCGGAGCCGCCACTACCAGGGCTCCCGCCAGGAAACCCGCCGCCATCATCGTCGCAACCTTGGTCTTCATACCTTTGATCGTCATCGCACAACCTCCTTGCTACACCAGATGGAACCCCATCTCCGCAAAGGGTGTTGCGCGCAACATTTTTTGGCGCTGGTGTTGTCGAAAAAATCTTTCCGACAACACCCTGAAGGCTAGTAAGTCGGGAGCTGCGCCGTCGTCCAGCCGCCGCCGAGCGCCTTAATCAGCAGCACCGAGGCGTCCATCCGCCGACGCATAATGTCGATCTCGTTGCGCTCGTTGTTCAGCGCCGTGGTCTGCGCCGTAATCACCTGAAGGTAGTTATCCACGCCGCCCACGTAGCGATTGTTGAAGATCTGCTCGGCCTCCTGCGCGGCGGCTGTGGCGGCGTGCTGCTGCTTGGCCTCGTCGGCCAGCACCCGCAGCAGGACCAGGTTGTCCTCCACCTGCTGGAAGGCCGTCAGCGCCGTCTGCCGGTACTGCGCGGCCGTCTCGTCGTACTGCGCGTAGGCCTGCTGGGAGATGCCCGCGCGGCGTCCAGCGTCGAAGAAGGTCTCGCCCAGCGTCGGCCCCAGCGAGTAGATGAAGCTGGAGCGATTGAAGAGGTTAGTGGCCGAGGAGCCCTCGAAACCGGCGGCAGCCGAGAGGTTCAGCGTGGGAAAGTAAGCCGCGCGCGCGATGCCGATGCGCTCGTTGGCCTCGTTGATCCGTCGCTCGGCGGCGGCGATGTCGGGGCGGCGCTCCAGCAGCTCGGAGGGCAGGCCGACCGGGATGCTCGGCGGGGCAATCGTCGCCACAACCGGCGGCAGTGAAAAGACAGCGGGCGGCTGGCCGGTCAGGATCGCAATCGCGTGCTCAAACTGCGCGCGCGTCGCCGCGATGTCGGAGGCCTGCACCATGGCGGCCTGGAGCTGCGTCTCGGCCTGTGAGACGTCGGCCTTGGAGGTGATGCCGCCCTCAAAGCGGTTGGTCGTCACGCGCAGTGCCTCGACATACTGTTGAACCGTGTCGTCGAGCAGCTTCTTGGCCGCGTCGGCGCTGCGGACCTCAAAGTAATCCAGCGCCAGCTCGGTCTGGAGCGAGAGCAGTACGTTGGCCAGATCAGCCGCCGAAGCCTGCGTCTCCTCCTTGGAGGCCGCGATGTTGCGCCGGATACGGCCCCAGAGATCGACCTCATAGTTGAAATCGACCGGCACCAGCAGGTCGGCGAGACCGTTGTTCGGGCTGGGCGGATTGAAGTAGGGCCGGGAGTTTGACTCGCGTTCACCCCCGACAAACGGAGCTACCCCAAGCGTCGGGTACAGGTCCGCATGGTTGATCTTGATCTGCGCCCGGGCCGTGCGAAAGTTGGCCTCGGCAGCGCGCAGCGTCTGGTTGGTCTTGGGAACCTGCACCTCGAGCGCCGTCAGTTGGGGATCGTTGAAGATCGTCCACCACTCGCCCTTCAGGGCAGCGTCAGCGGGATTGGCCTGATGCCAGTTAGGGTCGGTCTCCTTGTACTGGTCGTACTGATTGGCAGGCTGGGTCGCTGGCGAGGTCGTCGGAGCCAGCGAGACCGCAGGCTTGGTGTACTTAGGCCCGACCATGCAGCCGCTGAGCAGCAGGGCAGAGGCCGAGAGGACGCACCAGCGCGGCAGATCCCGCAGGCGAGAGGGCTGCTTCAGAGAGACCTGGCTCAGAAGGACCGGGTTCATTTGGCGGCCTTCTGGGTCGGCAGCTCCACCTTGCGCTCCCGGGTGGTGACCTGCTGGCCCGAGGCGATCGAATCGGAGGGATCGAGCACGATCAGATCCGAGGCAGTGATTCCGGCGGAGATCTCCACGAACGCACCGGCATCACGCGAGACCTTGATCGGCGTCAGCGCCACCTTGCCGTCGCGAACCACAGCGACCTGCAAGCCCTGCGAGCGGAAGATGAGCGTATTCGACGGGATCGTCAGCACCTCGCCGTGGTCGGCGACCTTGAAGTGAACCGTGACGTACGCGCCCGGCAGCAGCTCCGCCTTCGGGTTATCGACGTCCACCTCCACGTTGAGCGTGCGCGAGGAAGGGTCGATCGCGCTCGAATTGCGGGCGATCCTGCCCACGAAGGTGCGGCCCGGATACTCATCGAGGGTCAGGGTCGCAGCGCCTCCATCCTTGACCGCCGCCGCGTACGCCTGCGGAACCGGCACAAAGACGCGGATGGTGTGGATCTCAGCCAGATGGAAGAGCTCGCGGGCCGCATTGCCCGTGTCGATGCCACCCGTAATCAACTGACCCACGTCCGTATTGCGGGCCGTGATGACACCGTCGAACGGAGCATAGATCTTCTCGAAGCTCTGTAGCTGCTCCAGACGGCGAACCCCGGCCATCGCTGCCTCTACCGCAGCCTGCTTGGCGGCGGCGTCGCTCATCGCCTGGTCGGTCTCCTGCTTCGAGACCGAGTTGGTCTTGAGCAGCCCCTGGTAGCGGGTGGAGGTGATGTTGGCCAGATCGAGGTTGGCCTGCGCGCTCTTGAGCTGCGCCTCGGCCACCTGGAGTTGCTGATCCAACTCCGGCGTCTCGATGACCGCCAGCAACTGCCCCTTGCGCACGTGCGCGCCGATATCGTAGTGCCAGCTCTTCAGATAGCCGTTGGTGCGCGCGTAGATCGGCGTATCCACGTAGGCCTGGGCGCTTCCGGGGAGCGAGATCTCCGGAGCCAGCCGCGACGAGATCGGGTGCATCACCGAGACGGTCGGAACCGAGCCTTCCTTCGTCACCGTCTCCAGCTTGGTCTCATCGTGCCTGCGCGAGAGAATGCCGGAGACGATCGCAGCCGCCAGCAGAATGGCCAGGATCGCCAGAATGATCCAGAGCCAGCGGCTGATGCCGCCGCTGGGGGCGGGAGGCTTGCCGGTGTCCACGCCGTGAGCGTCGAGGTAGGTAGGCTTCTCGGTGTATGTCGCGTCCGGAATGGGATGGCTGGGATTGGCGGCTGCGCTGTACTGGGACTCACTCATGGAAATCAGGCTCCGGCGCCGATTGCGTGCGGCTCGGTTTGGTCAGACGCGACGGACCGCGCACGACGACTGTGAAGAAGCGCAAAGACGGCAGGGACAAAGACAAGGGTAGCAACGGTGGCGGCGATCAGGCCGCCGATAACGGCGCGGCCCAGCGGAGCATTCTGCTCGCCGCCTTCGCCCGCGCCCAGAGACATGGGCACCATGCCGATAATCATCGCCAGCGCAGTCATGCAGACCGGCCGGAAGCGGGTGGCACCGGCCTCAAGCGCGGCCCGGATCGCATCGCCGTGAACGTTCAGCCGGTCCTTGGCGAAGGAGACGACCAGGATGCTGTTCGCCGTGGCGACGCCCATGCACATGATCGCACCCATCAGCGCAGGGACTGAGAGCGTCGTGCCCGTCAGGAAGAGGAAGACGATGATACCGGCCAGGGCGGCAGGCAGCGCCGTGATGATGATGAAAGGATCGAGCCACGACTGGAAGTTGACCACGATCAACAGGTAAACCAGCACGATGGCGAAGCCGAGTCCGGAGAGCAGACCGACATAGGAGGCGTTCATCGTCTCCACCTGGCCCCGGATCTTCACGAAGCTTCCACGCGGCAGCTCCTTCTCGTGCCGAGCCACAATGCGCTCGATATCACGATTCACCGCGCCCAGGTCGCGATCCTGCGGAGCGCCGTAGATATCCAGCACCCGGCGGATGTTGTAGTGGTTCACCGTCTCCAGCTCGGTCGAGCGCGAGATCTTGGCCACGTCAGCCAGAATCTCCGTCCGCCGGGCCGTCGACGACGACAGCGGAATATTCTCAAGCGCCGAGAGCGACGTAATGTCGTACTGCTGCGTCTGCGCCACCACCGGGTACGTTACCCCGTTGCGCGGGTTCAGATAAAAGATGGGCGAGAGCTGCGAGCTGCCGCTCAGCATGTTCTGCACGCTGGCGCCGATATCGTTCTCGGTGTACCCGCCCTGGTCCGCCTTGGTGCGGTCCACCGTCAGGTCGAGCACCGGGTAGTCATCCGGCTGCTGCACCCGCAGATCCACAAGGCCGGGTACGTGGCGCATATCCGCCAGCACCGCGTTCACCACCTTGCGGTTGGCCGCCATGTCCGCCCCCTCAAACTGCACATCGATGGGCGAGGGCAGGCCGAAGTTCAGGATCTGGGTCACGATATCGGCGGGCAGGAAGTAGAAGATCGTTCCATCGAACTCCTTGGGCAGATTGGCACGCAGCTTGCGCACGTAGTCCGCCGTGGGGTGGTGGTCTTCCTTCAGCGAGACCATGATGTCCGCGTCGTTGGTGCCGATCAGGCCGGAGGTGTTGTGCTGGTAGTTCAACACCGAGTACGGCATTCCGATGTTGTCGAGGATATTGTCCATCTCCTCGGCCGGGACCACCCTCCGGATCGACTGCTCGATCAGGTCGCAGAGCTTGGCCGTCTCCTCGATCCTCATGCCGCTCTTGGCGCGCACATGCAGAATGAACGAGCCGTTATCCGACGCCGGGAAGAAGTTGCGGCCCAGGAACGGGATCAGCAGGCAGGCACTGATGCAGATCAGCAGGAACACGGGGACGAAGAGCTGCCTCACCTGCAACAGCCCCGCCAGCGTCGACTGGTAGTTCGCGCGCGCGATCTCGAAGTAGTGCTCGAACCGGCGCTGGAACCGCGAGAACGGATTCATCGACGGGATCGCGTGCGGATCGTGCGGCTTCAGCAGGTACATCGCCATGGTCGGCACCAGCGTGCGCGAGAGCAGGTAACTGGCCAGCATGGCGAAGACCACCGCCTCGGCCAACGGCACGAAGAGGTAGCGCGAGACGCCCGAGAGGAAGAACATGGGCAGGAAGACGATGCAGATGCAGAGCGTCGAGACCAGCGCGGGCACCGCGATCTGCGCAGCTCCAGCCAGGATGGCCTCCTGCAATCCCAGACCTTCTTCCAGATACCGGTTGGTGTTCTCGATCTCTACCGTCGCATCGTCCACCAGGATGCCGACCGCGAGCGCCAGTCCACCCAGCGTCATGATGTTGATCGTCTGGCCCAGCCAGCTCATCACGATGATCGACACCAGGATCGAGAGCGGGATCGAGACCGCGATGATGATCGTCGAGCGCCAGCTTCCCAGGAAGAGCAGGATCATCAACCCGGTGAGGCAGGCGGCGATGACGGCCTCGCGAATGACGCCCTGGATGGAGCCGCGCACGAACTTCGACTGGTCGCCGATGGGCGTGATCTTCAGCCCGTCCGGCAGAGTCGTCAGCAGGCGCGGCAGCAGACCGCGGATACCCGAGACCACGCCCAGCGTCGAGGCATTACCCGACTTGAGCACCGACGCCAGCACGCCGCGGTGCCCATCCTGCCGCACGATGTTGGTCTGCGGCGTCGAACCGTCCGAGACGGTCCCAATGTCGTGCATGAAGACCGTGACCCCGTTCGACTGCTTGATCGGCAGCTCGGCCAGCCCCTCGATGGTGCGCGGCGTCGAGTTCAGATGGATGTCGTACTCATCCCCGCCGATCTTCGCCGTGCCGCCGGGCAGCACCACGTTCTGGTTGGCCAGCGCGGTCAGCACGTCCTTCGGCGAGAGCCCCAGCGACTGCATCTTGGCCGGGTTCATGTTCACCATGATCGAGCGCTGCTTGCCGCCGTAGACGTTGGGCACGACGGCTCCGTTCACCGTCACCAGCGCCGGACGCACAAAGTTCAAACCAATATCGTTCAACTGCTGCTCGGAGAGCGTATCGCTCGATAATCCAAGCTGCAGAATCGGCACCGTCGAGGCCGAGAAGTTGATGATCTGCGGAGGCAGAATCCCCTGCGGCAACTGCTTGGTGGAGTAGTTGGCCGAGGCCGAGACCTGCGCGTTCGCCGTATCCAGCGACGAGCCCGGCTGCAGGTAGATCTTGATGACCGACGTTCCCGCCACCGTCACCGACTCGATGTGCTGGATGTTATCGACCAGCGTCGTCAGCGACTTCTCATACGGCGTCGTGATGCGGCCTTCCATCTCCTCCGCGTTCAGTCCTGTATACGACCAGGAGACCGAGATCACGGGGATGTTGATGGCCGGGAAGATATCCGTCGGCGTGCTGAGGATGACGACCGGCGCGGCAATCAGGATCAAAATCGCCAACACGACGAAGGTGTAGGGCCGCGTAAGAGCAATTTTTACGATCCACATGGGCAGACCACCTTAGAGTTGGGAAATTGATTCAATTTAATCACTTCAAGGGCTTCTTTAGTAGACAGGATTAACCTCTTTTTGTTTCACGCTTATTTCCGCTCTCGAACATCGGAAAAACCGATATCATCACCTGATATGGAGCTTCGTCACCTGCGATACTTCTGCGCCGTCGCAGAACATGGGACCTTCAGCGCCGCCAGTCGCCACCTTCACGTCGCGCAGTCGTCCATCTCCGAACAGATACAGGACCTCGAAGACGAGATCGGCGTTACCCTGATCAAACGCGGGCAGCGGGCCACCCAGCTCACTCGTGAGGGCCTGATCTTCCTCGACGAGGCGCACAAGACTCTCGCCGCCGCCGAGCGCGCCGTCGACACCACGCGCCATGCCATGCAGGGCCTCGAAGGCGCTCTGACCATCGGCTTCTTCCTCTGGGGCGCCGGAGGTTTCTTCCCCCGGCTCATCCGCGAGTACCGCAAGCTCCACCCCAATATCCGGCTCACCCTGGTCGAGATGCTCGCCGCCCAGCAGCTCGAGGCACTCACCACAGGCACCATCGACATCGGCTTCACCCGCCCGCTCGAGCCGCCCTTTAACCGCACCCTCAAAGACGAGCTTCTCTTCGAGGACCCCATCGTGGCGGTGCTGCCCGTCGACCACCCCCTCGCCGGAGCCCAGATCGAGTTTGCCCGCCTCGCCGAGGAGCGATTCGTCATGATCGGACGACGCTCGGCCCAGACCTACCATGACGGCATCATCTCGCTCTGCTCGAACGCCGGGTTCTCCCCGCACATCGTCAACAGCTCGGCTTCCTGGTCCGGCATCCTCACCCTGGTCGAGTCCGGCGAAGGCGTCGCGCTCGTTCCCGCCGGAGTCCGCCGCCTGCGCAGCGCCGGGCTCGTCTTCGCCGACCTGCTCCCCGAGACCGCGCACGTCGGCCTCTCGGTAGCCTGGAACCCGGAAAAAGAGAACCCCGTGCAGCGCGACTTCCTGCAACTCGTCCGCAAGAACAAGGAAAAAATCCGGCGCAGCCGGGGAGCGTAGAGACTACTTTACAGCTCTGTCAAAAACGCCCACTGGGCCACGATCTTCTGCCGCTCCAGCGACGACCGCTTCTTCCCATCCGGCGTCAGCGTCAGCGTTACTTCCTTCTTATCGCGCAGCACCACCACCGTCACCGGCCGCCCCTTGCTCTCGCGGATCGTCTTCGACCACTCCCCCATCGTCGTCAGCCGCTGCGCATTGGCACGGATCGCCACATCGCCCGCGTGCATCCCCGCCAGCGCCGCCGGGCTGTTCGTCGCGACGCTCCGCACCAGCAGTCCTACCCCGTCCGGCACCCCGAAGAACTCCGCCAACTGCGGCCCCAGCATCTCCAGCATCGCACCCGTGTACGAAGGGCTCATCAGCAGCATCGACCCCAGAAACCCACGGCTGCCGCGCACCGGCGCTCCCGTGCTGCCGACAAAGTTCTCGGCCGCGTCATCCGCCGGAGCCGAAGGCCCAGCCAGCCCCGGGTCGGGCACCGTGATGTGCTGCTCCCAGGCCTGCCGCTCAATCTGGTCGCGATCCGCCATCTGCGTATTCAGGCTTATCGTCTGGCCATCGCGGCTGATAATCAGCGTAATCGGCCGTCCGGGCGCGAGATCGCGCAGCATACGCCGGATCTGCTCCTCCCCTTCGATCGCCTGACCATTCAACACCAGCACGACATCGTGTTCACGCAGCCCGCACTTTCCGGCAGGACCGTCATGGTCCACGCGCACAATCTCCGCGCCGCGCGAGTCCTTCAGCTTCAGAACCGCAACCTGCCCATCGCCGATGTCGCGCACGTCGATCCCGAGATACCCGACCGCGCCATGATTCACGCTCGTTCCGGCCCAGCCCTTGCCAGTCCCGCCGCCCCAGCGAGCCCGCGCCCCCAGCGCCATGCGGCCGTCAGCCAGCACGAGCACAGCCGCCAGAACCCACCATCCGCATCTGGAAGCCATCGTCATCTTCTCGTGTCGCCTCTGAGGTCCTTTGCTCCAAATTACCGGCGCACCCACCTGCATCGTCAACCAAGGCCCCTTGGTCACACCATCAGATGTCCGGATGCTCCCGCGAATACCTTTAGCTTACTACTGGATATCCGCCGTGCCCTGCAGGGCCCGCGTGCTCACCGTACGAATATACGGGTTCTCGTCGGTCGTCGAGACAGTGCGGAAGACCTGACGCACGCTCGAGTCCGACTGCACCGGCTCCAGCATGGCAATCGCCTTGGTCCGCACGCTGGCGTTGGTGTCGTGCAGCAGCGCCTCGGCGATCCCGTCGCGCACCCGCTGGTCGGTGATGATGTACGGCTGCAGGCCTTCGAGCGCCTTCATCCGCACGCCGGGATTCTTGTCGTAGCGCAGGCTCACCAGCAGCGTCGCGCGCACGTCGTCGCCGCTGGAGCTGCCCTCTTCCATCCGGCACGCGTGGCCCGCGCGGCACTCATGCGCCAGCAGCGCAACCGAATCTCCCCGCACACCGTTATCGGTCGCGGCCTTGGTGCCCAGCATCAGCAACTGCCGAATCTGCGGGTCGTCAAGCGATCCCTCCACCGACTCCGGCACGATGCGGTTGTAACTTACCTGCACCACATCCGAGTTCGGCGTCTGCACGATGCCGCTGATGTTCGAGATGCCGCCGCCCGTGGTGTTCGTCAGGATGACCGGCGAAGGCAGCTTGGGCGCGTGCGCCACCTGGTAGCGATAGGTAAAGTTTCCGGCCAGAAACCCGACGCCGACCAGCAGCGTGGCCAGCGCGGGCGCGCTCTGCAAGTGGCCGATCCAGGCAAAAAAGTTCACCCGCAGGTTGGTCAGCAGGCCGTGCCGCGGCATGGCGTCGAGCGCCTCATCCAGCCGCACTCGGCTCTGCGCCAGCAGGTTCGGATGCGGCTCCGCAACCGGCGCGTACGCCAGCAGCTCGCTGATCTCCTCCATCGCCTTTACTTCTTCCAGGCACTCCGGACAGTGATACATATGCTGTTCCAGTCCAATCGCGTCCTCATCCGGCAGCTCGCCGTATGCCGCCAGGATCACACTGTTCCGTACCTTGTCGCAGTCCATTGCACTCGCCTCGATCCAGCCTCAAATTGTGTTGCGTCTTCCAGGTCTTTGCCCAGTAAGTCACTCAACCGCTACTACTCAAACCTGTAAATCAGACCCGCCAACTAACGAACGTTGGCCAGGCTCGCCCGCAGCTTGCGCGTGGCGCGGAACAACGTATTCTTCGCCGTCTCTTCCGTCGTGTTCAACATCTCGCCGATCGTTCTCAGCTTCAAACCCTGGTAGTGCTTCAGCTCAAACACCGTCCGCTCGCGCGGCGTCAGTCCGTCCAGCGCGCTGGCGATCCGCTCGCCCATCACCTTCCGGTCCAGCTCCCGGCCCGGATTCGCCATCGCCCGGTCGTCGGTCACGTTGGCCATCAGGTCCATCTCGTCGCCGCTCTGGTCCAGCACCGTCGCCGCGTCTTCCCGGCGCGACTTGCGCCGCCGCAACTGATCGAGACAGAGATTCGTCACGATCCGGTAGAGCCACGTATAAAACGAGCACTCGAAGCGGAAGTTCCCCAGATGCCGGTAGGCCTTGATGAAGGCCTCCTGGTAGACGTCCTGGGCGTCCTGCTCGTTGCCCAGCATGTGCAGCGCCAGCCGCAGCACGCTCTGGTCGTAACGCCGCACCAGCGAATCGAACGCAGCCCGCTCGCCCCGTTGCGCTTCGCGGATCAGCTCGTCGTCTTCGACACGCTGCTGCGCACGCGCCTCAATCTGCGCCGGCGTCAGCTTGCCGCCCCGTGCTCCGCGTTGAATCGCCGCCTTCGCCATCTCTGACGAAGATTCTACCGGGCTGCTGGAAAACACACCAACGCCATTTCCCGCATTACCCAGCCGCCGCAGAGCGGAAAGTACTGGGGACAGCCCGCCTTCGGCCTCAAGACCAACCGTATCAACACTCATTCGATCCGACTCCGGAGTCTAAGATCACCTGCACTCTAGTAGACCGAGGAAGTGGAAAAAGGTCATCACGGTCGGCAAACGGCTAAACTAGCCCCATATGTCGTCTCTATTTCCCAAGCAAACTTCCTCCGCGAGCGACTGGGTCCAAGCCCACTGCGACGGAGGCTCCCGCGGCAACCCCGGCCCCTCCGGCTTCGGCGCCGTCCTCGTTGACGCCAACGGCCGCACCCTCGCCGAGCTATCCGAGTTCCTCGGCATCCGCACCAACAACTTCGCCGAGTACTCCGGGCTGCTCGCCGTGCTCGATTACGCCCTGCAAAACCAGATTCCGCGCCTCAAGGTCGTCTCCGACTCTGAGCTGATGGTCAAGCAGATTCAGGGCAAATATAAGGTCAACTCGCCCGACCTGAAGCCGCTCTGGCAGGAGGCCCGCAACCGCATCGCCAAGCTGGATGGCTTCGAGATCAGCCACGCTCTCCGGCACAAAAATAAGGAAGCCGACGCGCTGGCCAACCAGGCGATGGACCGCGGCATGAAGCGCACCCCCAAAGACGCCGCCGACTCGCCAGTCCAGAGCCTGCCCCTCCGCGCCATCCCCCACCCGGCAAAGTCCGCCGCGCCCCCCGATCCCTACGCCGCCAACCGCGCTCCAGCCACCGCCGGAATGCTACGCGGATTCACCAAGGATGGCGTGGTCCACATCCTCGGCGGAGCCTCTCTGCCCGACGGCATCTTCGTGAAGATCATCCGCGAATAAAACAAGCCGCTGCACCGAATCAAAGCGTGCAGCGGCATTATTTTTTCCGCAACCATCAGATGCTCTTGACGATTCTTATTGGGCCTCATCGCAACTACTTCTAGCCCAGCGGAGCGACTTCCGACAAGCCGATATCCCGATACTTGGCTTTGTCATTGCAGCGGCTGCAGTTTGCCCAGGCTGCTCTTCGGCCAAAGCGTATGCTTTTTCAACTCGGCGATTCCTCGCGTGAGGATTACATCACCAGCTTGATCTTCGAGAGGCTCCTCCATGAGAACGGGTGGAAGCCACTTCTGTCGAGGCACGCCATCGACGTGGTAGATCTGCTCCGTTGCGTAAGCCACATCTACCCCTGTCTTTGGGAGCTTGTCATCTGAGACCGCTCCCGCCAGATGGGCCATGGGCATCCCCACGACCACGGCTCGCCGCATTGCATCGAAGCCCACGGCGATGCCTTCCCCCATACTGCCTGTCCAATGGTTGACCAGCACCACAACCGGCGCGGTGTAGGTGAACGGGCCTCTTGGCTCGACAAACTCGACCCAGTTCCGCTCCACATCGGACTGCCCGTAGTTAGGAATGCGATGCCGTTGGTAAGGTCGAATCTCTGACACGAAACGCCCCATGATGCCGAGCGCAACCGAGCTGTCACCTCCACTCGGTACATCCCGAAGGTCAAGGATGAGACCCTTTGTGTCTCTCGCTTCGAGAAGTGCCTTATCAAAAGCAGCGACGGTTTTCTGCTCACCCAGCGAGTTGTTGAATCGGATGAGCGCGATGTTGCCGGGAAGGCGTTTTAGTGAGAGTTCTCCCGGAGCCTGGTCGAAGTGGCGTTCCACGGGTAAGGTCACGGTATACGAATGCCCCGCAGGTGTCACCAGGCTCAGCACTCTTGGCTCATCCGATTTGCCGGTAAGAACAGAGAGCAAGGCCCACTCTCGTGCCTGCGGACTTGTCTGCGAAACAGCTGGCGTGAGCCGGGTTGCAATGGCTTGTTCCAGCGGAACAGAACCTACGCTCGTGATACGGTCCCCTGCGTGAATACCCGCATATTCAGCATCGCTTCCTCTCCGAACAGCGGTGACTATGGCCCCGGACGGCTGAAACTCGGCCCAGATATCTGCAAAGGTAGGAACGGGCAACCAGCGATTTACCAGACGGGATCGGACCTCAGCATGGAAGTCGTGCAATTCGCTGAGAGCGGACGCCAGCACTGCGTCAAACGCTTCTTTGGAGTCGGCTTGCTGCACAGCCCCGGCGTACCTGACTTCCCAGGTCAGCCAGGGCTTTTCAGCGTGGTCCAAATACGCGTAGTTGCTCTCGAAATCCTGCACGAAGGTCTTGAAGTCCGCTTGTCTTGCAGGCAAGGAGAAATCCTGCGCAGAGGCAGCCCCCCAAGGCAATAGGAAGCTCAACCAGGATTGAGCGGCAACGATCAGTACGAATCCTGTTCTCTTCAATATCACTGCTTTCACAAAGGAATGAAATTCAGGATAGAGCATTTATGGCCTCGACTCGGAATT
Source organism: Granulicella sp. WH15 (assembly GCF_009914315.1). Lineage (NCBI taxonomy): Bacteria > Pseudomonadati > Acidobacteriota > Terriglobia > Terriglobales > Acidobacteriaceae > Granulicella > Granulicella sp. WH15. Next base: position 3,809,081 of record NZ_CP042596.1, read on the forward strand.
GGTCCTGAGAGACGCGCTTCTCGGCAGTTAGCAGCTACCTGCCGGAGCAGGCTGATGGAACTGGGCTAACCCAGTTCCACCAGCCGCACCCCGGCGATAGCCTCCACCTGCTTCAGTGCCGCAACGGCCGTCGAGGCCGCACTTGCCTCTGCCACCTCAATCTGCACCACCGCCAGCGCCTGCCCCCGCGGCACACGCCGAGGCCGAGCATCCACCCCGCGCCCCAGCGCAAAGTTGGCGATATTCACCTCGTGCTCGCCTAGAATCGTTCCGATCCGCCCCACCACACCGGGCACATCGTGGTTCCGAATCGCCACCAGCGTCCCCTGCAGCGGAGCCTCGATATCAATGCCGTCATACGTCAGCAGCCGCGGCGAGTTGCCATGCAGCACCGTCGCCGACGCGCTCGCATCCCCCTCCGACGAGAGCAGCACCAGCTTCAGCACGCTGCCCGCGCCGCCCGGCGTGAACTCCTTCTTATCCTCCTGCACCCGCACGCCGCGCTCAGCCGCAATCGCCGCCGCGTTGATGCGGTTCACGCTCTCGCTCTGGCCGAAGATACCCGCGATCGCCGCGTTCCGGATCAGGTCGGTCTTCTGCGTCGCCAGCCGCCCGCTGTAGCTCAGTTGAATGCTCTCGAGATTGCCCGGCACCGCGTGCGACAGGAACTTACCCAGCCGCTCGGCCATCTCGATGTACGGCGCGACCTCGATATACTCCTCGTGAGAGAGCGAGGGCAGGTTGACCGCGTTCTGCACCACGCCCAGCTTCAGGTAGTCCCGCACCTGCATGGCGAGCTGGATGCCGATGGCCTCCTGCGCCTCGTCGGTCGAGCCAGCAATATGCGGCGAGAGCAGCACGTTGTCCAGGCCAAAGTACGGCGACTCCTTCAGCGGCTCCTGCCGGAAGACGTCCAGCGCCGCGCCGCCGACCTTGCCCGACTTCAGCCCTTCGACCAGCGCCTCGTCCACGATCAGCTCGCCGCGAGCGCAGTTCACGATGCGGATGCCCGGCTTCATAATCGCAATGGACTGCGCGTTGATGAGGCCCTCGGTCTGCGGCGTCAGCCCCACGTGCAGCGTCAGGTAGTCCGACTCGTTGAAGATCGTGTCGATGCTCACCAGCGTCACGTCGTTCTCGCGCGCGATCACCGGCGCGATGAACGGGTCGTAGCCGATCAGTTCCATGCCAAACGCCTTGGCCCGCCGCGCAACTTCAAGCCCAATGCGTCCCAGCCCGACGATGCCCAGCGTCTTGCCCCGCAGCTCGCTTCCCTGCAACGACTTCTTATCCCACTTGCCCGCGTGCGTGGTGCTGTTCGCGCGAGGGATAGACCGGCCCATCGAGATCATCAGCCCCAGCGTCAGCTCGGCGACCGCGACAGCATTGGCTCCGGGCGTGTTCATCACCACGATGCCGCTGTGCGTGGCCGCGGCGGTGTCGATGTTATCCACGCCCACCCCGGCGCGTCCGATCACCCGCAGCTTCGGCGCGGACTCGAGCAGCTTGGCATCCACCTGCACCGCCGAACGAACGATCAGCGCGTCCGCATCGGCCAGCTCGGCGGGCAGTCCATTGGCAATCTTATCGGCGGTAACGACGTTCCAGCCCGCTTCTTTCTGGAATATGGCAAGCGTAGCAGGGGAGACTTTCTCAGCAATTACGATCTTCAAGGAGGACCTCGGTGGTGGGTTCACCCCACCTGGCATCAATCGTGTAATGTCTTCGAACGATTCGGTTTACGGTTGGACTTCCGGAACAGCTTCGCGGGGAGAGAGACCAGCACCCCTTACCCTCCATTGTAGTGAACTGCGCCCGGGAGAGCTGCACGGCCTGATGAAGTTTCCCGAGCAATCTTGTATGAAAATGGAAGAATGACCGGTACTCGCATCGACAAGTGGCTCTGGGCCGCACGTTTTTTCAAGACCCGCGAACAGTCCTCGAAGGCCTGTGACCTGGGCCGCATCAACAGCAACGGGCAACGCTCGAAGCCAGCGCGAGAGGTCCGTGTGGGCGATATCTTGCAGATCAAAAATGATGCAGGCGAGTTCGAGATTGAGGTGCTGGCCCTGAGCGAGCAGCGCGGTGCCGCCGCAATTGCCCAGACTCTCTACCGCGAGACCGAGGCCGGCATAGAAGCCCGCAAAAAAGCGGCTGAAGAGCGCAAGCTGCTGGGGCCAATGGCCGATAGCTACACCGCTGGACGGCCAACCAAGCGGGATAGACGCCTGATCCACCAGTTCAACGGCCGCGGCTAGCCCAGTCGATATAGCTAGGCTGCTTGCTTCTGGAGCAGCTCCGCATACGACTTCTCCAACTGCATCACCAGTTGCTTCAGCGTGCTCAACCGGATCGTCGTGATGGCAGCCCCTTTGAGAAGCTCGTGAACATCTTCAGGATTCAGCGCGGCAGGGTCTTTTTCTACCATCAGCGGAGCCGCCAGTTCGGTCTCGTAGACCAGCGTAGTGACTTCCTGATGGAGGGCGAGTTCCTGTAACCCATAGCTCTCGGCGTACCGCGTTACCTCCTCGGTTGGCATCAACGCCAGCGCCCCGGTGTCGCGCGCGGAACGCCACGCCGAATCGCTCAAATCCGACCACCGAAAGCGAAAGAGCAGCTCACTGTTGTTCAATGCGTTTTTGTCTGTCCGCAACGAGCGTATCTTCACAACGTTCGCGTCCACGTTGTCGATATTCTCCTGCAGATAGCCGAGATTCTCCTTCGCCGCCTTGTCGTTCTGCTCAATCTCCCGGCGGATATTCTCGCGCGCCTCATGGACGATATGCCGGTGATGCAGCCACTCGACCGTACCCTCGAGCGACAGCGCGATCAGCAGACCGATGGTGATCGTGACAATGTGGATGAAAAAATCGCGCCAACTGTGCGTGGCTCCATGAGGCGGATGAACATCCAGCATGAACAGCTCCCGGTCGAGTATCTGGTCGAATCTCTATTCAAAATAGTGCGGCACGAACGAGCTTAGCTTATCTGTAATCAACCCTGCCGACTCACGAATTCCCATCCCACAGCACTCTTCGCCAATCATCCACAGCCCCAGCACCGGATGCCGCTCCGCAAACACCACCTCCGGAGCCAGCGACTGGCAGATAAATCGTCCATCCCCATACGGCCCCGGCATCTCGATCGCCCGCATATTCGGCCGGATGATGCTGACGTTCGCCCCGTCCCGCGAGTAGATCGGCTTGCGCACATAACTGCCCATCCGGCGCGGCTCGTCGAAGTAAGCCTCCAGCAGCAGCGGATGCCCCGGATACAGCTCCCACAGGATCGGCAGCAGCCCCTTGTTCGAGAGCAGCAGCTTCCATATCGGCTCGATCCAGCGCACGTCGGCGTAGGTATCGAGCGCCTGCGGCCCGAAGTCCTCGCCCAGCATCGACTCCCACGGATACTGCTTGAAGATCGAAAAAATCTGGTTCTCCTCGAGATCGACAAAGCACTCGCGATCCGGATTCCAGCCGATATCCTGCAGGCTGATCGCCTCGGTGTGCAGCCCGGCCTGGTCCGCCGTGTCTCGCAGATACGTCGTGGTCGCCAGATCCTCAGGCTCATCCGGGTCATCGAGCGCGGCAAAGTAAACCGGCGGAATCAGCGCGTCCACCACGCTCTGCCACCGCTCGATGAGCCGCTCGTGGATCGTGTTGAACTGGTCCGGGTTGGCGCTGAGCGACCGCCCGACCTCGTCGAGCCAATCCCCCTGAACCACCGCTGCTTCGAGCAGAGAAGTCGGCGTATCGGCGTTGTATTCGAGCAGCTTAGGCGCAGTCGCACCCCACTTCGAACCCGCACTAGCCCCCGCCCACAAAATATCAAAACGCCCGTAGATCGACGGCGGATCCTGGTTCCACGCCCACTCGATCACCGGCGCGGCATTGGCCGGAATCCCCAGTTCGGCGTACCGCTGCTTGTCGATCACATGCTGCGCGGCCGCCAGGCACATGCCCTGCAGCTCGCTGCCCACGGCCTCGAGCGTGTCGATCTCCGCGGCTGAAAACTTGTAGCAGGCCGACTCATCCCAGTAGGGCTGCGGAGCCATCGCCGCGGGCGAGTGGAAGGTAAGCCCCTGCGCCTCGACCTTCTTCTGCCAGTCCGGTCTTGCTGCAATCGAAACTCTCTGCATCCCCTCATCCTCTCCGCCGCTACGCACCTACCCGCGTAAACAGGCGCGTTTTACGGATCATGCCTCCATTGTAGCCGCCGGGGATGCCTCGACCTCCTTCATCGCCAGCCATTTCGCCGGTCCTGCCCGGAGCAATGTTCCTATAATGAAAACAGCAGACTTGCATGAACCGGGAAACGCCGATCCCACAGGATCGAGATATCTCCCGAAGCAGTCTTGAAACAGTCTGCGGAAGAGGAATCGCATGAGCGACACCAACAGCAGCACCGCCGAGACCAGCATCTCCAGCCGTATCGGCAAGGACATCATCGCCGCCATGAAGGCCCGCGACGAGCACCGTCTCACCACGCTCCGCATGGTCAAGTCCGCCCTGAAGAGCAAGGAGATCGACAAGCGCCAGCCGCTCGACGACGCCGAAGAATCGCAGATCCTGACCACGCTCATCAAGCAGCGCCGCGAGTCGATCGAATCCTTCACCAAGGGCGACCGCCCCGAGCTGGCCGAAAAAGAGCGCGTCGAACTGGCCATGATCGAGAGCTACCTGCCCCAGGCCGCGACCGAAGAGGAGATTCGCGCCATCGTTCAGGGTGCCCTCGCCTACCTGGCTGAGGCCCCCGGCGGCTCCAAGCTTGGCCCCAAGGACATGGGACCGGCCATGCGCGTTATCAAGCAGCGCCTTCTGGCCGACGGCATCCGCGCCGATGGCCAGCTCGTCAGCAACCTCGTCAAGGAAGAATTAGCCAAATAGCTTTTAGCAATATCTTGGAAACAAAGGATCGCCATGCCGCTCTACGAGTACGAATGCACTGCCTGCCATCGCCACACTGAAAAGATCCAGAAGTTCTCCGATCCCGAGATCACGGTCTGCCCCTTCTGCGGCGGCGCGCTACAGCGCGTCATCTCCGCGCCCGCGTTCGCGCTCAAGGGCGGCGGCTGGTACAAGGACGGCTATGCTTCGGCTAAGTCCACCAGTGGCGACTCTACCCCCTCCTCCAGCACCCCGGCGGCGGCCCCTGCGGCTGCTGCTCCGGCAGCTCCCGCCGCCGCGCCGGCCGCCAGCTCGGATAAAAAGTAACAACAAAAGATCCTCACGGATCAACACAGCAAAGGCACGGATAGAGACGGAGCCAATGGCTCGAATTCCGCTCTTATCCGTGCCTTTTCTGTTTTATCCGTGCAAGGCTTTTACGACTTCGGAGCCGCAGGAACCTTGGCCCCCTCCTTGCGCGCCTCAGACAGGCCAATCGCAATCGCCTGCTTCGGATTCGTCACCTTCTTGCCGCTCCTGCCGCTCGTCAGCTTTCCCTGCTTCATCGCCTTCATCTCGCGCTCGACGCTCTTGCCCGCAGCCGCACCGTACTTCGTCCCCTTCTTCGTAGCAGCTTTCTTCGTGGCCATAAAAAACCTCCAGACAGCTGACAACTAGGACATGCGGCAGCGTCCGCGCGTTGTACGCGGTTCAATCCCGCCGCGAACGCCGCCGCCACAACTCCCCGGCGACACCCAGCGCCAGCAGGAAGCCGCCGCCCACCAGCGTCCGATTCAACCAGACGCGCCACCTCGGCTGTATCCGCTCGAGCGTGCCGTCCTGCCACGCCGCGCGCACCGCGATCAGGTCCGCGGCCAGCCCCGGAATCGTGATGCTCGCAAGCTCGTCCTCGGCGACCGGCAGCGAGCCGAAGATCCTCTCCACATCGGGCGGCTCACCCGCCCTGTCCTTGGGGATGCGCCGTATGAGCGCGTTGATCTCCGCATCGCGCGGATCGCTGAAGAGTGCGCCATCCGCGGTGTTTGGAAAGAGCGTCGATCGCCCGGTCAGCTTCAACTCAATCGCTGCCACCACGTCCTGACAGACGCCCAGCGCGTAGTAGCCGCCGAACGGCAGATCCGGCCGCACCATGTGTTGGTGCAGGTAGGTCCGTACCATCAATCCCGCGAGCCGTGTCACCTCGACTGCATCCGCCCCGCGATACTCATGCGCGTGCCGGTTCTTCACCCACGCCTGATCGAGCTGATCCATCGTCCGCCACTCCGCCTTGCCATCGATTCCGAAGTAGAAGCTAACCTCCGCGTTGATCTTCGGCCCACGCACGAACCACTCGTACTCCGCGTGCGAGACCGGCACCAACAGCGGCCGATCCGTCCCCGGCACCAGCACCAGCGAGTTCACGAAGAAGGGCATCATCACATCCTGATACGCAGCCGCCCCCGGCCCCTTGTAGTGCAGGTGACCGAAGTTGGCGAAGTAGCGCGAGTCCGCCACCATCACCTCATGGCCGGTCGCAGTCAGCGCGGCGATCAGCTCCTGCGGCGAGTGAGTGGCCCTGCCGCCAATCACAGCCTGCATCGGCGCGGAGCCATCAAACTCATTCAGGCTCAGCCGATTCAGCACCTCGGCCAGCCGCTCACTCTCGGAGTGCATCGGCGCGACCGCCGGATTCGCGCCATCGCCCCGCACCACGCCATCACCAAGCGAACTGACCAGATCCTGCTCGCTGAATCCCGGTCGCGTCGATGGCTTATCCAAATCCTCGGTCGCGGCAACACCAAGCGCATACGGCCCCAGATCCACAAACGCCGCAACCTTCCCGCTCTGCTCTCCCTTGCTGGGAGCGCCACCGGCGGTCGCCAACGCGGTCACTCCCTCATCCTTGGCCGCCACCCGCCCAACGACACGCACAGTCGGGTTAATCTCGCGCATCGTCCAACCGGGAAATCGATCAAGCCCCTGCCAGTCCTTACCCAGAATCATCTGCCGCATCCGATCAACCAGCTTCGGAGTAAGCAGCGCTCCAGCCTTCGAGCTGTTCTGTATCTGCGCCAGCAGCGCATCCGTAAACCCCGGCTGGGCCGAAAGCTCACGCATCATCGCCGAGAGCGGAACCGTATTGGCTGGCATCGCGTCCTCCCGCACCGCCCCCATAGCCAACAGGGCCAAACCCACGCAACCGAAGAGAGGGAGACGACGCATTCCGGTATTAGAGCACTTCGTGCCGTCCTCGGGACGGTATAGGCAGGATCAATGACATAAGACCACCCTTAGCCGGAGACAAAAAATGCTTGCTGCCGACCAGCGGAAGGCCCCATGCTGATAACTCACCCATACCGCCCCCAAGACCGTACGAAGTACCGGAGTACCGGAGACTCGCGTTGGACACAGCCACAGCCCCGCTCACACCCCGCCTCCGCCCCGACTGCCTCTCGCCCTTCGAGACCCTGGCCCAGTCGCTCTCCACCGTCGCCCCCACCACCACCCCGACCATGACGATCCCGCTCGTCTTCGCGCTCGCGGGCAACGGGACCTGGCTGGCCTACCTCTGCGCGGGCGCGGCCATCCTGCTCATGTCGCTCATCATCGGCCACTTCGCCCGCTACTCGGCCGGATCAGGCTCGCTCTACACCTTCGCCACGCACTCGCTGCCGCCCTGGGCTGGCCGCATCGCGGGACTCGCTCTTCTGCTCGCCTACGTCGCCACCGGCTCCTCGGTCACCGGAGGCTTCGTCAACTACGCCAGCCTCTTCCTCCATACCAGCACAGTCAATCCCCGCATCCTCGCCACCCTTCTGGTCCTGCTCTGCACCGGAGCCGCCACCGTCATCGCCTACTGCGACGTGCAGGTCTCGGCCCGCCTGATGCTCTGGATCGAGGCGACCTCCGTTCTCCTCATAGCCATCGTGCTGGCGCTGCTGCTCTGGCACAACGGCTTGAAGCTCGACCTCGCGCAGTTGCATCTGAAGAGCGTCCACACCTCCGGCGTGCGCCTCGGCATGGTGCTCGCGCTCTTCAGCTTCGTCGGCTTCGAGAGCGCCACCACCCTCGGCGCGGAGGCCGTAGACCCGCTCCGCACCATCCCCCGCGCGGTCATCCAGTCAGCCGTCTTCTGCGCGGTCCTCTTCTGCGTCTGCGCATATCTCGAAACCCTCGGAATGCGCGCCGCCGGGCAGAACCTCGGCGAATCCAGCGCCCCCATGCGCGTGCTGGCCAACCTCGTCCACGTCCCCATCTTCGGCACGCTCATCGACATCGGCGCCCTCGTCAGCATGTTCGCCTGCACGCTGGCCTGCATCTCGGCGGCGGCCCGCGTGCTGCTCCAGATATCCAACGACGGCCTCATCCACAGCGTCTTCGGCACCGCCCACGCGGTCAATGCGACGCCCGCCGCGGCAGTCCTGCTCATCGGCGGCGTCACCATGCTGCCCGCGGCCATCCTCGCGGCTCGCGGAGCCTCCGGCATCGACATCTACGGCTGGCTGGGGTCGCTGGCAGTCTACGGCTTCATCACGGTCTACGCGCTCGTGGCAATCGCCCTACCCTTCTACCTGCGCCGCAACCACCACCTGAGCACCGGCACCATCGTCCTCTCCATCGTCGCCACCCTGGCGATGCTGCTGGCGCTGGCGGGCACTCTCTACCCCGTCCCACCCGCGCCCTACAACTGGCTACCCTTCGTCTACCTTGGCTACCTGATCGTCGGCACCGCTGGCTTCGCCGTCACTCGCCGATATCCTCGTTCCAAACCTCAGGCTTCTCCGCGATAAACCCTTCGAGCAACAAACGGCACTCGTCCGAATCCATATCGATCACCGTCACTCCCAACTCCCGCAGCGACTCGATGCCTCCCAAGAACGTCCGGCTCTCGCCCACGATCACCGTCCTGATGCCGAACTGCCGGATCAACCCGGTGCAGTACCAGCACGGAGCCAGCGTCGTCACCATCGTTACGTCGCGGTAGCTCTTCTGCCGACCGGCCCGGCGAAAGGCATCCGTCTCGCCATGAACCGAAGGATCGTCCTGCTGCACGCGCCGATTGCGGCCCGAGGCCAGCAGTTTGCCGCTACCGTCGAACATCGCCGCACCAATAGGAACGCCGCCCTCAGCGCGGCCCAGACGAGCCTCCGCCAAGGCTACTTCCAGCATCTCCGCGTGGCTCTTTGGTGTATTCGACATATGCAAAAGCGTCCTCACGCCGGACAGGCGGCACTTCGTGCGGTTCTCGACGCTTCGCGTGAAGGGCTTATTGCCCGTCCAGCTTCTTCGCCACCAACTGATTCAACAACGCCGGATTCGCCTGCCCCTTCGACAGCCGCATCACATTTCCCACAAAGAACGCCGCCACCGTCTTCTTGCCCGCCCGATACTGCTCCACCTGCTTCGGATTCGCAGCGATCACCTCATCGATCATCGCCTCAATCGCACCCGTATCGGAGATCTGTTGCGGCTTCTCCCGCTCGTAGACCACCGGAAAATCCTCGCCCGAAGCAAAGCAGCTATCCAGCAACTGCTTCAGCATCTTGCTCGAAAGCTCGCCGCTCTCCGCCAAATCCGCCGCCATCACCAGGCCGTCCATCGACACCGGCGACTGGTCCATCTCCAGTTCCGCCGCCCGCAGCCGCATCGTCAGCTCGCTGGTCAACAGCGACGCCACCCGCTTCGCACTCTTCGCCTTCGTCGCGGCAGCTTCAAACTTATCCGCAAACGCCTTGGTCGCGGTCAGCGTCATCGCGTCCTGTTCGGAGATGTCATACGCCGCGATCATCCGCGCCCGCCGCGCCTCCGGCAACTCCGGCAGCGCGGAGATAATCTCCTCCTGCCACTCCGCGCCCACCACCAGCGGCGGCAGATCCGGCTCCGGAAAATAGCGGTAGTCATGCGCCTGTTCCTTGCTGCGCATCGAGTAGGTCCGGCCCTCGCCCTGGTTCCACAGGCGGCTCTCCTGCACCACGCGCCCGCCCTCTTCGATCACGCCAATCTGCCGCTCGATCTCGTACTCCACCGCCGAGCGGATGTAGCGGAAGCTGTTGACGTTCTTGACCTCAGCCTTGGTCCCGTACTCCTTCGCGCCCTTCAGCATCACGCTCACATTGGCGTCGCAGCGTAGCGAACCCTCTTCCATGTTGCAGTCGCTCACGCCCGCGTAGAGCAGGATCTCCTTGAGCTTGGTCAGGTACTCGAAGACCTCATCGGCCGTGCGCAGGTCCGGCTCGGAGACGATCTCGACCAGCGGCGTGCCGCAGCGGTTCAGGTCCACATACGTCCTCGAGACCGAGTCCGCGAAGCCGTCGTGGACGCTCTTTCCGGCGTCCTCTTCCATGTGCAGCCGCGTGATGCCGATGGGCCTCGGCTGCCCGTCCGGCCCGGTCACGAAGAGCTTGCCGTGCTCGGCCAGCGGCTTGTCGAACTGCGAGATCTGGTAGCCCTTGGGCGAGTCCGGGTAGAAGTAGTTCTTGCGCGAGAAGATGCTGGTCTCGTTGATGGTGCAACCGATGGCCTTCGAGGCCAGCACGGCGAACTCGACGGCCTTGCGGTTGAGCACGGGCAGCGCACCGGGCAACCCCAGGCAGGTGGGGCAGGTGTGGGTGTTCGGCTCGCCGCCGTACTTGTTCACGCATCCGCAGAAGGCCTTGGTCTCGGTCAGGAGCTGTACGTGAACCTCCAGCCCGATCACGGGCTGGTACTTTGCAAGAACCTCGGGAGAAATGCCGGTCATAGTAGCCATCCCTTTGATTCTAACAACGCCTTTCCCACAAAAAAGAAAGTCTTATTCCCGACCAACGGGAGGGCCACGCGAAGCTTTAAAAAGGCGTGCAAACGCCCGCCCCGCGCGCAGCGGGCCCGTCCGGCAGGACTAGTCTTTTGCCTCTAGCAACTCCAGCAACCCCGCCTCATCCACCACCTTCACCCCCAGCTCATTCGCCTTCTCCAGCTTCGAGCCAGCCTCTTCGCCTGCCACCACGTAGCTGGTCTTCTTGCTCACCGAGCCGGAGACCCGCCCGCCCGCAGCCTCGATCTTCTCCTTCGCCGCCTCCCGCGTCAGCGTGGGCAGCGTCCCGGTCAGCACAAATGTCAGCCCCGCCAGCACGTCGGACGTCACCTTCTTCTCCGCAGGCATCGTCAACCCGGCCTCGCGCAACTTCTCCACCAGCGCGCGATTCCGAAGCTCAGCGAAAAACTCGACCACGCCCTCAGCGACCTTCGGCCCGACCTCGTTCACCTTGGTCAGCTCCTCCGCCGTCGCCTCCATCAGGGCATCCATCGACCCAAAGTGCGAGGCCAGCAACTCCGCAGTCCGCTCGCCGACAAAGCGAATCCCCAGCCCCAGCAGCACCTTGGCCAGAGGCCGCGTCTTCGACCGCTCAATCTCATCGAGCAGTGCCTGGGAGCTCTTATCGCCCACTCGCTCCAGCTCGAGCAACTGCTCCTTCTTCAGCCAGTAGATATCGGCCAGCGACCGCACCAGCGGCTCGCGCACCACCTCGGCAGCGTCCTCCAACTCGGAGTCCTCCGGCACAACCTCCGAGAGCTTCTGCCCCAGCAACTGGGCCACCATCACCTCGCCGAGACCCTCAATATTCATCACGCCGCGCGAGCCGAAGTGCAGCAACTCCTCACGCAGACGCGCCGGACAGCTCGCATTCACGCAGCGCCAATCAACCTCACCTTCGACCTTCACCAGCGCGGTGCCACACTCCGGACACGTCTCCGGAAACTCGATCACTCCCTCACCACGCGGCTTATCCAGCACGACGCCGGTGATCTTCGGGATCACATCGCCGCCGCGCTCCACCGATACATGGTCACCGATCCGCACGCCCAGCCGCTCGATCTCATCGGCGTTATGCAGAGTCGCACGCTTCACCACCGTGCCGCCGATCGAGACCGGCCTAAGGTTCGCCACAGGAGTTACCTTACCCGTGCGCCCCACTTGAAACGTGACATTCTCCAGCAACGTAACGGCAGCCCGCGCCGGAAACTTATAAGCAATCGCCCAGCGCGGAGCCTTGCCCGTAAAGCCCAGCCGCCGCTGCTGCGCGGTCGAATCCACCTTCACCACCACGCCGTCTATCTCGTACGGCAGCGAGTCGCGCAGCGCATCCGCACCGGCGATAAACTCGATCACCCCATCGATATCCGCAACCGTCCGCGCGTGCTTGTTCACGAGAAAGCCCAGAGCCCGCAGCGCCGACAGCGTCTCGGTCTGGGTCGGCATCAAGAACTCGCCATCCCGCAGCAGAAAGTATGCGTAAAAGTCCAACCGACGCTGCGCCACGATGTTCGGCTCAAGCGTCCGCACCGTGCCCGCCGCGGCGTTGCGCGGGTTCGCCGCCGGAGCCAGTCCCGCGGCCTCGCGCTCCTCGTTCAGCTTCTCGAAGGCCGCCTGCGACAGCAGCACCTCGCCCCGCACCTCGAAACCGCCGTCTACTCCTGCGCTCTTCATCCGCGCCGCCGAGATGCTCAGCGGAATCGAGCGCACCGTCCGAACATTTGTGGTTACATTTTCCCCAATCGTCCCGTCACCACGGGTGATTCCGCTCACCAGGTGCGCTGAGCCATTGGCCTCGCCGCTATATTGCAGCGCCAGCGAGAGCCCATCCAGCTTCAGCTCACAGACGTAGCCCACCGTCTCGGACGGCGGCAACCCACCTCGCACCCGCGCATCCCAAGCCCGCAGCTCGGCCTCATCAAAGGCGTTGTCCAGAGACAGCATCGGCCGCGAGTGCGGCGTCTTCACGAACCCGTCCTTAGGCTTGCCGCCCACGCGCTGCGTCGGCGAATCCGGCGTCACCAGCTCAGGATGCTCCTCCTCGAGCGCCTTCAGCCGCCGCATCAGCTCGTCGTACTGCGCGTCCGTCAGTACCGGCGCGTCCTCGACGTAGTACAGATGCTCGTGGTGACGCAGCTCTTCCCTCAGCTTCTCAATCTTCTGCTCGACCGTGTGGTGCCCATCCGCCATAGCAGCCAGTATAAATTTCAGTCGAGCTGCCGCGCCGTCGGCGCAATCCACAGGCGCCGCGCCTCCTCCGAACCAACCACATCGAAGTCGTAAAACTCGCGCAGAGTATCGCGCCGGTCGCCATACTCCGCGAGCGCCAGCCGGAGAAACGCGCCGCGCCCCAGCCCTTCGTACCGCTCATGCAGCAGCGCCAGCAGCTTGATCCAGAAGACCGTGATCGTCTCGTGATACCCGCTGCTCGCCGTGTTCTCGCCGCCCACCGCGACGTTGTAGGCCGACACCCGCTCGCGCATCCGCACTGTCGCCGCCGCCTCACCATGCTCGTGGACGTAGCAGGCCCCCACCAACACGTGAGCCGCGTGCGTCCACCGCTCTTTGGGCAGGGTTTTACTCTCGAACGCCGCCAGAAACGCGTCGATCTCCGTTTCAGTCGAAGGAAGTTGCAGGGGCATATCCGGATTGTACGGGCGGCACACAGTATCCTCAGAGCAGCATGGAACCCGTCACCCACGTCCTTACCGGAGCCCTCCTGGCCCGCACCGGCTTCAACCGCCGCGCCGCCTACGCCACCGCCGCCATGGCCATCGCGGCGGAGCTGCCCGATATCGACACCCTCTGGTCGCTCACCGGGCCGATCCCCGGCTTCGAGCACCATCGCGGCATCACCCACACCTTCGTCGGCGTCCCCTTCGAGGCCGCGCTCCTGACCGCCGCCTTTTGCTTCGTCCACCGCCGCCGAAGCAAACCCACCAAGGCCCCCGTCAACTGGCCGTTTCTATACTTCGCCACCCTCATCGCGCTCCTCAGCCACCTTTTCCTCGACTGGACGAACAACTACGGCCTGCGCCCGTTCTTCCCCTTCAACCCGCGCTGGTACTCAGGCTCTTTCGTCTTCATCTTCGAGCCGATCCTCTTCGTCCTGCTCCTGATCGGGCTTCTTGCGCCGAAGTTTCTCGGGACGGTCCAAACCTGGGCCATCGCCGCCCTGCTCGCCATCTGCGCACTCTGGGGCTTCCGCTTCCACGAGCACTCCCGGGCGCTCCAAATAGCGGCTACCACCACCCCTGCCCCGCTCTTCGCCAGCCCCTCGCCCATCGACCCGTTCACCTGGCACGTGGTCGCCGACACCCCCGCCTACGACCAACTCTCCACCGTCAACACCCGCACCGGCACCTCCGCTCCCGGCTTACGAATCAATAAAGCCGCCCCCACCGTCGCCACGCTGGTCGCCAAGCGCAGCCCGCTGGCCGAGCCCTACCTCGACTGGTCCGCTCTCCCCCTGGTCGATCAGGGCGCAGTAACGCCCGACGGCCTCACCCCGGTCACCTTCCGCGACGCCCGCTTCCTCGGCAGCATCCCCCCGCTCGACGCCCGCCACCGCGCCCCGCTCTCCGGCACCGTCTTCGTCGATCTGGCCGCCGATGATGCCCACCGCATCGCCCGCATGGAGCTGGACGGCCGCGTCCAACGCTGAAAATCGCGTCATTCCGGTTGACCCGCGCCCCCGAAACCCGGACAATCAAGGTAGCGCCTCCGCGCGCGTCCCATCCGAGGTACATCCCATGTCCGCTTCCATCGTTCTGCTCTTCGCCATCCTCAGCCGCATCCTTCCGCCGTCGCTCCACCTGACCGCCATGAACTTCACCGCGGTAGGCGGCTCGCTGCTCTTCTTCGGCGCACGCGGCACGAAGCGCAGCCCCTGGCAGACGGCCATCGCGGTCGCCGCCCTGATGGCCACCGACGTCTTCCTGACGCTCTTCATCTACCACTATCCCTTCCACGTCAGCGGATACGTCGTCACCTGGGCCTGGTACGCGGGCGTCTGCCTGATGGGCCGCACACTGCTCCAGCGCGCCTCCGCCCTGCGCGTCACCGGCGCGGTTCTGGGCTCGGCCACCTCGTTTTTCCTGCTCAGTAACCTGGTCGTCTGGATGGGCAGCATGTACGCCCACACCGCCGCCGGGTTGGCCTCCTGCTTCGCCTCCGCGCTGCCCTTCTATCGCAACGACCTCGTCTCCACCGGACTGGTCGCCGGGGCGCTCTTCGGACTGCCCGCACTGGCCACGCGCATGGTCGATGCCTTCCAGCCGCACCACGATATCGCGTAAGCAACTGATCTGAAGCACTAAGGGCGCACTCGTTATCGAGTGCGCCCTTAGTGCTTTTGTCCTGCCGGACGGGCCTCCTGCGCGGAGGGCGGGCGTTCATACGCCTTTTTACTGCTTCGCGTGCTCCTCCCGTTGGTCGGAATCAAAAGATGCTCGCTGCCGACCAACGGAAGGCCCTCAAAAGATCACTTCCCCATACCGCCCCGAGAACCGCACGAAGTGCCGAAGTGCCTAGTTTTCGAACTCGTCTTTGCCCTCTTCGCTTGGGAGCGGAATCCCCTTCTTCCGGTCGAAGATCTTCCGCGCTACCCAAACCCCCAGCAGAATCAGCACAATCCCCAGCAGAGCCACAAATGCCGTGGAGTGCTCATGCACTGCCTGCATCCCCGTGTGGAAGATCGTCGGCCCATACACAATCGTGATGATCGACTCCACCGTAAACCGCAGGAACTTGCCCCCACAGATCGCCAGGAAGTACGAGAGCGGCCTCATCTCAAAGACGCCCGCCGCCAGCTCGAAGAGCTTCACCGGCATCGGCGGCGGCATCATGGCGGGAAGCATGATCGCCAGAAACTCCTGCCGCTCGAACCGGTCGCGGAGCTGCTCGTACCGCTCACGGTTGATGCGCTTCAGCAGAAACAGCTCGCCGCCCGCGCGGCCCAGGTAGTACGGCAACATGCTCCCAATCGCCGACCCCAGCGCCGCCATAAAGCAGTAGAGCAGAAACTTGCCGTGGTTCGTGACGCCGTAGCTCACCACCAGCGGGTCCAGAAACGGCAGCGGAATCGCCGCCGAGTCAATCGTCGAAAGCCCCAGAATCCCCCACGCGCCAAACGGCTTCAGCGCCAGGATCAGCCAGACCTTGGCCTTCATCAGCCATGCCCCGACCGGCTTCAACCAACCCCACGGCCCCTTCAGCAACACTGCGCCAGCGCTCACTCGGACACCTGCGCATGATCCCCGTGCCCGGCCAGCAGATCGAGCGCGTGCGGCAGCAGGCCCAGAATGGCCTCAAGCGAGGTGGCCGCGCCCGCCGGGCTGCCCGGCAGGTTCACGATCAGGGTCGTCCCCAGCGTCCCGCAGACGCCACGGCTCAGCGCAGCCATCGGCGTATGCGCCAGCCCCGCAGCGCGCATCCGCTCCGGCAGACCGTCCACCATGCGCTCACAGACCGAGCGCGTCGCCTCCGGCGTCACATCGCGCGGCCCCAGGCCGGTGCCGCCGGTGGTCACAATCAGGCCGACGTCCTTGGCGTGCCGCCGCAGCGCCGTGGCGATCTCGTTTACCTCGTCCGGCAGTATCTCGGTTGCCGTCGCCGGCACGCCCGCGGCCGCCAGCACAGCCTGCACGCGCGGCCCGGAGAGGTCTGCCTGCGTGCCTTGAAAACAGCGGTCGCTGATCGTCAGCACCACTACCCGCACATTCTTGCGAAAGCTAAGAGTCATTCCCCTCAGTCTAATCGCCGATTGTTACCAGATAAATCGTTCGCCCGCCAAAGCCCGGCTCGGGTGTGGATAAGAGGAGTCCGGACCAGGCATGGGCTGGGTACTTTAAGGCCCAATTTGCCTGATTTTCTTTCCCCGGCCTCGTGAGAAAATGAACCTTGTACCGTTTTTGCGGCATCGCGTTTCGGCCCCCGCGCAAACTTAACCCTGTCTAAACTCGTCTTACGTTCCAGTGCCTCCGCAACAACCGCACGCGAATCCCACTGATGCCGATCCTCGATCTTCCGTCCAACCCGCCGCCGCCTGAATCACCCGAGCCCGTCGTCCTCCGCAGCAACCGCTACGGCGAGCTGGCCGAGCACGAGCTTGTCCGCCTGCTCGACACCCTCGACGACGACCGTGCCCGTTCGCGCTTCCGCGAGTCCATCTACATCTCGGTCATCGTCTACCTGATTATCGGTTGGTTTCTGGTGTATGGCCCCCGAGTGCTCTTTCACCAGGGCAAGATCGTCAACCCGGCCGATGTCCTGAAGGCCCGGGAGCTGACCGAGCTGACCACTCCCAAGGACATCACCCGTCACCATCTGGCGCGTAACCCGCCCGCGCTCGACCAGAAGACCATCAAGCAGCTACAGGCCACGCGCAAGCCGACACCGCAGCCCCCGGCTCCAGCTCCAAAGGCCGCTCCAGCGCCCACGCCTCAGCCCCAGGCGGCAACGCCTCCACCGCCGCCCCCACCGCCCGCCGCGACGCATGAGACACCGCAGCCCCGTCTTGCGCCCACGCCCCAGCCGCAGCAACAGGCCGCCATTCCGGATTCTCCGCGCCCAGCCCCCACCCGGCCTAACTTCAGCTCGCCCAACCAGAACCCCGGCGACGCCATCCGTCAGGCCGCCCGCGATGCCGCCCGTGCCGGGGCTGCCGGTGGCGACTACGGGGCCAGCGCCGTCACCCACGCCGGGGGAGCCGACCTCGGCTCCGGCATGGAGGTCCTCTCCGATACCCAGGGGGTCGACTTCGACGCCTACTTCCGCCGCCTGAAGCGCGAGATCTACAACACGTGGATTCCGCTGATCCCCGAAGAAGCCCGGCCACCGCTGAACAAGCGCGGCATCACCCAGATCCGCTTCACGATCCTGCCCGACGGCAAGATCGGAGCTATGCACCTGGACGGCAGCACCCACGACACTGCCATCGACCGTGCCGCGTGGGGTTCCATCGTTGGTGTGGGCCAGTTCCAGGCGCTGCCCGCCGGGTATCACGGCAACCTGGAGCTACGCTTTACCTACTACGTCAACACCGAGCCCAAATAATGCAGCGCGACCACCGGGAGACCGAGCAGCAGGAACGCCGCAGCCAGCTTCGCGGGCTGATCTACCTGGCTGTTGCGGTGCTGCTCTTCTCGCTCTTGCGAGCCGGGGCACATCGGGTCTTCACAACAGGCTGGTGGCGTCCCTAAAAACACGCGCAGCGTCGAGAACCGCACGAAGTGCCGCCCGCCCGGCGCAAGGGCGTCGTTGCCTGTTCTCTTGGTTGTCATTCAGGAGCGAAGCGGAGGAATCTGCTGTTGCTTTTGCTCTTGCCGTTGTTTCTGGGGTAGGTCCGGGCTTTAGCCCGGACATCAATACTCGCCACAGATGCGGGCTTTAGCCCCCGAGGTTTGCTTTTTCTTCTTAGCCACAAGTGCAACAACAAAAGCGCCCTCACGCCGGCGGGCGGCACTTCGTGCGGTTCTCGACGCTTCGCGTAAAAAACGAAGGGCCCCGGATCTCTTCACAAGATCCGGGGCCGCTTGAACATCAAACTTACTTCGCCGAAGCCTCAATCTCCGCCCACTCCGCATCGCTCAAAACCACATCCTGAGCCTTCACATTCTCCTCAAGATGCGCAATCGACTGCGTGCCCGGAATCGGTAGAATCACCGGCGAGTGATGCAGCAGCCAAGCCAGCGACAACTGGCTCACCGTCGCGTCATGCCGCTTCGCCACCTCATCCAGCTTGCCGCCCGGCTTGGCCAGTTCGCCCGCCGCCACCGGGAACCACGGAATAAACGCGATCCCATGCTTTGTGCAATATTCCAGCACGTCTTCATGGGCACGGTCGCCGATGTTGTACTTATTCTGCACGCTCACAATCTCGACCACCTTGCGCGCCTGCTCGATCTCGGGAACCTTCACCTCGCTCAGCCCGATGTGCCGGATCTTGCCCGCCTCCTGCATCTTCTTCATCGCGCCCAGCGACTCCTCCACCGGCGTCTTGGGGTCGATCCGGTGCAACTGCCACAGGTCCAGCCGGTCGGTCTTCAGGAACCGCAGGCTCATCTCCACCTGCTGCTCCAGATACTCCGCACGGCCCACCGGCAGCCACTTATTCGGACCCTGCCGCGTCAACCCGCCCTTGGTCGCAATCACCACGCCCTTGGCATAGGGCGAGAGCGCCTCGCCGATCAACTGTTCGCTCACATCCGGCCCATAGGCGTCCGCGGTGTCGATAAAGTTCACACCCAGCTCGACCACCCGCTTCAGAACCTGTTTGGCGTTCTCCCGATCCTTCGGCTCGCCCCAGACCCCGTCGCCGGTAATCCGCATGGCTCCAAAACCGAGCCGGTTGATCTCCAAATCGCCGCCGAGCTTGAACGTCTTCGCTACTGTCGCTGTTGTCATGCAATATTGGATGCGGGCTCAGCCAAAACGTCGCCGGCAACGGGCGCGACGACTAACGTTTCACCTTCCCCTAACACTCGCACCCGGCTCTCCAGCCCGCGCCGCCGGGCATCGGCCATCAGCCGAATAGGCGGCTCCTCCATCGGCTCGCGCCCCAGCCGGAAGGTACCGAAGTGCATCGCCACCATCACGTCCGCGCCCAGATCGACAAAGCCGTCGAGAGCCTCCTCCGGGCTGGTGTGGACGGAGCGGTGAGTGTCCGGAAAATAAGCCCCAATGGGCACCAGAGCCACCTGCGGGTGCAGCCTCCGGCCAATCTCGCGGAAGCCGTCAAAATAAGCCGTATCCCCCGAGTGGTAGACCCGATGCCCTTCCCCTTCAATTACATAGCCGCCGAATCCGCGATGCGTATCGCTGAAGATCCGCGCTCCCCAGTGCTTGGCCGGGGTCAGGGTCACGCGCAGCCCGGCCACCGTGGTCGACTCCCAGCGGTCCAGCGTCCGCACCTCGGCAAACCCCAGCGTATCCACCAGATCCTCCACGCCGCGCGGCACCACCGCCACCGGCGCACGCCCGGTCTGCAGCCGCGTCTGGCGAGCCACCTGCTTCAGCGTCGGCCGGTTCAGGTGATCCATATGCGCGTGGCTCAGCAATACGACGTCGATCGGCGGCAAATTCTCCATCTCCACGCCAACACGGCGCGCCCGCCGCAGCACCACCAGCCGCTTGGCAAAGACCGGATCGACCAGCACCGCGCGTCCCGCCAGCCGCAGCAGGAACGAAGAATGGCCCAGAAAGGTGACGCCCAACTCGCCGGGGCCGATCGCACCCGGCAGCTTCGGCTCGCCGGTCATCGGCACCGCGTGGCTCTCTCGCACCAGCCGCACCAACTGCCGCAGCTTGCTAACCCGCCTGATCCCTGCCATCCGCACAGCCTCCAGCCCTAAGGGCGTCTACTTAATGGATGCGGCTATGCAAATCAGGATACATAGCCTCCGCGAACGCCTCGTAAACACCGCGCAAAGGTTCTTATTGGGACAGCCGTGGGGGTATCGGAGGTGATACCGCCGGTCTTTTCACCCAATACACACGCACGGTCATCTTAAACTCAGACCTGTGACACTACGCCTCGCGCCAGCACGCCGCCACTTCCCTACAAGCCTCTGGGCCGCGGCGGTCCTGTGCTCCTGCGTTCCTCTTCCGATGCTGGCGGCTGGCCGCACAGCCCGCCATACGCCGCCGCCCACCCCCTGGGAGCAGGCGACCGAGGCACGCGAGCACCTCGAGGCCATCCCCGAGGACGCGCGCAGCAAGGCTGACTATACGCGGGCGCTGGACAAGTTTCGCACGATCTACCACGACAATCCCCGCGACGCGCACGCGGCTGAGGCCGTAAACACAGTCGCCGAGCTGCTGGCCGAGCAGGGTCACTCGCTGGACGATGTGAAGAGCCTCGAAGCAGCGGTGGGGCAGTATGAGTTTCTGCGCACGCAGTATCCGGGCAGCCCGCTACGGATACCCGCACTGCTGGCCGAGGGCAAGATCGACTCCGAAGACCTGCATGATTCAGTCGCGGCAAAGGAGCGGTTCGCGCTGGTGCTGAAGCTGTATCCGCACAGCACGGCTGCGGCCGAGGCGCGGACAGGACTGGCTCAGCTAGGACGGCCCAAGGGTGCGGAAGCTACGGCTGGCGGGATCAAGAGCGCCCCTCAAGGGCTGAAGCCCGCTGCTCCGGCGAGCAGTTACAGCACGGCTGAAGCTGTGCCCGCAGCAACGCGGCATCCGGCGAACGATGCAGTAGCTACAACGACAAAGCCGGATGCAAAGATCGCGGCACGTACGGCGGATTCTGCCGATGCTCCCGTGGCGCTTCCAGTAACGACAACGGCAAAGACGACACGCACCACCCCGCTGGCGCAGGTGACCGGGATTCGTCACTGGTCCACCTCGACGTACACGCGGGTCGCAATCGACCTCGGCGACGAGGTGACGTTCGAGGCGGCACGGGTGCCCAACCCTGACCGGATCTACTTCGATCTACATGGAGCAAAGCTGGCACAGGAGCTGGTCGGCAAGAGCTTCACCGTAAACGACGACGGCTTCCTGAAGCGGATACGGGCGGCGCAGTCCTCGGGCGATGTGACCCGGGTGGTGCTCGACGTGAACTCGGTGACCGAGTACTCGGCGTTTCTGCTGCCGAATCCGTATCGGCTGATTATCGACATTCACGGCAGCAAGGCCGTCCCCGGCGATGTGGCCACAACATCCACAACGACACCCGCTCCCAAGCCGGAGGCGCAGAGCAAGATCGATCCGAATGAGGTAGCGGAGTTGCCCGTCTCTCCAAGCGCGAGCCGCCGGGCCAGTGCGGCAGCTAACAGCTCCGGTCTGCCTCCCATGGCGGTGACCGACGGCGGCGATGCGGTGAGGCCGCTGACGCCCCAGCCTCAGCCGGAGAGAACGCGTCCGGAGCAGGCGGATGTGATGCCGGGGCCAGCAGCTAAGACATCCGTTCCGGCCCCGCGTGTCAGCGCGGCGTCAAAAGTAACGCTGGGTCGTCCGGTGCCGAACACCGTGGCGCAATCTGCTCCCACGATGACGACGGATGTGGCCGCTGTGAGCGATCTGCCGGGACGTGTAGACGCCACCAGCGCGCCGACGACGCGGCCCATTGCGGCAGTCGTGCTGGGAAATAAGGATGTACCTGATACCGCTCCTCTGCCACGGCGTTCTCGCTCGGTTGCCCATACTGACGCGGCCCCGACCAAGCAGGCCGACAAAACAGCCGATGGCGAGACCTCTCTGATCCGCGCTCTGGGCCTGAGGATCGGGCGGATCGTGATCGACGCGGGCCACGGCGGGCACGACTCGGGCACGCTGGGCGTGGACGGGATCGAAGAGAAGGACGTGGTGCTGGATGTGGCACTGCGGCTGGGCAAGATGCTGCACGAGCGGCTGGGCGCGGAGATCATCTACACACGCTCGGACGACACCTTCATCCCGCTCGAGACACGCACCGCGATTGCGAACAAGGCGCAGGCCGACCTGTTTCTTTCGATCCACGCCAACAGCTCCAGCGACGAGACTGCGCGCGGCGTGGAGACGTACTATCTGAACTTCACCTCGGATCCCAGCGCGCTGGACGTGGCAGCGCGTGAGAATGCGGTCTCGGGGCAGTCGATCCACCAGCTCTCGGACCTGGTGAAGAAGATTACCCTGAAGGATAAGATCGCCGAGTCGAGGGAGTTCGCCACGGACGTGGAGGGCTCGCTGTTTGCGGGGCTGGAGCGCGGGAACGCGGGGCTGAAGAATCGCGGGGTGAAGAAAGCTCCGTTTGTGGTGTTGATCGGGGCGAATATGCCTTCGATTCTGGCGGAGATCTCGTTTGTGACGAACCCGCAGGATGCCCACCAGTTGAGGATGCCGGAGTATCGGCAGCGCGTGGCGGAGAGCCTGTTCAACGGCGTGGCCAAGTATGAGAACAGCCTCGGCGGCGGCAAGCCCGTGGTGGTAAACCGGGCCAGCGTGCAATAACAAGAGAACACGCGAAGCGTCGAGAACCGCACGAAGTGCCGCCCGCCCGGCGCAAGGGCGTTGTTGCTGTTGCTTGTTTTCTTGGTTGTCATTCAGGAGCGAAGCGGAGGAATCTGCTGTTGCTTTTGCTCTTGCCGTTGTTTCTGAGGTAGGTCCGGGCTTTAGCCCGGACATCAATACTCGCCACAGATGCGGCTTTAGCCCCCGAGGTATGCTTTTTCTTCTTAGCCACAAGTGCAACAACAAAAGCGCCCTCACGCCGGGCGGGCGGCACTTCGTGCGGTTCTCGACGCTGCGCGTGGGGCATCCGAATTTGCAGCTCTGGTGGTAGTCTCATGCTTGATATGGGCTTGTTTTCACAGACTCGATGGATGCTGACCCTGCCTCTGCTGCTGGGCATGGTTGCGAACGCGCAGCAAGGGGCCACCACGCTGCTGGAGCCTCCAATCCCCCTGCTCCCCCACCAGGTGACGGGGCTGGAGCGCGCTGGCGACGCAGTGACCGGAACAGATCCCAACCAGGCGGACGCCGCCAACGCGCCTCTGCTGAAGGAGGACGGGCTGGAGCGGTTTGCCCAAGCCCAGTACAACCACGCAACCGGCGGACCCGCGCTGGCCGCAACGGCGATGCAGTTCGTGGACGCCACCGGAGCCTACGCCGCCTACACCTTCTACCGTACTGCCCTCCCGAAGGGCCGCGTGATGACCGGAGCAGCTAAGCTGGGAACACAGTCGGTCACCGACGGCGACACCGTGCTGGTGCTGGCCGGGACGACCGTGCTGCGGATGAAAGGCAAGGCTAACCCCAAGGAAATGCTGGCTTTAACCTCCGCCCTGCCCAAGGTTGGAGGCCGCCGCGCGCTGGCTCCGCTGCTGCCGACTTATCTGCCGGTGGAGGGGTTGGAGGCGGATACGGCGCGGTATGTGGTCGGACCAGTTGGGTATGGCTCGCTGGGGCTCAAGATCCCTGCCGAGGTGATTGGGTTCGACAAGAGCGCCGAGGTGATGACCGCCGGGTACGGCAAGGGTACTTTGACGCTGCTGCTCTACCCCACGCCGCAGATCGCCGGAGAGAAGGGGCGGGCGATCGAGAAGCAGATGAACGAGCCGAATGGAGAGCACGGCGCGCTGCATAACTCCATGGGAATGGTGAAGATGCGGCGCGTGGGGCCGCTTCTGGGGATTACCAGCGGGGCGCTCTCGGCCGCGCAGGCGCAGGCTTTGGTAGCCGCGCTGCACCTGAACCAGCAGGTCTCGTTCGACCAGAAGATGCCGCTGGAGTTCCACGCCGAGGTGAAGAAAACGGCAACGCTGCTCCAGAACATCCTCTTCTTCTCCGTCGTGGTGGGAGGAGGCGCGGTGCTGCTGGGCATCTTCCTGGGAGGAGCCAGAGCCGGTATCCGGGTGCTGCGGGGCAAGCCCGCACACGTCGAGCCGGAGTTTCTGGCGATCAATCTGCGCGATCAACCCAGGCCGCTGTTCGTTCCCCAGCCGGAGAGCAAGGGGACGGAGGGGCACGGCTGATAGTGCACCGGTATTGGTGCGCATAATTGGCTGTAAGTCTTATTCCTGATGGATTTACCAGAATTACTGCACTGCTTCTGATGCAGCTTTGACTTTACGGCAAAATGAGCGTTCAGGGCTTTGTGCGTCTGATAACTCTTTCTAAATGATCGGTTTATGTTGTCCGGGTTTTAGCCTTGACACCGGTTTTTGCCACTCTTACTATTTCGCCAGAAAGTTCTGATGGCTTTGCCTCCGTCGGAGCTATTCTCCCTAGTAAGAGGCCGCCCTGTTGCCGGGCGGCCTCTTCGTCGTTTTGGTCGGACCACTTACCCCTGTGCTAAGGTGGCAGGGCGGTCGAAACGGTACAAAATCGTGGAGTACATGATGGTTTTTGTGCGGCTGGGTGTGGTGCTAAGCATGGTGGCTGGGGCCGGGTTTGCAGTGGCTCAGGATACCCGGCAGGTGGCGGAGCCGAAGATTCCGGCCTCGTGCGTACAGCTCTCCGCCAGCCTGCGGACGGCGGGCGGCAAGATCGCCGAGGCCGACGAGCGCAGGCTGGATACGGATCGGATTCAGAAGGCTCTCGATGCCTGCAAGCCGGGGATGGCGGTGGAGCTGAAGCCGGTGGACGGGAATAACGCGTTTCTGACCGGGCCTCTGGAGCTGCGGTCGGGAGTGACGCTGCTGATCGACGAGGGGGTGACGCTGTTTGCGTCGCGCGACCCGAAGCTCTTCGACGCGGCGGCGAAGCCGGGAGTGTGCGGGACGATTCCGGCGGCTCCGGTGCCGGGTGGCGGATGCAGGCCGCTGCTCTCGGCCGTAAACGTGACCGACGCTGCGGTGATGGGCGACGGGACGATCGACGGGCGGGGCTACGCGAAGCTGATCGGCCACGACTATAGCTGGTGGGAGATGGCTCGCAGGGCCGAGCCGAAGAACGAGAAGTACTACAGCATGAGGCTGGTGGTGGCGAACCACGCCGACGGGCTGACGCTCTACCGGATTACGCTGCACAACTCGCCGAACTTCCACGTGAGCGTGAACGGGACGAACGGCTTTACGGCGTGGGCGGTGCATCTGCTGACGCCGGTGGACAAGGGGCTGGACGCGCGGAACACGGACGGGATCGACCCCAGCGGCTCGACCAACGTGACGGTGGCGCATAGCTGGATCGACAACGGCGACGACAATATCGCGATCAAGAGCGGCACCACGCATATGAGCGTGCTCGACAACCACTTTTACACCGGGCACGGGATGTCGATCGGGTCGGAGACGGTGGGGCAGGCGTATCTGCTGGTGGACGGGCTGACCGAGGACCATACGTCGAGCGGCATCCGCATCAAGAGCAACGTGACGCGGGGCGGGCAGGTACACGACCTGACGTACCGGAACATCTGTATGAGGGACGTGGCGAATCCGGTTGCGATCTCGCCGTACTACACGAACCAGACGACGGAGGGGTTCGTGGACCCGCACTATACGGGCGACAAGATTCCGGATTACAAGAAGATCGAGCTGGACAACGTCATCAGCGAGACCCCGGGAGATGTACTGGTGGCGGGGCTGGACGAGGCGCACCGGACGGAGATCGCGTTGCACAACGTGGTCGTCCAGGGGATTACACCGCAGCAGGTACACCTGGCGTATGTGGATATCGCGTCGAGCGGGGTCAACTTCGACCTGTCGCGGGGCACCAATGTGAAGGTCCTGGATAGGGGCAAGGCAGCTTCCGGGCCGAAAGATGCGCCTGCGGGGCACTTTGGGCTGGCCAGTTGCGCCAAGGTATTTGTCCCAATGCGGTAAAGATGATGGGCTCGCGCCAGATAGTCGCGGTGCGGTATTGTGCCATCTCGCCGCGAACGGTAGAATGACAGAGGTACGCCGATGTAGCTCAGTTGGTAGAGCAACTGATTCGTAATCAGTAGGTCAGCGGTTCAACTCCGCTCATCGGCTCCATTCCCCCTTTACAAGCCAATCACCTCCTCCATGCGGAAGACGAGTTGCGTGGGTTCTACTGCCGAGATCGTCGTGATCGCCTGCCGCGCACTGGACCCTCAACCTTGATGATGGCGCGGTATTTACACTCGCCGCAGATCCAGGGGAAGTAGCCGAAGCGGCAGTAGACACTTGTTTCCAGGAAACCCTGACGCCCAACGCGATCGAGAGTTCCGGTCTTGCACTTGGGACACATCTGGCGTTCAACACTGTCTCGTAAATCTGGCCCGTTGCTCATGCTAAGGGGACACCTGCCGGGGAATGAGATCTGCAACAACTGATAACCATACTTATTTTTACGAAAAAAGCATATTTTTCGGTCCTGATTGGCAACAAAAAACAGGCACCAGTGCCCTCGCGCCGGGCAGGCGGCACTTCATGCGGTTCTCGATGCTTCGCGTGAAGTGCTCTTAATGCAGGACCACTACGTCCGGCTCGCTCTCGACCACCTGCCGAATGGCCGTTCTACCTACCAGCAGGACTGCCAGCGCAACCAGAGCCGTGGATGCCAGCAGCGACACCACCGAGCCCGCGCCGAGCATCCCGATGCCCATCGAGATCAATGCGCCTGTACCCGTCTGCAAGCAACCCAGCAGTGCCGAGGCTCGGCCCGCGTGGCGCGAGTATGGCGCGAGGGCGAGGGCGGCTGAGTTCGGATAGGTAAGCCCGATGCAGGAGAGGAAGACGAAGAACAGCACCAGCGTCGAGCGCAGGCCGACGACGTGAGCGTGCATCCCGGCGAAGAAGAGGACGCCGACGATCACCTGCGCGATCAGCGCGATGAAGAAGATCTGCTGGCTGGTGAAGCGGCGCAGGAGAACCACGTTCATCTGGTTGCCGCCGATGAAGCCCATGACCAGCACCGCAAAGACGATGCCGAAGGCCTTGGTGCCCATGTGGAATCCGTCCATGAAGATGATGGGCGAGCCCGCGACGAAGGCGAAGAGACCGGCGAAGGAGAATGCTCCGGCCAGGGTGTAGGTGATGAACTGCGGCTCGCGCAGGATGTGCCAGAAGCCGAGCACCAGCGGGCCGGGGCGAAGCGAGATGGTGGGGTCGGGCTCGTGGCCTTCGGGCAGCAGGAAGAAGGTGACGAGAAGGATGGCTGTCGCGATGGCCGCCAGCAAGAGGAAGATCGCGCGCCAGCCCAGTGCGCCGATGAGCAGGCTGCCGATGGTCGGCGCGAGTAGCGGGGAGACACCGATCATCAGGAAGAGCAGCGAGAAGATCTTGGCGCTCTCCTTGACCGGGAAGAAGTCCCGCACCATCGCGATGGCGCCGACCTGGGCCACGCAGCCGCCGAGGGCTTCGAGGAAACGCAGAGCGATGAGGGCGTTGAGGCTATGGACCGAGGCGCAGCCGATGGAACACAGAATGTAGACCACGAGCCCCACGTAGAGGGGCCGCTTGCGTCCGAAGCGGTCGAGCAGAGGGCCGTAGATCATCTGGCCGAGGGCGAAGCCGACGAAGTAGGTGGAGAGCGTCAGCGAGATCTGCGGGGTGGAGGTGAGGAACTCGGTGGCGATGGTGGAGAACGCCGGGAGGTACATGTCGATGGCGAAGGGGGTGACGACGCAGAGCGCGCCCAGCAGCACGATGATCCAGTTGTGGTGGATGCCGGTGTGGTGCCGTGTTGGGTGCGACATGGGGTGCGTTGCTCCTGTTGCGGTTGGTTCGGGAAGGTTCGGTCAGCGCGGAGGCTGCGGGGAGGTGCTATAGCCATGATACTTGTTTGCAGAGTGGGTTTGTCGGGCGACAAGCAGCATCCACCCATCAGCTTTGCGGAGGATATCGGGAGATTACGCCCGAGCCTTACGGGATTCTGAAGGGCGTGGTCGATAACAAGGCGTTCGTACGCGGAAGCTGGGGCGCGGAGATCGTCGCGGACCTTGCGCCGCTGCCGGAGGATATTGTGATCGAAGGCAAGCGCGGGCTGGATACGTTTGCCAGCACCAACCTCGACTTTATCCTGCGCAGCCGCGGAATCCGGAACCTGGTGGTGGCGGGGTTTCTGACGAACTGCTGCGTGGAGTCGACCGTGCGTACCGGGTCTGAGAAGGGCTTCCAGGTGACGGCGATTTCGGACTGCACGGCGACGGTGTCCGAGGAGGAACAGCGGTTTACGTTTGAGAAAACATCCCCATGTTCGCGCGTATCGTTACGCACGATGAGTTTCTGGCGGAGTTGTCAGCTTAGTTCGTTGATCGGCTCCAACGCAGCGGGGGTCTCTTTGGTGATGAGGTCGATGAAGGCCTTCGCCTTGTAACCGGCGGTGTGGGCGGCTTCGGTTATCTCCTTGAGGAGTGACGCTATCTGCTCGATGCCTTCGCGGAGCGTGGAGCGGTCCTCTGCGATTTGTAACAGTAACGGTGTTATAAACCAGCAGAGCAGCTCCTCCAGTTGCTCCTGGTTGAAGTACTCCGTGCCGGAGGAGACGTTCGAGCCGATCAGCCAGCGAAGGTCGGGGTCTTGCCAGAAGGCCTCCGAGTGGAGTGCGGCTGCGACTGAGGGCTCATCTTCCATCCGCAGCAAGACCCGTACCTGGGCCGCGGCCCGCCAGGCGCGCTCACCCTCGATACCGATGGCGGAGAAGACTTCGGCGAGGGCCGGGCGTAGCTGGAGACGGTCGAAGAGGGCCAGCGGCTGCTCGGGGAAGACCTGAAAGGCGATCCATGCAAGCAACGGTCCCCAGGCCGGCTCGGAAGGGATGCTGGTGCCGGTGATAGGGAGTACCAGATGGGCTGCGAGCTGCAAGGACTCGGGGATGGCCACGGCCAGCCTGGGCAACACGAGGGACGGCAGGTTGACGGAGGCTGCGGCAAGGGCTGCGACCTGGTCGCTCTGGCGCTGCGTGGTGAACACGTCGATGCCCTCCACATGAGCCAGCTCGGCAACGCGTGCGGCGAAGTCGTGCGCTTTGAGGAGGAACTCCTGTAGACGAGGGTCGGGCTCGGCTTCGACAACCTTCTCCGCGAGCTTGTCAGCGACGGAGGCGGCCTCAAGCGGCTTGGGCTTCCGCAGGCCCAACGCGGCGATCTCGGCCGCCATCTCGGAGAAGTTGTATACATTCTCCGTGCTGATCGTCTGGCTGAGCGCGGCGATGACCGGGCCTAGCCGGAGCTTCGAGAGGGCTTCGTGCAGGCTGTAGACGCCCGCGCCGTTGAGCGCGTCGCAGAGGCGGTCCCAGGGATGCGTGGCAGAGGAGCGAAGCTCGCGCCAGCCGAGGAGAACGACGTGCTGGTAGCCGCGTAGATCGAGCGTGAAGCCGTTGTCGCGCAGGTCTCCCGCACGGCGCAGATACTCGAGGTCGGAGACCGAGTCGCGATAGGCGATGACGGAGGCTCCGTCATCCGGGAGCGCCAGCCCGTCGGCGAGGCTGCGCTGTTGCAATGCGCCCGAGGCTTTCTCGAGGAATCCCACCGACATGTGGATGGTGCCGTGAGTGGAGCCGTAGCTGTTGTTATAGAAGATGAGGGCGCGCTGGCCGCCTGAGCGGTTGGAGTAGGCGAAGACGTTCTCGTCTACCGTGCCGTGGCTGTTCCAGAAGTCGTAGAGAACGAAGTTGGTGCTCTCGGCGAAGAGGTGGCGGTTCTTGAGCAGCGGGGCGATCAGGGATTCGTGCCGCGCGACCAGGCCGTCGTTGACGGATTCGTCCAGCCGCGCCTGCTTGAAGTCCATGCCGTAACGCTCGGTGTAGCCCTCGATCTGGCCGTGGCCGAACATGGGCAGGCCGGGCAGCGTCGCCAGCAGCACCGAGACTCCGAAGTACTTGTCGCCGGAGCCGAACTGGTCGATTGCGGTGCGCTCGTCGGGGTTGCTCATGAAGTTGACGTAACGCTTCAGAATGTCGGGATCGAACTCGACGGTCTTCTTCAGGTAGGAGCGGTACTTGGCGTTCTCCTCGTCGCGCAGCATGTTCATGAAGGCGCTGTTGTAGACGCGGTGCATCCCCAGGGTGCGGACGAAGTAGCCCTCCAGCAGCCAGAAGGCCTCGGCCAAGAGCAGCGTGCCGGGCACCTCGGCGGCGACGCGGTCTACCACCTCGCGCCAGAACTCGTGCGGCATCAGCGCGTCGAAGGCCTCTTCGGAGATGGCGTTTTCAGCGCGTGAGGGGATGGAGCCGCCTGCGCCCGGTAACGGAAACCAGAGCCGCTGCACGTGGCGCTTGGCCAGCACCATCGCGGCGTCGAAGCGGATGATGGGGAAGCGGCGGGCGACGTTGAGGATGACCTGAATGACGTGCTCGCGCACCTCGGCCTTCGAGTAGTCGAGCTGCGCGGTGTCGTTCCAGGCAAAGGTAGTGCCGTCGTTGCCGTGGTAGACGAAGCGGGTAGTGCCCTCGCGGTGGTGGCGCAGGCGGAAGACCACGGCGGCGTCGGTCTGATCGTAATAATGGTCCTCGATCTTGATCTCTACGCGGCTGTCGGTGGAGAGGTCCGGCCCCTCGAAGGTGTAGACGGGGAACGGGCTCTCCCAGCGCGAGAGGAACCACTCGGGGTGCTCGATGACCCAGTCGGAGTCGACGCCCATGTGGTTGGGGACCATGTCGCTGGCCAGCCGCAGACCGGCCCGGGCAGCACGGTCGCGCAGGTCGGCGTAGGCTGCTTCGCCGCCGAGGTCTTCGGCGATGGCATAGTCCTTGAGCGAGTAGGCCGAGGCCACGGCATCGGGGTTGCCGCGCAGGCGCTTGATGGTGCGCGAGGCGCGGCTGCGCTCCCACAGGCCGATAAGCCACAGGCCGGTGATGCCGCGGCTGTGCAGCAGGTGCAGCTCGGCATCGGGGATCTGGTCGAGCCGGTGGATGTGGCGGCCATACTTTTTGGAGAGCTGCTCCAGCCATACGTAGGTACTTTTGGCGATCAGGACGACGGTGGGCATCCACGCCTGGTCGGCGCTGAAGGCCTCGTACTCGTGCAGGGGAGCCTGGTATCCGGCGGCGTAGCGGCGGTGGTTGCCCGCAGCCAGCTCGTTGAAGCCGACGAACTCGTCGCCGACGAAGCCCTCTCCTCCAAAGCCGGGTGCGCCGTGGCGATGCCGGTCCGGACCGGCGGGATGGAAGCGCATCCAGATAGCGACCTCCTCTTCGCGCAGGATGTCGATGGCCAGCAGCACGCGGTTCAGGTCTTCGCCGAGGTAGTCGGCCCAGTTCTCGCGGATGAAGTCGAGCTGGCCGGTGAGCGAGTGGGGCGAGGCGAGCATGGGAGCGCGCAGCACATCCAGCAGGCTGCCCAGCCCCGGCGAGACCGGAGGCCGGGTGACGAAGTAGCCCGGCAGAGCGGAGGTGACACCCACGTAAGCCGTCTGCTTCTTCAGCTCCCGGTCTTCGAACAAGAGGCGGAAGGGAGCGAAGGAAGGATTGCTGTTGGCCAGCCAGAGCAGCAGCAGCTCTTCAAAGGCGGCTTCACGGTTCGAGATGTCCTCCGTGCTGCCCTGAAGCCACTGGCGCGCGGTGAGCTGATTGCGGTAGATGGCGACGTTGGGAAACTGCTCGGAGAAGGTGAGCAGAAGCCGGTCGATCTCGGGCTGCGTGACCTGATCGCCGAACCAGCGGATGGCCTCGGCGAGCACGGCCGGGTCTTTCTCGCGGCGATAGCGGGCGACGAGGGCGTGGCTCAGCTCGTCGATGAGCCCCATGGCGAAGAGGGCTCCGGCGTTGATGGGCTCCTCGGAGCTGGGGTCTGTTGCCGAATTCTTATACAGCTCGGCGAGATCCTGCGCCAGCTTGCGGCTCGCGGCGACGTTGGCGAAGATGACGTTGCCGGTGAAGCTGAATAACAGGCCGTCCAGATTCAGCCGCCTGCGGATCTCTCTTGCGATGTGAAATTCCATCCAAATACCCCTTCTAAACCGTTCGCTCGATGCGAAGTGCTGGAGAACCGCAGTGCAAAAGAAATGATGCGAGAGAGGCTCGAGCGCTCTCTCGGCGATGCCGCAGCTTGATCTGTACTCAAAGAACCAGAATGACTGCCGCGCGAACCATCTACCAAAAGATCACCCGAGCTTTCTGCCTGTACAGTACATGACTCGACGAGGAAAAGAAGGTGATCCAGAGCACAACTCACCCCGTCGCGCGGCAGGCATACTCATTCCAAACCCTGTATGCAGGGATGCCGGGAACCGGGCTACAGTTTCCTCGAACCGCAAGTACCGTGCCGCCCACCGCTTCCCTCCCCCCATAGTGGCAGACGCATGTTAAATGGCTGTACAGACGCAGTTCCGGCCCTGCGACTTGGCCTCGTACATGGCCTGGTCCGCGCGGCCGAGGATCTCGGCGATGGAGTCCTCGCCGTCCCTGCTGGTGGCTACCCCGACGCTCACCGTCACTCCCACGGCCAGCTTTCTCTCGGCTTGTTTCCCACCGGCCTGGAGGTCAAGCTCCATCCATCCGATCTTCTCGACGTTCGACCGCATCCGGTGGGCGACGACCTGGGCTGAATCGGCCGATGCGCCGGGCAGTAGCACCACGAACTCCTCGCCGCCCCAGCGCCCGATGACGTCGATGCCGCGCACCGCGTCCTGCATCTTCTCGATGACGGTGCAGATCATCGTGTCTCCGGCCGAGTGGCCGAAGGTGTCGTTGATCTGCTTGAAGTGGTCGATGTCCACCATCAGGATGGAGAAGGAAGAGCCGGAGCGCCGGGAGCGTCCCTGCTCCTGCTCGCACCACTTCAGGAAGTAGCGGCGGTTGAAGACGCGGGTGAGCGAATCGGTACTGGCCTGCTGCTCCAGCCGGAGGGTGAGCACGGCGGTGGTCATCCAGAAGAAGCCGAACGCAATGCCCAGCCCCACGATGATGTAGACCGAGTAGATGACGCCGATCGAGTCCTGAGCGAACCTGCGGCCGCCCGCGCCGCCGAACGCGAGCAGGCCGCTGCGGACCAGGTTGAAGACCGTGAAGCAGACGAGAATACCGGCGCTGAACCAGGCCGCAGCCCGGATGCCCTGACGCGCGAAACGGATCAGTTGGAGAGCTGTCTGGGCAACCTGCAGGGCGATGAGGACGCACGCCGCCTCGGTGCGCAGTATCGAAGCACCATAGCCCGCCATCAGGCAGAGATCGAAGGCCCCCTGCAGGACGAGCAGGAAGATGCCGAACTTGGGCAGAAGCGACCCGCGCTCGGACAGCTCCAGCACGGCGACGTGAACCAGCACAAAGGCCGAGAGGATCAGGAGATCGGCCAGCAGGCAGCCGATGATATCCGGCGTGCTGCGCTCGGTGGCCAGCAGCACCGCGCCGATGCCCCCGGCGGCGAACGCTCCCCCCAGCCAGCCCAGGCCGGAGAGGCGCGGGTTGGTCAGACGCACGATCAACAGTCCCGCGCTTCCACAGGAGAGGAGCATTGCGCCCAGAAGCAGGATCAGTCGTATCGCCATAGCCATCCACAAGAGATTGAGGGCACAAAGGTAACCTGCTGCCGCTTCCCCGAGGTACAGAGGAGCTATCGGCCAAATGGACCCGCAGCAGCAAATACCGTGAAAATTCGATCGCCCTATTCTAACGGAGCGCGGCGCTCGATTCAGTGGTGTAAACGACATTGCTTCCGCCACCGGCCTGAAACCAAAGCCGCTTGCTGCCTACCCACAGGAGGCCCCATGCAGATCATCCCTCCCATGCAGCCCCGAGAACGGTACGAAATGGCACCGCGACATTTGGAGGATTTTCGCGTCTATAACCTAGAGAGGTTTACGATGCCAAGGTCTTTTGCAACTCTTCTACTTGCCCTGGTGCCGCTGTCCGCCGCGACAGTTTACGCACAGTCGGCAGCCGCAGGCTCCACGGATTTCACCCAGTCGCAGCCTGCCCCCATCGTGCGGGCGTACGAGAACGGCGAGGGCGCTCCCTACCCGGCAGCCCGGGTTATGCCCCAGATCACCACCACCCAGCCGATCCCCGGCGTGTGGCTCCGCGCCGAGCCGAACAGCTCCGCGCATACCGTTTCGGCCGATGCCAACGGCACTGAGCTGCGCATCGAGCACGGAGTCGTGAACATCCAGGTCCATCAGCCGGCGCAGAACTCGGAGCTGCTCGTCTACCTGCCCGGTGGCGAGGTCACCCTGCTCAAGGATGGTCTTTACACCTTCAACGCCGATACCAATACCGTCCGCGTGCTGAAGGGCGAGGCGGAGGGATATCCCGGTGTAGCTGCTCCCAGCGGCCAGTCAGACGTCAAGGGAATCAAGGTGAAGGAGGATCACGAACTCTCCTTCATGGCCTCGGCCAAGGGCATTCGCTCGATTGAGGTCGATCCTTACCGGCTCTCCAGCGACCTGCTTCCGGGCGGTATCGCAGACCGTGGCGGCGAATCCGGCTATGGGTACGGCTATGGCTATGGCCCCGTCTACGACGGCTTCTACGGCTCACCCTATGCCTACGGCTGGGATTATCCGTGGGGCTGGGGATACCCGTATGGCTACGGCCTGGGCTTCGGATACGGCTTCTACGGCGGCGGCTTCTACAGGGGCGGCTTCCGGGGTGGTTATGGCGGACACGGCGGTTACGGTGGACACGGCGGCGGTGGCGGTCATGGTGGCGGCGGTCATCGCTAAGGAACGGATGTAGCTTGATGCAGGGAGCGGTGATGCCGCTCCCTGTTTCGTTTAATGCCCTTTCTGCGAGAATCGAGAGCAGCACAGGAGGCAGGATGGGGATGCGAAGCCGGATGACGATGATCTGCCTGTTGCTGGCCGGGGCGCAGGCGTTGCGGGGTCAATCCGTCCGCGCGGTGCCGAAGGTTGACCTGCCTAGCTTTACAGGGACCTGGTACGAGGTGGCGCGGTATGCCGATAAGCGCGAGAAGGAGTGCGTCGGTGACGTCTTCATGCTGATCGCGCTGGCGGATAAGCCGAACCGGTTCCAACTGGTGAACTCCTGCAAGACCAAGACCGGGTATACGGATACCAACAACGGGAACGGCAGGACTCAGGACAAGAGCGGCGACGGCAAATTGAAGGTGACCTACATCTGGCCGTTTTCGAAGAAGTTCTGGGTGCTGGCGGTGGGACCGGGGTATGAGTGGTCGCTGGTGGGTAACCCGAACCATAAGGACTTGCGGGTGCTGGCGCGGACCACGACGATGAAGCCGGAGGTGCTGGCAGAGATTAAGGCGAAGGCTGCGGCTCAGGGGTTTCCTGTGGGCAAGCTGGTGATGACGCCGCAGACTCCGCGGCAGGTGGCTCGGAGGGAGAGCCGACAGCCTTAAAGACACGCG
This sequence comes from Granulicella sp. WH15, assembly GCF_009914315.1. Classification (NCBI taxonomy): domain Bacteria; kingdom Pseudomonadati; phylum Acidobacteriota; class Terriglobia; order Terriglobales; family Acidobacteriaceae; genus Granulicella; species Granulicella sp. WH15. The sequence goes on from NZ_CP042596.1 coordinate 3,844,413, forward strand.
TAGCGTCGAGAACCGCACGAAGTGCCGCCCGCCCGGCGTTAGGGCGCTTTTGTTGTTGCTTTTATAACGATTCATTCCGCATAGAATCGTTACATGGACATCAAGGAATCTCTCACGCGGCGGAAGCTGCTGATGCAGGCTGGTTTGTTAGCTGCGGGTGGCATCGTGACTCAAACGGGACTGGGCCAGGAGCTGGCTGGGCTGGATGTTGCTTCGGCCGGGTCGATGAGGGCGATGCTGGAGGGACCGCTCAAAGCTGCTGCTGCGAGGACGCTGCATCTGGACCTACGTGCCCACTCCGAAGGAGCCGATGCCGTCGCGCAGGCGATCGTTAACGGAAATCTTCATGCGGATGTGTTTATCCCCGTCACGGCTGGCCCCATGTTGACCGTAATGCACGCCGGAAAGGCGGAGTCTGCGCAGCCAATTGCGCGCACGGAGCTGGTGCTCGTCTACAGCCCCAAGAGCCGCTTTGCTCCGCAGCTCGAAGCCGCCGCCAGCGGTAAGGCAAACTGGTGGGAGGTGTTGCAGGAGCCAGGGCTTCGCATTGGGCGCGGGAATCCTGCCGCCGATCCGGGGGCGCGGGCGATCCTCTTTGCCATGATGCTCGCGGCTGGGAAGTATGGCCAGCCGAACCTGGTGGAGAAGGTGCTCGGCCCTGCGCTGAACCCGGCGCAGATTGTGCCGGGGGTTCAGGCAGCATTGCAGAGTGGGAAGTTGGATGTGAGTTCTTCGTACAAGATTGGGGTTGGGAGTCTGCCGTATATTGCTCTGCCCAAGGAGATCAACCTGAGCAGCCAGAGGGTGCGGGAGGAGCATCCGGAGGTTCGGTTGACGATCGGGGAGAAGACGTTTTATCCCGAGCCGCTGGTGTTTTATGCGGGGTTGGTGCGGGGGGCGGCGAATCCAGTTGGGGCGGCGGCGTTTTTGAAGTGGCTGCGGGGAGCAGAGGCGCAGGAGTTGTTTCGGCAGCATCAGTTTGAGGCGGTGGGGGATGTTGCGGAGATTCGTGCCTGAGGGGAAGAAAGCATACCTCGGGGCTAAAGCCGCGTCTGTGGCGGGTTTTAATGTCCGGGCTAAAGCCCGGACCTACCCCAGAAGCAACGGCAAGGGCAGAAGCAACAGCAAGAGCAACGGCAAAAACAGAAGCAAGAGCAAAAGCAACGACAACGACAGAAGCAGATTCCTCCGCTTCGCTCCTGAATGACAACCAAGAAAACAGGCAACAACAAAGAAACAAGCAATAACCGGGTGGGCCGTTCATTGGCGGCTTCATCGGCGATGAATGGCGGCTAGATCAAGTGCAACAACGCCCTCGCGCCGGGCGGGCGGCACTTCGTGCGGTTTTGGACGCTTCGCGTGTTTCTTTGCAAAAGAAAACCCCATCTCTCAGGTTCGAGAGATGGGGTTTGTGCGACTCGTTGCTCTTAGAAAGAGAACTGCAATGAGCTGGAGATCGTCCGCGGGGGCGCCAGGTGAGCCGTGTTGCTGCTAGCGTTCGTCCCCGTAATATCGCCCGCCGCAATCGTGGAGTAGTAGCGCACGTTGCCCAGGTTGTTCGCCGTAAACCGCAGCGTGGCCAGTTTGGTGAAGATCGTGCGCGAGTAGCGGGCACCGAGGTCGAAGGTGTTGAATCCGCCCGTCGAGTGCAGGTTCTCGTCGTCCTGCGGACGCCGCCCCGTGAACTGCCAGTTGCCCGTCACGCTCAGGTTGGTGACACCCGGCACGCGATACTCGCCGTACAGGTTGGAGTGGTAGCCGGGGATGCCGACGAACCGCTTGCCGTCGGTGGCCGCGACGCCGGTATCGTTCAGCCTCGCGTTCAGAGTGGTGAAGCCGCCGTCGAGCAGCAGCCGGTGGAAGAGCGTGCCCTGAGCCGAAAGCTCGGCGCCGTAGTTCACCTGCTTGCCGACGATCTCGAAGATCGTCTGGCCAGCGGTGCCGAAGGCTACGGTATTGGCGAAGGGCCGCTCCAGTCGGAAGAGCGCCGCCGTCAGGTTGATCGGGCGGGCGCTGGTCTTGAAGCCCAGCTCCCACTCCTTGCTGCGATAGGGCGCGAGCGCCTGATTGGCGTTCACCGTGCCGCCCGGAGCAATGTCTCCCTGTTGCAGGCTGCTGGCGTAGGTGGCGTAGGCGGTCGTCGAGGCCGTCGGCTTGTACATGACGCTGACCGACGGGCTGATGCCGTTCTTGTTCGAGCCGCTGGTGCGCACGTTGCTGGAGTTGTTGTTATCGACGCCGATCCAGTCCTGGCTGGCGGCCAGACGGACGGAGAAGCGATAGGGGAAGGTAATGAGGTCGCCCAGGTTGAAGCCCTGCTGGTGTACGACGGCGGACTGGTAGAGATTGCGGTTCTGCGGCAGGCCCGCGGCGGGCGGCGCGAAGATGACCGGGGCGTTGATGTTGGCCGTGCCCAGCAGGACGTTGGCCGCGGCGGGGGCAATGTAGGCGTACTGGTTGAAGCGGTAGCCCTCGCTGGCCAGGACGACGTCCTGCTTGATGCCCCAGCGCGCGATGGTTCCGGTGATGTAGCCCAGGTCGCTCTCGACGCCGAAGCGCGGCGCGAAGCCGGTGGCCAGAGAGGTGCTGTAGTTGCCGTTGTTGTCGGTCAGGTTGTTGACCGGCGTGTCGATGAAGCGGTCGAGCCGCTGCGCCAACGCTCCGGCCATCGCGTGCCAGTTGGGCGAGAAGTCGTGGAGCAGGCGAACGCTGGTGCTCTGCGTGGTCAGGTTGATTCCGGCATACGCTTGCCCGTAGCCCACGCGGGTGGGGTCGGGCGCGCCGGGCAGGATCAGCGTGGGCGCGGGGTTCTGGGTGGTGCCCTTTACGGCCTTGTTGGGACCGTAGGTGAACCAGCCGGGGTAGCCGCGCTGGACGATGTCGTAGGCGCTGTAGTGGGCGTCGAGCGTGGTGCGGTTGGTGGGGCGAAGGTCGAAGGCGAACTCGGCGAGGCGGCGGCGCAGGCGGCTCTGCTCCACGTAAGCCGTGCCGTCTCCGAAGAGGAGGTTGGTGCGGTAGCCGAAGATCTTGTGCGGGCCGAGGCGGCCTCCGGCGTCGCCGTAGGCGGTGCCGATGGAGCTGCTGTCCTGCTCGAGGTAGAGGTTGGCGGTGCGATCTTCCGTCGGGCGCTTGAGCACGAAGTCGAACATGCCGGAGGGGTTGGCAGGGCCGTACATGGCCGCGCCGAGGCCGTTTTCTACCTGCAATTCTTGGTACTGCTCCATCGCGTTGCCGCCCGTGATGGCGATGGCCATGCCGTCCATGCGGGTGTTCTGCGCGATACTGCCCTGCACGCCGCGTGTGGACGGGCGCAGGATCTCCGAGCCTTGCTGCTCGGTGAAGCCGACCAGCGGCATGAACTTGAAGGCGTCGCGCAGGCTCTTGACCTGAGTGTTGACGATCTGGTCGGAGGGCAGGACCGTGATGGTGTACGGCTGGTTGACGATGGGTGCGGAGCCCATGACGCCCTGATCGACGTTATCGACGTAGTAGCCGTTGGCCGGGGTACCTGCACTGCCGCCGTTGACCGTGATGGACGTACTGGCTCCGGCAAGGGTAAAGGTGAGGTCGCGGGTCAGGCTTTGGCCAGCCGCAAGGACGATCGAAGGAAGGACGATGGGCGCGAACCCGGCCTTATGCGCCTCGAGGCTGTAGGTGCCGGGGGCCACGGAGGAGAACGTGTACTGCCCGGACTGGTTGGTGGCCGCGTCGAGCGTGGCCGACGACTGCGTGCTGTGCAGCGTCACCGTGGCATTGGCGACGACGGACTGGTCGGGATCTTTGACGGTGCCGCTGAGCTGGGCTGTTTGGGCAAAAGCCGGAGATGCTGCCAGCAGCCATGAGAATAACGCTAAAAAAGGAAGAGACAGACGAACGAAAGCGTAGCGAGACATCGCGCTCCTTGAGAGTAGGCAGTCTCATTTCTGGCTCTATATCGCTCTGGCTCAGTCTGAGACGCACAAAAAGTAACGGTGGGAGAACGTATGGTGCAGCTGCGCGTATCGGCGCATGAACGCTGCTCGGAATGACGAGAACGGAATCCCTTCAGTATGTGAATTTATACGAATGTAACCGTACATTCAAGCCGAGGGCCAAGCATGCGAAGGACTTGTAACCATCTGGGTCACGAGTTATTCCGGCACAGAGCCGACCCGCTTGCGGAGACGGCGTCTCTCTGGAAAATCTCTGGAAAACTTGATGGAAAGCGTTTAGAACCACATTTGGTACACGATATCCACCCCTTTTCACTCCTATTTGATGGAAGGGTCTTGATTGGTAACCTGCCACCCCGCATACTCCAGACAGAACCTGCGCAGGCAGGCAGACGAGAGTCCCAATTGACCCGATATACTCGCCAGGACGTTCTTCGCATCTTGCAGCTTCCGGCTCGCCACCTGGCGGCATGGGAGCGCGAGGGGCTCATTCGTCCCGAGGGCGCCTCCGACTCGGAGGCGCGGTATACCTTTGAACACCTCTCCCAGATCCGTGCGCTGCGCGAGATGTACTCGGCGCGCATCTCGGCACGGAGCATCCGCGCCTCGATCGACGCCATGCAGCGCGTCAGCGGGATGAGGAATCCGCTGACTGAATCGACCGCGGTACGGCGGGGATCGCGGATCAACTTCCGCATCGGCGGCGCGCTGGTGGACCCGGTGACGCGGCAGTTGGCCTTTGACTTCGACCTCGCGGGCAGCGGGCGGCAGATGACCGTGGTGCGGCGGGGTGGCGTGGCAGCCGCACAGGACGCGACCCGGAGCAATGCGCAGGTACAGGAGATGTTCCTGCGGGCGGTCCAACTGGAAGAAAACCCCACGACGATTCCCGATGCGGCGCTGCTCTATGAGGCGATTCTGGAGCTGCGCCCGGAGCACGCCCCGGCGTGCATCAACCTGGGCACCATCCGGTATAACCAGCGGAACTTCAGCGGCGCGGAGACGATGTATCGGCGGGCCACCGAGTCCGATCCCAGCTATGCTCTGGCGTTCTTCGACCTGGGCAATGTGCTGGATGAGATGCAGGATCTTGCCGGGGCCATCATTGCTTATCGGCGGGCGATTGAGATTGTGCCTGGGTATGCTGATGCGCACTATAACCTGGCGCTGGCATATGAGCGGGTGGGCGAGCGGCGGCGGGCGCTGCGGCACTGGATGGCGTATGTAAGGCTGGACCCGATGGGGCCGTGGAGTCTTCATGCGCGGACCCAGGCGAGGAAGATTTTGTCGCTCGACCAGCTTTCGATTGTGAGCCGCGGCGGGCGGACAGTCGGCGCGTAGGTACTTGATCTTTGCTTTTACGCGGAGCGTCCAAGACTGCACGAAGTGCCGCCCGCCCGGCGTTAGGGCGTCTTTAAAGCCTCTAAGCCAGTTCCCTTTCCGCGATGCTAGACTTCCGATGTTTTCCGGAGGTCTTTTTCCGTGTCCTTGAAGCCTCAGATGCCCCGCGCCCTTACCCAGCTTAGTGAAGATGAACTCCTCTTTCAGCAGTCGGTCGAGCAGTTTGCCCGAGAGCGTATTGCTCCTCTGTCGCGGCAGATGGACGAGACGCAGCAGCTCGACGCCGGATTGCTGAAGCAGCTTTTCGAGCTGGGGCTGATGGGCATCGAGATTCCCGAGCAGTACGGCGGCGCGGGCGGGACGTTCTTCGAGGCGATCCTGGCCGTGGAGGCCATCTCGGCGGCTGACCCCGCCGTGGGTGTGCTGGTCGATGTGCAGAACACCCTCTGCATCAATGCGCTGGCACGCTGGGCGAACGACGGCCAGAAGCAGCGATACCTGCCCCGGCTGGCGAAGGATACGGTTGGCGCGTACTGCCTCTCCGAAGCGGCCAGCGGCTCCGACGCGTTTGCGTTGCAGACACGGGCAACCCAACGCGGCGACGACTACGTGCTGAACGGGCAGAAGCTCTGGATCACCAACGCGAAGGAGGCCGGGATCTTCCTGGTCTTTGCGACGCTCGATCCGGCGCTGGGGTACAAGGGGATTACGGCGTTTGTGGTCGAGGCGGGCACGCCGGGGTTCGCGCTGGGCAAGAAGGAAGACAAGCTCGGAATACGTGCGTCGAGCACCTGTGAGCTGGTCTTCAATGAGTGCGTGGTGCCTGCGGCGAATCTGCTGGGCGAGCCGGGCAAAGGCTACAAGATCGCCATCGAGACGCTGAACGAGGGGCGGATCGGCATCGGCGCGCAGATGCTGGGGCTGGCGCAGGGAGCCTTCAACCATGCGGCGGCGTGGGCCAAGGTGAGGAAGCAGTTCGGCAAACCGCTGGCCGAGTTTCAGGCGATGCAGTTTCAGTTGGCCGAGATGGCGACCGGGATCGAGACTGCTCGTCTGCTGGTCTATAACGCCGCGCGGCTGAAGGACAACGGAGCGGAGTTCCTGAAGGAGGCGGCGATGTGCAAGTACATCGCCAGCCAGGTGGCGGAGAAGGTGGCGTCGCTGGCGGTAGAGGTCTTCGGCGGGGCGGGGTTTGTGAAGGATTATCCGGTAGAGAAGCTGTATCGCGATGCCAAGATCGGCAAGATCTATGAGGGCACGTCGTTTATGCAGTTGGCCACGATTGCGAAGCTGGTGCTCTGAAATTCTGTTTCCGGGCAACGGGAGGACCGATGCCTTTTGAGGCATCGAGACAAGGTATACGCGTCATGAAGTAACCGCCCTCCGCGCAGGAGGCCCGTCCGGCAGGACGTCTTTCTGGATTTACAGAAAGAGTTCCTCAGCGGTTAAAGCCGTTTTATTGGCGTGTATGGATGGCACGGCTGAAGCCGTTCCCTTAAGGCAGAGGGGTAGCTGAGAGCGGTACACTGTGGTCAGGCCAATTGACCATGAGACTAAAGACCACCTCGGCCGAAGACGCGAAACAAAGCCCCTCTCACGCGCCTCTATCGTTCCTGGGACTCGCCTGTGCCGTCGGCGTTTCTTCCATTTATTACAACCAGCCGCTGCTGCTGGACATGGCCAACACCTACCATGCGACCGCCGGGCACACCGGCTTTGTCGCCGTGGCGACGCAGGTGGGGTACGCGTGCGGGCTGCTACTGTTCGTACCACTCGGCGACGTGCTCGAACGCCGCTCGCTGATGATGCGGATGTACGGCGGCGTGGCGGTGGCGCTGCTGCTGGTGGCGCTCGCGCCCAACCTGACGTCTCTGATACTGGCCAGCGTGCTGGTGGGTGTGCTGGCGTCGGTGACGCACATCGTGCTGCCTATCGCGCCGGACCTGGTGACCGATGCGCAGCGGGGACGCGCCATCGGCATTGTGATGACAGGGCTTCTGCTGGGCGTGCTGCTGGCGCGCACCTTCTCCGGTTGGATCTCGAAGATCCACGGCTGGCGCTGGGTTTATGTGGCCGCCGCCGTCATCAATGCCAGCTTTGTGCCGTTGTTGTGGCGCAAGATGCCTCGGCTGGAGCCGCGGCAGAGCCTCCGCTATGGACAGGCGATGCGCTCGCTGTGGACGCTGGTGCGCACGCAGCCTCTGCTGCGAGAGTCGTGCGTGATTGGGGCGCTGGCGTTTGCGTCCTTTAGCTGCTTCTGGACGACGCTGGCCTTCCTGCTCGACAGCCACTATGGACTGGGCGCGGGTGTGGCTGGGACCTTCGGCATCGTGGGCGCGGCGGGCGCGATGGTGGCTCCGTTTGCGGGACGGGCCTCGGATAAGCATGGGCCGCGCTGGGTGGTGGCGGTGGGACTGGCGATTCTGGCTGCGTCGTACCTGCTGCTGTGGGGAGAAGAGGTCGCGAAGATGCCTACCTATCTCCATATTGCCGGGCTGTTCCTCGGCGTTGTCATCCTCGACCTCGGCGCGCAGATGACGCAGGTGGCCAACCAGACCCGGATCTTTGGGCTGGTGCCGTCGGCGCGGAGCCGCCTGAATACGGTCTATATGGTGACTTATTTTTCCGGCGCGGCGATCGGCTCGGCGCTGGCCACGATTGCGTGGGTGAGGTGGCACTGGAATGGGGTTTGCGTGCTGGCTATCGCGTTAGTGGCGCTGGCGGCGCTACGGCACATCACCGGATTGCCCGATGTAAAGCGGCAGGACGGTCAGCCGATGGACACGGATGCAGAGATGATCGAACTGGCGTAGCACTTCGTGCCGTTATCCGTAAGTGGTCTTTTTGTGGTCCTCCCGCTGGTTGGAAGCAAGAGATGCTCTCTCCGACAGGGCAGACGCCGATGCTCCTGTCATCCCAACGCTCACATCCTCCTGGAGCCATGGCCCTTCGGTGCAAGAACTCTCTTTTACCTAAGTTCGACAATCTCGGATAAATACTATTTTTGAATTTTGCCGGGAATAGAGTTGTTGCGATTGCGAAGAGTGTCGATGGTGACGGGTGGAGGCGCTGTGGCTGGATTACGTTCGTCCATATCCGGCATATACGCTTCGATACCAGAGGCGGGAGTGATGCGGGCATAGCCCCTTGTAAGTTGGGCCTGGTAGTTGGAGAGGTCAAGGCCGAACCAGGGATGATTGCCAACGTCGATCATCGTGAGATCGGCCTGATGCATCGTAAATTTGCCAAAATTAATGGTTCCTCCTGAAAGCCGGAGGAAGTTATGCCATTGGGCGAGTTTCACCTCATCATTGTGGGCATTGCCATACACCACTTCGACGTCGGGAGGGTCGATGTGGATAGAGGTGATCTGACCTCGAATATGCGGAGGAGGAAGAAGGATACTGGTATCGAAGATGATGTCATTGTCCGAGATCTGGATACCAGGGATACGGGTGGCACCCACGATGTCGGATACCTGGATGCGAAGAGCGCCCAGCAAGCCTTTCATCGGGATCTTCAGAAGGCTGATCTTCTCGATATGAAAACGAACATCCCCGTCGGGGAGAGGAGATAGACCACCTACGATTTCGACCGGGAGAGGAACGATTTTCTTGAGGAGGCCGTGCACCCTAAGCCGTTCCCCGTCAGGCTGAACGGTGATCTGTTTTAGCGGTGCATCTGGCAGTGAGACAGCATTCAGGTATGCCGCAAGGTCTCCGATATTGGCATGGATCACTCCCTGCCGGATATTGAAGATGAAAGATTCGGGCGCATCCAGCGAAGGAACGATGCGTGGGTTGATGCGAAGCATCTCGCCACGAATCCAGAGAATATAAACGCGGAAATGGGGTCCCTTACGGAGACGGATGTTGTGCGCCCAGAGAGTGGTGGGAGCGGAGTCATCGTCGTTGACTGGTGTCGTAGTAGGGATTGCGGGGGATGCTGGTTTCAGGACGGCCGACGCTGGTCGCCAGTTGTGCCATAAGAAAGCGCAGACCACGAGCGCGGCAATCATGGCAACGGAGACAATCAGGATGGAACGCGGCGGAGTCACAGGAGTAGTGTAGCGGTAAGCCTTGATCTGCCTAACTGACACCACAGCGGTTGGTTTTCTTCCTCTACCGGATTGGGGGCAGACGCGACAGGACACCCCAATAAGTCGTTGATTCCAAATACTGGTAGGCGAGGCAGGGATCGAACCTGCAACCCCGAGCTTAGAAGGCTCGTGCTCTATCCAATTGAGCTACTCGCCCGTACCGATTCGATTGTAGCCCGCCGGACGGCGGCGATGCGAGAACTTATCGGCGCGGCGTGCTCGCCGGTTCTGTAGCCTTGGGGCGGAACTGCGCGAGGTCTTTGCTGCGGATGAGTCCGGCGACCGCCTCGAGCGCCGTCTCCCAGTGGCTGTAGGCCGAGGCAGCGTCGGCGCCCAGGGCGCGCACGTAGACCGTGATGGCGAAGCCCTCCTGCGGGCCGGTCAGGTCGACCAGCGCGGGGCGGAGGACACACTCCAGCGCGGCCAGCGGGTGATCGAGCGGCTCGGCGTGGCGGACCAGGCGGTGCAGCAACTGTTCATGCTGGTGAAACGAGGCGAACAGCGACCGCTCGCGCCAGATGAGGTCGAGGTAGCTGGCGAAGCCGAAGGGCTGTTCCTCGGGAAGGTAATCCAGCTCGAAGTGCAGGCGCTCCAGTTCGTCCGGCGTCGCGGTCCAGGCGTCGCACTTGGCCGTGAAGACAGGCGAACGGACCGCGTTGAGCGCGCGCAGGGCGTGCATCAGCGCAGGGTGCTGTTCGGCCTCGGGCAGGTAGTCGAGGTCGTAGGGGTTCTCGCGCAGATCGACGAAGCCGGCGCCAATCGACGGGTCGTCCGTGTCGTGGTTCCAAGGCACGACCAGCACAGGATCTTCGGCACCGCACTCGACAGACCAATCGGAGAGCATCCGTATATTATCTCAGGGATTCGCGTCGGCAAGGATCAAACTGCGGAGACAAGCGCCGCGCGCCGCCGTCTAAAAAGCGGAGTGCAAATTCATTTAGACTCGGCCTCAGTCTCATCTTTGTCGGGGAAGGTCTGGAATCCATTTTGAACAAGCGTAGGTGGTGGGCAGGTGTGATGGCCGCCTCGCTGGCGGCAGCGCCAGCCTGGGGTGCGGAGGCAAAGGGCGCGGTGCGCGTCGAGAGCGGCAAGGCCGATGCGGTGCTGATCGGCGCGATGGAGCTGGAGTTGGCGCGGGCGATGACGTCGCTGGGCAGTGATGCTGCACAGAAAGGAACGCAGCCGACGCCGAAGCCTTACTTCATCAGCTATGCCGTCTCGGATGCCGAGAGCGTGGCGATCTCTGCGCAGTTCGGCGCGATCACCGGCAGCAACCAGAGCCGCCGCCGCAACGCCGACGTGCAAGTGCGGCTCGGCAGCGCGGCCGAGGACAATACGCACGGCGATCATCGCAACTCCGCCTTGACCACTATGCCGCTGCCCCTGGTGGACGACCGCGAGGCCATCGCGCGGAGCCTGTGGTTTGCGACCAATCGCGGCTATGGACGGGCGCTCGACGGCTTTCTGAAGGTGAAGACCGAGCAGCAGGTGCGTGCTCGGGAGGAGGATGCTTCGAATGATTTTTCCGTCGAGAAGCCTGCCTCCGAGATGCTGGCTCCAGCGCCGAAGCTGACGATCGACCAGGAGGCATGGGAGAAGCGGCTGCGCGAGATCTCCGCGATCTTCAAGGGTTTTCCCGATATCTTCTTCAATAACGTCTCGCTACAGGCTTCGAATGAGACGGACTATTTTGTGTCGAGCGAAGGGGCTAAAGTCGCGACGCCGAACCATGTGGCTCGGCTTGTCGTGGTGGGCCGCACGCGTGCCGCCGACGGCATGGACCTCTTCCGCGTAGAGACTTTTGAGGCCGACGAACTGGGACATCTGCCCGATCAGAAGACGCTGCTCGAGAAGACCACGGCTATGGCGAAGAACCTTGAAGAGTTGCGCGCCGCGCCGATCACCGAGCCGTTCGATGGACCGGCGATCCTGAGCGGACGCGCAAGCGCGGTCTTCTTCCACGAGGTGCTGGGGCATCGTCTGGAGGGCCAGCGGCAGCGAGGCGATGATGAAGGGCAGACCTTCACCAAGCTGCTGAACAAGCCTATTTTGCCGACGTTTCTCTCGGTCGCCGATGATCCGACTGTCGCAAAGTTCAACGGCGTGCCGCTGAGCGGGCACTATAGCTATGACGATGAAGGTCAGCCTGCGCGACGCGTCGAACTGATTAAAGATGGCGTGCTCGATACTTTCCTGATGTCGCGGCAACCCATCGCCAGCTTCCAGAACAGCAACGGCCACGGCCGCGCGGAGAGCGGACACATGCCCACGGGCAGGCAGGGCAACCTCATCGTGACCTCTACCAAGAGTGTGAGCGACGCGGAGCTGCGCACGATGCTGAAGGCCGAGGCGAAGCGGCAGGGCAAGCCGTATGGGCTTTACTTTGAGGACATCTCCTCGGGCTTCGCGGTGACCACGCGGCGCAGTCCGCAGGCGTTTCAGGTGATTCCGCTGGTGGTCTATCGGGTCTTCGTCGATGGACGACCGGATGAACTGGTGCGCGGGGTGAGCATCGTGGGCACTCCGCAGGCCGCGCTGAACCGTATTCTCGCCACGAACGATAAGCAGGATATTTTCAACGGAATCTGCGGGGCCGAGAGCGGAAGCATCCCGGTGAGCGCGGTCGCGCCCGCGATGCTGGTGAGTGAGATCGAAACCCAGCGCCAGTCGCAGGGCACAGCCAGACCGCCGGTGCTTGGGCCGCCCGCGACGGAGGGGACGCGATGAAGAATATGCACTACTTTTTGTTACATACTGCTTTAGGACTGGCATTTGCTACTAATTCAGTTGCTTGTTTTGCCGTGGACACGCCTGCGCCTGCGGTTCTGGCTGCGGCGGAGAGTGCCGCGGCTCAGGACAAGATGTTGCAGGCGATGCTGGCCGAGTTGGAGCGAGAGAATAGCGGGCTGGTACTTGAGGGTATGCAGCGGCCTTACTTCATCGAGTATCGCCTTGATGACATCGCCAGCTACGAGGCCGTGGCCAACTACGGCGCGCTGACTCGCGAGGAGCAGGGCCATCAGCGGGTCGTCCGTGTCACCGTGCGGGTGGGCGATTACAGCGCCGATTCCAGCTCGCTACGCGGTGATGGGGCCATTCAGCTTGCGCCTGAGGACAATGATCCCGCGGCGCTGCGCTATGCGCTCTGGACCGCGACGGACGATGCCTATAAGGCCGCGCTGCGTGCGTATGCCGCTAAACAGGCGGACCTGAAGCGATTTGAAAAGGTGCAGCCCGAGAAGGACTTCGCACCGGCGGCGCCCTCGATTCACATTGGGCCACTGGTGAAGATGGAACTCGACCGGGAGGAGTGGAAGCGTCGCCTGATCGATGCCAGTGGAGCTTACCTGAACGATGAGCAGGTCTCCGCGGCGGCGGCCGATGTGCAGTACTCGTCCTCGAATCTGCGGGCTATCGTGGTCAATCGCTATCTCGTCAATACCGAGGGGACTGTGCTGCGCCAGGGGTACTCGGGCTATGCCGCGAACATCAGTGTGAGTGGACAGGCTACGGATGGGATGCGCCTGGGCCGCGACAATGGAACCGTTGGAGTACACGCCAGCGAGCTTGAGTCGGCGGCGGCGTTTCACCAGCGCGCGGTCGATGATGTGAAGAGCCTTGAGGCGCTGCGCAACGCGCCTGTGGCCGATGCCGAGGACTATCATGGCCCCGTGCTCTTCAGCGGCGATGCGGCGGCTGATGTGCTCGACCGGCTGTTTGTACCTAACGTTGAGGCGGATCGTCCTGATGCGGGAACGACGGCTCGCACGCGCGGCGCGTACACATCCAGTTACAAATCGCGGGTGCTGCCCGAGATTCTAAACGTGGTGGACGACCCGCTGCAGACGACCTTCAACGGCAAGGCTTTGCTGGGTTCTTACTCCTTCGACGACGAGGGCGTGGCCGCGCAGAAGGTTGAAGTCGCCACAAAGGGCAAGCTCGAGAACTACCTGATCGGGCGTACGCCGGTGCGTGATTTTCCCGCGTCGAACGGACACGGCAGAGCCGCGCTGGGGCAGGCTGCGCACTCGCGCGCGGGCGTGCTGCTCTTCACCGCGACCACGCCTACTCCGGCTGCCGAGATGCACAGCAAGCTGCTCGCAATGGCGAAGGAGCAGGGGCGGCCCGTGTACGAGGTCGAGACCATGGGCGGCGAGGCGACGCCGAGGCTGCTCTACCGGGTGCAGCCCGACGGTAAGCGCGAACTGATCCGGGGCGCGGTCTTCGATGAACTGGATAACCGCAGCCTGCGCAGCGATATCGTTGCGGCTGGGGACGACTCTTACATCTCGAACACGCTGGGCACGGTGCCTCAGACGACCATAGCGCCGAGCCTGCTGTTCAGCGATATTGGTGTGAAGCGGGCGTCGGAGGAACAGCAGAAGCTACCGTACTACGCACCGCCGACGCCGGAAAAGTAACGGAGATTGTTACGTGAATATGCAGGGAGTTCGACTTACGGTTGTGGCGCTGGTGGTCCTGATGCTATACGGCAGCAGACTGACTGCGGGCTCCGCTCGCAAGACTCCGGATGGGCTCAGCTTCGGGATGAAGCCGTTCGTGATGATCTCGCGGCTGCTGGCGCTGCTGGTCTACATCGGCTACTTCATCTACTCGGTGCGGACCAGCCGGTTCGTGATGCCCGCGTGGCTTCCCATCGTCATCCTGATCGTGGTGGGGTTCAGTATGATTCAGCTTCCCGGAACGATTGTCCTGGGACCGGATTCGCTCTCGCAGAGGTTCTGGCTGCTGAAGACGAAGGTGATCCGGTATCGCGATGTAAGTTCCGTGCAGGTCTTCGGAGCGGGGCGCGCGGTTCGCGTCATCGGCGATAACCGCGTGGTGATTACTCATACAAACAACCACTCGGCGGCTGAGGAGTTCAAAGCGGAGATGGTGCGACGGACCGGGAAGCAGCTTAGTTAAGACGAGTGAGGTATGGCTCCGCGTCCGGGATGTGGATCGAGTCGGCGATCTGCTCGGCGTGCTGGCGGTCGGACTGTGCCGGATTGATCCGGACCCAGTGCCCTGTCGGCCCGGCGAACTCGATGACCTTGGCGTTCGCGTAGCGTCGCATCAGATCGTTCTTTAGCTGGACGGCCTCGCTCTGGTCGAGGAACGCGCCGATCTGCACGCACCAGCGCCCGGCGGGGTCGGCGGTGTTATGCGCGAAGGCCTCGATCTTCACCTTGGCCACGCCCGCGCGATAGATGCCGGTGGCCTTGGCCGCAGCCAGCGAAAGATCGAGCACGCGTCCCTGCACGAAGGGGCCGCGGTCGGTGATCTTTACGACCACGCTCTCGTTAGTGGCCAGGTTGGTGACGCGCACGGTGGTGCCCATAGGCAACGTGCGATGAGCGGCGGTCATGGCGTTCTGGTCGAAGATGGAGCCGTCGGCGGCCTGGCGGTTATGGTACGGCGGCCCGTACCAACTGGCCAGCCCGATCTCGGTGGAGACCGGCTTGCCGTTGAGATCGTCCGGCGGCAGCGCGGGCCGGGGCGCGACGCTGCCTTGGGTAGAAGGAGCGGGCCGGTAGGCCGGGCGGCTGGTGGAGTTGATCGGCGGGGGAGGAGGCACGTAAGCGGTCTGCTGTTTGTGATGGCAGCCCGTCAGGACGACCAGCAACAGCGCCAGCAGCAGCGGCGCGAGCGTGCGAAGGTTCGGTGGCGTGTTCTTTTTGGGGAAAGGTGACATCACAGATCGGATTTGCTGGGCGGCGGCGGGTTTTGCGGAGGCCGGGCGTCGTCCATGCGCTGGGCCAGCCGTTGCAGCTCGTTGGCGGCAACTCGCAAGGCCTCGGAGCCGTAGCGGCGAATGTCCGGGACGACCTCGTCGTTGATGTAGCCGATGAGGCGCTGCACGTCGGTCTCGACGCTCTCGCCGGCTTCACGCAGACGCTGCTCCCACGACTTGGAACCGGGCTGATGCGATGGGTCGTGCGATGGATCGAACGGCATGGGCAGGCCCCTCCCATGTTCAGTATGAAAGCGCCGGGACCGTAGAGGAGTAAAAATCGCAGGCGCGGTGCCCGCGGAGTAAACCGCACCGAATGAGCCTGCCCGTACAACTACTCACCCAATGTGAGCGTCCGATGAACAAGGGAACCGATAGGACCACAGGACGGGCAGGCCGCTCTCGCCAGGGCAACGCTTGGGTGAGCGCGGTTTTTTGCGTCTTCGCTCCAGCTCACCCATGCTTCAGGTTCGAAGATGCTTTAAAGACGGGATTGCCGTCTATAGAAGAAAGAGCACGTTGAAGACAATGATGAATCGTTCGTACACCGATGTGACCAAGATGCGAGACAGCCTACAGCAGAGTTTCCTGCTGAAAAAACTTATGTGGGGAGTGGCGCTCTGCGGCATCGCCATCGTTCCCTGCCATGCTCAGGACACCGCAAATCCGGTAGAGGTATCCTCTTCGGCTGGCGCTTCTCTGCTTCCCGACACTTCCCTGCTTCCCGATGCGCCGGGCTTCTCGACTTCCTACGCTGCAAGCCATGAAGGCGTTGCGGACGACGCATTTGCCGCGCAGCCTACGCAGACCCGCGTCGCCAGTATGCACGACCGCACCATCCGCGTGGGCGTGACCGCTCCTCGCCTGTCGGTTGGGGATAAGATCCTGCTCGGCCTCTCCGTCGCCACCTCGACCAAGGCGATGATCGGATGGGCTGCATCCGCTACCTACGAACAGGCGATCGACGGAAGCCCGAACTACGGGCAGAGTGCAAAGGGCTTTGTGCAGCGGTTGGGAGCCGCGTCGGCGCGCGCCTCCTCCAATACCATCTTCACCGACTCCATCCTGGCTCCAATCCTGCACGAGGACCCGCGTTACTACGAGATGGGCAACCGCTCCGGTTACATCAAGCGGTTCTTCTATGCGGGCACGCGCACCATCATCACGCGCGACGACAACGGGCACCCTACACCCAACTTTGCGATGCTCGGCGGCAACCTGGCCGGAGCGGCGCTGACCCAGGCGTACTATCCCTCCAGAAACACCGGCTTTGGGCCGACGATGAAGACCTTTGGCGGGTCGATGGCTGGAGCCGCCGTGGGGTTCATCGTGGAAGAGTTCTTCCGCGACTCCATCGACCGGCTGTATCACAAGGCGACGGACTAACCTGTGTCTCCTCTTGATCCTCGCGCTGTGATGTACCGTTAAGTTGTGATGGAGTTGCCGGCAAAACATCTCGAGGCCTTAGTCTGTCCGGTCTGCCGTCAGGGCCTGCGGCTGGATGGCAATACCGTGGCTTGCACGGGATGCGGGCGGAGATATCCGGTTGAAGATGGGCTGCCGGTTCTGATCTCAGCCCGAGCCACTCCGGCTTGAGCCCGTGGGTGGCTGAAGGTGACTCCCCAGTCCACCTATTTTCAGCATCTTATTTTCAGCATCTTAGCTCAGATGCGAACATCTCCTGGTCCACAGGGCTTGTGCTGTCGATGTAACCACCGGATGTACTCGCGCATCTCAAACGCTTTGTATACGGTTGAAGCATGATCTGGAATCGCACGCTGCTATTGGCAGGATCGCTTTGGTTTGCCCTTGGGATCGCTGCCGCTGCCCAGAGCTCAGGTCAGCGCGAAGGAATGGACTCGCCCGATGCGAAGGCCTCCTCTCAGCCTAGCCAGAGCCTGCCCGCGGCCGAGACCAACGCCATGAAGGGCAAAGCCACCCAAGGCAAAGCCGGGGCGCAGGGCGATACGGCCAAATCGACTACGAACAGCAGCTCAGGAGAACGGCTCGCGGCCAGCGGCAGGCAGACCAGCAAGTCTCCCCTAGACCCCTCGGTGGCTCCCGTGAACAACACCGGTCGGCCCCGCATCGGGCTGGCGCTGGGCGGCGGCGGCGCGCTGGGCTTGTCCGAGGTCGGCGTGCTGCAGTGGTTCGAAGAGCACCATGTTCCTGTCGACGTCATCGCGGGCACCAGCATGGGCTGCATGGTCAGCGCGCTCTACTCCAGCGGTAAGACGGTGGAGCAGTTGAAGGTCGTGATGAACGACTCGGTCTTCAACTCCGTCTTCAGCTTCGGCGCGGATTACAAGTCGCGCAGCTTCCGGCGGCGCGAGGACTCGCGCGAACTGCCCAACGCCGTGACCGTGGGCCTGCGCAAACGCATTTCCTTCCGCAACTCCCTGCTGACCGACCAGGGTCTGAATGCCTTTCTTGACCGACAGTTCTTTCGCTACGACGACCAGATCGACTTCAACGACCTCCCCATTCCGCTGCGCTGCCTCTCGACCGATCTGAACGAGGCGCGGACCGTGACCTTTGCGCGCGGCTCTATCCCCAATGCTATTCGGGCCTCGGTCTCGCTGCCCGTCATCTACCGTCCGTTCGAGATGGACGGGCACCAGTACGTCGATGGCGGGGTGCTCGAAAACCTGCCTGCCCGGACCGTGAAGGATATGAACGCGGACGTGGTGCTGGCCGTCTCGCTGCCGATCTCACCCGTGGCCCCCGGCGATCTGGGATCGATCTTCGGGGTGCTACAGCGTAGCTTTTCAGTGGCGATCGAGGGCGCGGAGCGGCAGCAGCGCAAGCTGGCCGACGTGGTCATCATGCCCGATCTGAAGGGTTTCTCCGCCACCGACTACCTGAAGACGGTGGAGCTTTCGAAGCAGGGCTACGCTGCCGCCGAGGAGCACAAGAGTGAGCTGCTGAAGTATGCGTTGAACGATGCGCAGTGGGCCGAGTATCTGGCCCAGCGGCAGTCCAAGCGGCGCGGCCCCGCAGGCCCGGTGCTAAGCGTGAAGGTGGACGCTCCCAACGACAGCGCCACCCGCGCGGTACAGCGGCTGTTTGCGCCGATGGTGAACAAGCCTGTCGATACCGCGAAGATCGAGGCGATGCTCGATGAGATTCGCAGCGACGGCCGCTACGACGCGGACTACGCCGTCGGGTACTATACGGCGGCGCAGTCCGCGGCACTGGGGCGGAAGCTGGCAGCGAACGGCGATATGGCCCCGGCTGTCGCGCTGGATGTGAAGACCGGCCAGGCCGTCGATGGGAAGGGTCTCGAGGTAGCTCCGGGAACGTCCGGGCCAGTCGCGCCCGACCAGAGCGCAGCCACGCCGGAGCAGTTGGCCGAGATCTCCGCGCGGCCTGTACTGCTGGTGAAGGTGACGGATAAATCGACCGGGCCGCCGTTCCTGCAGCTGGGCCTCAATATCGAGGCCCAGACCACTGCCGTGACCCGCGCGACGCTCGAAGGACGCCTGATCCAGCAGGATCTGGGCGGCTACGGCGACGAGCTGCGGACGATCATCCGGCTGGGCTACCAGACCGAGCTGAACAGCGAGTACTACCGGCCGATCCAGCTCATCTCCGCACCCTCGAGCCAGTTCTTTTACGCTCCCCATGCGGACCTGCTGCGGCAGCCCTTCTCGATCTATACCAATCAGGTGCGGCTGGCGGACCGGCAGTTGCAACGGTTGGGCGTCGGGGCCGATGTCGGCTGGGGCAATGCCCGGAATCAGGAGTTGCGCGCGGGGTTCGAGTACAACTACGTCGACTGGCAGTTGCAGGTGGGTGACGATCATCAACCGAGCTACACGGGTGGATCGCAGAGGGCACGGCTGCGTTATATATACGACACGCAGGACCGCAATCTGGTGCCGCAGTTTGGGATTCACCTGGTGTCGGAGGCGTCATATCTGTACGAGGCCGTCGGTAGCCGCAACGCGCCTCAGCTCTACGGACAGGGAAGCTTCGCTCACGCGCTGGGCAAGAGGAAGGACTCGAAGAACCTGCTGATCTTCGCGGGTGAAGGCGGCACGATGTTCCATCGGGATGTCGCGCAGCCCTTCCGCTACACGCTGGGCGGGCCGCTCCGGCTCTCGGCCAGCGCGATTGACGAGTATCGCGGCACGGATTACTGGCTGGTCGAACCGGCGATACTGCGCAGGATCGCGAAGATGCCGAGCCCGCTGGGGCAGAGCATCTACGTCGGCGCGGGGTACGAGTATGGGCAGATATTTGCTCCAGGCACGGATGCCATCCATCGGCAGGATGTGTACTTCGGCATCGTGGCGGAGACGCCGCTGGGCGTGATTACGCTGGCTCCGACGTTCGGCGATGCGGATCATCGTAAGTTCGTGTTCACGCTGGGCAAGCTCTTCTAGGCGGGGGATTGGCGGATTGGGCCGGGCAAAGAAAGCATACCTCGGGGGCTAAAGCCCGCATGAGTGGCGGGTTTTAGTGTCGGGGCTAAAGCCCCGACCTACCCCAGAAGCAAGGGCAACGGCAAAAACAAAAACAAGGGCAAAAACAACGGCAACAGCAAGAACAAAAACGAGAGCAACGGCAGAAACAGATTCCTCCGCTTCGCTCCTGAATGACAACCAAGAAAACAGGCAACGGCAACAACAAGTTCTTTATGGTTGAAGTTCTTGTTTTTAATCCGCCTTGATCCGTCTTATCCGCGTTGGGCTTTTCGATCAGGGCTGCTCATCCGCTGACTCTCCTTCCTCGACCAGCGAGGTCGAGCCGACCACGTCGAAGGTGACAGGCTCGCCGCCGGTGGGCTGGAGCGTCGCGCGCATGGGCAGGCGCTGCCACGTCGCAGGCCGGCAGACCGGGATGAAGTGGTTCGGCTGCGGCCACGGGCCGATGATCTTCTGGGCCACCGGCTTGCGCGCGCCGAGCTGCGCGACCAGCGCCACCAGCCCTCCCCGAGCGGTCGTAGCAATGCCACAGTAAGCCGCGTAGTCGCGGTACCAGGCCACGTTCGAGACTGCCGAGTCGAAGTCCGGCAGGTGCAGCGCAGTGATGTGGCCCGTCACCCGGTCCACTGTGAGCCAGGGGCCGGGCTGCCAGACCCAGTGCGGCTCGCGGTCCTGCGGCAGTGCATCGTTCAGGTGCAGGGCGCGGCGTATCGCGAAGGTGCGGTCGGTGATTTCGTGCAACTCGCCGGTCGTCCACTCGCGCTGGCGCTCGTCGACGATGAGCGGGCGGACCTTCAGGCTGGTCGAGTCCTCGTCCTTCTCGTCGGCTGGGGTATCGGGCGCGAGATAAGGGACGCGGCGCGCAGCCCCCAGCACGACGCTGTGGGTGCGGGGCGGAGAGGCCGGACGCGGTGGGCGCGGAGTCTGTCCAACTGCGGACACGGCAAGCAATAGCAGAGGCACAGGAGCATAGGAAAAGGTCTGCATCCCCGGAGAGTAGGGCCTTCGGCGATGGCTTGCAAGGGGCACCATGCGCGACGTTACTAAAGTTGCCTCCGAGACCCATTTTGGGCTCGATTGCACCAGATCCGCGGCAGGGGTGTAACTGTCTTGAGTCTCCCCTGCGATTTCTGGCACAGGGAGGGCGGTATGGCGGGAGTTTTCAAGAAAACGCACACGCCCGAGAGTAGTATCGTGGAGAAAGAGCGCACGACCGGCGCATGGAGCATCCGGCGGCGGCCTCCGCAGACAAGTAGGCGGACATAACTGGAACGACACTCCATCTGCCCGGCTGCATCGAAGTAAAAGTGTTCAAACGGCATCGGACAAAGCGCCTTTAGGCATCTTATTCAGACAGTAAAGGAAGGAATTACCGAATTATGTGGAAGCCAAACCAGCCAAGCACGACACCCCAGACCCCAGAGCGGATGACGCCGGCACCCGCGAGCTTCGAGACCAACGCAGCGCGCCCCGCTGCCACAGGCACGACCGCAGCTCCGGGAACGGGCGAGCAGGCGACGATCGGCAAGTCGCTCATCATCAAGGGCGAGGTCTCGGGCTCCGAGTCGCTGTACATCGACGGCAAGATTGAAGGCACGATCAACCTGCCGGGCAACCGCGTGACGGTGGGCCGGAACGGTCAGGTCGCTGCGAATATCCTGGCTCGCGAGATCGTCGTTCTGGGTAAGGTGCGTGGAAACTGCCAGGCGGCGGATCGCGTGGATATCCGCAGCGAAGGCTCGCTGACCGGCGACGTGATCGCGGCGCGTATCTCGATCGAGGACGGCGCGTTCTTCAAGGGCGGCATCGACATCCGCAAGCCGGGCGCTGGCGACCAGAAGGCTGGCGTGCCTCCCGCGACCGAGCCTGCTGCGACGACGACCACCGCTTAAGCTCGTCTGCAATACGGAAAAGACCCGGCCTTGTGCCGGGTCTTTTCTTGCTTAGACGACGGTGTTGCGCAGGATGGTGAAGATGATGGCTGCGGCGTAGAGGGCTGTCATCCCTGGAGTGGGAACTCTGGGCCAGCGTTGTTGGGTGTAGGCACAGGCAGCGTAGGTGAGGACCAGCGGCAGAAGAATGACGAAGAGCGCGTTGAGATGGAACGCCTGCTGGAGATGACCGTGGAGGAGTGCGGCCAGGGAGCGGGTGGCTCCGCAGCCGGGACAGAGCAGGCCAGTGAGGGCGTGGATGGGGCACGGTGGGTAGATAGGTGTGCTGGCCGGGGGATAGCGATAGAGCAGTGCGAGCGCTGCTAGTGAGAAAAAAGCAACAGCAAGTGCGCCCTTACGCCGGGCGGGCGGCACTTCGTGCGGTGCTGGACGCTTCGCGTGAGGCAAGGCATTTACCCCACTAGTAGCGCGGAGCACCGAACCGGGCCGCTGCCTTCAGGGCGTTGATACGGTTGAGATGGTACTGGAAGTAGAGGCCGCCGAAGAAGAAGGTCATCACCCCCGAGAGGCGCAGGCCGATCGGCTCAGGGCCGTTGAAGTGTTCGAGCAGCGACTCGCGGTGCTGGAAGCGGGCGATCAGCTTGAGCACCCAGAAAGCGAGGCCGATGAAGCCGCGCATGGCATACTCGCCGGAGCTGTGGTGGTAGACGACACCAGAGCGCGCCATGAAGATGGCGCTGCTGAAGCCCGTGACGAAGGTGACGGCCATGTAAACGAGATAGAGCAGGTCCGCGCCGATGTAGTAAAAGAGTGCGGTGCTGTTGGGTTGGACGCGGCGGGTCCAGGCAGCGACGATGAGGTTCCAGACGTACTGAAAGAGCGAGCAGGTGACGAGGTCGAAGAGCAGGACCAGGCCCCAGTTCAGGTTGGGCGGGTCGGGGTACTGATCGACCATGACCGACGGGGCGGGTTGGGAGTAAGCAGGAGTGGGCTCGAAGGGTGCAGACTGGGCTTGAGGCTGAAACTGGGACTGGGGCTGGGGTTGCGCCGTCTGGGGTTCGGCGGCCAGGAGCTGAGAGACCGGAATCCACTCGGGCATATCTTCGTTCTTCACCAGATCGGTGGGCTGAACGTTGCCGGTAGCCAGGTAACGCTTGAGATCTTCAAGGGTGTAGGGTCCGTACTGCTGGCCGTTGCGTGAGATCTGGTAGTGCATGGGAGGGAACTCCTGAGATGACTGCTCGACGTATGACCGATGAAAACACGGGGCGGGGTTTGGGGCAACTTGATTGTTGTAATAGCCGGAATGAGCTATGAATTGGGTTCGAGAAGGACGATGGCTTCGTTGGGACGGAGCGTGGTTGGGGCGTCCGTTGTATCCACAAAAGAGCTGAGGAGGAGACGGCCGGATTGCGGAATGGGCCGTGGCTGGTCTGTGAAGTTGAGGTGAATCTGAATGGTCTCATCGGCGGAGGTGCGCCGATAGGAGAGGACGCCGTCGCGGGATTGCACGTCGGCGATGGAGCCGAGGCTAAGAGCGGGGTAATTGCGGCGCAGGGTTAGCAGCGTGCGATAGAGCGTGAGGCTGCTGGCTGCGTCGGCGGATTCATGCTCGACGGTGAGCTGGCCGGTGGGGTCGGCGAAGGGGAGCCAGGGGTGGTCGGCTGTCGTAAAGCCGAAGCCGGGTGTGGAGTCCCACGGCATCGGGGATCGCTCGGGGTCGCGGCCCTGACCGATGCCGGGCTGGTTCTTCTCGGCGGGGTCCTGCACCTGGTCGGGCGCGATGGCGGCGTTGGGCAGGCCCAGTTCGTCGCCGTAGTAGAGCGTGGGGGTTCCGCGCAGGGTGAGGAGCAGCACCGCCGCCACGCGGGCCTGCGCGGGGCCGATACGGCTGGTCAGGCGGGTCTGGTCGTGGTTGCCGAGGACCCAGTTGGGCCACGCGCCCGTGGGCAGCAGCGCCTCGTAAGTCGTGATGAGCTGGGCGATGCGGTCGGCGCTCCACTCAGTCTGGATGAGGTGGAAGTTGAAGGGCATGTGCGCGCCGGTGAGGGTGTCGGGATGGCCGTAGTAGGCGATCAACTCCGCGAGCGGCAGGTAGATCTCGCCGATGAGGACGCGCTCGGAGTAGGTGTCGAGCAGGGCGCGCATCTCGGCGACGATGCTATGGGTCTCGGGCTGGTCGGCGGTGTAGCGGGGCAGCACGGACCAGGAGGTGGAGTTGCCGGGACGCCAGTCGGGGTTGGGCGGGTTGTCGCGGAACTGGTCGTCCTTGATGAGGAGCCAGAGGACGTCCATGCGGAAGCCGTCCACGCCCTTGTCGAGCCAGAACATCATGGCGGCGTAGATGGCAGCGCGGACCTCGGGGTTGCGCCAGTTGAGGTCGGGCTGCTGGGTGAGGAAGGAGTGGCAGTAGTACTGGCCGGTCGCGGGGTCGAGCGTCCAGGCCGGGCCGCCGAACTGGCTGGTCCAGTTGTTGGGCGGGCCGCCGTCGGGAGCAGGGTCGCGCCAGAGATACCAGTCGCGCTTGGGATCGGTGCGGCTGGATCGGGAGGCGAGGAACCAGGGGTGCTGGTCGGAGGTGTGGTTGGGGACGAAGTCGAGGATGACGCGGAGGCCGCGAGAGTGGGCGGCGGTGAGGAGGGAGTCGAAGTCGGCGAGGGTGCCGAAGAGTGGATCGACGCCGGTGTAGTCGGCAACGTCGTAGCCGAAGTCGGCCATGGGCGAGGGATAGAAGGGCGAGATCCAGATGGCCGCGATGCCGAGGGTGGCGAGGTAGTCGAGGCGGCGCTCGATGCCGGGAAGGTCGCCGATGCCGTCGGCGTTGGTGTCCTGGAACGAGCGCGGGTAGATCTGATAGATGACGCCAGAGCGCCACCAAAGAGCCGAGTGCGGAGAGGTCGTCGGAGTCATATGGATTGGATGGTACTTCGTACCGTCCTCGGAGCGGTACAGGGAAATTATCTTCTGAGGGCTCCCCGTTGGTCGGCATCGAGCATCTCTATTCCCGGCGAACGGGAGAGCCACGCAATACGTCGAATTACTCGGCTGCGATGGCAACCCATACCGTCTCGGCGATGTTCTTCAAGGTCGGCGCGGAGTAGTTTTTAGGAGACTTCGAAAGATCTGATGCCAGGCCGAAGAAGATGCTGTTGATGGCTTCGGGCGGCAGATCTTTCAACACCCCGCCCTTCTTCTTCGGGCGGAATAACTTGATGAGGCTGGCGGCCTTGGGATCGACCTCGTCAGTTGGAGCCGCTGCGCAGTAAGGCGAATTGAGGTACTGATCGAGAAACCGCTTCTCGCGCAGGTGCGTGCGATAGAAGTGGTAGGCGTTGAGCCACACATGCACGGCCACCTGATGCGGCTGCATCTGCTCTGACAGGCCGCGCAGCAGCACGTCGCGCTTAAGCGACTTAACCCGCGCGTAGAGGGCGTGAATGATGTCGTCTTTACTGGAGAAGTAGTGGTAGATGACGCCGGGGCTGGCACCAGCGCGCTTGGCGAGAACCGACATGGGTGCGTTGTGAAAGCCACGCTCGACGATGAGATCGAGCATCGCGTTCAGGATTGCTTCTTTCTTGTCGGGAGTCTTTTCGGCCATCGCAGTCTGCTTCATAGAACGTTCATTCTAGCAGGCGTTCCCACGGGCTCTTTTTACAACGTGCGTTAGACCTTGGCGAACGAAATGACGATGCCGCCCGCGACGATCAGCAGGCCACCAGCGAGGACCAACGCCGAAGGAGGCTGCTTGAAGAACACCCACGAGATCAGTTGCGCAATGACGAAGAAGAAGACAACGTACAGGCCCAGCAGCTTTCCGAAGTCCCACGGCGGTGCGTTCACCGTCCATCCGTAGGCGAACAGAACGATTGCGGCCGCGGCAAAGAGGAGATAGCGATGCCAGGCCACGCCAGCATGGAGGCCCGTGCGGATCATCGCATCGCCGACAGCTTCGAGCGTTGCGGCCAGCAGCAGAATCAGAATGGCTGAGCATCGAGTCATGGCGTGCTCCTAACTTAGAAGACGGAGCATCAGGAAGGTGTAAGTGGTCCCGCGAATCGGCAAGAGCTGCGATCAGGTAATCGGCATTTCGAGATAAGTCATAATCTCCATCTCAGCCATCGGCGGCGAGTAGTAGAAGCCCTGAATCATGATGCAACCCAGGTTGCGCAGAGCGGCCATCTCCTCCTTAGTCTCCACGCCTTCGATGACGCAATCGAGACCCATATCTCGGCTGAGCGCGAGCAGCGATTTGACGATCTTGTAGCTGGCCGGTCTGTGGTGCAGGTTGGTGACAAAGCTGCGATCGACTTTGATCTTGGTCAGCGGCAGACCATGCAGATGCGAGAGCGAAGAGTAGCCCGTCCCGAAGTCATCGAGCGAGATGCCGCAGCCCAGCACCCGCAGCATCTCGGTCGCTCTCTGGATCTGCCCGAAGTCGTGCGTGATCGCGGTCTCCGTAATCTCCAGATCGAGCCGCTTGGCATCGAAGCCGCTGCGCTCGATGATGGTAGCCATCGCCAGCGCGCTCTCGGACGAGGTGAGGTTTTGCGGCGAGAGGTTAAAGGCCAGGCGAATCTCCTCCGGCCACAGGCTTGCCGCTGCAAGAGCCTTCTGCAGCAATGGCCGCGTAACACAGCCGATGATGCCGTTCCGCTCGGCAACAGGAATGAACAGGTCGGGCGATACCCTTCCCAGGGTCGGGCTCGTCCATCGCGCCAGCGCCTCGAAGCCTATCGTCTTATGCTGGCGTATATCGACGATGGGTTGGAAGACGACGTCCAACTCGGCGTTGAGGTCCGCCATCTGCAAGGCCTGCTCGATGCGGGCGTCGCGGCGTATCTCCGCATCGTGGTCCGCGGAGAACAGGATGGCGCTGCCGCGATTGGTGCGCTTGCCGTGGTAGAGCGCATAGTCGGCGCGCTCGAAGAGCTGCTCCGGTGTGGCCGCCATCTCGGGATAGACCGCAAAGCCGACTGAAGCCGCGATCTGCACCGTAGCCTCCGCAAACGCGATGGGCACGCGCAGCGTCTGGCACAGCATGTCGCCGTGCTCCAGCAGGGTGCAGTCGTCCTCCGCCTCCGAGATAATCAGCGCGAACTCATCGCCACCGAGCCGTGACAGGTGCATCTTCTCCGGGCACAGGATAGAGAGCCGATGGCCGACCTCGATCAACAACTTGTCGCCGACGGCGTGGCCATAGAGATCGTTAATCGGCTTGAAGCTATCGAGGTCGATGATGCCCACAGCGAGCCTCGTCCGTTGCTGAGCGGCTCGCTTCAGATCCTCATCCAGACGCGTGAAGAAAGCTCTCCGGTTCGGCAGACTGGTCAGGCTATCGAGATTGGCCAAACGGAAGTTTTCGTTGCTCAGGGCTTCGGTGCGTACCTGCGCATCGACCATGCGCGTGAAGTCCCGGTAGTTGATCGTCAGCATAATCAACATGGCGACCGAAACCAGAGCGATGGTGACGGCAGAGGCAATCAACGTGGGCTGTCCCGTCGATGCGAAGAAGGCGATGAAGCCGCTGTTGACGATCACCGCCACGCTGATCGCAGCCGAGCGCAGATGCGTGAGGCAGAAGAAGCAACCGATGATCGTGATGGCCAGGAAAAAAGCCAGATGCGCCCTGTCGTAGTCGTTTCCGTAGGGGAACATCATCATGGTCCAGACCACGAAGACGACCGACAGGATGGGGGCTACGAGATTGGTGCGCTGCAGCGACTGGCGAGCACTCTCCGGCGTCAGCTCTCGCTGCCTGGTCCTCCACCAGTCGATCATGCGAAGCCCGCAGGCCACCGTCATAAGAATCGGAATACCGATCGCAATCGAGACAGGCGTATACGCAAAGTGCGTGATGGCCACGGCCCATGTGCTTGTCAGCAGCGTGGCATACATCATCGGAACCTGTTGAGAGAATGCGCGTGACTGCGCCTTGAGCAGCTCTGGACTATCGGACGGCACCGACATCAGCCGCACGATCCACGCAAACAGGCTTTTCAAAAGCAAACCACAACGATGCAACAGCGTAAAAGGGCCCGGGTCCTCGGCCTTCGCTACTCTCATGCTTGCACCTACAGACAACTCTGTTTGGAATGAGTATGCGACCGTCGTACACGCAATTGTAAATAGATTATGCGGAATGACTTAGAGTTTCCGTACCCATGACGGAGCTGCGACGCATAGTGGTGACGAAAACGGCGCAACGAGTGGCTGGCCTTTGCCCTTATGCTGAAGACGCTGCTACTCATTCTGTCGGCGGCGTCCACCTCGCTGACGCAGACCAGCATCGGCAGCAACCTCGCGCTCATGCTGGTGATCGTGCTGACCGGCGTGGCCATGGGCATACGCAACGGCACCGTCAGGCGGCTTGCGATTCTGGATCATACAACGAATGTATTAACCTCGACCATCTCCGGCTGGCCCTGGAGTCGCGCCCTGCGGGCGGCAACGATGCACGCTGGACACGCCGGGCCGGTTCGATTGCCTGCATGTTTCTGGGCGCGGCCAGCGGCGCTGTGCTGCTGCGTCACTCGCTGTGCCCGGTGCTGGCAGCCGCAGCCACACTCAGCGGAGCCTGTACCGCAGTGCAACTGCTACGCAGCGAGACTGAGCACGAAGCCAAGATAGGAACCAGGAAATTTAATCGAGACGACACGTTACCCCCTTCCGGGTGGCGCAAAAATCATGCCCAGCAGGAATATTCGGAAGAAGCTCACAGCCCCTCCAGATGTTGCGCTTTAATAGGAATGTTTCGAAGAAAGGCCATGGAGCTTAATATGCCAAACGCTATCGAGGGTCTGCACCACGTCACCGCCATCGCCTCCGACCCGCAGCGCAATCTCGATTTCTATACCGAGGTTCTGGGCCTGCGCTTTGTAAAGAGGACGATCAACTTCGACGATCCGGGCACGTACCATTTCTACTTTGGAGACGATGCCGGTTCGCCGGGGACGATCCTCACCTTCTTCCCCTGGCCCCATGCCACGCGGGGAAGCGCGGGCGTAGGCGAGACCTCGGCCACAGCGTTTAGCGTTCCGGCCACCTCGCTGGAGTTCTGGGAGCGCCGCCTGCTCGACGCCGGTATTCCGGTCGAACAGGGCGACGCGCGCTTCGGCGATGCGGTACTGCTCTTCGCCGATCCGGATGGCATGAGGCTCGAGCTGATCGGCCATCAGAGCGCCCCCGCACTGCACGCTCCGCGCACGGCCAACGTGCCCGCCGAGCACAGCATCCGCGGCTTCTTCGGCGTCACGCTCTGCGAGGCGGGCTATGAAAAAAGCGCGGCGGTGCTCGAGAAGATGGGCTACGTCAAGACGGCCGAGGCGGGCAATCGCTATCGCTTCTCCGCACCGGGCAATGCGCTGGGCACGCACATCGACATCCTTATCCAGACACAGTTGATGTACGGCCGCATGGGCGCAGGCAGCGTGCACCACATCGCATTCCGCGCCACCGACGATGCGGCGCAGTTGGTATGGCGCGAGGAGATGAAGGCGATGTCGCTCGACGTCACCCCCGTGCTCGACCGCACCTACTTCCACTCCATCTACTTCCGCGAGCCGGGCGGCGTGCTCTTCGAGATCGCCACCGACCCGCCGGGCTTCACCTTCGACGAGTCCATCGAATCGCTGGGCGAGGCCCTGAAGCTGCCGCCCTGGCTGGAGCCGAAGCGGAGCGTAATCGAGAAGATCCTGCCCGAGATCACGCTGCATTATCAGAGGGGCAGGTAATGGCAGCGCTGGCAAGCTCACCGCATGCGGGAGCCGCTGTGATCCAGCGCGGGACTCCCCTCGCGTCATCACGCGGAGCCCTGATCCTGCTCCACGGCCGTGGAGCGTCTGCGGAAGATATCCTCGGTCTCGGCAACGAGCTGCGCCTTCCGGATGTCACTCTGCTGGCCCCACAGGCTATGGGCCACACATGGTATCCCAACTCGTTTCTCGCGCCGATTGAGAACAACGAGCCATGGCTTACCTCCGCGCTGGCGCTCATCCAGAGCATCGTACAGGGCTGCGTCGACGCGGGCGTTTCCACTGAACGCATCGCTATCTCCGGCTTCTCGCAGGGAGCCTGTCTCTCCTCCGAGTTCGTCGCGCGGCACCCGCAACGTTACGCGGCGCTGATCGCCTTTACCGGCGGCCTTGTCGGCCCCCTCGGCAGCGATCTGCATCACCCCGGCTCGCTGGCTGGAACCCCGGTGCTGCTCAGCTCCGGCGATCCCGACCCGCATGTGCCGTGGTCGCGAGTTCTGGAGACGGCCGAGACTCTTGCAGGGATGGGAGCCGTCGTCGAAACCAAGCGATACGCAGGCAGGCCGCATACCGTGCTGCATGACGAGGTCCGCATGGCGCAGTATCTTCTCGCCCCTATCTTCACGTAACCCTAAGGCCAAAGCCCAGGGTGCCACCGTTCTCGTCGAGCCGTACACCTCCGGCCTCAGAACCTCGGCGATCGTAAAGTTTCCCGGCGGCTACATCGCGGAGATCCACTCGACCGCGCCCGCCGGCAAATAGCCACACGCTCCCCGGATACGAGACCCTCGCGGCTGTCTTTTTTGGCGAAGCACCGCGAGGGCCTTGAGATCGACGACCCGAAGGCTGACGATTACTTGTCACTATAGCCGAAAGCTCAGCCCCAGGAATCTCCCGCCAAACAACAGAAAGGGCGCCGGAGACTCCCGACACCCTTCTGCGCCCTCACAGGGCCCTATACCCAAGCTTGTTGTCACAATGCCATAAACCGAAGATACCTTTGGGTTTATGGCGGGGACGACGGGGCTCGAACCCGCGACCTCTGCCGTGACAGTTACGCTAACTGGTTGCATCTAAATGATTTCATGGGCGTTGATGGCTAACGACAGCACCCTTGAGCATTCAAAAACATTGGGAAAAACGCGAACTCCGAATTTCAGCACCCTCGCCAGCACCCTCGCGAAATTAAGCGTTCTGAGAGTTGACCTCTGCCGTGCATAGGCAGAAAGGTCTATCAGGGCAGAGGTCTGACTGATTTCCTGTTTGTTCAAATTTTGAGGGTGCGGAAGGGTGCTCAAGCACCCTCGTGCCGTAGCAAGCTATTCCATTTCAGTAGTTTAAGGAGTTGATTGTTTACGCCCCATTTCTAACTTGGTTTGTGAGGCTTGTCATTGCAAGAAAATAGTAGTATTTTTTCTTGCAGGATGAGCAAATCGATATGAGACAAACCTTTGAAGATAAAGTACTCTATCGAATTCGCGGGACAGGGGGAGGTTGGGCATTTTCGCCCATAGACTTTCTCGACCTTGGAGGTCGCCCCACTGTCGATTCAGGACTTCACCGCCTGGAGAAGCGCGGAGAGATTCGGCGCGTCATTCGTGGCATCTATGACTATCCCCGTTTTAGCAAGCTCCTCGATCAGCAACTCAGCCCCGACATCGACCAGGTTGCCAGGGCTCTGGCGCGGAAGTTCCGCTGGCGTATCCAGCCCAGCGGGTCCACTGCATTGAACTTCCTCGGACTTTCCACTCAGGTGCCTGCCCGTGCCGTCTATCTCTCGGATGGCCCCGATCGGGCCTATCAGATCGGGAATACAGCGCTGTCCTTCGAGCACACCGCCTTGAAAGAATCCGGGATCAAACTCAAGGAAAGTGGTCTGCTCGTTCAAGCGCTCAAGTCTCTTGGACAGGAGCAGATTACGCCGGACATCATCTCGAAAATGCGCGAGTGGCTCCCCGAGTCGCTGCGCGCCAAAGTTTTAGCTGATACCAAAACTGCTACCGGTTGGGTCTACAGCGCCATCCAGCAGATAGCGCGGGAGGACGTTCATGGATAAGATCGCTGCCGGACCAGCCTCCGACAGGCGGGATCTATTCCGAGAGTCGGCGAGCCGGCTTGGCATGAATCCCGCTATCGTGGAGAAAGACTTCTGGGTGTGCTGGATTCTCCGGCTCCTCTTTGCAGAACCCAGCCTGAAAAACCAGATGGTGTTCAAAGGTGGCACCAGCCTTTCAAAGGTCTTTGGGTTAATCGACCGCTTCTCGGAAGACATTGACCTGGTACTTGACTGGCGACTTCTTGGCTACGATCAAGAAGGTGCAAATGATCCTTACCAAACCACATCATCGAAGACTCAGCAAAGTCGCTACAACCAGGAGATGAACGCAAAGGCAGTTACATACATTCGGGACACGCTGCTTTCTCAACTAAACGATCTCTTCGCGCCAATCTCTGGCGTGATCGCTCGAATTGACGAAGACGATCCTCATACAGTCAACGTGTTCTATCCTGCGGCATTTGCGGCTGAATATATCCGGCCTGCAGTCCGATTGGAGATTGGTCCACTCGCGTCCTGGGTTCCGTCGAGTTCGCACAGCATCGAGACCTACGCTGCTCAAGTCTTTCCCGACGCCTTTTCCAATCCTGATTTTGAAGTCATCGCGATTGATGCTGAGCGGACGTTCTGGGAAAAGGCAACGATCCTTCATCAGGAAGCCCATCGTCCCGGTGCGATGCCTTCACGATATTCGCGGCATTACTACGACCTCTACAAGCTAAGCGAAAGTCCGATTAGAAAGACTGCGCTTGCCAACCTCAACCTGCTGACATCCGTTGTCGAATTCAAAGAGCGATTCTATTACTCTTCATGGGCCCGTTACGACCTCGCCACTCCTGGCTCCTTCCGGTTGAGTCCTCCATCCAGTCAGCTCTCCGCCCTCGAAAGAGACTACCGCGCGATGCGCGATATGTTCTTCCGAGACCCGCCGGACTTTGCAGTGATCCTGGCTGGACTGATGGCATTAGAACAGGAGATTAATGGCGAAGCCCCCGTGTCTTTTGTTTCTGTTTAAGAAACTTGGGAATTGAGCTAGATGTTCGGTTTGCTTTCCTGAGACGAGTTTCCGCCAGCGCTGTGTGCCTCAAAAGGAGAAGGGCCATCGCTGGCCCCTTCTCCTCTTTGCCCTGGAAATGTGCCTTGCGGCAGGGATGCTCCCAGAAGCCTCAAATCAATATTAGACGATCTCCATCTTGACCGGATCGTTTATGCACCAGAGAAGAGCATCACTAAAACAGCGTCTGAGTGCTGCGATTGAATCTCCCCTGCCCTCCAAGGCTGGTATGGGGTTATGAAAAGTCGATAAAGAGGTCTTTGGGACCTACCGCAAGTGCCTTCGCCAGCTTTACGATGTTCTCTAAAGCCACATTCCGTTCGCCTCGCTCTACGCTGCCAACATAGTTACGGTGCAGTCCAGCACGTTCAGCGAGTTCTTCTTGGGAATAGCCTCGTTCCTCGCGCAGTCTGCGTAATGAGGTACCAAAGCGAGACCTGACGGAACGAGTAGTCACACTTCCATACTTGGATCGTGACCACTATGAGTCTACACACTATGAGTGTGATAATGGACTTGGCATGAAGCTTTAGCGAGGTCTGAGGACATGAACGAAGATTACGTGGAATGTTCCGAACTATCTGGAAAGACCATTCGCACGCTCCGCGTCTACAAAGATGGACACGACGGAACCGAGATTCAGATCGATCTGACGGACGGGACATCATTCTCCTGCTGCGTGTCACACCCTCCCGTAGTGACCGCCTCTCTGTATCAAGGTGGCGTTGGCACGCCCAAAGTCCTCCGCGACTACGAGCTGTAGGATTTTGGGCCTGAAATATCGCACCATTATTCCCAAATGGAATAACGCTCTCCCTAAAAGTCATTGGACGCCGTTCGAGTCGAGCACTTAGCTTTGCGCCATGCTGACGCAGTGAAGTCAGCGGAGGTGCAAAGTGAATCGATTCCGCCGTCTCCCCCGATTGGATAAGACTCCCATTCGGTTGCCTGTTCGGCCTGCCAATCGGCGGGCGGAACGCTCCCTCAAACAAACCCTGTTCCATGCCATCCGCGCAATGGCACCCACCCTTCTTGCCCTTTCATTCGCAGGCGTCGCCCACGCACAGGGGACGATGGACTTCTCCGGGGCACAAACGCTGATGACAACCTTCAAAACTTTTGCGATTTATGCGGGGGCTGTCATCTGTTTCGGCGGCCTCATTTTTGCGGGAATCCGCATGATGAGTGGGAGATTTCATTTCACAGCCCCGTCCAAAGAGTTAGGCATTGCCAACCGCGACCTTGGCACGGTGCAGCGCATCGACAAAGACGGCCAGCTCTCCGTAAAGATGGACAACGGTAAAGCGGTTAGCTTCGATGCCAACCAGATGCGGCACTTCGACCACGGCTACGCCGTCACCAGCCACAGTTCCCAGGGACTCACGGCAGAGCGTGTCATGGTCAACATGGACACCGACGTTCATCCCGAACTCATCGACCGCCGCTTTGCCTATGTGTCCGTCTCGCGGGCCTCGCACGACGCGCAGATTTACACCAATAACGCGGCATCGCTTGCCGAAAGACTCAGCCATGATGTGACAAAATCTTCCGCGATTGACTTGGGGAAAGGGCAAACGCCGATTGCAAGCGTGGGGCTGGAGCAGGTCGCTCCGTTGAACAAGACACACCCGGTTACGGACCTTGGCTTGGCCCTTTGAGCTTTCACAGTGCATCCTCGACGGGACGTACCTCGAAGTCCTGTTTGTCCGAACCGAAGTAGCGCCGCCGCATCCAGAACGCGACGTTCACCAAGCCGATGAGCGCCGGAACTTCAATGAGCGGGCCGACGACACCGACGAACGCCTCGCCAGAGTTCAATCCGAAGACTGCAACGGCGACCGCAATCGCCAGCTCGAAGTTGTTCCCGGCGGCGGTGAAAGAAAGCGTGGCTGATTGTGCATAATCCGCGCCGAGCCGCTTGCCCATCCAAAAGCTGACCAGGAACATGACTAGGAAGTAGATGACTAGCGGGACGGCGATCTTCACCACGTCCAGCGGTAGCCTCACGATGAGGTCGCCCTTGAGCGAAAACATCACCAGAATCGTGAACAGCAGCGCAACCAGCGTGAGTGGACTTATCCGAGGAATGAGGCGTGTCCGATACCATTCCTCTCCTTTGAGCCGAATCAGGACGAAGCGTGTCAGGAATCCCGCGACGAATGGAACCCCGAGGTAGAGTCCGACGCTCTTTGCAATCTGGCCGATCCCGATTTCGACAACGCTGCCCTCAAGGCCAAACCACTTCGGAAATACCGTGAGAAAGGCCCAGGCATAGAGGCTGTAGAAGAGCACCTGAAAGACGCTGTTAATAGCGACCAGCCCCGCGACGTAATCCGTATCACCTTCCGCAAGCTCATTCCAGACAAGCACCATCGCAATGCAACGTGCAATGCCGATTAGGATAAGGCCGCGCATGTATGCCGGTTCGCTGCGGAGAAATACAACCGCAAGAACAAACATAAGCGCCGGGCCGATGAGCCAGTTCTGCACCAGCGACAGACCGAGCACGCGCTTATTGCGGAAGACCTCGCCCAGCTTCTCGTATCGCACCTTCGCCAGCGGCGGGAACATCATGATGATGAGTCCGATGGCGATGGGGATGTTCGTTGTGCCCGTCTGAAAGCGATTGACGAAGGCCGCCGAGCTGGGAACAAAGTGGCCGATGCCCACGCCAACAGCCATTGCGAGAAATATCCAGAGCGTCAGGAAGCGATCCAGAAAGGACAACTTCTTTCGTTGCGTAGGAGCGCATACGCGGCCTTGCGTCACAGAGGGAACCATATCTAGCAAGCCTCGCAGCATTGTTCATTGACAGTCGTGGGCAACGGAGCGCCTTCCAGCGCGGGGTACTTCGACGGAGAGCAGCAAACCTTTGTGAGACGCCCTCTGTCTGCCTGCATCGCCTTATCTTCTTTCAGCCAATCGAGGGTCTGCCGGAGAATCTGTGTCGCTCCGATGTGCGGCGGCATGACGATGCGGTAGTGCATCCACTTGCCCTCACGTCGCGCTGAGACGATACCAGCGTTCCGCAGGTATGCCAAATGCCGGGAGACCTTGGGCTGAGGACCGCCGAGGATTTCTACGAAGTAGCAGACACAAACCTCCTGGTCTCCCATGAGGTTGAGTAGCCGGAGGCGAGTGTTATCCCCCAGAGCTTGAAAGAACTGCTGCATATCGAACTGTTGTGCGCGTCTTGCCATAAAGAATGTATACGCCTTGACGAATACGAATGCAAGGGATACATTCACCCTAACGAATATGTTTTGGAGGTGGGAGCATGGCAGAAGAGATTCTTGAGTCCGTCCGGTCGAAATACGGCGCAGTCGCGCAGAGCACGCTATCGAGTAACGATGACGGCGTAAAGGCCGTTGCGGAAGCCTTTGGCTATTCGGCGGAAGAACTGACCTCGATTCCAGCCGAGGCCAACATGGGCCTGTCTTGCGGCAATCCCACGGCGACCGCCCACATTCGGCCTGGTGAGGTAGTTGTAGACCTCGGCTCTGGTGGTGGCTTGGATGTCTTTCTGGCGTCGAAGATGGTGGGGCCAGAGGGTCGAGCTATCGGCATTGACATGACTCCGGCCATGATTGAGCGGGCCAGAGCTAACGCAACGGCGGGCGGCTATACCAACGTGGAGTTTTATCAGTCCACTATCGACCGTATTCCGCTTCCTGACGCTTCGGCTGATTGCGTCATCTCGAACTGCGTCCTTAATCTCGCACCCGATAAGCCCGCCGTCTTCCGCGAGATCGCCCGCGTACTTAAGCCCGGTGGCCGCGTAGCCGTCAGTGACATTGCCTTGAAGGGTGAGCTGCCGGAGGCCGTGGCTCGTAGCATGGCTGCCTACGTGGGTTGCATCGCTGGTGCAATCAGGATCGAAGACTACCGCGCCGGTCTTCTCGCTGCCGGATTCGAGCACGTTGAGATCGTGGACAGTGGAGCCGACCTAAACGCTTACACGAAGGTTGAAAATCAGTCAGGTTGCTGCTCTCCGGCAATGGATGGAGAGTCTTGCTGTACTCCCACATCCGATACGGCAGCGTCACTCCACACAGAACTGACCGACCTGCTAACGCAGCATGATCTCAACTCGGCGGCCGCAAGCGTGAAAGTCTATGCCGTCAAGCCGAGAGCTACCGACACTCGCTCCTGCTGTGGCCCAACGTGCTGCTCGTAACCTCGCTTGTTCGCAAAGGACGCTCCCATGCCGCACTACAACATCTTGTTTCTTTGCACCGGCAACTCCAGCCGGTCGATCATGGCAGAGGCAATCATGAACTGCAAAGGCGCACCCAACTTCACCGCTTACAGCGCGGGCAGCCATCCTACGGGAACGGTGCGGCCCAAAGCCCTGCGGCAGATCGAGGCCGCCGGACTGAGCGCGGAAGGCTTTCGGAGTAAATCGTGGGAGGAGTTTACGAAACCGGACTCCCCTCATCTAAGCTTCGTTTTCACCGTCTGCGACAATGCCGCCAAAGAGGTGTGCCCTGTATGGCCGGGGCAACCAATGACCGCTCATTGGGGCATTCCCGATCCCGCCGCCGTCGAGGGAACCCCCGAGGAAATTGAGCGTGCGTACAAGCAAGCGTTCGCCATGCTGACGACTCGCATCTCCCTGATGCTTGCTCTGCCGTTGGCAACGATGGAATCCTTAGCCATCAAAAAAGAAATCGACAGCATAGGAAAGAGATAAGCACGATGCGATTCCTCATCATTGGTGGCAGCGACGCCGGTATCAGTGCGGCTCTGCGAGCGCACGAAGTCAACCCCCAGGCGGAGGTTACGGTGCTGCTTGAGGACGATTTTCCCAACTACAGCATCTGCGGTTTGCCCTTCTATCTCAGTGGCGAAACGCCGGACTGGAAGAGTCTTGCCCATCGCACAGAGTTCGACGGCATTGCTATACGCCGTGGATACCGCGCAACCCGCATCGACATCGCTGCGAAGACGGTGGAGGTCTCTACAGCGGAGTCCGGCCAGATCAGCTTTCCTTATGACAAGCTGTTGATCGGAACGGGTGCAGGTCCGATACAGCCACAGATTGACGGCTGGCGGCTTCCCGGCGTCTTTCTGTTACACACGATGAAAGACAGCTTCGCCGTCCATCAATACTTGGAAGATGCGAAACCGCGCCGTGCAGTGATTATCGGAGCGGGATATATCGGCCTTGAGATGGCCGATGCACTCACGCATCGCGGTATTGAAGTGATCGTGGCAAGCCGCACCTCTTCCGTGCTCGCCACGGTCGATCCTGAGTTCGGCGACTCCGTTGGAAAAGAACTGGAGCGGCACGGCGTTACCGTTTGCACGAACGTAGACGCGAGTAAAATCTCGCAGGTTGGTAACCAGCTTCATATTTCAGGAAGTCATGGCTTCGAGCAGGATTGCGAAATGGTCCTCATCGCCGTGGGCGTGAAGCCCAATGCAACGCTTGGTGTGGAAGCTGGTTTAGGAGTCGGGCAGAAAGGTGCTCTCCTCACAAATCGAAGGATGGAGAGTGGAGTGCCGGATATATATGTTGCCGGAGACTGTGGAGAGACTTGGCACAAGCTTCTCAGCCGTTACGTTTATCTCCCGCTTGGCACCACCGCTCACAAGCAAGGTCGCATCGCGGGAGAGAATGCGATGGGTGGCCAGCGTGAGTTTACCGGATCGCTTGGGACACAGGTCGTCAAGATATTCGACCTAGTGATTGCACGTACCGGCCTTCGACAAGACGAAGCAGACCACTACGGCTTTCAGCCTTTCACGGTGGAGAGCACGATGAACGACCACAAAGCCTACTGTCCCGGTGCCACGCCTCTCCGAGTACGCGTAACAGGCGACCTTGCGACGGGACGCCTGTTGGGAGCGCAGCTCATGGGTAAGTGGGGGGCCGAGGTGTCCAAGCGAATCGACGTGTTCGCTACCGCGCTCTTTCATGCGATGAGAGTCGATGACATCTCCGATCTCGACCTTAGCTATACCCCGCCACTCAGCAGTCCGTGGGACCCGGTACAGATGGCTTGCCAATCTTGGAACACGACAGTCAACACCATCCGAGGAGAAAGACAGCATGTATAAGGTAATCTTCGCTTGCGTTCACAACGCAGGCCGCTCTCAGATGGCGGCGGCATTCTTCAATCACCTTGCAGATCCGCAAAAAGCCGTAGCTATTTCAGCGGGGACGGAGCCGGGTGTGCGCGTCCATCCCGAAGTCCAGGCAGTTATGCAAGAGATTGGGATTGACCTGAGCCATGCGAAGCCGCAAAAACTGACTGAGGAGCTGGCGAAGGATGCACAGCTCCTCATCACAATGGGATGCGGGGATAAATGCCCCTATGTGCCCGGATTGCGTCGAGATGACTGGCCGCTACAGGACCCCAAAGGACTGCCCATTCAAGAGGTGCGCGCTATACGAGACGAAATTCGTCAGAGAGTCAAATTGCTGATCGCTGCGAACGCTTGACCCTACGCTATGGCGGTTGGCTCAACCGATGCAGCGATGGATTCGATGACATACGGCTCGCCCATCATCATGTTGTAGTGATTGATGTGCTTCGTCTTGACGAAAATACTCTTGAAGACCACCCGCTGTTTCTGGACAGCCCCATCGTCAAACGTCATGAATACATCATCCGGGATGGAATGCGACCCGTCGTTCACCCAGCTAAAGAGGGCCTTGCAGATCAGCTTTTCCTCACCGTCGAACAAATCAACGATTTCGTCATACCCGATTCCACCGAGGATGCGGAAGTAGTGTTCCAAAATGCGCCGCATTGCATTCTGGACGCCCGGTGCTTGCGGTCTGCTGTCACGGACTTCCGCCCACAGCAGGTCATACGACGTTTTGATGGGGTTGATGGTGTACTTCTGGACCTTCGACTTCCCATCGACCTTCCGTATGATCCAGAACGTCTCTTCTGTGAATGCTTGCCCCGCAGAGCGGTCTTTATGGAAGGTGATTTCTTTGTGAAAGTAGACGTTGTGCGTAAGCACGAATACCTGCTTGATGTGACTGCGCTTGGCACGTACATCTTCGAGGGTCTGACGAATCAGACTTCCAACGATAAAAAGAACATCGCTATCCAAGCTCGATACCGGATCATCGAAGACGATCACGCGATCCGTGGTGACGCCGGATGCTGATTCGCTCCCCTTCAACAAGTGATAGAAGTACAAAAACGTGATGAAGCTGCGTTCTCCTTCACTCAGCGTCTCTTTAGCGTCGCTTCCGTCCGATCTGCGTAGCCGGTAAAGATTGGTGCTTGTCGCTTCCAGCGAAAAACTCGCAAAGCCGAAGGCATTCAGGAGTTTGTTAATTTCATCTACGGTCGGACGAACGCTGGTGGTTTGCTTCTCCAGGCCGCGCAACTCGGCATCTTTCGTTTTCCGTTCGGAGGTCGCTGCCGCTATCTGCTGCTCAAGAGAGCTGATGGCAGCGTCCACGCTTTTCTTGTCGCGCTGGTATTTAACAAACTCGGCTGTGGTCTCGCTATGAGCGAAAAAGGCCCATACGTCCGCGATGAGCTGCGTTTGAGCGGATGCCAGATTTGCCACCATCGTATTGTGTTCACGGATCGAGCCATTCGCCTTCTCAATCAGGTCTTTCATCTTCTGGAGAATGTCTTTGAGCGGTTCCAGCGCGATGGATTGGCTCGGCTCCTTGGCCTTCTGTTCCAGTCGTTGCCGATTCGTTTGGAATCGGGCATCGAAGACCTGCTTTTCTGTTTTCAGCATGGCGGTATCGAGAAAGCGGGAAGCTGTAGCCACCACCGTATCGACTGTCTGGCTGATGCGTTCTCCTGCCAGCAAGTACCCGTCTTTCAGGGCAGCGATGGCAGAAGCGTCCTGGGTAAAGGTTTCGTCGAAGTATTCCTCCAGGCTTGCGGCGAGGCTTTGAGGCGCTTTCTGCTGGCAGAAGGGGCAATCTCCGTCGTTCACGTCGTAGTAGGCGATGCCTTGCTTGACCCAATCGCTGTTGCCCAGCCGCAGGATCATGGCCGCAATGTCTACATCGGACTTTCCGATGACTCGCTTGGCGAGAATGGGATCGGCCTCCCACGCGAGAAATTGGGTGTCGTTAATCGTGCTCAATAGCGATTCGGTGGTCGGCGTTGTTCCGAACAGGGAGGCCGCACGCGCCTCAAGGTCAGATTGGATAGGCAAAGGCGCGGGTGCTTTCTTTTGGCATTCCGTAACAAGCCGATTCTTAAACTTCAGCTTGTCTCCACGGTAGCCCGTTAGCGCCCCCTGTAGCTTTGCATCGTGCCGTTTCTTGGCCTCCCAGCCCGCATCCCGAAAATTATCTTCAAGTCGTGCGAGTTCTCCTCGCTTGCCGCCTGTGCCATCGTCACCCTGTAATGTGTGAGTGAGATTTTCGATCTTCCGGGTGAGGTCTGCCGAGTCAAGTTTTGCTTGCGCGATCTTATTTTGGGTTTCTACGTCTTTCTGACCCAGGGTAAAAATGCCTTTTAGGTCTCCCGGCTGGTTGAAGTTCTTAGCTACAAAATCGCGGTTGTAGACAAATGTTTCCAGCTTCGTCCCGCGTTGCCAATGAACAGCACATTTGGAATATGGGCTGCTATCAGCGATCAGACGCGATACAGTAGTTTTCCCAGCTCCGTTGGGGCCATACACAAAGTTGATCTCACGCAGTCCGTCCATCAACTCGACGGCATCTCCGTAACTGGCGCATCCTGAAATCTCAAGTCGGTCAATCATGCGTTCATCGGCGCAGACGCACTTAGGCATCCTCTGCTAACCGTCCTCTAGTATGTGCAACCGAGAATACTCTCTTTATCTCCGCGCGCAACTCTAAGTATTTCATTTCAGGAGTGCATTGCCAGTAGGGAGGAAGTCTCCTCCCCGCTGCGACCGCGTGCGCGTTCTCCGCTCCCTCCTCAGCGGGGAGGTCCACCCTCCCCGCAACGCCCCACCGGGTAGAACAAGCAAAAGCCGCTAAGGGGAGCTTCGCCCCTCGCGCCTGCAAGCCACTCCCCAATCTTCCGCGCTTCGCTTGTGCAGACCTCCGCTGCGCTCCGCCCTCCGCTTTGCTCCGGGTGGGGATACCCCTCGGCTTGCACTTGCTACCCCCCACCTTCGCCAGGAGGCGTTCGGCATGTACATGCCGCGTTTCAACGCGGACGTGCAACAGCAACCGCAACTACGAGGGAGGAAGCAAGCGATGAAGAAGCCAAGCACCAGCAGCAGACCGAACATCTACCAGACCGTTACCGACCGCATTCTTTCCAGCCTCAAGGCTGACGTCATTCCGTGGGAGAAGCCGTGGCAGACCCCGCACTTTACCGGAGGCCCGTTCCCGCGCAACTTCCGTACCGGGAAGCCCTATCGCGGCATCAACGTATTTTTGCTTTGGTCCAGCCCCTATAACTCTCCCTTCTGGCTCACCTTCAAACAGGCGCAGGAGCTAAAAGGCACCGTCCGCAAGGGAGAGAAAGGGACGCAGATTGTCTTTTACAAACAGCTACGCGACCGCAGGAAAGAAGACGAAAGCACCCGCGAAGCGGACGACCGCGCCCCCTTCGTTCTTTGCTACTACACCGTTTTCAACGTGGAGCAGTGCGACGGCCTCACGCTCCCACAGATCATCGAGCAGCCCACCACCGCCCCGGAGATCGACGCGGACGAGACTTGCGAAGCCATCGTTACCGGATGGGAGAACCGCCCCGCCCTTCATCTGACCAGTGCGACCGAGTGCCGCGCTTACTACCGGCCAAGCACCGACTCCGTCCACATGCCCGTCCGCTCCCGCTTCGTGGATACGCCCCACTACTACAGCACCCTGTTTCACGAGCTAATCCACAGCACCGGCCACGAAAGCCGCTTGAATCGCACCTTTGGCGACCGTTTCGGAGATCACCTCTACAGCAAGGAGGAACTGGTAGCCGAGATGGGCGCAGCCTTCCTTTGCGCCATCGCGGAGATTGCCAACGAACACACCGACCGCAACACCACTGCCTATATTCAGAACTGGATTTCCAAGCTGGAAGAGGATAACCGCCTCATCGTCCACGCTGCCGCGAACGCTCAGAAAGCCGTGGACTCGATTCTCGGCACCACGTTTGCGGAAGAGGAAGAAGACGCCGCCGCCGCGTTGCAGCCGCCCGTCCCCGCAGCGGCAGAACTTGCGGAGGTGGCGTAATGCAGACCATCCTCGACATTCTCAAGATGGCCGGAGGATTCCGGCCTAACCTCTACCTCAAAATCGAAAACGCTCCCTATATGGCTCTTGTTATCGAAACCATCGGAACGGGGCCGATGGGACTCCCCGCTCTCTCCGTCGCGCACTACGGCGAACAGAACGGCGACCTTATGCGTGACCCGGAGATGTGTTTCGAGTTGTGCCTGCCTATCGCAAGTAAGGCGTGTCTCGATCCCTTCTACTGGCGCAACGATTACTTCGGCGTGGAGCAGTGGAGCCGCAATCTCGTTCGTGAGCATTACGTGTGCCTGTTGGAACTGCATAAGCAGCATGAGCGGTTCGCGGAGACATGGAACGACAACCTCAGATTGCAAGGCTTTGTAGAAGCCTTCACGGACAAGTCGATTCGTGGCTAGTCCGCTCCCTCCTGCGGAGCGGAACCGGCCACCGTGTTTCGCTCCGCGTGTCTTCATCCTTCAACCGCTCGAAAGGAGCCTGTCACCATGAACACCACCATCGTCAATGCCAACGAATACCGCGACCTTCCGCTGTCCCTGCTTGCGGAATCCACCACCAACCCCGCCGTCAGTTTGACGAGGCCAGCTTGAAGG
Organism: Granulicella sp. WH15; assembly: GCF_009914315.1. Lineage (NCBI taxonomy): Bacteria > Pseudomonadati > Acidobacteriota > Terriglobia > Terriglobales > Acidobacteriaceae > Granulicella > Granulicella sp. WH15. Next base: position 3,887,460 of record NZ_CP042596.1, read on the forward strand.
AGCTTGCCGAAACCATCCGCACCCAGGGCGTTCTCTCGCCGTTGCTCGTCCGTCCCAAGGATGAGGTCAGCTTCGAGATCGTCTTTGGCGCACGGCGTTACCGCGCCGCGCAGATGGCCGAAGCTGCCACTGTGCCTGTCCGCATCAAGTACATGACCGATGCCGAAGTGTTGGAGGCGCAGTTGATTGAATTATCTGTAGTGGTCAAGAGATTTCTTTCTGTTTTCGCGGGCCTGCACGTCATGGACATGTCCACGACGTGCAGATTTGTTATTTGAGGAAGGTATCGCAAGCTGTCCATAGGCTCGTTCCAGTTGTTCTTTGAGCTCGTTGTTGTTGGCTTCCAGATCCTTGACGCGGAGTCGCAGTGTGGCGATCACTCGCTCCTGCGAGATGAGCCGTCGATGGTTCGTATCGTTCTGCACGGGCGTCTTCGATACGGCGCGAAGCTTCACGATGCGATCTCGTAGAGGTTTGGTGCTGTAGAGCCAGGCGGTGGATACGCCGGCGTGGGCCGCGACCGTGCGGAAGTTGATCGCGATCTCTTCCACTTGCATACGACGGATGGCGGCTTGCGCTTTCTCCAGCGCGGCGGCGGTTCTGAGCTTTGCGCTACGCTTCAGCCCTTCTGTATTTCTACGCATGTGTCTCCTCCAGAGTGGTGATGATGTTTACCAGATTCGTTCGTTTGCGCGCATTCATCTCGCTTTGTCGCGTCCAGCCGTTCGCATCGGCTTTGGCGATGACGCGTTCGGTCTCGCGCAGTTCGGCACGATGAACGTCCAGGAAGGTGATGTCGGTGCGGAAGTGAGCGCAGTTCAGACAGGCGTTCGGATGAGGGCAAGGGCCAGCCACCGTGGGGATCGCACAGTAGCCATTGGTCAGAGCCTGCGCGAGCACGTTACGGGTGAACCACTGCAGCTCGACCGTATCGTTGACGCTGTCTTCCACGACCTTATGTCCAGCGACATCAACCAGCGTGCCTGCAAGATACTCAGAGAGTTTCTCCCGCATCGTGCTGTCGTGGATATGGGCGTAACGGCTGGTCATCTCGGGGCCCTTGTGCCCCAGGTAGCGCTGGATGATGTGGTGAGGTACGCCGAGATTGATCATGCGCGTGCCCACCGTGTGGCGGAACTGGTGTGACTGGAAGCGGAAGAGGTTCCCATTCGCATCCGTGATGCGATGGTTGTAGGCGAGCTGATTGATGACCTGCGCGAAGCTGGCCTGGCGGATCGGACGACCCCGTTCGCTGGGGAACAGAAGGTAGAAGTCTCGATGACGTTCCCGAACTGACGCTTGCTGCTCCTGCACGACATGCGCTATCTCCTGCGATACAGGGATCGCGTTCTCCCGCCGAACCTTGCCCTGGAGGTAACGGAGATAGTAGATGCCACGCGCGTCCTGCGAGAGGCAGTCCAGCGAGAGCTGCAGCAGCTCGCTGATTCGCATGCCGCACTCTTGCAAGATGAGCACCTTCCGCATCCACGATGGCTTCAGGTCATGAAGGTGCTGGTTCAGTTGGTCGAGCACCGTCGAAGGGATATAACGAGGCTGATGCTTCATTGGCTGCGGAACCTCTTCGTCGTGGATCAGCCGCTCGGGACCAACCGGCAACCACCGCTCACGATGAGCCATTTCAAGGAACGTCCGCAGGTTGATGACATGGTTCTTTCTCGCGCCGGTACACACTCGGCTCGGAAGGTAGCTCAGATAGCGCAACAGCAGCGGACGCGTGATCGAACGGGCCGTGGCTTGAGGCTTGGCGGCAGCGAGGAACTCCGAGAAGCAGACCAGAGATTGCAGCCGTGTTCGACACGTTCCCTCCGCATAGATCGGGAGACTGTATGCAAGATGTGACTTTGCCGCGACACGGAGCCAGGGCTGCCTGATCTTCAGGAAGTTCAGCGGCCCCGGAGACAGCGTTGGGTTGTGCAGCATTGATACGCGTCGCAGATCCCATATGTCCTTTTCCTGCTCCGGTCGGTCATCATACGCGTCGCTCAGAACAAGGTATGCCTGCCGCAGAGTGCTGATATACGCGCTATCGCGCGGTGTCACACGCGGTTGCTGGCTGCTATCCATGCGATGGGTTATGCCCATGCGATACATCCCGCAGCGTCGAAGATAAGCCGTGTACGAACGCTTCCACGATTCCAGGTCACGCTCCATGAGCGATACCGGAAGATGCTTTAGGCTGTTGAGCCATCTCACGAGCAGATGCACCCTCGTCAGCTCTTGTGTGCTTGTCCACTGGCCCTCAGCGAACTTCTTCCAGAACGCATACTTCAGCTCTCCGTTGATCGTTCTCGACTTGCATTCGAGCCGGAGACGACGTTGGTTTGCCTTCAGCGATAGACCTTGCATCGGGCAGCTCTGCATGTCCCAGACATCTTCCGCCCAGAAGCCCTTTAGTTGAGCGAGAAGGCGATGCTGCTTGGCGTGATTCCACTCCGCGCATCGGCGGCTCATCGTTCACGCTCCCGCAGATAGCGTGCGTACGCCGCTCCCATATCTTCACCGGACAGATGCGCGTAGGTGCTCGTCGTAGTCTGGATATGGGCGTGACCCAGCCGCTTTTGCACATAGGCCGCATCCCATCCAGCTCGCAGCAACTCGGTTGCATGCGTGTGCCGGAACATGTGTGGCGTTATATGCAGCCCAGTTCGCTTACCGAGAGCGCGGAACAGATCGATGACGGTCGCATAGTTCATCGGAGCCCCGATGCGGCCGCCCCAGCAGTTCACGAACACGTAGTCGTTCGAAGCTTCTTGGCACTCGTGCACGAGGTAGTCTGCATACAGCGACATGGCCTCCTTTGAGACATGGACGACGTAGGCGGTGCGCGACTTTGCGCGTGCCCCATTCAGATTTAGACGTGGAACGATTTCGATCTCGCCATCGAACGAACGGATATCTGCGTGTCGCAGGCCAAGCACTTGGCCGATGCGCATCCCACTTTCATACAGCAGGCACAACAGCAAGCGATCCCGAAGATGGATGCAGGCATCCAGCAGCCGCTGAACGTCGGCGGCTATAAGAACCTTGGGCAACAGCTTCGTTGTTCGCACACGCATCACAGCTTGTCGCAGAGATTGTGTCCGATTGATTTGGTGAAGAAACGGCTTGTAGGGACTCTTTGCTCCGAAGCGGCGTGAACGGCTGATCTCCGTCTCTACACCCAGCCTGTCCTGATATTCATAGAACGATCCCACTGCCGCCAGCACTACGTTGATTGTCGAGTCGGAACGCGGCTCCTTGGCCTTCCTCGATGACAGACGTAGCCAGCCCACGAATGTGGCCAGATCGGTCAGAGCCAGCTTCTTCCAGTTGCGACGGGAGTCTATCAGGAACTCGTGGAAGAGCTGAAGATGATGAGCATAGGCTCTGACCGTGTTCGGGGACCGCCCGAGATGGTGAAGATACAGCAGGTATTCATTGACTTCTGTAATGGGTCGTCCGCTCGCATCGAGGACGATCCAACTGCGCTCATGGCTATCTGCCATGATGATTCGTTGCACCTTGCTCACATCTACCCCCAGAGGTTGAGCGCCAGCCCGCATTGGCGCAGTTCGCTACGCTCACTGTGCCAATGCGGGCTACCTCCATCCGGCAAGCAGAGAACTTCACTTCCAGCTACACGTCATACACGCTCTACAGATAACAATTCCACGACGGTGTGAAATGGCACGTCGTGGACGTCATGGACTGCTTCTGAAGGACTAAAGATAAGTCGAAAACCTTCAGCGCCGGGACGTTCATCCGATGGAGGAAGCCGAAGGCTACAAGCGCCTGCTGACGCTGACAGAGCCGACCTATACCGTCGAGCAGATCGCCGCGAAGGTCGGCAAGACTCCTGCCTACATCACGACGCGTCTGAAACTCACCGAGTTGTGCGATGAAGCTGCCGCTGCGTTCTATCAAGACCATGTCGGCGTTGGTCACGCGCTCTTGTTGGCGAAGCTGCCGCCAGAGCAACAGAAGCCCGCCCTTCGGGCTTGCTTCAAGGAGGTCTACAACGGCGGGGAGAAGCCGACGCGCGTTCTGCTGCCTGTCCGCAATCTGCAATTCTGGATTGCGACCAACGTTTTGCTCATCCTCAAGGATGCGCCCTTCAACAAGCGGGACGCGCAACTTGTGCCGATGGCTGCCAGTTGCGCCGATTGCCCCAAGCGCACAGGCCACAACAAGCTGCTCTTCGGGGATGACCTTGGCAAGCAGGGCGACCAGTGCACCGACCCCACCTGCTATCAAGCCAAGGTCGAAGCACACGTTGCGAAGACCATCGCCGCGAAGCCGGAACTCGTCCAAATCAGCACGGCCTATGGTGCGCAACCGGAAGGCAGCCCCGTCTTGCCACGGAACAAGTACACCGCGATACGTGACGACCGCCCCAAGTCCAACGATGAGGCGAAACGTCCCGAGTTCAAGCAGTGCAAGTACACCGCCGAGGCCATCATCACCGAGGGCAGCGATGTCGGCACCATCCACAAGGTATGCGCGAACCTGAATTGCCCGGTGCATCATCCCAAGCAAACAGGCGGACGGGATGAGGCGCGATGGAAGGCCGAACAGGAGAAGCAGCGCCGCGATCAGACCATCGCCAATGCGACCGGGCTTCGCGTCCTCTCTGCCATCGCCGCCGCCGTCCCGGTGCGCCTACTCAAGCGCGATCTCTTCTTCGTACTGGAGAAGTTGGTCCCCGTCTTGGATGAGTCGCGCATCGAGACGTTGGCGCGTCAACATGGCATCCGGCAGAAGCGGGATGAGGGAGGCACCGCGAAAACGCTACTCGCATTCATGCGCCGCGCCGATGAAGGCACGCTGTCCCGGCTGATGGTCGAGGCGACGATACTCCTCGCATCGTCCCGCCAAAATGGAGCGACGGTCTTGAAGGATGCCGCGGCCCTGTACAAAGTGGACACCGAAGCCATCGGCCAGAAGGTCAAACAGGAATTCGCCGCGAAGGCCAAGGCGAAGAAAGAACCCAAGCCAGAAGCCAAACCCGCACCCAAGGCCAAGAAAGCGGCCTGACAATGCATCTTTCGAGGGGCGGCGAACCTGCCGCCTCTCATTTGTTTTGCTCAAAAATCGCGCAGGAAGACACCGCTTCGGTTTCTCCCTGCCACCCACGTTCCCGCTTTGCTCCGGCCCCCGCTCGCCGGCTGCGCGGCAGGACGACGTTCCCCCTTCCTGCACTTTTCCCCTCTACTGCCTGCGGCCTGGTACGCAGCGGCAGGAAACCTGCTCGTAAACTAGAGCATTCTCAAAAACTTCGTTTCAGCCAGAAACGTAACTGGAAAGGCTCCTCTGGGTGCAGGACGTCTGTGAATGCGGACGCAGCGGTTCGCGTTACTCGTGACGTATAAGCGTAGTCGATGTCGTGATCGCAGCGGTCGAGCAAATTCAAGAACTCGGCAGAGATGCCCCATCGATCGTGGAAACGATAACCGACTTCTCCGTTGAGTAACGCCGTTGCCCGCGAGCGATAGATGCTATCTGACGTCAAGTCGCGCGGACCAAAATAACGCAAGCGCAGAGTAGACGTGAAGCCCTTGTAGTTATGTAGCGTTGCGCCCGACGAAATCACAAGTCCGACCGCTTCGGGCACTCGCTTACCGCCCGTGCTGCCGGGTGCGGCATCATCTTCGTCGACTGCCGCATATAAGGCCTTCGAGTTTGCAAGATCAAAGTCAAAGGCTAAAAGCTTTGTTGGCGTGTAATAGTTCGCCCATTCAAAGCCGTAGCGGTTGCTCGGTTGTTTCGAAGGAACCGTACTTCCGGTATCGCCATCCTGTTGCAACTCGGAAGAACTGTATAGGTACCAAATGGAGACTACGCTTTGCAGATGCGGAAGGGACGTCGTGCGCACACCGAACTCTCCGCCTTTGGTTGGGATCAAGCCAGGGATTCTTGCGACGGGCGTATTGGGGTATGGATTCTCTGCCGAAACCGGCTGCACGGTTTGTGTAGCCCCACGCCCATCGTTACTGTGAAAGCTGAACCCCGCCTGCAAATAGAACTCAGTGTCGAACCAAGGGCCAAAAGTCAAACTTAACTTCGGGCTGGGCAACACCTTCAGCGCTGTTCCTGTGTTGGCGGTAGTAACGAGACTGGTGACGTTGAAAAAATCGACGTCGCCGCGCAGAGCAGCGACGGAGCGCAATTTATCGAACCACTCGATTTCGTTTTCGACATAGAAGCCCGATTGTGTATCTGTGAATCGGTCTGCCTGCGTTGTGGCGGGCAGTGTGTTTCCGGTAGAAGAATCCGTTTTATCGACGCGCATCCGGTCTTCCGACTGAAATAGCGCATTGTGAATCCAATCTTTGCGGACCTGCAGTCCCAAGGTGTTCTCGACCTTTCGGCCAAACCATTGACCGTATATGCTGTGACGTGCGTCGACTCCAGCTACCCAACGTCGGTCCTGCTGTTCGAATTGGTCCCCCCGATTACGATCTGTGAGGAAGTAAGTGAAATCAGAAAACAAATTGAGGTCGTAATAGAAAGCGTATGCAGTAACCTTCGTCTCTGTACCTGCGCCACGACGATGCCACTCATTTTGCAAACTGTAACGCTGTGAATGGCCGCCGTCAGTCGGGTTCAAGGACCCAAAGAGACCGACGAGTGGGACGGCAGTGATGGGGATCTGATCACTGGAGTGCCACGTTCCGTGATAACCACGAGCCGTGATGCTGAAACCATTGAGGTCTCCGCCTTGGCTGTACGTGAGAAGGCCATTGAATTTGTAGTAGTTATCAGGATGAGTCCAGGGTCCGTCATCGTGGTAAGCCTCTCCCCCGTAAAGCAAATCACCGAACCCGAGCTTGCGAGATGCTCCGAACACCAACCTCCCATAGCCGTACATCCCGCCTTCCACCTGAACAAAGCTTTGAGAAACCGTCTTAAGGAATTCCAGATGGGCTGATCCAGCCGAGCCATAGTTGCCAACATCCGCGTAGTACGGACCTTTTTCGTAATTGACACGCTGCACCAGCTCCGGGATGACCGTGTTCATATCCGCGTAGCCTTCACCGTGTGCATGGGACGGCAGGTTGAGAGGCATGTCGTCGATGAAAATCGCGAAGTCAGTGCCGTGATCGAGGTTGAAGCCGCGGAGGAAGTATTGGTTAGCCTTTCCGCCACCCGCATGTTGCGTAATGATCACGCCGGGAACTGTTTCCAATACTTCGCCCGATCGAAGAATCGGACGATCCTGGATCTCTGCGGCTCCCACCGTTCCCTGGGTAGCAGAACTCGCTACTCCGGTGAGGTCATCCCCTCGTCCATCAACATCAACTGTCGTACTCCCGCCACTCACCTCAAGGGCGATACGCAAAACCCCTTCGTTTTCTTTTTCACGGAGAGTGACGGCGATTTCCTTGCTCACAAAGTCGGGTTTCGAAATGACAAACCGGTAAGCACCTGCAGGCAAGGCGACGACGATGAAGCTGCCATCCTTGCCCGATTGCAGAGTGCGGCGGACGGTGCCTTTGTCACTGAAGATGCGTATCGTGGCTCCTGCCATCAGCGCTCCAGAGCCATCAAAGACAACTCCCGTGAGTTGAGGCGGGGGAGCGTTTGTTCTTCGGGCGGAATCGGCTTGAGAATCGTTGAGCGGCTCGTTCAACCGAACGGTGCTCGTGCATCGTGCTTTAGGCAAGCAGGTTGAAACGATCAGGATGAGGACAGAGAAGAGTTTGATCGTCCTCAACCTTGGACGGATGAGCGCGGGCGTCAGACTCCGAATCGTAACTGGTAGGTCTCGTTCAAGAATGATCATCAAGTTGCGTTTCAAGGAAAGGCGTGCGTATCAAGCGGGGCGGTTCGAGCCGCCATGAGCGTGTAGATCTGCATATGAGTCATTACTCAAACGAGCTCAAGCGCAGCTAGGCACACCGATTGAACGGCGCACTAAGCCTGCACACTTGAATCGTCGAGGCGCTTCAACCTGTAGAAAGTGATCGAGCCGATCCAGCTCACCATAAAAATAGCGATGATGAGGTATCCCAGGGTTCCGAAGTTTTCGTTGAGTCTGCGGATGAGATCCCACAGCGAACCGTTTAGGCGGAAATGCGCAACCAACAGGCCCAACGCCTCGACACTTCCGACCACGAGCGCAACGATAATTGAGACAAGAGTGATCGTTAGGTTGTAATACAGTTTCCGGACGGGTTTGACGAAGGCCCAACCATACGCTCCCAGCATGAGGACGTTGTCTGTCGTGTCTACGAGGCACATACCCGCAGCGAATAGGGTGGGAAACACAAGAGTCGCGAGCAGCGGCAACCCTCGAGTAGCCTCCGTCGCCGAGATGCTCAACAGGCCAATTTCAGTTGCTGTATCAAAGCCCAGCCCGAACAGCACGCCGAGTGGATACATGTGCCAACTCTCGCGAATCAGTTTAAACATCGGCCGCAACACGCGTGCGAGCAGCCCTTGATTCGCAAGTAAGAGGTCCATCTCCTCCTCGATATACGGGGCGCCTTTGCGGACGCGCGCAAATACTCGGTAGATCCCGCGTAAGGCGGTCAGGTTTGCGAGCGCGATCCCGAACAGGAAGAGGGTCGACACCGTTGTGCCGATCAGTCCCCCGAAGTTTCGGAAGGTTTCCACGCGATGTTGGAGACTCTGAGCGGTCGAAGCCAAAAGAATTGAGCCGACGAAAACGATAGTCGAGTGCCCAAGCGAAAACATCAGACCGACCGTGACAGGCCGTTTACCTTCTTGCATCAGTTTTCGAGTGACATTGTCGATCGCCGCAATATGGTCTGCGTCCACAGCATGCCGAAGGCCGAAGCTATACGCAAGGAACGCAGTACCGAGCAACAATGGGAAGTGCCGAAAGGCTAGAGCTGCCCAGAGCCAAGCCGCTCCGTTCGCGAGCAGAAGAAAACTGTAGGTACTCAGGAGCTTCCCGCGAAGACCTACGAAAGCATTGTTCAGCAAACCCACCACACAGTCTCCGCCTTGGAATCTAAGGCCTGAGAAATTATCGACTGGGTGCGGCCTCACCCAGTCGATGGGTTACTACAGCACAACGGGAACGTAAGGGAACGACTTTCGCGGCTTGGATGTGACCGACTCCTTACCGATCCCTAACTGAATCGGAGCGTTGGCGGCGGTTGAAAACATCACATTCGGAGCGTGATCGGTGAGGGAACGTCCGTTCCACTCGACGAATCCGAGAGATGCTTGGGTCCCCACTGTGTATGGGAGGACATTCGGCAGCATGCGATGGGCAATCTTTTCTGCGTACGCGTGAGGGTCTTCGGCGGTGCCGTATGCCGCAACGACTGAGCTGATGGACTTGATGATGTGCGAGCCATAGGTAGCAAAGTCCTCAGACGGATGGCCCGCATTGAGGCTGTTACCAAATTGCTCGTCGTATTGCGCAAAGAGGGGCGGCATCATCGGCAGACCGATGCGATTAACGGAGCGCCATCCTCCTGCATCTGTTGCCAGGGTGGAAACGGCCCAAACGCCGATCTTGTGGTTATCTCTGGCATTGGCAAGTAATACCGAGTCCGGAATCTCCAGAACGATCGCATAAACGGTGTGTCCCGCGAATAGGTTGTGTGCTTTGCTCGGATCCCAGCCCGTGAGATCTACTTTCGTCCCATCTTCAAAGGCATGTCCAACCGCGTGCAAAACGTCGGGCTCAATCCAAAACGGATCTCCTGCATGGCCGGCCCATGCCCGCACTCCCTCAGGTGTGCTCACAGTCTCTTCAGTCTCACCTTGCGCGACAACCGTGCCCTGAGCATGGGGATCGACGGCATCCTTCCCGTGGATGCGGTGGATGGTGTACTTTTGCTTGCCTTCGGAATCACGCTCTTTGAACGTAAAGCGATATGTGACCTCTTCAACGGCGTCCCCGTTGTGGTCAATCTTGAACTCGTACATCCCTTCTGGATGGTAGCCGCTGATGGGAGGCTGCCCGATCGAATGGCAGACGTTGATGACGAAGGCCGTTCCGACCTCTCCGCGAAACACATAAAGATCGGTGATATCGAGTCTGAGGTCCTGGCGAGCAATGGGCGAATCGAGGTGATGAGACATACTTTCTCCCTTTGTGATTTCAGAATTTGGTTGGGGCTTGCCTTCGATGGTCAGTGCTGAGACAGCGCTGGGCAGGCTCATCCCGGCAGCCACGATCGCACCGCGTACAAGGACGGCACGGCGGGACATCGTCATGATCTCGACGGCCGCCGATTCTTGAACATTCGCTTTCCTGACAGATCGCATATGAGTCGGGCCTCTTTCACTGATGGATTGCGGTTGGTCTCCTAGATCATGGCGACTTCTGAGGAGGGATTCCGTCTGAGTGTCGTTCGGCGCAACTCACTGGCCAATGCAGTCGAGCGAGATAGATGAGTGAAGACCGATCTTTCATCGACTCGTGCCGTTCAACACAACTTTTGTGGACTTCAGTAAGAGCTTGGGTATAGCACTGAGCGCCCACATGGAGTCTACGGTTGCCTCGAAGCCGCACTCTGTCCATACTCTGGAGTTAGTCTGCAGATGTTGTGAGCCAACGCTGAGGCCGGAGCGGTATCGAGAGCACGGAAAGACGCCGCGACCCGGTCGAACGTCGCTTAGGATGAGAACGTTTCAGCCAGAATGAATGGTTTTCGGCACCGGGAAGGCAGCCTCTCGACAAGCCCTGGAACCTCAAGCCTGATGTCGGCTCGTTCAACGACACCTCCCTGATCAAGCAAGGAAGTCTAGTTAGGAGTTATGCACATCGGGCAGGAGTTCGAAGATGCGCTTTCCAAGGCTCACACCGTCTGGCGCGATTTTAGGGTTCAAGGGCACAAAGATCGCGCTCTCTTCACGTCGACACAAGATATTGGTGGCAACTAGACGCCGCATCGCGACCACGGCTGAGGCGACGTTTCCGACCTCCAGACCAATCCAATTCTTGTAAGTCCCCCTCGTACACTTCAGGCTCGTCGTAGCTTCGAGATCACGCTCGATGCGACCACGAGGTATCGGGTCGCAGTCCACATCCTCCCAGCTTGGCTGCAGCAAGGGAAAGTCAGTGTCGAGCTTAGCGAAGACATTGGCGATTCCAATCTGCTGGAGTCGGTGAAGATGGCCACTCCAGTAATGCGTGGTCTTGGAAATTACCGTTATGACATTTTTGATTTCTTTCTCAAGACGAAACGCGGGGCCTGCCGGTAGCAAAATTGCCGACTCTTCCAAACGCACGGAGACGTTCTCCATCGTGATAGCCCTGAGCAGCCATTGCGCCATAACGTCGTTGACGCATTTCACACGCAGCCATCCAGGGTAGCTCCCCGCCTCGGTTTGAAGCTTCGCCGCTAGTCGCACGCCACGCGCGATCTCAGAACAAACCCTCTCATAACCTACGGGGTCCTCGGAGATTGATTCGGGAGCGGCTGGTTCCAAGAGTTTTCCCTTATGGGGAGGCCCGCCTGCCATGGCAAGATCGCAGAAAGTACCCCACATGCGCTCCCATGCCACATTGCCATCGACATCGAATGCTAAGGGGGCCGACCCCATGGAGACCGGCTGAACGTCGTCCGTGCGGCCGCGATAGACTTCGGGCAATAGAGCTTGCAGACGTTTCTCAGCAGATTGAGCGGGGTCGACTGTCACGATTTCAGCACGCTTCTTTCTTGTGTGGTTCTGTAAGGGATTGCATGCAAGATGTACTTGCAATGAACAACTACGCTCCCGTCGAGGGCAGTTTCCGGGGACCGAGTATCGCGCTCAGGCAGAGCATTACGACTCCGACAGCTACAAGACATTCGACTGGTGCTCGGAACGAGCCTGTTCGGTCACGCAGGAAGCCGACCAGCATAGGGCCAGCGGACGCGATCAGGTAGCCGACAGTCAAAGTGAAGGCGTTCCAGACATCCGTCTCTTCAACGGAGTCGGTGTTATCCAAGGGCAGGGTCATCCCTAGGGTGAATCCGCCGGCTTGGCCAAAAGCGGCAAGTGAGATCCAGAGATAAGGAGCGGACGTGGGCGCAACCAGTAGCCCGACCAGACCAATACAGCAGATAGCGCCCGAGATGCCGAGCCAGACACGTCTGTCTCGGGAATGGCTAAGGATTCCAAAGACCGGATTCCCCAGTAGAGAGAGAACCGCAAAACAGGCGAGAATCAAGCCCGCCCTCGCGGGCGAATAGCCCAAGTCCCGGTATAGCGATGGGATCCAGGCAAGCAAGGCGTAAAACAACAGATTATTCACCCCAAAGAAGATCGCAATTGACCAAGCTTTTCGATTGCCTAGGGGCAGCGGGTACACATGGAGGAAGTGAGTCACTTGTGGACCGACCTTGGACGCACCACGCGTTGCAAGAGCCCAAGAGAGGATCGCTCCGATCCCCAAGAGTGACCATCCTCCTGTGGCGAACCGCCAGCCCATTTGAGTTCTCTCTGCGAGTGGCCCAGTTAGAGCGGCGGCAGCCACGCTACCTACCGCCAAGGATGTTCCATACAGTCCCATGGCGGATGCCACTCGTGAGGGAAATTCCGCCTTGATGAAACCCGCTACGAGGGTCCCAGCAATGGCGATCCCTGCTCCCACGCCGCCGGTGCACACCAAGAGCTCCGCAATGCTCTGTGCAAATGCTCTGAGGCTGATCGAAAGAAGAAGGAGGATAAGGGCTGCTAGCATGACGCGGTCTCTTCCGAATCGTCTCGCTAGCCAAGGCGTCGGGAGCGCCAGAAGTCCCATGAAAACGTCTGGTATGGACGTCATGAGAGCTGCACTTGTATGAGAAAGATGAAATGCTTCGCGAATCGATGGCAAGACCGGTCCGATGGAGACGATCCCCGGCCGAAGATCGATGGCGACAAAGACGATGGCGAGAATCGCCAGGGCTAACGGAACTTCCGCAGTGTTGGGGACTATCGATTTGTTCGGTGGGGAAGATTCCGAAGTCTTTGTCACGGTCATTCCGTTCGACTAGAGGTGAAGGAGGGGTATCCTCCCAAAAGCCTAGCCAGGCTTTGATAAAAAACTCTGTCGAAATCGTGAAGATGTTCTGGCTATGGAGCGTGCGATACATGGCACACTTCTCAGCGTGAGGGATCGCGAGTCCTGACCGATGATCCTGAAGCTGCCAAGGTCACCTTGTCACCTCAGTCGATAGGGCTACTGAAAAACTCCATAATTCCAACAGGGTTTCTCGCTGTCCGGAGACTACTGTCCTTGTGAGGACGCCACCTGACAATACGAGACGCTCCTTGTCTCCACAGGAAAGCAATCTGTACGTTGGCGCCGTCACTGTGTAGATTCGACCGCGGCGTGGAATCAGCTGCCGTTGGGCAGCGCCACCGATGTGGCCGAATCACACACCTCGGTCTCATAAGCGAGCTTAAAGATTTGCGCTCGCTTGAATCATGAAACTCGTGCGTTCGGATGGCTGATTGGCTGTCTCATGGACGCTAACCGTGGCCCTACTTCGGCTGTCACGCTTACAGAGCAAGACAAGGAGAATTCCCGTGAATACCTTCAAAACGCAAGATGGCACATCAATCTATTTCAAGGATTGGGGCAGCGGACCGGTAGTGACGTTCTCGCACGGCTGGCCCCTGCAGGCGGACGCATGGGATTCGCAGATGCTCTTCCTAGCTAAACGAGGATTTCGAGTCATCGCCCACGACCGGAGAGGTCACGGCCGGTCGAGCCAGACGTGGAGCGGCAACGACTTGGACACGTATGCAGACGACTTAGCTGAACTCATCGAGCACTTGGACCTCAAAGAAATCACTATGGTCGGACACTCGACCGGAGGTGGCGAGGTCACTCGATACATCGGTCGCCACGGAAACAAGCGGGTTCGGAAGGCCGTGCTTATTGGTGCCATTCCTCCGATCATGGTACAGAGTGATAAGAACCCAGGGGGACTGCCCATTTCCGTGTTCGATGGGATCAGAGCCGGCGTAGCGGAAAATCGTGCCCAGTTCTTCCGTGATCTGAGCCTTCCTTTCTATGGCTACAACAAACCGGACGCTAAGATATCGGACGGCGTTCGCGATGAGTTCTTCCGCGAGGGGATGCAGTCTTCAATGATTGCGTCCTATGACTGCGTGAAGGCGTTTTCCGAAACGGATCTCACTGAAGACCTCAAGAGGATAGAGGTGCCGACCCTTGTCCTGCATGGGGACGCGGATCAGATCGTTCCGATTGCGGATTCCGCATATTTGTCTTCCAAGATTATCAAGAACGCTCGTTTGCAAATTATTGAGGGAGCCCCTCATGGAATGTGCACAACGCGTGCGGATGAGGTAAATCAAGCATTGCTCGAATTCCTGAATAGCTAAGATCGGCGGGTCACGGCGGGGCCTGTGAGACTTGGCCCCCGCCCTTTATCGACCTATGACCACTGACATTCGATCGCCTAAAGGACGTAACGACGTCGGGGATCGATAAACGATGTTGTGACGGAGATATTAATGCAAATCGATCGTGCACTGGAGATAACGCCGGAAGCGGTAAAGCGCTTGTCACTTGAACTCAAGGTTCTATTGGCCGACATCTTTGCTCTTTATCTAAAGACAAAGAACTTCCACTGGCATATGCGGGGAACGCATTTTCGCGACTATCACCTCCTCCTAGATGAGCATGCGGATCAGCTCTTCGCAATGACCGACGAGATCGCAGAAAGAGCGCGCAAACTCGGTGGACCGACATTGAAGTCGATTGGTGATATCGCACGTCATCAGAGAATCAAGGACTGTGAGAGAGAACAGGTTCCTGCAGCCATGATGCTCGCTGAGCTTCTTACAGACAACCAGAGCGTGACGACATGGCTCCGCTCGGCCCACGCAATCTGTGATGAGTATCACGATGTAGCAACAGCCAGCCTGATCGAAAATTGGATCGACCAAACAGAGCGCCGTACATGGTTCCTTGCAGAGACCATCGAAGCGGACTAAGGCACCCATTCCGGAAGTCTGAGTCGTCACCGAGGGGCGCTATGCTCTTCAATCCGGATTGTTGAAAGAACGGCAATGACAAGGAGAAAACAATGAGTGATTCATCGCAACAGCTGGTCCCACCTTTTACCCGCGAGACCGCCATCCTAAAAGTTAGGAAGGCGGAGGATAACTGGAACACCCGTAGTCCCCAACATGTCGCGTTGGGTTACACCGTCGACAGCTGGTGGCGCAACCGCGCGGAGTTCGTGAACGGTCGAGAAGAGATCGTCCGTTTCCTGACCCGCAAGTGGCAGCGAGAGTTCGACTATCGCCTTATCAAAGAACTGTGGGCCTTTGACGGTAGCAGAATCGCAGTCCGCTTTGCATATGAGTATCGGACGGACTCCAACCAGTGGTACCGCGCGTATGGCAATGAGAACTGGGAGTTCAACTCCGAAGGGATCATGCACCACCGTCATGCATGCATCAACGATGTCCGTATCGACGAATCAGAGCGTCTGTTTCATTGGCCTCAAGGCAGGCGCCCTGACGATCATCCGGGATTGAGCGACCTTGGGCTCTAAACGCAGATTGACTCCGGAGAGTGTCATGTCTATGAGTCGAAGCCTCGAGACGGCGCGAAACCGTGGGTCCCATTCTTCAAGTAGGACTGCAATGCCGTGGCGCGACAACTCAGGTGAATTTTTCCGAAAGGCTTTAGGAAGCGCCATGGTTGCTGCGCCACGTCAAACATCGAGGTACTACAGAATGCACACTGACGCAGGGGTGCACGCAAGCTCCGGATCCACTCGTCCTGCAAGTGACAAGCCTTGCGATTGTGGCCAGCGCCAGAGTCGTGAGGTTGCGTATGTAGTGGGTGCTGATCCGTTGCTGCAACGAGTCCTTCTCGACGTGAAAGGTTTTATTAGCCCTGAAGTGGTCTGCCTGGGATCGGTCAGGGAGTTTGCTCAATACGTCCGTAACGACGACGCGTCGTGTCTGCTCATTGACCTATGTGCCCATCACGACAGCGACTTCGACCACCAGTGCCAAATGGCAACTGAAGGCGCTCCTCCAGTGGTGTTTGTCTACCGCCACAGTGATGTCTCGGCGGCAATTCGAGCTCTGAAGTCCGGGGCAGTGGAACTTCTAACGGCACCCGTAAACCCACTCCATCTAGCGGAGGCGATGCTGACTGCAATCGCTCTTGATCGCCGCCAGAGGCAACAAAGGCTCTTGCTCTCTGAACTTAGCCAGAGATTCGAACTTCTCACTCCCAGAGAGAGAGAAGTGTTGCCGCTTGTCGTTAAGGGGCTCTTGAACAAACAGGCCGCTGGAGTCCTTGGCATCTCGGAGACGACGTTGCAGATTCACCGGAGTCATGTTTTGCACAAGATGCAAGCGGATTCGGTGGCCGATCTGGTACGCATGGCCGTCGCCCTAGAGATTCCAGTGTGGGCCGATTCGGAACAGCATCAGGCTGGGGTGCCTAGCATGGAGCAGGTTGCCTTCCTCCGTAGCCGGTGGTCCTGAGCTACCGAGCCGAGGCAAGCTCTTCACTCAAATTTGAGTTGCTCATCGATAGACGTGAAATGCCCGAGGACTGGAGAAACTTCTCCCGAAGCGCCTGTTCGTGGCCAAGTGAGTCAGCTAGCTTCGTGACGGCTGAGCTAGCAGCGTCACGGTGGTTCCGGGACACTGTCTTTTTCCCTAACAATCGGTATATTTCTGCGGCTGTCGCGTGAACTCGCCAGCAGGCCAGCGGCAGATCATGTTCGTTTATTAACTCCACTGCATGTGAGATGAAGGTGGCGGCGTCGGTCAAAGCACCCCGGGCGAGCGCGACCCTGGCGTTGACCTCCAAGGCTAAGGCAGAATACGTATGCTTTTCCGTGGTTTGTGCCAGAGTCGCATAGTGCTCAGCCTGAACCCCCGCCTCATCTAGGTTGCGCTCTGCAAGCGCCAGTTCGGTCAATGCCGCTAGGAGCGGGAGCCGAAAACACCAGTCCAGTACCACTGGACCTACTGCCATTTCATCTTTGACCTTCGCCAGCGTGAGAGCACCTCGCCTCAGATCACCCGCGCCTACCTGAGCAGACCCGAGCAGGATACGAGCCATCCGAGCGACATAGGAGCCGCTGAACTCCTCACCGGCGTCCTGTAGAGGTTCGCATGCTGCGATCACTTCGTCGAAGTCCATGGCGTGGTAGTGGATCCAAACGCGGTTGAGTCGTAGAATTTTCACCGCAAACGTGTCACCGTTCTTCGCCGCAGTCGAGATGGAGGCATGGAGGACTGACAGCCCCTGACCCCATTTACCTCCAAACAGGAGCGCTCGAGGTAAATAGAAGTGGGCGCGTTGAAAGTCGATGGTGATGTATGGGTCTCCCTCAACAATCCTTTTTGAAAGGGCTTCCATACCTTCGACAAGGCAGTCGAAGGCCTCCCCGTATTGTGAAGAGGCCCATTGGATGATTCCATATTGGATCGTCTGCGGAGCGAGTTCCGGCGCATCGACTTGCTCACGAAGGTTATGAAAGCTTCGACGAAGCTGATCAACTTCAGCAGCGTTCCAACCCGCCGCACACACAAAGATGAATTTACATGTCATCTCCATGCGAGTTCGGAGCAGCGCTTTTGGAAGCGTCGAGATGACTTTGGCGGCGTGCGTGGCCGTCTCGATACAGCGCTTTCCGTCCTGAGTTACGAGGCAGCCGGCGAGGTTAAGAAGAGCCCGCGCACTCACCTCCATCTGACCGCATGAGTTCGCCTTCTGATACAGCGCCTCATAAGCTGCGACGCAGCGAGGGTCGAAGCATGCGATGTAAATAGTCGCGAGACGCTCAAGAATTTCCAGCTCAAGCTTGCATCGATCTTCTTTTGTCACCCGACAGACCAACGCCAATGCGCGCGTGAGAAGCGCGATGGCCTCGCGGTGGGCATAGCGACGCTCGGAGTTCTCGGCGGCTAAACGCAGATACCGAACAGTCCGCTCCCAATCACAGCCTAGTTCGAAATGGAGGGAGATCTCTGCCGCGACTTCCTCCAGATGGTCTCGATGGACGTCCTCGAGTTGGAGACCGATCTGGAGATGGCGAGAGGACCTGCGGCCCGGAGACTGCCTGTCGTAGAGTACGTCGCGATAGAGAACATGGACGAACTGGTAGCAAAGAGCTGTTGAGCCGTCTGAGAGCGGATGCTCGGGCATTGCCCGAAGCAACTGGTTTCGGATCGCCAAGTCGTGGCAGATATCCTCGACCTCTTGATAACTATGGTCTGTCGCGGCGGCAATCACCGCGGGACAAAAGATAACCCCCTCAACGCTACCCACCTCGAGAATTCTTCGTTCTTCCGTTTCGAGATTGTCGATCTGGACCTCAAGGACACGTTTCAGGCTGAGGGGTATATCAAGGTCGAGTTGGTCAAGGGCGGTCCTCAATCGGAGTTCACCGTCCTCGATCATCAACAGCCCTTTCTCCAAGCTGTGCTCCAATGCGGCAACCATGAAGAGCGGATTGCCTTCGGATCGGCTATAGAGAAGCTTCGCCAACCCGCTCCTGAGCTCCTGTTGGGAAGTCATCTGACTGAGGAACTCACCGATGTCAGACATGGTCAATCCTGAGAGGCTTACTTCGGTACAGAGTCGGTGCGCGAGGAGATCCTCTTTGAGAACCGCAATTGGGTTCTCATTCAGAAATGCTTCCAAGGGACGAAACGTTCCGATGAGGAGCAGTTTCGCAGGAGAATGTCTCCGCGCGAATTCGGCTATGACGTCCACTGAAGCGCGATCAACCCACTGAAGGTCATCCAAGATCACGACAAGTGGCCGAGACTCTCCCACAACCTCAAGCGCATCCAGGACCTCGCGCAACATGCGGCCGCTCGTTGCCGACCGAACGTCAGTGTCCAACGCCGCCCGTTCTTCGCGACTGATGAGATCTGAGAATTGGACAATGCAAGTCGGTGCCTTCGCCTTGAAGATTTCTATCAAAGGCGGCCCCTCAGCACGACATAGATCCCCGATCGCCTTTAATAAGGGAAAGTAGGGCTCCTGCACTCCATAGCCTTCATTGCATTGGCCCCACGTAGCGTAAGGGGCGTCTGAGCTGCGCACCTGGCAAAGGAACTCTCGGCAGAGCGCCGTCTTGCCGATACCTGGCTCGCCAGTGACAAACACCAGTTGCCTCGATCCCGTAAGGGCTGTGCGGTAACACTGATGCAATTTGGCAAGTGCATAGTCCCTCCCGACGAGTGCCTGGCCTGACGATGGCAATGTGTGCTGAGCGAGAGTGGACGACGCATTCTGATCCACCAAGGCAATGAAGCGATAGCCCCGTCGTGACACCGTCTCGATGTAGCGAGGCCTCCGAGCGCTATCGCCCAGGGCCGCCCTGATATCCCGGATGTGACTAGACAAGACCTCCGGCTGAACGAATGTGTCTGGCCATACTTTCTCCATCAGTTCGTTGTGAGGAACAAGCCTACCCGCATTCTCGACGAGAAAGCGCAGAACGGCGAATGCCTTGGGAGGCAGGTGAATCCTCTCGTCTCTTCCGGACAACTGTCGCAACAGAGACTCATCGATTGGGTCGAGGCTGTAGGGGAGGAATCTGTACATGGCATCGGACGCCCAGAGGAGAAGTTCAGAGTAAAATTAGGGTCTGAAAGAGAACTTCCCTGTGGCGGACGCTCCTTTCTGCTGAACATCTTGAGCGACCTCCTGCAGCATGAGGTCGGAACCCAGATTGGCGAAGCGAAGACCGTCATCGAACCCGCATACCGAATCGGACACGGGCCAAAGGCTGTGGTTCGATTTTCGTAAGGCAGCAAGTTTGACTGCGTTTATTTCGGTCATCGAATTCATGATCTCAGGTTGGCCGGGGTGCATAAGTGCTTACGTGGGTGATACTTGCTGAAACGAGTGGATTCTTGCTGCGAAGATCGAAGATATGGCCAATCACGCAAATTCGGGGATGCCAAGAAGGCTAGGCGAAGCAACTTCCAGTACGGAAGTGCCTGCGGCACTTGAGTCTCACCCGCTCGGTGGCCGACGGTTGGTTGTTCGCGTCGGCGACGGAGAAATGCCGCTATTCGAAGATCAGCCTATCTTGGACAGCCTCAGGTCACCGTGGCATGGCCTGATCCTCGAAATGCATCATCATCGGGGCTGCGAGATTCCTGTGCACGACCATGAGACTCTCTGTCTGCATCTCCAAACAGGCGGCCAAGTGGATATGGACTGGTTCTGTTCAGGGAAAACGGGCAGAACACGCTCGGTGCCCGGAAGCATGATGCTCTTGCCCGCGGGCACACGCGACTCAGTAATCTGGCACGGCTCCACCCAGCGGATGGTGGCAGGGATTGAACCTTCGCTATTGAAGGATGCGGCCGAGCAGATGGGAATCAAAGGGCTGTTTGACTTCAATTTGAAGTGGTCTTTTCGCGACCAACAGCTGGAAGCGCTTTTGAACGAGATGAACCGGGAGATGAGGTCTGGATTTGCTACAGGAGGTCTGTACGGGGACCTTCTTGGGATGGCCCTCTCTGTGGGGCTCATCCGTCGATACGGCGAGCTGTCTCATCGTATTCCCTCGTTTAAGGGCGGATTGTCGCGCCCGCATATAAATCGCATCCTCGGATACATCGAAGAGAACCTTTCTGACGGCATTCGGCTCGATGATCTTGCCGTCTTAAGCTCTTTGAGCCGCTATCATTTCGCACGGTCGTTTCGGGAGTCGCTGGGCGAGACCCCCTATCAGTACATTCTCAAGAAAAGAATTGAACGAGCGAAGACGCTCCTCAGGCAGCCACGTACCGCGGTCGCGGATATCGCTCGGAGCACCGGGTTCTCCGATGCACGTCAGTTCGCTCGCATGTTTCGGAAAATCACGGGTGTTTCCCCCGCTGAATGGCGGCGCAACGCATAGCAACACGCGATAACTGTAAGCCTGGTCGCCCACTCAACGAGATCGTTAATCAACGCGGAAGGACCTCTTTGAGACCGATCTTAGCCTCTGGCATCTGTAGTCGTAGCAAGCGTATTTGCTAGCTCCTGCCGGAGGCGCTGATTTTCGCTTTCGAGGTCGTGTAGCCGATCTTCAATTTCGCGGACGGCTGCGTGTATCTCGGCGGAAGTGTACCGCGGAACGATGTGCTGTTGGCAGTTCCAGTCGAATGCTTCTATGTCGATGATGAAGGCCCGTTCGACGATGGCTTTATATTCCTTTACCTGAGTCCGCTTGATCCAAGGTGCAGCCTCTTCGCCTTCCACAACCTTGGCCCGGCCAAGGATTTTCAGCCTCGCCTGATTTGGATAGTCAACGAGAATCATCGCGACTCGGTCGTCGGTCAACAGATTTCCGGTGGTGATGTATTGTCGATTTCCAGCGAAGTCGGCGAAAGCAAGAGTCCGATTGTCGATGACCTTGAGAAAGCCCGGGGGACCTCCTCGATGCTGCACGTACGGCCAACCGGACGAACTGACGGTTGCCCAATAGAAGCTGTCACGTTCAGAGAGAAATTCGATCTCGAACGGCGTTAGCTGCGTTCGTGTTGCCTCCGATGAAGCGATTCTCTCGTATTGGCGCCTGCTGCCATAGCGCTCCTGAAGCTTTTGCACTACCGGCGTGAAGAGAATCGAACCGAATTTCATAGGACCTCACGGTGGGGAGACGGTGAGCAGAGTCTAAACCCTGCTCACCCGCCTAGGTTTACTTGGACGAGAAGAAGCCTTCAATGCGTGAGGCGATCTCTTCACCGTGAGTTTCGAGTGCGAAATGTCCTGCGTCGAGCAGGTGCGTCTCGACCTTCGGAAGATCGCGCTTGTAAGGGGCTGCGCCTTCCGGAGGGAAGATAAAGTCGTTCTTTCCCCAAACGATCAGCATCGGCGGCTGAAACTTCCGGAAGAACTCCTGAAATGCAGGATAGAACGGGACGTTCGTCCGATAGTCATAGAGCATGTCGAGCTGAATATCGGCGTTTCCAGGGCGATCCATGCCAGCCTGGTCGAGGGTATAGGTGGTCGGGTCAACCAGTGTCTTATCGGCGACACCGTTTTCATACTGCCACTTTGTTGCGTCCGGCTTTGTCAGATATTCGAGCGCGGCACGATTTTCAGGCGTAGCGGCTCCCCAATACTTTTTAATGGGGTCCCAGAATTCACGCAAACCTTCGTCGTAGGCATTTCCGTTTTGCACGATGATGCCGGCAATCTTCTCGGGATGACGAATCGCCAAGCGGTAGCCGATCGGTGCGCCGTAATCCATGACATAGATGATGTATGTCGAGAGCTCAAGCTTAATGGTCAGCTGCTCGACAAGGTCGGTCATCTTCTCGAATGTGTACGAGAACTGCGCGCGGTCCGGCATGCTGCTGAAGCCATAGCCCGGGTAATCCGGTGCAATGATGTGAAACGATCCGGATAGGCGGCTGATCAGGTTGCGAAACATGTTCGATGAAGTCGGAAAACCGTGAAGCAACAAGAGTACGGGTGCACCCTTCTTGCCCGCCTCCCGGTAAAAGATGTCCACGTTTTCGATACGGACTGTGTTGTAGTGGACCGTCGACGAGTGTTCAGAGGCTGCGTTCGTAGTCATGATGAACTCCTTGGGATGTGGTGAAAGAAGGCTCCGGCCCTCGGCAAGAACATATAGAAATCAAAGCGCCATGCCTATCACGTCTTCCCATTAAGGTGTCTCCCGTAGCGCGGAGACCTGATTGTCGCTGCCCGACGACTCGCGTAGAGTGTGGCGATGCGATAGGGACATAAGAGTGCCCATTGACAGGTGCCAAACGGGAGATGGATATGGCGGCGATTGTAGAGGTTGGTGCAGAGCAATTCGATGTCGTTGTACTCGGGAGCGGCGAAGCCGGGAAGTATCTCGCTTGGACGTTGGGTGCAGACGGAAGACGTGTGGCGTTGATCGAAACGCGCTATGTGGGAGGATCCTGTCCAAACATCGCGTGTCTTCCGAGCAAGAATGTTATCCATTCGGCCAAAGTGGCTTGGTATGCCCATCGGCTCAAAGAGTTCGGCTTCGAAGTAACGGTGCCGAAGGTAGATATGAAGGTCGTCCGTGAGAGAAAGCGGACGATGGTACGCGAGCTCGTCGAAGTCCACAACAAGCGCTTCGCGGCGAATGGTGTCACCTTCATTTGTGGAGATGGGCGGTTTGTAGGACCACGTGAGGTCGTTGTTACGCTTCAGGCAGGGGGCACCAGGCAGATCTCGGGAGATACGGTCATCGTGAGTACCGGCTCGCGTGCCGTGGTCACCGATATCCCAGGCTTGCAGGAAGCTGAGCCAATGACTCACATCGAGCAACTAGAACTGGACGTCGTCCCGGAGAGCCTGATCGTTTTGGGTGGGGGCTACATAGGGCTCGAGTTTGCACAGGCAATGGCACGATTCGGTTCTAAAGTGACGGTGGTTGATCGCAATGCCCGATGCCTGACGCACGAGGACGAAGACGTCGTCAGAGTGCTGACAGACTTGCTTTCGAAGGAAGGCATCGAGTTCAAGTTGGGCAGCACGGTCGAGTCCGTCACCGGACGTTCCGGTGATGCCGTCGAAGTCATTCTCAAAACCCAAGAGCGTCATGAAACGCTGCGAGCCACACATATCTTGGCCGCGGTCGGACGCATTCCAAATACGGATTCGATCGGCACGCAGATGGCGGGCATCGAACTGACAGCGAATGGGCACATAAAGGTGAACGAATTCTTGCAGACCACCGCTGAGAGTGTGTTCGCCGTCGGCGACTGTGCAGGCAGTCCGTACTTCACCCATGCCGCCTACGACGATTTCCGCATCGTTTACCAAAGTATCCAAGGGCACAAGCGGGTAACAACGGGACGCCAGATTCCTTACACCTTGTTCACCGATCCAGAACTTGCTCACGTTGGGCTTCACGAGGACGAAGCGAAGCGACAAGGTATCAGCTACCGTCTGGCCAAACTGCCCATGGCGGCGGTCCTCAGAACACGCACCTTGGGGGAAACGGAAGGTTTCCTCAAAGCCCTGATTGGCAAAGATGATCGCATCCTTGGATTCACAGCTCTTGGGGTTGGCGTAGGCGAGCTCCTAGCGCCAGTCCAATTGGTGATGAACTCCGGCTTACCTTACACAGCGCTGCGTGACCTAATCGTCACCCACCCGACATTGTCGGAGGGGCTAGTCTTTCTGTTTGCCAGCCTTGGCTACAAATAACGGATCTCAGCAACAAATCAACTTCGGAGAAGAATCATGACAAATGGTCTCGTAAGTCTTATCAGCCCCTATTCCGTGAAGGACACGCTATCTCGGCTTGAAAATCTCTGCAAACAGAAGGGGGTGCCCGTCCACTTCAGAGTCGATCATTCAGGTGACGCCGCGCGCGTCGGTTTGAAAATGAATCCCTCCGAAATGTTGATGCTTGGCAATCCGAAAAACGGCACCCCGCTGATGAACGCATCACCCACAGTGGCGATCGATCTGCCACTCAAGGCTTTGGCTTGGGAGGACTCGGCGGGCAAGGTCTGGCTGACTTACAACAGCCCGGAATATTTGGCTGAGCGGCACAATCTCCCCGTAGATCTGATCGGGAACATCGCCGTACTCAAAGAGCTCTGTGAGAGCACGGTAGCAGCAACGGCGCTCTGATGAGAGTGTGAGGTTGGACATGACGCAGGATCAATCAAAGCTGCTAGCAGCGAAGCGTGCCACAGATCTCATTTCTGATGGAATGAGGGTTGGCCTCGGCACGGGAACGACGTCAACGTTCTTCATCGAGGAACTTGCAAAGCGTGTCAGGTCTGGACTTCGCCTCAAGGCGATTGCAACCAGCACCGAAAGTGAAAGACTTGCGACGGAACAAGGAATCGAACTCACAAGCTTCGCGGATTCGCCGGTGTTGGACTTGACCGTCGATGGTGCGGACGAAATCGGGCCCGGACTTTCCTTGATCAAGGGGGGCCACGGTGCACTCCTTCGAGAGAAGATCATCGCGTCCGCAGCGAAAGCATTTGTAGTGATCGCCGATGAGTCGAAGATCGTATCAACCCTCGGAAAGTTTCCCCTTCCGGTCGAGGTGATTCAGCTGGCGGAACCCCTGGTGTATCGGAAGCTACTTGACCTTGGTTTGAACCCAATGCTGCGACTCGTGGCGAATGGTGCTGTCCCGTGGCAGACAGACGAGGGCAACTTCATCCTCGACTGTCATTGTGGCTCCATTCAAGACCCCGAAAAAACCGCAGCGGAGATTCGAAGCATCATCGGAGTGGTTGAACATGGCCTGTTCCTGCGCATGGCGTCCATGGCTCTCATTGCAGGGCAAGATGGTGTTCGCGAAGTCCATCCGAGCTAGGTCCTCGGATCTGCACTCCGACGACGTTTAGCACGGGACGGCGGCGGTGAGACGCGGACAGCGTCTTTACCGCCAAACGCGTACCCCAAATACGAAAGAGCTAGTATGCGTTGCGTCACCTGTCGCCCGTGTAAAGGCGGCCGAGCTTCCATAGGAACCTGAGTATACGTACCCAATGTACGGGGCGAATTTTCGATTGATTTCGTAGCGAAGCCGAATCCCGCCATCGAGGTCGCTCAAGCCTGAACCTACTTTTCGGGCCTTATCATCCTTGCTATAGAAATTCAGCTCGATCTGAGGCTCTAAAACGAGCCGTTGGCGAACGCGGAACGAATAGGCACCTTCAATCCGGCCCGCGACCCTACCGTCGTTGCGGATGTACAGAGTTGGGGCAAACTCGAATTCGTAGGGAGCAAGACCCTCCAGTCCGATCGCTGCCCAGGCGCGGGTTGGGTCCGAGTCCAGGTCGGCGCGGACTCCGATCTGCGCGTCGAAATAACGCATGCGAGGAATCGGCCGGTCATACAGGAATTCCTGATCGCCGTCGCTCATCGACGAACGAGCGATGTTCCCTTCAGACTTTACCCAGAATCGGTTAAAGTCTGTGCCCGCCCATGCTTCGCCGTCCCATTTGAACTGTGTGCCCGTCGCAGAGGCGCGCCCTTCTAATTGATCCAACAAAACATGAGCAAAGGGTTCGTTGTCCATGACAGGAGGGCGCCACGCCATACCCGTGGAACTGCTTTGAATGTCTGCAGTCTGAGCGGAAGCCGCAGTCAAGAAGCAGGCATACATAGCCGCCGAGACGAGCAAGAACGCGATTCGTCGCGTTCTCAGGTTGCCGCTGCGCGTCCGAAGACACTGAAACCGATGGAGGCCACTCATGCCACAACCACCGTTCTGAACATCCCAGCCTCCATGTGAAACATGAGGTGACAGTGATAAGCCCAGTGGCCTTTTACATCCGCGGAGACGAGATAACTAAGTCGCTCTGCAGGCTTGACGATAAGAGTGTGCTTGTAGGGGTTGAATGATCCATTTCCGTTTTCCAGTTCGCTCCACAGGCCGTGCAGGTGAATCGGATGTTCCATCATCGTGTCGTTGACAAGGATGATCCGTACGCGCTCTCCATAGCGCAGAGTTATCGGCTGAGCCTGTGAGAACTTCTTTCCGTCGAAGCCCCAAATGAACCGTTCCATATTTCCCGTCAGGTGCAGTTCGATCTCCCGTGTCGGAGAACGACGGTCCACACCCGGGTAACGAGCTTTCAGGTCTGAATAGGCAAGAACCCTGCGTCCATTGTGCTGAAGTCCGACACCTGGATCGCTTAGCTTGGGGCCGGTGATAACTGCAATCCCCGATACTTCTGGCCCAACCTTGAGGACGCTGGCAAGATGAGGGAGAGGGGATGGCACAGATGTGGGAGTTCCGACTGGAAGTACATCGCGACCGGGTTGGGGCAGTGGAAACTGATCCCACATTGTTCGGGCCACCTCTTCCGGTGGTACGTGCATGTTCATCGCACTATCAGATCGCACGGTCATCGACGACGTATCGTGACCCGCAGCGACATGTGCGGTGTTCGCCGGCATATCCATGTTCGACATGCCCTCCATACCGCCTCCCTGCATGCCTGACATGTTCATCTTCCCGTCGCCTGACATGGCGGGCATCGCCATACCTTTCATCTTCATTCCCATGTCAGCCATTGTGCGGATGGGTCGGGGATCCATCGTCGGTGTCTTGGCCTCGTTATTAGCGCTTGTGGCCAGGATGCCTTTTGCGTAGCCGGTTCGGTCTTCCGCCTGAGCGAAAATGACGTACGACATGTTTTCGGGGGAGACGATTACGTCATATGTCTCTGCTGTCCCAATCCGAAACTCGTCCACCATCACCGGCTCGACCGCATTCCCATCGGCGGCAACCACCTTCATCTGCAACCCGGGAATGCGGACATCAAAAAAGGTCATTGCCGAACCATTGACGATGCGCAACTTCACTTTTTCGCCCGGTTCAAAAAGGCCTTTCCAGCCGAGCGAGGGTGGCACTCCGTTGCAGAGATAGGTGTAGACGGAGCCTGAGACATCGGCGATGTCAGTCGGGCTCATGTTCATCTTTGACCACATCAGGTACTGCGCGAGGGCCGTGGAGAACTTCTTCGTCTGCGGGTCTCCGGACAGGTGATTCAGCGCAGGCCGGTGGTAGTTGTAGTAGCTGCCATCTTCCTTCAGGTTACTGAGGATCGTATGTGGATCGACGTCAGTCCAATCGGACAGGAATATCACATATTCGCGGTCGACCGCTTCGGATTCGGCAGTTTGGGGCTCGATAATGATCGCGCCACTAATGCCTGTTTGCTCTTGATATCCGCTGTGGCTGTGATACCAGAACGTACCGTTCTGCCTCACCGGAAAGCGATAGGTAAATGTCTCGCCCGGGCGAATACCCTCGAAGCTCAACCCAGGAACGCCATCCATGTCGGTCGGAATTCGCATGCCGTGCCAATGAATCGATGTGTTCGTCTTGAGCCTGTTCGTTACGTTGATTGTTACGGTCTCGCCTTCGCGCCAGCGAAGGGTCGGGGCTGGCACGGATCCATTCACGGCCACTGCGGTGCGTGGCTTGCCTGAGAAATTGACGGACAGCTTATCGATCGTTAGATCGAACGTCGTTCCTTCCAATATCTTCGGAGATTGAGAAAGCATCTGGGCCGCACCTTGACCCGGGGCCCAAGTGACAATGCCCGCCGCTATCAAGCTCTGCATAAAGTGGCGACGGGTAAGACAATTCGATGTATGCATATTTAGACTCCAGTGCTCCCGGCTTCACTCACCAGACCTAATGTCTCGGTCCCCATGTACTCCGCTAACCCAATCGATACAAGTGTCATCGAGATAGGTTGACCACGAAGTTTGTTACCGAGCCATGTCTGAGCAGTCGCAGCAACCACGCCCCGTCAGCTCAGATGACAGCGAGAATCGAACACTTAGCTTGGTTGGCGATCTGCCGCACTGTGCCGACCCATTCCACGTGATGGATATGCGGTCGCAGCCCGACGACCAGCAGAGTGGCCTTCAGACTGGTCGCCGCTTGGATGATGCCCGCAACCTCGGAGGCCTCGATCAGGGTCGTCTCTATGACCAAGCCATTGGCTTTCGCGATTTCGGCAGCCTTTACCTGCAGCGCCCCGAGGTTTGCTAATTGATATTGGCGAAAGTTCTCTGGCTCTTCGGGGGCAACCATCGCTGCCAACCCGACGTAACCTGGTGCGGGCTCCGCAACAGTGGCAAGCGTCACATGGGATCCAAGTGTTTTGGCCAGCGCGACGCCTTCTTCAAGAGCTCGTTCCGATTCTTTTGAACCGTCATATGCAATCAAGATTCTCTCGTACACGGTTACTGCCTCCCTTCGACACGGTCTGGTGTGTCATGGGCTGCCGCGGCGTTAGCAGAACGCAATGCTGCTAGTGCCGAGTTGCGTTCAGCTGCCAAGCTGTTTCTATGATCTGCAAGATAGCGGTGGACATCGCTTATCACTACTGATCCTTCCCCGACCGCAGATGCAACCCGCTTCACGGACTGTGCACGTACATCACCGACGGCGAACATGCCTCGCATGCTTGTGGCATAAGGTGTGTTTTCAAATCCGACCGATCCCCCCGTAAGAATGAATCCCTTCTTGTCGAGGGTTACGCTTCCGAAGAGCCAGCCAGAGTTGGGTTCGGCTCCGATCATCACAAAGACGTTGGAAACGGGGGCGGCGGTGATTACCCCGGTCCCGTGATGCACCCACTTGACTTGGTCGAGGGATAGATCCCCATCCAGCGCTACGATCTCCGATCGGGTATGGAGGGTGATGTTTGGCGACTTTTCAATTCGAGAAATCAAGTACTGCGACATAGTCTTCGCAAGCGAGTGGGTTCGCACAAGATGGTGCACATGCTTAGCAATCCCCGAGAGGAAGAGGGCTGCCTGTCCAGCGGAATTGCCCCCTCCAACAACAACCACTTCTTTATCGCGGCAAAACACCGACTCCATGGCCGTCGCAGCGTAATAAATCCCGCAGTTCTCGTAACGTCGGTAATTCTCCACGGAGAGCGTGCGATATTGAGCGCCCGAAGCAACGACTACAGACCTCGCACGTACAGGAATCCCACCTGCGAGTGTCAATTGATGAATGCCGTCAATCTCTTCCGAACGAACTGTTTCTCTCGAAATCGCAAAACTTACGCCGAATTTTAATGCTTGTAGCTGCGCACGACTCGCGAGTCTGAGACCTGAGACGCCGGTTGGAAAGCCGAGGTAATTTTCGATCTTCGAACTGGTGCCCGCCTGCCCGCCGGGCGCCACGCCCTCGATCACGATGGTGCACAGTCCCTCGGAAGCTGCGTATACAGCGGCTGCCAAGCCCGATGGTCCGGCCCCTACGATTGCGACGTCGTAGATCCTGCCGGGGTCCGGAAGCTCTGTGATGCCAAGCTCATCGGCCAGGCCGGAAATAGTCGGCTTGTGCCACGATCGTCCGTCCGAGAGCACTACTGTCGGGAATCTGGAGAGTCCTGCATCAACTTCCGAGGTCGCGCGCTCCATTGAGCTCGGCTCGGCAACTCGGTGGGGATAGCTATTGCGGACAAGGAATCGCTGAAGTTCCCTGGTCGCTGCGTCATTCGAATGTCCAATGAGGGTGACGCCCGCAGTCTCTTCTCCCAAGATGCCAATGCGACGCCAGATGACGGCGGAGGTGATCAGATTGGCAATATCTCCCTCCTCGCGCATGAGTCGCTGCAGCTCTTGGCGTGAAATCCGAAGCACTGTTGTGTCCCCGACAGTCTTGCCATCGACGAGACAGGCCTGCGTCGTCAACAAATTCAGCTCACCGGCGACAGCAAAGCGGCGGTGTTTCCAAATGGTCTTGCATCCGGCGACGGATGGAGGAAGTGAGACGTCTACCTCTCCTTGCAAGATGACGAACATGTCCACGCCTCGATCGCCGTGAGTGAACAGGGGTGAATCCGTTGGATAGCTCTCCTCCTTTCCATACGTTCTGAGGCGTTCCACCATCGCCTCTGTCAAAGGTGTGAACGCAAGATCCGGTCGGAACTCAGGATCATTGGCGATCTTCAGCGGGCTTTCATCTCTTACAGTCATCGCGCCAATCTCCTTGACAGTGGGTGAAAGATGCTCTTCGCCAAAGCGAAGTTCGATCCGATTTGTTCCAAATCGAGCACGGGCATCGAGTGTTCGAGAACGGTCGCAGTAAGCGGAGATTTGGCACAGCCGGCATGCCACGCCATCGACACCTGGCTTGTCCTTGGGTCGCCTGACCGTAGGCGATGGTTAGTGACACAGCAGTCCTAAGGCATGGAACCAGCGCACAAGACCTTCCAAGAAAACCATATGAAATCAGCTGCCGGAAACTCTGGGGGAGTTGTGGAGAAACTATGAAGGCGACGCAACGTTCAGCGTAAGACGGGAACCTCGCAAGAATGGGGCAGCTCTGCGCAACCTTGGTCTCATCGCCCATGACTGCGGTCCGAGAAGCAATCGGCGCTGGGCGGTGCACATTTTGTTGGTTCGAAGCAAGTCCGCGAAATCTCCAGAACTTACACAGGTAACTTGCGCCCCCGATCGCCTATGGTGCAGTTGTGCGACGATTCGCGGATCCGCAAGGGTTTGCTTTCGGAGTTGAGTGCATCTGCCCTTCCTTTCACGTCATCACGGCAACGCAAACATCAAGGAGACACCCCAACAAATGTCTAAGCTGCTTCGTATCGATGTCAGTCCCCGAGGAAAAGATTGGTCTGTCTCCAAGCGACTCGGCGATGTCTTTGTCTCGCAATGGTTGAAACAGAATCCACGTGGTGAAGTGTGCTTGCGCGACATATCGGCGGGCCTGCCGATGGTCGATCTTTCATGGATCGCAGGCTCCTTCAACTCGCCCGATCAACGTACCGACGAGCAGAAGGCCGCTTTGAAGATCTCTGACGAGTTGATCGCCGAGATTCTGTCTTCAACCGAGATCCTGATTGCCACCCCGATGTGGAATTTCTCACTTCCGACAATGCTAAAAAGCTGGATCGACCTTGTCGTCCGAATCGGACTCACTTTCTCCGCTACGTACGAGGGTCTTGCGGCGGGGCGCAAGGTCTGGGTCATACGTGCAAGCGGCAGTGGCTATGGACCAGACTCGCCGATGGCAGCAATGAATCAATTCGATCTTCCTCTGAGGACGATCCTCGGTTTCATTGGGCTCAAGGACGTGACGATCTACGGGGCGGAACATACGAATCACGTGGAGCATGGACGCTTTTCTCTCGACGCTTATACCACGGAACACGCACCCGACTCCGATGTTGCTGCGGAGGTAGCGAAAGCAAGGGTCTCGATGGACGCATACATCGATAAGCATGTACAGCAAGTCGAAGACCTCATTGCGGTCTCGACGCTTTCCGGGCAGATGGGTACGGCGGCCGTGACGGCTGGTGAGTAAGAAAGAAAGGGACTGAGATGGAAAAATGCAAAGTTCGCTTAACGTTGATCGACGGCCCCACGCTGTTCATCGAGTACGCTGGCCTCCGAATCCTTACGGATCCCACGTTCGATCCGCCACAGGTTTACACGATGGGAGACGAAAAGCTCACGAAGTTCAATGGCCCTGCGGTGGATCCGGATTCGCTGTTGCCGGTTGACGTGGTCCTCCTCAGCCACGATCACCATATGGACAACTTGGATCAGGCTGGACGCGCTTTCCTTCCAAAGGCGAAACGCGTCATCACCACAGCTAGTGGATCTAAGAGGCTCGGCGGCGGGACCATTGGACTTCATCCATGGGAAAAGTCCTCGATTCCTCTACCAGGGGGCGGGAACCTCACGATCACTGGAACACCTGCGCGGCATGGCCCAACTGGAATCGAGCCGATCATCGGCGACGTGATAGGGTTCGTACTTTCTGTCGATGGAAATCCTGACATCTACATAACTGGAGACACGGTTTGGTATGAGGGCCTCGAACCTGTGGCACAGAGGTTTGACGTAGGGCTGGCTGTACTGCACGCAGGAGCGGCTCAACCTCGAGGTCCGTTCAATGTAACTATGAACACCAATGACGCCATCGAAACGGCAAGTCGCTTCAAAGGCGCCAAGATCACTTCGGTGCACAACTACGGTTGGAGCCATTTTATTCAGAGCCGCGAAGATCTTCAGAAGGCCTTCAAGGTTGTTGGAAACGATCGGCTGTTGACTTTGGAGCCGGGTACCCCCCTGGATTTGACGCTCTGAAGGCGTCGGCGTCATACCCACGCGGTGGTCTCGCGTGGGTATGACTATGAGCGAAGTTGTGCAGGTTGGGCTAAGCCGTTTCGGCTCCTTCCCGCAGCACGAAACGACTGGCAATCGGGACACACGAGCGCCGGCGAACCAGAGGACCGAATGAATATTTTGAGTTTCATAACACGAGCGTTTATCGACTTCTTCGGTATCACGCCACCCGACAAAGCCGGCCAGAGACGCGCGATGTTTTACATCTGCGGTCTTCTACTTCTTATAGTGCTTCTTTTTGCAGGCTTCTTTGTCTTTATGCAGATTCGCACACACTAAGGCAATAGAGAACGTGTGGCACCGACCGCTGTTTCGCACGGCGCGGCATAGACAACTGAGGCTCCTCTCTTGACGACGAACAATGCACAAAATACCGGCGTGAGACTCTTGCACTTTCAGGTATGTGTCCACTGCGGTGCGGCATTTCGTCGGGAGGAGCTCGAAGGGCGCCAAAACACGACGGGGATCTATCCTTGCTCAAATTGCGGAATCGACGGGCCATTAAATATCGAGATCCGCGAGGTGGATACGTCCGTCGGTGGACCATCACGGGATGAATGATTCAGCCCGTTAGTGGAAGCCTGCCTTGCGCTCTCTGACCCACGCTGCCAAATTTCTTGCCCGCAGCTTTGACAAACTCATTTACCAAGCGGGACTTGCTGTCGACGCGCACTGCAAGGCTCGTGACGAGACGAAGCCGGTCTTCCATTAGTGGACGCATGGTGAGGCCATCGCGGGAGATTCTCCACGCTGAAGCCCGTGGAAGGAATGCCAACCCTCTATGTTCACGAACCAACTCAGATGCTTCTTCTGGACTCGTGAAGTGGTAGAGGTCCGATGGATGCACTCCGTTATCGGATGCGACTGACTGTATCAAGTCATAAAGATAAGCATTTGCGTGTTGTCCGAGAAGCATCCAGTTCCGACTGTTCATCTGTTCCAGGCGAACTTCCTTATGCGATGCAAGAGCGTCGTCCATGGACATGACAATGTAGTACGGATTATTTGCAATGGTCATGTTGCTGAGCTTCGGCTTGTGAGGCACGCCTGTGATCAAGGCAAGATCAAGAGTACCCGCAATGACTCGCTGCGCCGAATCATTTGAGTAGTTGCTCCACAGCTTCACCTTCATCTCTGGGAAGAGCGGTAGATGAATAGCCAGAAGAGTCGAAACAAAGAGAGGGTCTGTGTACGAAGACTTACCAATATTGAGAACTTCGACAGGGCCATCGGCGATAGCTCTGGCTGACAATATCGCTCGTTCCGCGTGAGCAACGACCTCACGTGCCTCGGGTATGAATACGCGCCCCGCATCCGTGAGTTCCGCGGCCTGATGATTGTGCTCAAAGAGCCGGAAGCCGATGTCATGTTCAAGCTTAAGAATTTGCTTACTCAGCGTCGACTGGCTCATATTTAGCCGATCTGCGGCGCGCGAGAAATGGAGTTCTTCCGCGACCGCAATCGCAGCCTGAAGCAAGCGAATCTCCGGTAGGACCATGACTATCCTCCAAGATGGGGTTCTGGGAAGGAAAGCAATCAGTGCAACGCCATCGTAATTGGATGGCGGATGCTCTTAATTCTAATCCTCAGGCGCCGTAATCCATGCTGAATTGGGCGAGCTCATGTGGCCTCGTCATTCCAAAAAGGAATGACGATCACCCTATATTTCATTGGACGTGTAGAGGTCGCGCTACCCATCATTGGCCAGAGCTTGATGCTTGGGAGTCAGAGTCAATGACACATCTTCTTCTCGATGCGCAAGAGGCCGCACAAATCCTTCGGATGGACAGACGGACATTGGTGCGATGGGCACGTATTGGTTACGTTCCAGCACATCCACTGGGCGAGGGGAAGCGTAAGCTTTGGCGGTTCCGTGAGCACGAACTGTTGGCCTGGGTCGAGGCGCGTGAAACCGAGAAAAAACGGCCCCCGACGAGTACGATAAATGCAGCTATCAGTGCCCATGCAAGGAGATCTGCATGAGCCGTTTACAACAAGGAAGCCTCTTGAAGCTGAAGCGCAAATCCGGTCCCGATGTGTGGGTGTTCCGTTGGTACGAAGAGACCAACGGCGTCCGCACGTATCGGAAGCGGACCCTCGGTACAGTAGCCCGCTATCCGCATCTCCGAGATGCGGAGAAAGCAGCCGATGCGCTTCGCAACACAATCAACTCAGAGTTCGAGGTACCGGAGACCGTATCCGAACTCGTAACCCACTACCGCAAACACGAACTGACCGAGGAGAAGAAGGCCTATGCCACCATCGAGGCAAATACTCTCTATCTTGCGAATCACATTGTCCCAAAATGGGGAACAACGTATCTGCAGGATGTCCGCACCGTAGATGTGGAGTTGTGGCTGCATACGTTGACGTTTGCCCCAGGAACACGGAGCAAAATCCGCAACATCATGTCAGCAGTCTTCAATCACGCTATCCGGCATGAATGGATGGATCGGAACCCAATCACGAAAGTGAGAGTTTCAGCCAAGCGGTTGCGAGAGCCCGACGTGCTCTCTCCGGCAGAGATCGCTTCGCTCATCGCCGTGCTCGACCTTCGGGAGCGTGCGATGGTGATGCTTGCCGGGAGTACCGGCCTGCGGAGATCGGAGTTGGTCGCCCTCACTTGGGCAGACATCGACCTCGAACTCATGCAGGTGAATGTACGCCGTTCTTGTGTGCGTAATCACTTCGGCGACACGAAGACTGAAGCAAGCCGCAAGCCGGTTCCGCTTCATCCGTCGGTCGTGAAGTGCCTCGACCTCTGGCGGAAGGAATCGCCTTATCCAGGCGAGACCGACTTTCTCTTTCCATCGACTCGGCTCAAGGGAAAGAAGCCTCTGTCTCCCGATACCTTGCTGAAGAAAGTCATTCGCCCCGCGCTAAAGCGAGCACGGATCGAAAACAAGGCCATCGGTTGGCACAGCTTCCGTCACTCTCTGGCGACGAACCTGAGATCGGCAGGCGTAGACCTCAAGACGGCGCAGGAACTTCTGCGTCATGCCAACTCGCGGATCACGCTCGACGTTTACACGCGAGCCATATCCGCGACGAAGCGTGAGGCCAACAATCGAGTAATGGAGATGGTCTTCGAAGCGGGAGAGAAGGCACTTTCAGCACCCTCTTCAGCACCCTCGAAGGGTGCAAAGGGGGAAATGAAAAAAGGTGCGGATCGCTCCAGCACCCTCGTCAGCACCCTCAAAGGAGGATCGTGATCTTGTCACTTGCCATAAACCTTTTCTTTTCTTGAGGTTTATGGCGGGGACGACGGGGCTCGAACCCGCGACCTCTGCCGTGACAGTGAGCCAGAATCCCGTAACTTATAGCAACAACGGGCAATGGATGGCTCCATTTAGCGCTAATAGGCACACCAAGGAACCCTTATCGTGTCCTTATTGTGTCCCGATTTTCGACTCAAAATCACCCCGAGACCTCTGCCGTCCTGCGGCATTAGTCGCGTTTTTTGGCCCTTTCCTCTGCCCCGCAGCAGCAGAGGTCGCGGAGCCGAAAAGTTCCAAACCTGCCGAAATACGGGCACAAGGGCACAATTGTGCCCTTGCCTGTGGAAAACATCAAATCCGACGCATGAACCGACAAAGCCGTTGCTTCATTACTGGTTGCGATCACCGGAGCAACGAGGCGTCGGAAGATAATGGTAGGGCCATCCTCCGGCTTTCCTCGCACTCCATCGGAAACTTACAAAGCAGCCTGAGAGCTATCCCCGCTTCAATGCAACAGGCTCGTGATTGGGTTCAAAGCTGATACGAAGTCGAGTGCGGGTCGCTTTCGCAAAGCGCTCCAGCGTGCGCGTAGAGGGCAAGACTTTGCCGCTCTCAAGCCGCGCAACGACGGCCTGCGTCGTTCCCATCGCCTCCGCAACCTCTTCCTGTGTCATGTCGGCATTTCCCCTGGCCTCGATCAATGCGGACGCAAGTGCAAACTCCTCCTCTAACGCAGCATATTCAGCGACGTACTTCGGATCTTTCTTCCACTGTGCGAAGGACTCTTCAGCCGGTATAAATTTACGCTTCATTGAACCTCCTTTGCCCGTTTGAGGGCGGTTAGAATCTCCCGCCTTGGTGTTTTCTGCGTTTTCTTCTCAAAGACATGAACGACGACGACCCGCTTCCCCACGGCAGTGACATAACAGGCCCGCGCAATTCCGCTCCTGCCCTTCATACGCATCTCCCACAGCGGACCCTCCAGGTGTTTCACATAGGGTTCCCGCACCCGCTCCAGACCATGCGACTGAATCAATTCGGATATGCGTTGGAAGCTCGCTCGAATGTCCAAAGGGAACGCATCGAGCGATGCCTTTACCTCTTCATTCAAAAATCCAACCACCCATCCCATTTTTCAATTATACCTTTTTTGCAATGTTGGCAAGATGTCCGGCATGGCAATTTCTCCCGGCTGGGAACACAACTATCATCCCGCGATTCCGAATAAATGGCGTGTGTTCAGGCGAGCACACGTTGGACCGCCGCCGATTTGACCTCCTCCGTGCCCTCGATTGTGAAAGTGGTACACTTGTGTACGCAATGGTACGCAAGGAGCCGCTATGGAAACCCTGAAGATCGGCATGAGAGAGTTCCGCGACAAACTCGCCACCTACCTGCTGGAATCGGAAGCGCCGGTGGCGATTACCCGCCACGGCGATACAGTCGGCTACTTCATTCCCGCTCGCCGCAAGCGTAGCGAAACGGAGCGGGCGGCCCTGAAAGAAGCCTCTGCACGCTGGCAGGA
Organism: Granulicella sp. WH15; assembly: GCF_009914315.1. Taxonomy (NCBI): domain Bacteria; kingdom Pseudomonadati; phylum Acidobacteriota; class Terriglobia; order Terriglobales; family Acidobacteriaceae; genus Granulicella; species Granulicella sp. WH15. The sequence goes on from NZ_CP042596.1 coordinate 3,924,763, forward strand.
GATTCTTGACGCCGAGGGTGTTTCTGAGGAAGAGGCGGTGGCCGACTTCAAGCGTTGGCGGGCGGAACAAAAGCGATGACGGAACAGAAGCGCCTGGTGCTCGACGCCAACATTCTCCTCCGGGCCGTCTTCGGCGTCCGGGTACGCAGTCTTCTCGAAACCTATGAGGATTCCGTGAGCTTCTATACCCCGGACGTTTGCTTTGGCGACGCCCGGAAGTACATTCCCACAATCGCCGCGACCCGCCACTTCGATCCAGCCGCAGGTCTTCTTGTCCACGATCAGTTGGCCCGTCTCGTTGAGATCGTAGACCTCAGCCTGTATGAAGAATATGAATCGTCAGCGCGGGAAAGAATGATCGCCAGGGACGTTGAGGACTGGCCCATCGTGGCAACCTCATTGCTACTTAACTGCCCGGTCTGGACAGAAGATCAGGATTTCTTTGGCAGCGGCATCGCAACGTGGACAACCAACAACGTTGAATTGTATCTGCGAGACGCATAGCTCTCATCAGGGCTGCGACTTGCTCTCTTCTCTGATTCCCCTGTCTACAACCCCAGGAGTGCGTGCGCGGATTCTGCTCTCCTGTTCAGACTGCCAAGCAAGTACCCGCTTGATAGCGGCGTTTTCTATCTCGCCTCGATACCCGTCTTTTTCCAAGAAGTCATCGAAGCTCGATCCGCTGTGTATTTCTACCGCTCCGTTTGCCATCTCACTTTTCCCTTTTCAGCTCCGTTCTCAGAGTACGCAGCAACACGGCATGATGACAAATACCCGAAGCAACAATCACCCTCGGATCATCCGTCACACTCGAAACTGCCGCTAACCCGGAACTCCAATCCGTGACTTGTCATTCCAAATTGGAATAACCGATCCTTCGCACGTTATTGGACACGGCGGATGGAGGAACCTTAGTTTTGCGCCATAGCTGACAACATCAGGTCAGCGGAGGTGCAATATGCTCAGAGTCCGCCGCCCATTCCGACTGGAAAAGCCTCCCATTCGGTTGCTCAATTCCCCCGCCAAACCGCGGGCACAACTCCTCTCGAAACGAAAACTACTCCATGCAGCGCATGTGATGGGGCCGACACTTCTGGCGCTCACCATCGCGGGCATAGGCAGCGGCGTTGCCCATGCACAAGGAACGATGGACTTCTCAGGAGCGCAAACGCTGATGGGAACCTTCAAAACTTTTGCGATTTACGCTGGGGCCGTTATCTGTTTCGGCGGCCTCATTTTTGCGGGAATCCGCATGATGAGTGGGCGTTTTCAATTTACGGCTCCGTCGAGGGATTTGCAGGTTGCCAATCGTGACCTCGGCACCATCCAGCACATCAGTGACGATGGCAAGATCAGCGTCCGCATGGATGGGGCAAAAGAGCGTACCGTCCGCTTCGATGCGAGCGAGATGCGACACCTCGACCACGGCTACGCCGTGACCTCACACAGTTCGCAGGGACTTACCTCCGAGCGTGTGCTGGTGAATATGGATACCGAGGTTCATCCCGAATTGATAAACAGCAGATTTGCGTATGTATCTGTCTCTCGTGCCTCGCACGATGCGCAGATTTATACCAATGATGCCGCCTCACTCGTGGGCAAGCTCAGTCACGATGTAAGCAAGAGCACGGCTATCAATTTCGGCAATGCACAAAGCAACGCGGCGGCGCAGGGGTTAGCTCTGACCTTGCGTTGAGCCATTCTCCTGTTTCATCCTTGTAGTGCATACCCTGCTCGGTCAGGCTGGCGATGAGAGTAGTGCGATTTGCGGAAGGGGGATTATGAAAGCCACGATTATGGTCACGGATGTATTCGTAAGATTCCGCATGATCGCCATCCTGCCTTTTACCCAACCGCCGCAAGCATGGGAAATGCAGGTTATGTGTATCGAGCAGGTTGCAGGCATTCTCATTTCGCTTGGCTTTCTGGATTCCGAGACTGCGACTCGCCTCGCCGCAGCCAGTACGACCATCACACCGCAACCTGGAATCACCACCACTCCCATGACGGATTTCGTTGCTCTGACCGAGCTTGTCTATCCCGATTTGGAACCGGTCAGTATGGAAACGCAAGAGGGGCATGTGCTGATTGCCCAGGGAGACACGACGGAAGAGGCGCTGGCTTCTGTTGGCTTCGTAGTGAAACTGGATAGTCCCATACAGTGAGAACAGTCTGACACTCTCGCGTATTCAACAAAAAGTTCTCCAAATTCGGTGTCAGTCGGAGGTCTTCCCGAGTTCCGTCAACTTCTGACGACCTGCCCTGCTCATTCGGAGTTTTTGTCCATCTGTGAGCACAACTGTACCATCTGCCTGACCGTCCCGATAGATTTCCTGTATCTGGTCGAGATTCACGATCGAAGACCGATGGATGCGAACGAACTGTTTGGGATCAAGTTTATTGCTCAGATCGCCGATGGTTTCGCGCAGCATGTACCTGCGACCATTTACATGCAGACAGGAATAATAATCCGCCGCTTCAATCCAATGGATCTTCTCTACGGAAACAAGAATCTCCTTTTCACCGTCTTTCACCAGAAACCGCGAGGAATAGGATTTTGATTCCTCAGTTGAGTTCCGCAGCCCATTCAACACAGCCGCAAGCTGCTCCTGTGTCATAAGAGCTGTCTCCGCCGCAATCTTCTTGCGGACACGCTCCAGAGCCATCCCCAATCGTTCCGGCTCCACAGGTTTGGTCAGGTAATCGACTGCATGAACATCGAAGGCCCGGACTGCATGTTCGTGATAGGCCGTGACAAAGATGGTTGGCGGCAGGTGCCGCAGTCCTACCCGCTCCACAACATCGAAACCTCCCATCTCTGGCATCTGAACATCCAGAAACAGAAGTTCCACCGGCCTCGATTGCAGATAAGCCAATGCCTCTTGACCGTTTTTGCATAGCGCGACAACCTCAATATCCTTATGCGATGCGAGTAACATTCCAAGGAAGTCGCGGGCGAGAGGCTCATCATCCACGATGACAGTTTTGAGAGTCATACGATTGCACGCTCATAGGGAATTTGAATGGTGACCTCATAGCCGCCGTCAACCGGGGACACAGTATCGAACTTGTAATTGTCGGGGTAGAAGTATGCAAGACGCTCTCTTACGTTCTGCATGCCGATACCGTGTCCTTGTGTGGTGGAACCATTGGGGCCACCGCCATCATCCCGTACCTGCATCCAGAGTTTATCTCCAATTCGTTTGACGGATGTTTCTATCAAACCGCCTGCCGCCCTGGGTGCGATGCCGTGTTGGATGGCGTTTTCGACAATGGGCTGGAGAAGAAAGCAGGGCACAAGGCCATCCAGTGCTTCCTGCGTTGCATCAATCTTGACTTGGAGGCGGTCGGCAAATCGGACTTTCTGGATCGCAAGGTAGCTCTCTATGACGCGAAGTTCTTCGGCAAACGGCACTTTCTCAGGAGCTTTGCGCTGGAGAGTTATACGCAGAATCGTATTGAGATGCGTCAGGGTCTTCATTGCCTCTGGATTTCTGCCTTGTGCAACCAGGCTCGTAATCGCATTCAACGTATTGAAGAGGAAATGAGGCTCCATCTGCATCTGGAGTGCCTTGAGTTGGGCCTGCGTGAGCTGGCGCTCTATCTCCAACTTTTGTTGTGCCTGCATGCGGGAGTGGAGGAACGCGCACGCGCCGCCGATAACTCCATAGATGGCGAGTTCCACTCCGAAGCGTTCCAGAGTCCACACCCAAACTGTGTGAAATAGGCGGCCCCATGCAGGCCAATACCACGAGCCGAACCAGAGGGTGTGTTTGAGCAGAGCTAAATGCAGGGTCGCAAGGACGCACGCCGCTCCAAGATGAGCCATGACTATCAGCCCTGAAGGCTTGAACGTAGCTGGCCATCGGTCCGCGAGGGTCCACAGAACCAACGTCACGACAACCCACCATATCCAGTACGCGCAGCCATAGAGGAGAGACGGAGCGAAGGAGGCTTGCAAATGGTGCAGCGCGAGATTGCGATTGCACTCTTCTGCGGTCCACACCGCAAGGAATCCTGCGATCACGCAGACGACCGCCAAACCAACGGCGGGTCTCACCGGGAGAATTCTTGAACCCGAATTCGGTCTACTCATGCTCGCTCCTCAGAACTCGCCAGGATTGTATTCCCATAGGTTCCCGTCAGAATGAAAACCGCATCCCCAATTCAACACGCCGCGCTGTCTCAGCAGCAACGGGCTGACCGAGCGCTCCAGAAGACAGAATGGTGTTCACCGCAGTTACATTCGTGTGATTCAGCAGGTTGGCGCTGCGAGCGTTAAATGTAAGTGTGCGAGGATGATTTTTATCTTTGGGGTTCAAGGTGAAAGCGCGGCTCAGATTCATATCGAGGTGAACCACTCCCGGCATGGTTCCAAGATCGGCCGGAACGTTTCCGTTGATGGTATTGGTCGTCATCAGGCCGTAGGGCGTCTTGTAGACTCCAGGGCCGGGCGCAGACGCATACGAAGGACGATCAGTGTAATTGCCATCACCATTATTATCCGTGCCGGTGGTGATGTTGTAGGGAACGCCGTTGGAAAAATCAAACTGGGTTGTAGCTTCAATGTGGTACGGAAGGATCAGGTTTGCGGAAAGGGTGACACTGTTTCTTGACCAGTTATAACGTCGTGCGGACTCTCCTTGTTTTGAATAACTCGATTGCGGAGTCGGATTGCTCAGAGTGTCGGATTTCATATTTCTCCACAAGTATCTTGCCGACAGACCAAACCGCTTGTAACTGTGCTGGCTGAGCGTAAACCAAGCGGCGTTGCCGGATATGTGGCCGGAATTTTGATACTGAATCAAGTTCTCGCCAGGAGCAATCGGACGCGGTGCAAGCAGAGCCGCCGTGGGATCTGGAGCGACACCGACACTGCTGGCTACGAGCGGAGCGTTGATGTTCACAGTGCGAATGAGACCATAGGCTCCTCCGCAGAAAAAGTTGCTACTGGCATGCCATTGATGGGCGAACTCATGCTCGATGTTGACAAAGCAATTGAATACCTTGGATTGAACAAGTGTAGGCGAAAACAGATTCGTCGTGGCTACCTGAACGGAGCCAGGAACAGGGGTTAGGGGGGCGCTATAACTTGGTGAATACACGGTGATCTGCCGTTGCAGGATTCCATTCAGCCGATAAACATCGGTTGCGTCAGTTTGGGGAATCGGTTCACTAAAGAATCCTGCGCGGGCGTGAAACACCCACGTTTGCTTTTTGCCCGGTGCCCACGCAAGGCCCAATCTTGGGTTGTAGTTGGCAAAGCTTCCTGGGGTTGTCTGTAAGGAATAACGAAAGCCGGTATCGAGGCTCCAGTGCTGCGTGAGCTTCAGGGTGTCCTGCACATAAAGATTGACCTGCCATTGCGTGAGCGGAACCAATGGCGTTCCCGTGGTGACCTGGTAGGTCGTCGGCGATCCTCCGGGGAGGTTGAGCAGGGCGCGCCGGTATTGTTCGAGAGCACTGATGGTCGTTGTCTGGTTGGTTGGGTTATTGTTCGCATCGAGCACAGGAGCGCTCCCACCGCCAAACACATAGGCACCATTGAATGTGTTTGGGTCGTAATTATGCACGAAGATGCCAAACGATTGTGCGCCGAAAGCAACCGTGTGCTTGTCATGCACCACAGTCATTTCGTCATCCACTTCGAGATCGCGTTCCCGGTCGTTCAGGCTTTGGCTGGTTGCTCCGCCGCCTGTGAAGTACCCGGAAACCTGCACCGAAGGAGTATTCGTCCCTGGTGTCTGTGCTGTCCGTCTCCAGCTATATCCAATGCGAGTTTCGTTCAGGATGTTCGGGCTGATGGTCTGCGTGTTGTGGAATCGCAGATCGTATTCGCTGACCAGGCTCGAATATCCGGCGTCTGCGAGTGTGAGGCCGCCGACGCCTTGATTGCCTTCGTTGTTCACATTCGCGGAGAATGAGAGGCTGGCTACGTTACTCGGAGTCACCTGCCAGTCTCCACGCGCCGACGCAATCCAGAGCCGCTCTGGAGCTGAGACCGTCTGCTGAGACGGAACGCCGTTTCCATTCGGCCCCAAGCCGCCGTTTGCGTCAAGCGTGACGGCATCCACCACATTGAATTCGTCGATGTCGCGCTTTTCGAGTGCCAACGCAAAGCCGCTCTTCTTCGAGAGGATCGGCCCACTCAGTTCAAAGCCGTATCGCCGTCGGCCAGCGGGCGTAGCGGTAACTGAAAACGGGTCGGTGGCATTGAATATGCCATCGCTGTCCGTGAAGAAGACCGCACCGTGGAAAGCGTCGGCTCCCGGCTTGGTTGTAATTTCGATGACGCCTCCGAAAAAGGGGGGATACCTATATTTGGCCGAAAAGAGATCGGGGTTGATGCGAATTGAAGCAATCGAGTTCTTCGGCGGGAGGGCGCTTGGGTTTTGGAAACCGTCTACCATAATCATCGCCGTAGCCGGATCGCCGCCAGCTTCAGAAGCCAGCACTTGAAGCTCGCGCAGAAAATCATCCGGGTCATCGGCCAGCCCCTGTACAGCCTTCGTGTTCAGGGTCATTGAGGCACCGCCGCTGTCGATGCCTGAATCTCCGCTCACCTGAACGTCCGACTGAACGGCGGCAACGGCCAGTTGCAGATTGACCTGAACGGTCTCTCCCTGGCGGGCACGCCCCGAGGCCGTGCCACTCGCAAAGCCGTCAGCCTGTGCCGTGAGGGTGGTTGAGGTTGCTGGAATGCACGGCAACACATAATGGCCCGCTGTGTCCGTCGTAGCTGTCTCTCCACTGGACGCACGCACCTGCGCTCCCGGAATCACCGCCCCGGTAGGGTCAGTAATTGTCCCTTCGACCCGTACCCCGATGGCGCAGTTCTCCTGACCATAGCTCAAGGATGAAACCAGTATTCCAACCAGGGCCAGCCATTTCATCCAGTTCTTGAACATGGAACGCATCGTCTCCTGCGTCAAAAATCCCAGAGACGCCAGCCACGCTCCACTGTTTTGCAGGAAAGGCCCTCTCGGGCCGAAGAATCGACAAATTCTTGCTATGAATTACTAGGGAGCTTGTCTCCCGCCCTCCCTGCGACTGCCTGGCGATCTCCACTTCCCACCGCTCTGCCGGTACGTTCCTGCCGCATTGCCGACCCCGGAAGCAATTAGGAAGGCTTCTAATTTTGTTCATTTATCAAGGCCACCGTTGCAAGCGTCTTTATGGCGAACCGCTCGGGCTGCTGCAAACTCTCCCGGTTGGATGAACCTTGCTTTTTCCACCCAGGTTAGAAATGATTGGGTGGGGCGGGTACGCACTGCCCTGGGGTGTGGAAACCCCTAACCAAGTAGTAGTGCGCCGGACTGTCTTCGGTGTGCTTAGGACTCCCTTCGCCTTTGCGTCGGGGAGCTTGTGACGAATGTCCAGGCCCCTAAAGCTAAAGGTCACAGGAACCGTACTTGGTTCGGTTTTCCAACTCCCCGACCTGGGGTTTTTAAGGGCAGTTTGCGGGGGCGCACCGCAAACGTTTCTCCCTTGACCGTTGGAGGAGACCGCTTGATCTTCCTTGACGCCAAAGATGCGCAGCGCCGAAAGTCCCGGCGTATGTTTACTGTTCACGACTACCGTTCCGGTGGTCGTCGGCACAACCGCGCTTGTCGCGAATTCATAAAGACGATGTTGCATCAGGTCTGAGAAGTGCAGATCCCGTGCTGTTGATTTTGTTTTAGGAAAATTGAGTATCGGCCTAAAGAGTAGCCATTATCTGAGAGCGCACCGTCCTCTTTCCATCGACCCATGAGGTCAATAGAGTGGAGGCAGAAAGGAATCCTGAATGGTGGTTTGTGAAGAATTTATTGGGAAAGTCGTGAAAGCCTTCACGCTCTACGAAGACAGCGGCGAAGGCCCTGAAATCTGTATCGAGTTCACCGATGGCACGGTCTTTTCCTCTTGTCTGAAAACTTCTACCTCGCTCGAAGCCAAGATGACTCGGGATGACGGGGGACAGCCCCGGCTCCTCAAGGATTACTCCACTCCCGCTATTCCCCGGTAGTCCAGCCCCAATCATTGAGAAAACCCTGCTCGCTGGGGAGGTGTCTCCTCCCCGGCGTCAGCCGCTCTGCGTCTTGCGCCACCCTCCTCTGCGGGCCTGTTTCCTGCCCGCAACGCCGACCCTGAAAACCTAAAAGCAAGTACAACAGCAAACCCTATGTTGCGCTGACGCGCGGCTTGGCCCCACTTCGGTTCGCAAGGGTGGACGGCCCCTCAAGCGGGCCTTGTGGAGTCCGTTCGGATAAGCGTGTCTCGCGCCAAACGATAGAGCGTGTTTGTCACGCGCCCCGCCCACCACTCCGGCCTCCCCACCCTCACTGCCCTCGTTCTGCTCTGTCTGCCAGTGGATCGTTTTGGTCTCGCTGCGCTGTGAGAAACACAAAACGCCCACCGGGCAGACAGAGGCAAAAACAATGGAATATCAAAGCAACATCAACAGCAACAGCGCATCCACCGCCAGCAATGGCATAGCCACCACCGTAGCCACTACCCGCCGCAATCGTCCCACCACCGAAAACCCTGAAAGACCGCAGCAACAGCCACAGACGGCGAAAGAAGTAATCGCCGCCAACGTGCAGAACCTCATCGAGCAGCTAGAGGCCGGACACTCCGATGCACTCACCGCTTACCTCAATGCGATGAGCCGCTTTCATAACTACTCGTTTGGCAATATCCTCGAAATCGCACGGCAGAAGCCGGATGCAACCCGCGTTGCCGGATTCTGGAAGTGGAAAGAGTTTGGCCGCAGCGTGAAGAAGGGCGAGAAGGGCATCCGCATCCTTGCCCCCATCGTCGGCATTCGTCGCAAGAAAGACGAGGAAGTGCAGGCCAGCAAAGACCCCGCCGCGATCAATAAGCCCGTATTGGTTGGGTTTCGTTCGGCGTATGTCTTCGATGTGTCGCAGACCGAAGGCGCGGAGATTCCCACGATGCGGGAGATTTCCGGCGATGTAGGCGAGAACCGCGACCGTCTCATTGCCTTCATCGAACGTCAGGGCATCGAACTTGCTTTTACCGAGCGCATCGCCCCCGCGCTTGGCATGAGCTACGGCGGACGCATCGCCATCCTGCCCGGTCAGTCGAAGGCCGAGGAGTTCAGCACGCTTGTTCACGAGCTGGCGCACGAGATGCTGCACAAGGCCGAGCGGCGCACGGCAACGACGAAGACAGTGCGCGAAACCGAGGCCGAGGCTATCGCCTTTGTCATCGGCAAGGCCGTAGGGCTGGAGACGGGTTCGGCCAGTGCCGACTACATCCAGCTTTACCACGGCAATGCTTCACTCCTAGCCGAAAGTCTGGAAGTCATTCAGCAGACCTCAGCCGTCATCCTTGCCGCATTGCAGCCGTCCGCAGCCGCGACGATGCCCGATGCAGAACTGGCGAAGGTGGCGTAATGCAGACCATCCTTCAAATCCTCAAGATGGCCGGGGGTTGGCATCCCGGCCTGTACGTCAAAATCGACAATGCCCCATACATGGAGCTTGTCATCGAGGCGATGGACGAGTCCGGCCCGATGGGACTCCCCGCGCTCTCTGTCGCGCACTATGGCGAACAGAACGGCGATGCCATGCGTGACCCGGAGATGTGTTTCGAGCTTGGCCTAGCCGGTGGAGCGCATCTCTCCGCGTTCTACTATCGCAACGATTATTTAGGCGTGGAGCAGTGGAGCCGGAACATCGTGCGCGGGAACTACGTTCACCTGATCGCGTTGCACGAGCAGCACCAGCGTTTCGCTAAGACGTGGGACAACAACCTGCGCTTGCAGGGATTCGTGGAAGCCTTCGAGCGGCAGAAGACCCCACGCGCCTAAACCCTTTCCGCAGCGGAGCGGACACAGGGCAGCGCGTTCGCTCCACAACCTCATGCAGTGCAACCGCTCGAAAGGAGCCATCCCCATGAACACCACCGTTATCAACGCTACCGAGTACCGCAATCTTCCGCTTGCCTTGCTCACCGAGTCCACCACCAACCCGCGCCGCATCTTCGAGGATGCAGCTTTGAAGGAATTGGCAGAGAGCATCCGCACCCAGGGCGTTCTCTCTCCCTTGCTTGTGCGTCCCTTGAATGAACGCGGTTTTGAGATCGTGGCAGGAGCACGGCGTTACCGCGCCGCGCAGATGGCCGAGGCTGAAACTGTACCCGTCCGTATCGTCAATCTCACCGACGCTGAAACCTTAGAGGCTCAATTGGTCGAAAACCTGATGAGGCGTGACGTTCATCCAATGGAGGAAGCCAGCGGTTTTCGCGCTCTCCTGAATCTGGACGAGCCGAAATACTCCATCGAGCAAATCTCCGCACGTACCGGGAAAAATCCGGCTTACGTCGCGGCTCGTGTGAAGCTGACCGAGCTTGCGCCGATAGTGGTCGAAGCCTTCTACCGCGAGGAGATCGGCGTCGGTCATGCGCTCTTACTGGCGAAGCTCCAGCCCGATCAGCAGGAACAGGCGCTTGCCGCTTGCTTCAAACAGGATTGGAGCGCGGGAGGCGAGAAGCCGAAACGCATCCTGCTCCCCGTCCGCAGTCTGCAATTCTGGATTGAGTCGAACATCTTGCTCATCCTCAAACTCGCGCCGTTCGACAAGCGGGACGGGCAGCTTGTGCCAGCAGCCGGGAGTTGCGTGGACTGCCCCATGCGGACAGGGCATAACAAACTCCTGTTCTCCGACCTTGGCAAACTGGACGCTTGCACTTCGCCTAGCTGCTATCAGGCTAAGGTGGATGCCCACGTAGCTAAGACCATCGCCACCAAACCCAAGCTCGTGCAGATCAGCACGGCCTATGGACAGCAGAAGGAAGGCAGCGCCACGTTGCCGCGCAACCAGTACGTTGAAGTCCGGCCTGAGAAGCCCGCGACCAAAGAAGAGGCCACGCGACCGGAGTTCAAGACCTGCAAATACACCACCGAAGCTATCGTCTCCGAAGGCATCGACAAAGGGCAATTGCGTAAGGTATGCACGGAGCCAACCTGCCCGGTGCATCATCCCAAGCAGCGTCCGCAGAAGGTCGCGGACGATACGAAGTGGAAGGCCGAACAGGAGAAGCAGCGCAGGGAGGCCGCAATTTCCAATGCGACCGGCATCCGCATCCTTGCCGCCATCACCGCAGCCGTTCCGGTGCGTCTGATGAAGCGTGACCTGCTTTTCGTGGTGGAGCGGCTGGCTTCCTTGCTGGACGAAAACCGTCTCGCTGTGGTCGCCAAGCAACACGGCATCAAGAAGGCCAAAGACAGCGACTCCATCGGGAAGCTGTTTGCCGCCTATGTGCGACGTGCTGAAGAGAACGTGTTAGGCCGCGTGTTGGTCGAACTGACCATCCTCCACGCAGCCACACGGCAGAACGCCGCGCTGGTTCTCCGCGATGCCGCCACCGTGTACAAGGTGGACACCGATGCTATCGCTCTCAAGGTGAAGCAGGAGTTTGCTGCCAAAGAGAAAGTGCAGTCCGTGAAGAAGCCTGTAACTAAAACCCCACCCAAGGCCGCGAAGAAGGCGAAGGCTGCCTAGTCTTCACCTTTGTTCTCTTAGGAGCCTGCCTGCCGGCAGGCTCCTTTCTTTGCGCCCGTCCTTCCCGCCCCGTGCGTTGCCGCTTCCACAGGAAGCGGCGCCATGCACTCCCACCCGACGGGCTTGAAATTGTTAACAAGATAAGGATTTGCCGATGCCGTGCGGGAGCATGACCCTATAGAACTCCATTGGGAGTGTCCTGCACTTGGGCGGCAGCTACCGCTTTGGCTAAATTAGCCCACGGTGTCGGACCGATGTGCATCATGAAGAACTGCTCCACAGTCAGATGCTCTCGCACAACAGCATCCATCAATTCCGTCACGGTTTGAGGGTAGAAGAATGAGCCATCCTGACGACGTTGGAAAGGATCGCTGCCGTAGAGGAGACGATGCTCCGGGAAGTAGACCATCATTTGCCGTTCACTGGTCTCTCCGTGTATCGGATAGATTTCGATACGATTTGCGCCAGTCCCAAGGACTGTCTTGTCGTGAACCAAATGGAATACAGGTTTGCGTGGACTACGCTCCAGAGCATCCGGTCTGCTTGTATACGGAGCTGCGATGACACGTTCAAGAATCGGTTGGTTGAGATCGAGCGCGTAGATCGGAATGCCTTGTGCGACGCACTCCCGTATGCCTGCGAGATGGGGCCATGAATCCGATGTCGTGATGACCGCCTTGATCGGTTGTCCGGGGAAGCGATGGCGTGCCTCCGCAATGACCTTTGCCGTATAGCCGGAGGAGATAGGTGCTTCCAGAATCACGATGCCATCGTCCTGGCGTACAAAGGTCGCGTTCCACGATCCGGGGATAAACACAATGCCAGGTGCTAATTCCTGCGCTGGTTTGTTGGGATTGCCCAATGGAATGCTGTCAAGGTTCAAAGGGGGAGTATCAGGCTTGTATTGAGCACGGACCTCTTGAGGGATCGTCAGGTCCGCTTCGATCAGCGGTTCATTGATTTGCAGTTTGCGAATGACATACATCTGATCCGGCAATCCATTGCTCTCAATGTTCCATTGCATCGGAAGGTGAATCCCGCCCTTCGCCAGCCACCAGAGGCTGTAATAGGTACGCATCGTCACGTCGCCAAGGAACTTCCAGTAGCCGCTCCGTGCCAGTGGGCCGGAGTAATCAACCGCCGTAGGCAGATGAGTGAATGCGTTGAGGTAGATGCGCACCGGGGCGTCGTCCAAGGTGAATGCCACCACGTTTTGAGGAACGGATTGCAAAACTGCATCCGGTTCTGTGTGAGTATCCGGTGCGTCCAGAGCTGTAAGAAGCAGCCGCTCCGGGCTTAAAGCCTCGCGCTCGCGTATCACTTCCAATTGCTGCGGCGTGCCTGCGCTCTTGGTCGTGCCCGAAACGCGCATGACGATGTTGCCATCGGCGACACTGCCGGACGAGGACTTGAAGACGGGATAAACCACGCCGTCTGTGACGTTGCGATAACGGTTGCCCGCGAAATCATGGACCTCCGTTAGCGTGTCGAACTCAGTAATGTACGGGCCTTCGGGCCGTTCGGACTCTTCCAATTCGTTCCGATAGCCAAAGGCTTCCCACTGCACATTCTTTAATGCGCGCAGTGATTGTTCGCCCCCCTGTGCCTGAATCGCTTGGTGAAGCAGCGCGGTCGATTTGCGGTCGGCTCCGTAAGTGCATGTGGGAACCAACAAGAAACCAATGACTACAAGTGACGACAAAAACAATTCTGCACTGATTTGAATACGCAGGGCCACAAACACACCTCTTTTGAAGGAGCTATTAAAGCGGTTGGTTCACAACAAGTCATTGCAGATCGTTCCCATTACGTCAGAAATAATCAGCCAGGTTCACTTGCCGGACAGATATAGTTACGATGCCAGCGGTAAGTACCAATGCAGCAACAGACGACAGCCTCATTTACGATTTCCTTCCGATGTGGTTGAGTTCGATAGACTCATCCAAACCCTAATTTGTTATGCCATGCCCCAACACGACGGGCATGTACAACAGAATCGCGTGCTTGACAGCATTACTGAGGTTCTTTAATTCGGCATGTTAGATACAACCGATCTCCAAACCTTTCAGCACAGCACGGACCCGGTCTCTCACACCCAGCTTCGCAAAAATTGCCGACGCTTGTGTCTTGATGGTTGCTTCGGTGACACCCTGGCTTTCCGCAATCTCTTTATTGCTGAGGCCCGCAGTCATTAATGCCAGCACTTCCAGTTCTTTCTTCGTTAGGGGTTCTGGAAGTTCCATACTCTCGAACTTCGGCTGGAAGGCTTCAAGGCCGGTACGCGCACTCTGAGTCACCGAGGGACGGAACACCCGCTCTCCGGCAATCACTTTCTCGATACATGAAGTCAGGTCCGCTAAAGTAGAATCTTTGCGGATAAACCCATTCGCGCCGTTCTGGATTGCGCGAAAAAACATATCGTCATCGTCGAAGGTAGTAATCAAGATGATCGGCGTTGTCAGTCCTCGTTGTCGCACTTCCTTGAGCACGTCAACCCCGGACAGACCAGGAAGGCGAACGTCCATCAACACCACGTCCGACTCCGTTTGCATGATCGTTTCGATTGCGCCTACGCCATCATCGGCCTGCGCCACAATCTCAAAGCCCTTGTTCAGATTCAGAAGCTCACACAGGCCAAGCCGCACCAGCGTTTCGTCCTCTACGAGCACAATTCTCATGCCGTCTGTTCCTCCTCAATAGGAACTCCTATAGCTACAGCAAATCCTCCATCGCTGAGAGAGCCTACGTGGAGCGTGCCGCGCATTTCTTCTACTCTCGATTGCATCCCGCGTAGCCCATTGCCTTTCGTAACTTCACCGCAGCCGCCTCCATCATCCTTGATCGTAAGGACGATAGCTCCATCTTGGCGGGCCAACTGAATCCATAGATTTTTCGCTTCGGAATGTCGAAGCACATTTGTTACCGCTTCTTGTGCGCAGCGATACAGACTATGCGATACCGAAACCGGTACACCCGCAATGTCTCCCTGTATGTCGAGGTGGGTCTGCACACCCGTTACATCCCGCAGCAGCTCTTTCAGCGCACTCGAAAGCTCTCTTGTTTCGTCTTCCCTCCATGCCGAAACCGATTCTCGTATCTCCGCCAGCAGCACCCGCGTAATGAGTTGCGCTCTTGCAATGGGCGGTAGTACCGCTTCCGCAGCCCGATGTTGTGCAATCTCCAACTGAATGCTCAAACTGGTGAGATAGTGTCCCGCAGCATCATGCAGTTCACGGGACAGCCGGAGTCTCTCTTCAATTCGTGCCGATTCCTTTATCTGAGCTTGCAGATCGACCAGCTTATGATTTGCAATCACTAACTGATGCTGGCGTTTCGCAAGTTCAAATAACAAGCACGCACCCAAAAAGCTGAAGCCAAACCAGATATAGTTCCCGGTCATGTCAAACAAGGCCACTACTATCTTGAATGGCGAATGTGCTATCTGAGCCAATTGGGGGAGCGCAACGTTTCTGTAGATGAAGATGCGGATCAGTTGTGCCGCGAACGTGAAAGCGACAGCGATTGCGCCCCAGCGATAGCGGCGGTTTACAGGAACGCAGAAGGGGATACAGAACACCGACAGATTTGTGAGATCAAGGCTCAATGCCACTCCAAGGAGAATTTGCAGCAGCAGGGAGCGTTCTCTATGTGGTGCCAGATTGATCCGCAGGGGAATGTTGCGCACAAAAAGAAAGCCATATACGAGTGCAAAGGCAATCTTGCTCCAAAACAGTAGATTCAGGCTTCTGTAGGTTCCAGGAAGGGTCTGCATCCCGCTCACAACATCGGTGAGAGCGAGCACGAATCCACCCCAACGGAGCCAGAAAAAGAGCGGTTTCCGCAAGACCATGAAGCTACCGTACGAGAGATCGACCTCCTGCGCATCGGCCATTAGTCAGAGACTCCTCAGCACTTCTCTTCTCTCTAGGATAAATGCGATACGCTCCCGTCTCCCCCAGAAGTAGGAGAACCGTTCTCATGCTGATGGCCGATTCCTTATTTCTTTCATTCCAATACAGTCAATCCATGTGTGATCGGGACAACCACTGGGATGGTGAAGGAAAGCATAACGGCATGAAACGTTGGCGACCGGCGACGGGAGGGACAAGATGCAAGTTCTTCATCTGCCCCTCTTGGGCCGTCATCGTCATGCTTCCATTCCTTGCCGCAAGTTTATCGGCGCAGCAAGCGTTGCTGGCGTCGGGCGAGCTGCCCGATGCCCCTGTTCCCCAGGTCTCCACGTCAGTTTCAGCCGATCAGCCGACGGCGAACGTCAGTGGCGCTGTGACAGACGTTAGTGGCGCGGTCATCGCCGGTGCAGCGGTAACACTCGAAAATGCCGTTAGCCATGACAAGAAAACGGCCGTAACGAACGAACAAGGCATCTTTACTTTTGCCCCGCTGGATGCGGGCATCTTTACGATCACGATTCAATCCAAGGGTTTTGCCCCGGTTGTGAAAACCGGCATCTCTCTCCACGCGGGCGAGAATTATCAATTGTCCCCCACCACAATGCAGGTTGCTGCCGCGACCGCGACGGTCGAGGTAGGTGCTCAGACGCAATATGAATTAGCCGAAGCGCAGATCAAGGCGGAGGAAAAGCAACGGTTCCTTTTCATCGAGCCGAATTTCTACGTTACCTACATTTCAAATCCAGCCCCGCTCACGGCGGGGCAAAAAATGCGGCTTGCCACGAGATTCGCCGTCGATCCCTTTACCTTCATTTACGCCGGAGCCGTCGCTGGTGTCGAACAGGCGAACAATGACTATCCCGGCTATGGACGCGGTGCCGCCGGATACGGCAAACGGTATGGTGCTACGGTCGGGGACATCGTAACCGGCAGCATCATCGGTGCAGGTGCCTTGCCCGCTCTGTTACATCAAGACCCACGCTACTTCTACAAGGGGACGGGTAGCATTCCATCGCGGATAGGCTATGCCCTTGCAACCATCGTGAGAACCAAAGGCGACGACGGAAAGTGGCAACCGAACTACTCAGGAATTCTCGGCGATCTTGCTTCGGGCGCGATCTCCAACAGCTACCTTGCTCCGGGTGACAGAAAAGGGGCTGTGACGGTTATCAATGGTGCTGTAGAAGGCTTCGCGTTGAGAGGCGTAACAGCTCTGGAGCAAGAGTTCTTAGCTCGATGGATTACAACTCACTCCAAGGACAAAGGAACCATCGGACGCCACTGATGCCATGTTCGCCTTCTTCCCATCTCTTATCACGAGTTTCAGTGGAGTCCTGGCGGGCGTCCAATGCACAGCGATTGCAGATGGAATCGTACATCACGTATTGGAGAGCTGGGTCAATCTGTCTGTGCGTCGAGTCAGTCTTTCGGTAGTTATCGTTATTTGTTTGTTCACCACAATTTCGGCTTCTGCCCAACTTTCCTTTACCTCGGCAGTGGATCTTGCCTTACAAAATAGCCCTCGGGTCAAAATGGCCCAGGACGATCTAAACAAAGCGACGGCCAGTCTTTCGGAATCGAAGGCAGTATTTATTCCGAGCCTATCCGGTAGCATCGGCGCAGGGCCGTCATACGGAATCACGACGAGCGTACCAACGATATTCACGCTCAACGCGCAATCACTGGCATTCAACTTCTCTCAGTTCGATTACATCCGGGCGGCGCGGGCAGGCGTCCAGGCCGCAAGCGCAACGCTGGTGGACGTTAGGGAACAGGTCGAGGAAGATACAGCGATCACCTATATTTCTCTGGACCGGGTGCAGCAACGGCAGAAAGCAATGAGCGATGAATATGGCTATGCCGTCAGGCTGGTTTCGATTGTTCAGCTCCGGCTTGATGCGGGCATGGAATCGCAATTGGAACTGAAACAGGCCCGTCGCACCGCCCTTCAAATCAAACTTCAGCAGGAGCAGCTTGAGGACGAGGTTGCTTCTCTTCATGACCATTTCTCTCAACTCATCGGCTTGCCAGCCGACCAATTAGGAACAGTATCGAGCAGCATCCCGTCCCGCCCGTCGTCCCTTCTATCGTCAACAGAGGGTCCGAATGAGTATCCAGATACGCCTAGCGTGCTGTCCGCCGAGGCGAATGCGCTTGCAAAACGTAAGCAGGCTATTGGCGATTCGCACAATACATGGCGGCCACAGATCGCATTTTCAGCGCAATATGGGCGAATCAGCCCCTTCAATGGAGCGGCCACTTACTACAATCTCAACGGCAATTACAACACGGCTTATGCTGCCGCCCAGGTTCAGTTGCCATTCTTCGATAGCACACGCAAGGCAAAGGCTCGTGAATCATTGGCGGAAGCACAGCACGCCGAGCACACCGTAGAGTTTCTACGCGAGCAACAAAGCGCGACTCGCGTAAAGCTCCAGCACTCTATTACGGAACTTGAGACCAAAGCAGAGCTTGCCGAAGTCGATCAAGGCATTGCACAGGACCAACTCGACGCGATGCTTGTGCGGCTCACGTTCGGTAACGGGACGGGTTCCACTTCCCCGATGACTCCCAAAGATGAGATGAATGCCCGCATTCTTGAGCGGCAGCGTTACTTGGAGATGCTAGACGCAACATTCCAATTGCGGAAGCAGCAAATTTACCTGCTGCGTCAGACGGGGCAGCTCCAAAATTGGATTCAGTCTGTCGCCAATGTTCAACCAACGACTCCAATGAAGCCGGTAACGGGTTCGCCATGAACAAATCTATTGTGATTACGCTTCAGCACCTTCTCGATGCTCTGAGCCGGAGACATAACGGATGATCTCACGAGAAGGGGCCATAAAGATTCGATGGGAACACACTCACCAATGTCGCAAGTGCGGGCACGTTGTCCGGGCTGATGACATCGACCCCAAAACAATTACAACAGGTGTCATCACCTGTCCGAAGTGCGAAATGTCTGGACCCATCAACGTAAAGATATTGCAGATGAAACGCTGACAGGCGCTTTTCCCTTAGACGGGAATAGGCAATGACATTTGATCTTCGACCTTCAGGAAGCAGTCTGCCGCTAAGTCGAATGCCTGAAATCAAAGGGTCATACCTCTCTTGAATGCGACATCGTATCTGTTTATAAAACGGATATGGGTAGCTCAATGGTGACGGTCAATCCACCACCTTCGGAACTACGAGCAAAAATCTTTCCCCCATTGGCGATGACCGCTTGGCGGGCAATCGCAAGTCCGAGTCCAGAACCTTCATTCGCTCCCGTCGCGCCGTTTGGAAGTGTGACGAACGGCTCAAAGATCATCTCTTCCTGGTCAGGAGCAATGCCGGGTCCGTCATCCTGTACGGTGATGGTGCCGACACTTTTATCCGCACTATGAGTTACATCCACCCGCACCGATCCCGCTTCGCGCGCAAAGCGCAGGCCGTTGCGAAGGATATTGTCGAGTGCCCGGCGCAGTAGCTCACGATGGCCCGTGACTTGGAACGGTTCGGTTTTCTGGAGTACGACGGACTTTTCAACCTGTGCCGCTTCAAAGCTGGCGTCCGCACATGCCTCCTCGATCATGGATGCAGCGTCAAACAATGACGTCTGTCGACTCAATTCATTCCCACTCTCCAGACGGGCTAGGAAAAGTAACTCTTGAACCAGAGTATTCAGGCGCTTCGTCTCATGGCCGATGCGATTCAACTCTGGTTGCAACGCGGAGTCCGCTTTTTTTCGTGCCAGACCAAGGGCGATGTTCACGCGGGTCAACGGAGAACCCAATTCATGCGAAGCATGAGCCAGAAAATGCTTGTACCGCGTGACCAGAGACTCGATCTCGCTCGCCATCTGGTTAAACTTGCGGCTGAACTCCCCCAGCTCATCTTTTCTGGTGAGGAGCGGACCTTCAATCCGCGTTCCAAGCTCGCCTTCACCCAACTGCTCTGCCATCTGTCCGAGGCCGATGATGGGCCTGACGAGATACAACGTCAGGACGTAACAGCAAATACCGGACACGACCGCCAGCAGCGCAATCCTCGATAGCAGCAGCAACAGCAAAGAGTGCAACGAGCGCGGACTGTTCAAAAAGAAGACGTAGGGAGACCGCAGGAGCAGGAAGAAACCGGGGGCATTTCTTCCCAGGGGGCCGGGCATCGCCACCACGGTATGTAGCGGCAGCTCGCGCACTGTGACACTTGCGGTCTCGGGAGTCGGTTGCGCGGTGGCACTTTCCAAGGAGGAGAGCTTCGGGCCAAGGTCCGAGAACTGGCGATTGTCACGAGCATGGACAACAACACCCCCGGAGCAGCTTGTTCTCGATGTGCCCAGGTAACGAGCCAGTACATCGCGTCCGCCTCGTTCGTATTCATCCAGAGTCGCAACCGCGCATGTATGTATTGGGTAGATCGGCAGAACGCGGGGATGATTGGGCCGTATCAGCGAAACGGTCGTGACGGCCAGTGCGAGAGTCATCCCAATTAGCGCGACGATCATCAGCCAGAAGCTGAAAAAGATGCGGGCGAACATTCTCATATTTCGCCTTTCTCCGTGACGTAGACATAGCCGACGTTACGAATGCCCTTGATACGTTCAATGCCACCTAAATGCGGTCCTAATTTCTTGCGGAGGTTGGCGGCTAAGTTGTCGATGCTGCGATCAAAGCTAACGGCATCCCGGCCAAAGATTTGGGGCACGAGTTCTTCTCGGGTCAATGGCTTTCCAGGGCTTTCGAGCAGCAACCGAAGGAGATGAAATTCGGCTCCGGTCAGATCGGTCAAAACAGATCCCACCGTTACCGACCTTTCGCTTTCGTCAAGGGTGATGTCTCCCACCTCCAGATGAGCCATTGTCTCTGTCGGATAGGCTCTCCGCAGGATGGATCGTATCCGCGCAATCAGCTCCTCCGGCTCAAAAGGTTTCGGGAGATAGTCATCCGCGCCGCCTTGCAATCCCTGAATGCGGTCCCGCGCTGCTCCCCGTGTCGTCAGCATCAGCACAGGAACATTCGAGCGTTGCCGGATGCGCTTCAACACCTCGAATCCATTGATGCCGGGAAGCATGACGTCCAGAATGACGAGTTGGAACCGCTTTTGCTGCGATAGATAGATACCTTCCTCTCCCGTTCCGGCAGAGGTCACGGTCAAACCATCGGTCTCGCAATAATCACGGATCAGGCGGCTGAGCGACAGATCATCGTCGATCAGCAGCAGAGGCGGGGAGGCATCGTTAACCGATTGTGCGAAAGCGCTCATTTCATTCTTATTTTGCGCCCGGTGAAGCGAAGTCATGTCGAGAAGTGTCGTCGAGCTTACCACCTGATCGGAGCACCACAAGACGATTATCCTCTCCTCGCTCGACACTTCTTGACATTCGACGGGTGCGGTCCACGCGAGGATAGGTCTCAGGAATACCGGGCGGCCACTGCAAGGAATCGTGTCCCATGCCCCTTCATGTGGTGATTCATGAACCTGTATCTCGCAGCCTTGCTCCTGGTGTCTCTTCCTGCCAGCGCGTTGGCACAGAACCAGCCTGCCCCAACCGCCCCGGCATCACAGGAGGCGACCGTATCCTTGAGAACCGAGGCCAATCTGGTTCTCGTTCCTACTTGGGTCACGACGCAGGCCGGAGAGACCGTGTTCTCGCTCTCATCGCAGGACTTCGCCCTGTTCGACAACGGAGTGGCGCAGAGGGTCACGGTGGATGATGACATCAACCCGGCACCCCTTTCGATTGTCGTGGCCATCGAAACCGGAGGCTTTGGGCGGCAGGAGATCGCCTCACTTGGCGGCGTCGAGACCATGCTTGAAGCCATCATCGGGGAGCAGCCCCACGAAATCGCATTGGTCGCCTTCGATAGTCAGCCCCATCTGATGCAGGACTTCACGCCCTCTATGGAAGCTATGGGAACTGCATTGCAACGACTACATCCTGGCGATCATGACGCCGCCATTCTGGATACGCTCCAGTATGCTGCGGGACTGCTCCAATCGCGTCCCGCAGCGAATCGCCGGGTCGTGCTGCTCATCAGCGAAACCTTCGATCAAGGCAGTCAGGCCAAGCCCGATGATGTCTTTCAGGCGCTTCGTTCCACCAATACCCCAATCTATAGCGTGGCCTTCTCAACCACCAAAGCAGAGGTACACAACACGCTCACGACACCCTCTCCCGGTCGAGCCAAGAAGGCGAAGTGCCTTCAGGAAAATCCGGGTGCGCCTCCAGGAACTTGTATGGGTTATGGAGCGCTGGGAAGATTCCTCGTGATGGCGAGCCGGTTGGGCCAAGACGACGACGGCTCCGAAGCCAACGTGGCGCAGGTCGCGGCATCAGTCACAGGCGGCAAATATCTCCCGTTCGACGCGGGAGCGGGAAGAAAAGACCTGGAAGCCAAGCTCTACACCATCGCCAACGACCTTCCCAATCGCTACATCCTAAGTTTCCGCCCTTCACTGACTCCCGGCCTTCACACGCTTCAGGTCGCCGTAAAGGGACACCCCGAGTTACAGGTTTCGTCGCGCACGAGTTACTGGGTGAAGGAGACTACGGCGACAGAACCGCATCCTTAGTGTCCCTGGTTGCAAGACACTTCTTGACATTCGGAGGGGTCGAACTGAGGGACGATTATTCCAAAGTGGTCGCTCAGACTGACATAACGACGATGACTGTTTTTCAAGTTTGACCTGATCGCGCAGGGAGATAAATGACACAGGGTTTCGCACTAGAGTTCGCTTCCACGATGACAAAGTTAATTCTTATAGCTTCAGTTGTCGGGGTTCCTGCATCGGCGCAACAGGCAACCAGCACGCAGTCTTCATCCGAGGCCGCTCTCGTATCTACGCTACCGGATGCGCCTTCATCTCAAGCCTCGCAGAGTGGTGCTTCCCCACAGGAACAGGCTCCAGTCAGCACCAGTTCCTCGCCAGTTTTTCAGGGTTCGATTGGACCAATGCCTCCGATTCTGACGAAGACTCGACTGACATTCCACGATAAGTTCAGGATTTATGAGCATCAGGCGTTTGGACCGCCTGCATTGGTCTTCCCGGCGCTCGGCGCTGGCCTGCGTATGGCAGACCCTCCGAAGAACTACCCCCACGATTGGGTCGATGGTGGAGGCGCTTTTGGCAGACTCTACGGCAGCGCACTTGCGACGCAAACATCCAAACGCACGGCTGGATTCCTTGCGGAGTCTTTGTTGCATGAAGATCCACGCTATCTACCCGCGCCGGAAGGCGCGAATGCGGGCTCGCGAATCCTTCATGCTGTCGCATTCTCATTTGTCGATAGAACCGACTCAGGCGGCCACACACTTGCATTCTCCAATTTTGCCAGCGCCACAGCCGGAGGCTTCGTTGGTATGGCTTATCTGCCCCCAGGCTTCAATGATGCTTCTCATGCCGGACAGCGTGTAGGCACAGAGTTTCTGGATATTGTCATCGCAAATGTTGCGAGAGAATTCGCACCGCAATGGACACCCCTCGCCCGCAAACTTCATATTCCGAAGATCGTGCCTGCATGGTGGGTGCCGGAGCGTCCACAGCATCCCTAGTCAATTTAAAAACAGGCTTCCGGTAAATGATTTCACGAGCAGTCACGGTTCGATGGGAGCACACGCATCAGTGCCACAAATGCGGGCACGTTATCCGGGTTGATGACATTGATCTGAAAACAATTACAAGAGGTGTCATCACATGCGCGAAGTGCGATGCGTCTGGACCCATCAACGTAAAGATATTGCAGATGAAACGCTGACCGGCGCTTTTCCCTTAGACGGGAATAGGCAATGACATTTGATCTTCGTCCTTCAGGTGGTTCATCCGTCGCATGAAGCTTCGTACCAGCTCGCTTATCACTTGTGATTCGTTATCTGCACGGGAGATGAGTAGCGTGTTCATCATCAATCTGGCTTCATCCAGCGGCCTCATTGTGAGGCCAGCCCTCGCAATTCGGAGAGCGCCCGATTTGCCGACGATGACCAATCCGCCCGGCTCGTTGAGTAGAGGAATTGCTTCCTCTGGAACCATGAAGTGCTGAATCCCAGATGGGATAATTCGTAGCTCATTTGTGAGTTTCTGGATCAGGTCATAGAGTGGAGGATGGTTTTGACGCTGAAAAAGTATCCAACGCTTTCCGGCAAGCTGAGCGAGATTCAGTGATGGATAATTAGCCAGCTCATCGTCTTCTGACATCACGACGTAAAAAGGCGATTCGTCGATCTTTAGGCCCGTCAGCAAACCGGAGTCGGGTGGTTCAATGACGAGTGCCAAGTCAAGCTCCCCTGTGAGAACTTCGTGAGCCAAATCGCAAGAAAAGCCGCTCGACAAGTTCAACCGCAGACGTGGATATAAAGGAAGCCTTGTAGCGAGAATCGTCGATGTGAAGAATGGGTCTGCATAAGGCGTTCGCCCTACGTTCAACATCATCTCCGCATCCCTTCCCGCCGCTCGCGCCGCTTGCACTGCGCGTTCCGCGTGGAGAACGGCTATGCGAGCTTCTTCGACATACGCTCTGCCCGCATCGGTCAGAGACACCAAATGATGGTCTCGAACAAAGAGAACCACGCCAAGGCTTTCCTCCAGTTCAGCAATATGCTTCGTAACGGCTGGCTGGCTGAGGTGAAGGCGCTTGGCAGCGCGAGAAAAACTCAATTCTTCCGCTACCGCGATTGCCGCTTCCATGTACTTCAGTTCGTTTCGTGCCATGCTGCCCCCCTTGACGCTCAACCTGGGTTCAGAAGGCCCGAGACCCGTACAGAGGACGGGTACTAAGGCATGGGAAAGACAGTTTCAGTGGATCGTACATGCGCCCAGCGGGTCTTAATTGAGACCTCTGTAACACCTTTAGACGTTTTCACACCACAGACCGTTACAAATTCTATCGACCGCTGCGATGTGGTCATTCCAATTTGGAATAACCGTCCTTAAGAAAGTAATTGGACAATTCGAGCTGCTCCCGTCAATCGTAATCAGCAAGGCAGTATCCGAACGCAATACACTCTGCTCGCGCGTGGAAGAGAAATTGGAGCTGACCACTCACGATCAGGGATTCGGGATGCCGGGACGCTGATGGATCGTCCGAGGGGGTCGCCAGTGCTACGCAAAACGTCAGAGGAAGGGTTCTCAGAGCACAAGTTTGAGGGAGCACCCGAGCTGCGCCGCAAGCCAGTTGCCAGCGAGCCATTCATTCCCGAACCCCTGCTGGACACAGACCAGGCCGCCGCGATCATGCGAGTACATCCTAAAACTCTTCAGCGTTATGCACGGCAGGGCATAGTGCGGGGCTTTCAACTCGGAACGATGTGGCGTTTTCGGGCGAGCGATATTGACCGCTGGATTTCGGAACAACTCGCAAGTTGAGTTTTCCTCTCGACCTCTGCCCGGCATAGCGATAGGCTTTAAGAAAGCCATCCGTTGCGCCGGAGAAAGGGAGTAGTTATGCCAAGGCGCACACGGTATCAACAAGGAAGCGTGCAACGTGACAAGCGGCTAAGCGGACCGGATGTTTGGGTCTTTCGTTGGAGGGAAATCGGACCAGATGGCAAAAGCGCTCAGCGCAAAACGGTCATCGGAACGGTAGTCACTCTCCCCTCAGAAGCATCCGCCCTCAAAGCAGCCCAAGCGTTGCGCATCGACGCCAACCAACAAACCCCGCGAGCGGATAGTCGCCCGAGCACGATAGCGGAACTGATCGAACATTATCGGTTGAAGGAACTGACCGAAGACGAACAGGGACGCAAGGCGCACTCAACACGAGCCGCTTACGAATGTTACCTAAACGTCTGGATTGCTCCTCGTTGGGGCAATCACCGGCTCCAGCAAGTGAAGTCTGTAGCCGTCGAGGAATGGCTGGGGAACATCGAACGGGCAAGAGGAACCAAAGCGAAGATTCGGAACATTATGAGCGCTCTCTTCAGTCACGCAATGCGGTACGAGTGGACGGACAGAAATCCGATCCGTCTCGTTCGGCAAAGTGCGAAACGAGAGAAGATTCCCGATGTTCTCGAATTGCACGAACTCCAGACACTTCTCACCAAACTGGCCGTCAGGGAACGCACGTTAGTATTGCTCGACGCGGCGACCGGATTGCGGGTGAGCGAACTTCTCGCTCTCAAGTGGGATGACATTGACTTTGAGAATCTGGAGATTCGCGTCACCGAATCCATTTGGCATCAGGTATTGGGTGTCTGCAAAACAGAGGCGTCGGCGAGACCCGTCCCAATGGACGACTACATGGCCGAGGATCTTCTGCGTTGGAGAAAAACCTGTCTATATCCGATGGAGAGCGATTGGGTCTTCGCCAGCCCGACCATGAAAGGCACACAGCCCTACTGGCCGGACAACCTCATGAAGCGGTACATCAAGCCAGCGGCAAAGGCTGCGGGCATCCACAAGAACATCGGCTGGCACACCTTCCGCCACTCCTTCGGCACGCTGCTGAAGGCGAACGGGGAAGATGTGAAGACCGTCCAGGAGCTTTTACGACACGCCAACAGCAAGATCACGCTTGACGTTTATACGCAGGCCGTGAACTCGCATAAGCGTGCCGCACAGAGCAAGGTTGTACAGATGATTGTGCCCGGCGTGGGCACAATGGCGAAGGGAGCACGTACAGGTACAGAAGCGTAATCCGCTTATTGTGCCCGTAATGTGTCTGGATTTGCTTGTCACTTAGGTCCCATATATTCCGTAAGTCCTTTGGAATGTATGGCGGGGACGACGGGGCTCGAACCCGCGACCTCTGCCGTGACAGCTAATCCGTAACACGTAACTTGTTGATACCAGGCGTAGCGGATGGCTACCTGAGCGCCTTATTGGACCCACGGAAACGGTTATTGGACCCTTATCGGACCCGTGACCTTTGCCCTCTAAACCTTTGCCCTATTCTCGATTTTCAAGCAATTTTAGGCCATTTTGCGGTCGATCTCGACCGACTCCTCTGCCGCGTGAAGGCAGATGTCGCGGGTCCAAATGATACCCGAATCACGGATCGTTCCCTACGAGGGAACATTTCATGCAGACACTAGTATCCAGTTATGATACTGTGTTCTTATTTCGTTCCCTGCGGGGGAACAATATGAGCACAGAATACAATCCGAAGACTGCCGGACCCGGATCGAAAACTCTGGGACCAAGATCGTCTGCGCTATGGGTGGAACTCAACGAACGCGGCAAGACCACGTTCACTCTCCAGGATGCCGAGGAGATAACCGGACTGCGCGGCTCATCGGTGCGGACCCTGATCCATAAGGCGGAGCGGCGGGGACTCGTCACGCGGCTTCGCTCCGGCCTCTATACGCTCGTTCCCTTTGAGCTGGGCCGGGCAACGGAGTATGTGGGCGATCCCTATGTCATCGCCCGCGAGATGTGCGAGGGACGCCCCTACTTCCTCTCGCACGCCTCGGCGATGGAGCTGCACCGCATGGTCACACAACCGCAGTTCACGATCTATGTCAGCTCGACGATGCGGACGCCGCCGCGCTCCGTGCATGGACACGAGTATCGTTTCGTCACGGTCAAGCCGGAGGATTTCTTCGGACTGACGCAAGTGTGGATTACGAAGCAGCAGTCCGTCATGGTCAGCGACAAGGAGCGGACGATCCTCGACGCCCTGCGCCAGCCTCAATACGCGGGCGGCATCCCGGAGGTGGCGAAGGCTCTCTGGATGAGTAGAGAAGCCATCAAGGTTCCGCAGCTTCTCGACTACGTGCAGCACTTTTCGAGCGGCGCTCTGCGGCGGCGGCTCGGCTTCCTGTTGGAACTCTACGCAATGGCTTCGCCGGAGCAGCTTGAACCGCTGCGCTCGAAGCTGACCTCGACTTATGACCGCCTCGATCCGACGCTGCCGAAGTCTGGTTCTTTTCAAGCGCGCTGGCGTCTGCAACTCAATATCGGTATCGACGAACTGGAGGCGATTCCGCACA
The DNA here is from genome assembly GCF_009914315.1 of Granulicella sp. WH15. Classification (NCBI taxonomy): domain Bacteria; kingdom Pseudomonadati; phylum Acidobacteriota; class Terriglobia; order Terriglobales; family Acidobacteriaceae; genus Granulicella; species Granulicella sp. WH15. The sequence goes on from NZ_CP042596.1 coordinate 3,952,090, forward strand.
CATGATTCCGCAGCGCAACATCTCGCTTCTCGCCAACCGGCTGTACAAGGAACATGGTGGCCGTCGGATTCCCGAGGCCGTACTGGAGCGGGATTACTGCCTAGCTTGGTTTCTGGTGGGCTTGAGCCAAAGCAAGCTCCGCGACCTTCTCATCTTCAAGGGTGGCACTGCGCTCAAACGCTGCCACTTCGGGGACTATCGTTTTTCCGAAGACCTGGACTTTACCCTTGCAAGAAGAGTGGAATTCACGGAGATCCGCGAAGGGTTGGAAGAGGTGTATGAGCTGGTGGCCCAAGCCTCCGGCATACGCTTCTCTTTCGAGGCTGAGGACCGACAGACGCACGTCAACAGCTACACCTTTTATCTCCGGTATCAAGGACCGCTGCCGACATCAAACACGGTCAAGGTGGACATCACGGTCGCGGAGATCCTGCTTTTTCCGGTAGAGCAGCTTCCGGTTCTACGCACCTACCCAGAATTTGAGGACGTACCGGAAGATCGCCCAATCTCCGTGTACAGCCTGAACGAGATCGCTACTGAAAAAATCGTCGCTCTTCAGGACCGGGCTCGCAACGAGCCTCGTGACCTCTACGATCTGTGGTTCCTGACCTCTCATGCGGGTATCGAAATCGGCCATCTCATCGGAGCCATCACGGGAAAACTGCGCTTCCGAGAGAAAAGCATTAATGGCGTCGAAGACCGCATCATCGCAAAAGAAGTCCGTTTGAAGGCGCTGTGGGACGGTCGCCTTGGACATCAGATGGAAGCGTTGCCCCCGTATGATGAAGTCTTTCGCACCGTGCGGCGCGAGCTTCGTCAGGCAGGCTTTCCCCAGTAAAGCAAAATATTCAGGGCTCAATAGCAAGCCATTGCCATTCCCGGTTACATGCCCGATGATGGAATCGGACGGTACGCACCGCCCTGGGTGTCGAAACCCATGCAGAAACGCCGTGGATCGGAGACGGTCACGGATAGATTCCCTACGCCTTTGCGTCGGGGAGCTGTGGACGTATGTCCAGGCTTCACGGCTAAAGGTCCATGGAACCGAGTGTTTCTGCCGGTTTTCGAACTCCCCGACGAGGGTTACTAGGGCTGTTTGCGGGGGCGCACCGCAGACGTTTTTCCCTTTCCCGCCAATGCGAGGAGTTAGCTATGATTTCTCTTGCGACAAGCAGTGTAGCGGGTATTTTGCTCAACCGGAGGAGCAGTGCAGATCCATACCTCTGTGCTCTGCTGAGAGCCGTTCGGACCCTGCGGTCGATTTTGCCTCCTGCGTTCATTTTCGGAGGATGCACAGGAACCTCAGCATGAGCGAGTCTATTCGATTACGGTTTCATGGCGACGAGGAAGGTAAACTCCCACTTCCAAAACAATGCAGCATTGCCATCTCAAGCTGTGAGACCCCGGAGATATGTCAGGCCGTCGCCGCTGTCATGGAGCAAATCTTGTATGCGTTGGCTCTCTTTGGTCTGGACCTTCGTGCTCTGGACGGAATCACGCTTTCCCGCGATTGCCGGACGGATGGGGCTGCATTACAAAGCATCCCGGAGGGACAGGTTCCTTTGGAGATGACTGACCGACCCGACACGATGGAGATGGGTCGAACCGTTGCCGTTTGGCGAGAGAAAGAGCTTCGATTCCATATTGTTCTCCGGGCTGGCATCGGACTGATGACGCTTTCGCCGGAGAAGGAACAGCAAGCGCTGGCGTATGCGTGTATCGCTCACGAAGCCGCGCACGTCGATCACGAAGGGCATCTCTATCGAACCTTTCCCGGCATCTATGGCCGCCCTCTGGAGTGCGGGGACCGTTCCCGGCAGACGTTCCTCAAAGCGATGGATGTTTGGAGTGAATACGCGGCGTGCCGGTCCTCGGCCACGTTCCGGCCAGAGGCCGTGGAGGAGTTTGAAGGTCTGTTCTGCCGGGTACTCGAAGAAAGTCTCACCGCCTGCAAAGAACGGATCGCAGCCTACCGGCGCGATCAAAAGACTCTACAGGTATTCATGGACATTCAGCAGCTCTTTGGGGATGTCTTTATCCATGCCGGATATTTCCTGGGCCACCTCGACGGATTGGAACTCACTTTAGAGGGACATGCCCCCCATGCTTCCACACTGCTCCGGCAGCACCCGCAGATTGAAGCGTTGGTGATCCGCCTGCGCCGCGTGCTACATGAACTTTGGCTTGGTGAATATGGTTGGAAGTCTATTGAAGTCTTTGCGCCCATTTATGACTTGATCTGCGAGATGATGGCACTGCATGGGCTGGCCTTCGCAAGACACAACGACGAATGGCACATGGTCGTCCTGTGAGAAGACGACGACGCGGCGGATGGCATTCAGGATGCTCTTGCAGACTGGATGAAGCGGGCCGAAACAATCTGAGGTCTGTTCCATGCGAGCGATCCCGACGAGATGCGGCAATTCGATCATGGCTATGTCGTGACCTCGCACAGCCTCGTATGTCGAAAATCATTGCCTCTTGTTTGCATCTGCATTAGCGGACTGTCTGATCTGCGTCCAAAGCTCCAGTTGTTCCAATAGAAGGCAGGTCGCTGGTTTTATGGATTCTACAAGGCTGTATTCCACATGCCGCACTACGCCGCCGTTGCTAAGGTCACGGCGCTCTACCAGACCTGATGACACAAGCTGCTTCAGTTCTGTCATCAGTACCTTCTTGGATGCTTCAGGAAGCAATCGAGAGAGTTGTCCAAGTCGTACTGGACCGGCCCGCATCACGCATAAAATATGCACTCGCCACTTGCCCTGGAGCAGGGCGACCGTTGTTGATGCAGGACAGGTCAAATGCTCTAGTCTCCTAATTACTCAGTTCTTCACTGCGCACAACTGAGATTTCTTGAAGCTTGATATCGATGCGCTCTAGCACGGCGATTTCTCAACTTTGTGTGAATGACCTGGGAAAGAAAATCCCAGCCATACAGTTCAATGCACCTTCGCCACTATGCCTTGCTTTGCATCATCAATTGCAATGTTGTGGTTTTCCAGTGTCGATCCGACTGCACGCTCCAATTCAATACGGCTCTTTTCATAGAGCGTTTCTGCTTCTGTCAGCGAAGATTCTGCAAGAGCCAAATCACGCTGCGCGAGGAGAGTCTGATAGTTTGACCCTGCCCCAAGCTGCTGCTCCTGTTTGGAAATATCGAATGTCTTCTGAGCGAGGTCGCGCCCACGGCGAGCGGAGGCAACGCGAGCCTGGCTCTGTTGCAGAGCATAGAGAGCATTGCGGACTTCGATCCGAATCTGTTTTTTTTGTTGTTGGATGAGAAGTTCCGATTGGCGATATTCCAGTTCGGATCGATATTGGTCTGACTTCAACACGCGATTTCTTAAAGGGATTTTGACGGAGACGCCCACGAGATAATCGGGGGAACTGTTGTCGAAGGCTCTGCGCACGGAAGAGGAATAATCGGTAGGTACGGAGGACTCGTAGCCAGATGCCGGATTATCTACTCCCGCAAGGCCCGATCCCCCGTAATATGCCTGAAGGTTCACTGTAGGCAGTAAGGCATTGCGAGCCGCAGCCCTGCTGATGTTCCGACTATCTAAGTCGATGCTTGACTCTTGCAACTCTGGTCGGTCACGCAGAGCCTCGTTGGTCAAGCTCTCAAGCGTGGCATCCGCCGCAGCCTCCTTGACTTCCATTTTCTCGGTCGGCACGACTGGAATCTCTTCCAAGGCGAGGTCATCAAGGTTCTTCGTCAGCGCATTCTTTATGAGGGATTCTTGAAGAACCAGAGTGGTTTTGGCAGAGGTCAACTCCTGCTCACGGTTCTCCATCTCTGCCCCTGCTTTGGTCACGTCCATTGCGGGAATTGCACGGAGTTCCAATCGCTTTTGATCTCTTTCCAGTGTCTCCTTAGCGAACTGGAAGGAACGCTCCTTGACCTGTACATCCTGATACGCATTCGCCAAGTCCCAGTACATATTGGCGATCTGCGTGACTGTCGCAATCACTTGATCTTTGAAAGCGATGTCGGAAATCTTCCGATTGTTTTTTGCGATACGCAGATAACGAAGGTTCGGTCCTAAGCCGAAACCTGCCAAGAGCTGCTGCTGAAACGCGATTCGATAATAGACATTCAGTGCCGGATTCAGGTAGTTGTAAATGCTATTGCCGGTTTGCCGGTTGTTTTCAAGAGTGAAGCTCAAAGCGGTTCCCGTAGGAAATGCCTGGGCGTATGCCAGGTTCGCAGTAGTCGTGTTCTGCTGCAAGGAAGGGACACCATATATTTGGAGGTTGGATAACGGCTGGGTGTAATGTTCAACACTTGCCGTTCCCGTGATCGTGGGGTCATAGGACGAAACGGTTGTCCCTGCGCCCAATGTTGACTGCACGATGCCAGATGCGCCGCTGCCCGCACCTCCCGCTCCCCCTGTGGTTCCTCCTGCACCAGCGCCCGGCGCACCTGCTCCTAGCCCACCAACACCGCCGCCCGGCGTATTTTGAACAATGCCAGCGTTGACACCACGGAATGCGCCACCGGCCCGCGTCCGCTCTACATCGGCTTCGGCAATGGGAAGGTTGTAACGCGATATGGCGATGTCAAGATTGTTTTCGAGCGCCAGGAGAATGGCGTCATCGAGCGATAGATATAGCTTCCCATCATGAATGAGCTGATCGATCCTTGGCGAATTGGCGAGACTCGCTGCTGGAACAAGACTAGGCATGTAAGGCCCAAATGGATTCTTCGACTTTGGAAGGTTCAAGCTCAAAGCTGGCGTCTGCGCGCTCGTTTGATAGCAGGAGCCAATCGCACAACAAATCATGATGCCTGAGACACAGAGCTTATTCATGGGTCATCCATTCATCTTCACGGAGCCAGACTCGATATATCGCTTCGGCATCAGGTACACCGCCACTGGATCGTCATTACGCCTCAATCTCCAAGAGCTTTTGCCTTAGCTGTTCTTCGGAGATAACCTGACCGTCGAAGAGATGTACTTGGCGATCAGCATGGGCAGCGAATCGCGGATCATGAGTCACCATACAGATTGTTGCCCCTTCCTTATGAAGCTCTGCCAGAAGTTGCATCACTGCCTCGCCATTCTTGGAGTCAAGATTTCCCGTAGGCTCGTCGGCCAGAAGTATGGAAGGAGTGCCAGCTAACGCCCTTGCCACTGCCACACGCTGTTGCTGACCACCGGAAAGCTGTGACGGATAATGCTTCATGCGGTGGGCCATGCTTACCCGTTCAAGTGACTCCTGTACCCGGCGTTTTCGTTCGGCGGCAGGCATCCCGGCCCGGTATGTCAAGGGAAGCTCGACGTTCTCCGCGACGGTAAGATCGCCGATGAGGTTGAAGCTCTGAAAGATGAATCCGATCTCCTGGTTCCGTATTCGTGATCGTTCGGAAAAACTCAGATTGTCCACGGCTCGCCCATTCAGTTGATAGCGTCCGTTCGTTGGGGTATCCAACAGTCCAAGAATCGAGAGCAGGGTCGATTTTCCGCAGCCGGAAGGACCGGACATTGCGATGTATTCGCCACTATTGACGGAAAGCAAAACGCCAGAGAGGGCGTGGGTCTCAACCTCGTCGGTGTAAAAGACCTTCGTTAGATTTTCAATCTCAATCAGCGGCCCGCCATTATTTCCCATCTGTCACCTCTATTGGAGCTGTATGTGATTTGCTGCATCCCACCGAGACATATCGGAAAGAATGACGGTATCTCCCTCGTTCAAACCAGACAACACCTGAATGGTGTTTACCGAAGACCGTCCCACCTTCACAGGCACACGAGTTGCGGTGCTGCCGTTGTTGTCGAGTTTGAAGAGGCTAATGGTGCTGCTTTCGTTCCCGAATGCTGGCCTGCCGACATACAGCACGTTCTGCAACAGATCGAGGTCAATCGTCCCATCGACGCTTAAGTCCGGGCGCGCTCCCTGGGGCAATGGGCCAGCGAGTTGGACATCAACTGTCACCGTGCCGTTTTGAACAGCCGGGTCGATTCGCACGACGCTTCCCGATATGACTCCATTGTGTGTATCGACCTCCGCGGATTGGCCGATTTGAATGTCACGCGCCTGTGTCTCCGCAATCTTGAGTGACGCTTTCAATTGATCTGGCTGAACGACTTTCGCCAAGGTCGTTCCTGGTGTGACATGCTCGCCGACTTGATGAGGAAGGTCTACTAACACTCCTCGTATTCCGGCACGTACTCGCAAGGCGTCCGTCTGCCGCTGCTTCAGGCCCAACAGGGTTTTAGCTTGCTCCACTTTGGTTTGCTGTACTTCAAGCTGGGTGACGATTGCATTCTTGTTTACGTCTAGCCGCTGCCTTTCAATGTCTGTCCGTGTGAGGTACTCGTCGGCCTTGCCCTGGGATGCGTCGTAGGTCAATCCACTGATGACCCCAAGTTGGTAGAGAGCCTTATCCGTCTGTGCTTGCTTCTGAGCCTGCTGATTGTCCGTATTGACGGTCGCTTGCCCCGCGCGTTCCGTCATCAAGTCACTTTGAAGCTTTGCTCCGAGATTTCGATATTCAACGGTAGCGGCCTTCAATTGGAGTTGCGCATCAACAAGCTCCTGTTCCAACTGCGGGTCAGTCAGTTCCATCACTACGGAGTCCGGCTCTACTTTGGCACCGGGGAGAATATCGATACGCACCACTGTTCCGTCCGTCTCCGCAGGAATCAACCGGAGCCGATCCTCTCTGGGAACCAAGGTTCCTATTCCCCGCACTTGCCGAATCATCGGGCCTCGCTTCACGGTATCTGTCCAGATTGCGCTTCGCTCCACGGAAGGCAGGGCTGGACGGAGACGGGAGACCCCATATATAGCCGCTCCCGATAATGCAGCGAGCGACAGAATCATAAATGTGATTCTTCTTCGCCGTTTTCGCTTTAAGTCTGGACGCTCAATATCCACAGCTAGAAAGCCCTTTCAGGATCGCCAGAGACCGACATTGACCCATCCATGCGTTACCCATCCCCTAGATAGCTAGGGCTATGGTTAAGACCTATAAGCTCTGTCATACCTAGATGTCAAGGATCGCGCAGCTTAGAACGAGTCCGACTGCTGAGGGTTTGACACCCCTAGCGCCCTATGGATAGCATCAGTCGCAGCGAGGTTTAGATAAATGGCCAAGTCCGATCTTCAAGGCACCTTGGATCTTCTCGTCCTCAAAACTCTTTCTCAGACGGGCGAGCTGCATGGGTATGGAATTGTCCTGCACATCCAGACAGCCTCGGCTGAACTGCTCCGGGTTGAGGAAGGTTCTCTTTATCCTGCACTTCATCGCATGGAGCAGAATGGCTGGATCAACTCGCAATGGGCGCTTACCGAAACGAACCGGAAAGCGAAGTATTACAAGCTGACCGCCCTTGGACGCAAGCAACTTCAGGAAGCCGAAAAGAGTTTTGAACAACTGGTGAAAGGCGTGCGTGCCATGTTGCGCTACGCGTGAGGTATCCCATGTCGCTCTTTCGCCGCATCTCAAACCTCTTTCGGCGCTCAAGAATGGACCGTGAGATCGATGCCGAGATCAAGTCCCATCTGCAAATGAGGACTGAGGACAATATCGCTTCCGGTATGCCGCCAGATCAGGCACGCCGGGACGCCTTGCTTCGTTTCGGAAATCCCACGGCAACCAAGGAACGAGTCACGGCCTCGGATGCCGCACTCACACTGGAGAGTATCGGGATGGATATACGGTATGCGTTTCGCCGACTCGCAAAATCGCCGGGGTTTTCGATTACTGCGATTCTGACACTCGCTCTTGGTATCGGTGCAACGACTGCCATATTTAGCTGTGCGTATGCGTTGCTGCTCCGGTCGCTGCCATTTCAACACGCGGATCGCATCGTCACGATCAACGAGACGCATCCACAGGTCGCCGGGGGAGGAGAGGTAACTTTTCCCGATTATCTGGATTGGCGTTCGCAGCAATCGAGCTTTGAGCAGTTGGCCGGATATTCCATAGTGAGTCCCGAAACCGTATCGCTGGTTTGGGATGGACATGCTGAGCAGGTTCACAGGGTTCTCGCATCCAGCAGTTTGTTCTCGCTTCTCGGGGTTACGCCATCTTTGGGTCGTACCTTCGTGGAACAGGATGACAACCCGAACGCAAACCATGTCGTCGTAATCAGCGCTGAAGCCTGGCAGCGCTATTTCGGGGCAGACCGAACCATCATTGGCCGCAACGTCGATCTGAATAGCGTTAGCTACACCATTATCGGTGTGCTTCCTCCTGGAAGTGCCTATCCAGCGACAGGCGAGTTCTGGATGCCGTTGTCGCTGATGGATAAGGAATCGCAGGCTTCCCGCGTTTGGCATACGGTCAACGTCTTAGGTCGCCTCAAACCTGGGATTGCATTGGGACAGGCTCAGGCGGACATGCAGACCATCGCGGCGCGGTTGGCGGAGTCCTACCCGGCGACGAATCGGAATATCGGAGTGCTCCTTACCCCATTGCGTGAGCAACTCGTGGGTTCCTTGCGTCCCGCGATACTCAGCCTCATGGGATGTGTGGTACTGGTCCTGCTCATTGCCTGTGCCAATGTCGCCAATCTCCTGTTAGTAAGAGCCGCAGCGCATCTCCGAGAAGTTGCCGTAAGACAGGCCCTTGGAGCAAGCCGTCTCCGCCTGTTCACGCAATCTCTTTCCGAAACTCTCCTCCTGTGCCTGCTTGGAGGCGTGCTTGGGACGGCATTGGCCGCATTCACTCTCCCGCTCTTGCGGGTGGCGTTCGCGCATACGGCGGGCGCGGACCCGTCGTTGGTTCAATCGATCCAGCTCAATATTCCGGTACTGCTCGTCACGTTAGGCGTGTGTTTGTTTACTGCGATTCTCTTCGGGTTGCTGCCAATGTTAAAGACACCACGCAAGCTGGCCGAGGCATTACGTTCTGGAGACCGTGGCAGCAGCGGCAAACAGAGCAGGAGAAGAAGCGCACTGGTTTCGGCAGAGATAGCTATCGCTGTCGTAGTGCTGTTTCTTGGGTCACTGTTGATTCGTAGTTTTCAGAAACTCATCCAAATTGATCCGGGGTTTCGCACCGATCACTTGCTCAGTCTTGAAATCACCTTGCCACAGCCTCGGTATGAGGACCAAGCGGCTGCAACGAACCACTTTTATGAGGCACTGATCGATAAGCTCCGGCAATCGCCCGGCATCGCATCAGTCGGAACTACCAACGCTGTACCACTCAATGCTTCTCATTCCATGACCCGCTTTCTCATAGCAGGGGCGGCTCCCTTAGCTCCAGGGGCATTCCCATTCGCGCAGATTCGCTACGTCAGCCCGGACTTCTTCCGCACTATGGGACTCGGACTGCTACAGGGCAGAATTTTCGAACTGAAAGACATTGAGAACAATACCAATTCATTTGTCGTCAATCAGGCATTTGCCCAACGCTATCTTTCCGGCAAAGACCCGCTGACATCAAGCATCCTGATCGGTGTTCTCAGTCCCCACCCCGATAAACTTCCCGTGATCGGAGTCGTCTCGAACGCACGCGATTTGGGAGTGGAGACCGATGCTGAGCCCGAGCTGTATCTTCCGGGATTCGGCACACACGCAGTGCTTCTGCTCCGCACCGATATTGATCCGGCCAGCATCGCCGCTGAAGTACGCGATGCAGTCCGGGAACTTGATCCGAATCAGCCCATCTACCATGTCCAGACCATCGATGCGGTACTCTCCGACTCCCTGGCAAGGCAGAAGATGACTGCTGTTTTGCTCGGCATCTTTGCATTGCTGGCGCTCACACTTGCGTCCATCGGGATTTATGGAGTGATTGCATATTCCGTTGCGCAGCGCACACGCGAAATCGGAGTGCGGATGGCCGTTGGAGCCAGCCGGACAAATATCCTGCTGCTGATATTGCGCGAAGCGGCTACCTTGACGGGAATCGGAATTTTGGCGGGACTCGTCGCTGCTTTCGTATGCGCACATTTTGCAAGCACGCTGCTGTACCACGTTAGCAGTGCTGATCCTGTCTCCATCTGCGCATCGGTTTTTGCTTTGTTGATTGTTGGTATGTTGGCTGCTGTCATGCCCGCTGGCCGGGCCTCCACAATCAATCCCACTGAAGCTCTTCGATCTGAATAACGCTACGTGTGAGGTAATCCCATGTCGCTTTTTCGCCGTATCTCTAATCTATTCTCACGCGGGAACCTGGAGCGGGAGATACAGGACGAGCTGCGTTCCCATCTCGACATGCGCACAGCGGAAAACGTTGCGGCAGGCATGACTCCTGAGCAGGCTCACCGAGATGCTCTTCTACGATTTGGAAACCCTGCGTTGATGAAGGAACGAATTGTGGCCGAAGATGCCGCGCTGACGCTGGAGAGTCTGTTTGCAGATGTCCGCTACGCGATTCGTCAGCTCCTGCGCAATCGTGGATTCGCCGTCATTGCCATCCTGACGTTGGCCCTTGGCATCGGTGCTACGACAGGCATCTTCTCGATACTGAATGCCTGGATCATTCAACCTCTACCGCTGAAAGACCCGCAGCAACTCGCCATCTTCTGGCGTGCAGCGGCAGACAGCCCGAATGAACCGGCTTACTACTTCAGTTGGCGGGATTATTTGTATTTCCGTGAACGCAGCCATGCGTTTCAATCGCTCGGCGCATCCTTCGAGCGCGGATACGCCTTGACGGGAGGTGGGGAGCCTGAGAGTTTGCATGGTGGGATAGCCAGCAGGACTCTCTTCGCCACGCTCGGAGTATCAGCCTTTCGTGGGCGGCTCTTTCTGACGGATGACGACACTGGGCCTCCTGTTGCAGTGATTAGCTACGCTTTGTGGACGCAGCGATTTCACCAATCCTTATCGATGTTGGGCGAGACACTGACACTCAATGACAAACCTTTCAAGGTCGTCGGGATTCTTCCTTCGGGCTTTTCCTACCGGGTCCTCGATCAACCGCACGATATAGACGTCTGGACGTTAATTCAGGCCGGAGATCCCCAATACAAACAGGACTCGGTAACCGCAGTAGCGATCATTGGACGACTCAATCCAGGCGTGACCATCGCGCAGGCGAAATCGGAGATTTCACTGTTGCAGGCGGAAAACGACCGGCATTATCCCGACATTCCGAAATCGACCGCGTATCTCTCAACCCTGCAACAGGACAACACTCGCGAAGTCAGGGCTTCGCTTCTTGTGCTGGGTGGAGCGGTCGGATTATTGCTCCTCATTGCCTGTACCAATACCGCGAGTCTGATCGTCGGCAGAAACATCCAGCGAGAGAAGGAGTTTGCCATTCGCGCCGCTTTGGGATCGAGCGCGCGTCGCCTCCTGGTCCAACTGCTGGTTGAAAATCTGGTGCTGTATGGGATCAGCGGGGCTCTGGGCCTATTGATCGCCTTCGGCTCGGTGCGTGGTTTCATCGCGTGGAATCCTTTTGGCGCGCTCCCAGCGCAGCCGGTAACAGTCAGCCTGCCGGTATTGGCGGTGGCAGCGCTGCTCACTGTATTGTCCGGGTTGATCTTCGGAGCATACCCGGCACTTCAGGCAGCGCGGCTCAATGTTAATCAGGCGTTGCGTTCGAGCGGCTCCGGCGCTTCTGCTGCTGCGGGAAAGTTGCGCTCACGGAACATCATTGTGCTGACGCAGATTGCACTTTCCGTCATCCTCTTGATTGGCGCGTCGTTGTTGCTGACGACCTTCCTTCACCTGAATGCACAGCCTCTTGGATTCAACCCGGAAGATACTCACGTCATCAACCTCTCATTGCCGCATAAGCGTTACGGTTCCGACACGCAGCTTACCCAATTTGCGGATCGCTTATCAGAGCAACTGAGAGCACTTCCTGGCGTAGATGCCGCAGGAATGACGTACTTCCTCAGACTGTCGGACGCCGGGACAGAGCCGTTCCAAATGGAAAGTCGAGGCGATCTCACGGAGGAGCATCTGCCGCAGGCCGTTCCCGTTACAGTTGGGCCTGGATATTTTCGGGCAATGGGTATTGCGACGGTGGGGGGCCGAGACTTTGCGGACTCCGATGTGCAGGCGACACGCCCGGTCGCAGTCATCAATGAAGAAGCGGTGCAACGGTATTTTGGGGGCAAGAACCCGATTGGAGAACATCTCCGCATCGGAGACCCGAAAGACCCGGAAACACAGAAGAATCCCTGGCTCGAAGTGGTTGGTGTTGTGGCAAGTACGAAATCAACTCGGTACAACCAGATTGCCTGGGAGGCCCGCCCGGAAGTCTATACGGATTACCAGCAACAGCAGATTCACCAGTATTTCGCAAATTCGGACTATACAACCATGTTCTTTGTCGTGCGCACGCAACCGGGCGTGGCATTGAGTGACGCGATCATTCAGAAGACAATTTGGAGCGACGATCCCAATTTACCCGTAGGGGCAATCAAGTCTCTCGGAGAGATGGTCGCCGGACTCCAGACGCAACCACGTATCCGAGCACACCTGCTTTCGGTCTTTGCAGGTCTGACTTTGCTACTAGCCGCTATCGGCATCTACGGGGTCATGGCGCAATCCGTGGCGCAACGGTATCGGGAGATCGGTATACGCATGGCATTAGGCGCGGATCGTCATAATGTTCTCCTGCTGGTACTGAAGCAAGGCATCACCTTAACACTCGCGGGAGTGCTTCTCGGAACGGTGCTCGGTCTAATCGCTGTCCGATTTATGAAGAGCCTCCTTTATGGAGTCACCGCTACCAATCCTGAAACCTATATCGGGGTCGTTGCTGTTGTCTCCCTGGTTGCCGTCGTCGCCAGCGTTCTCCCTGCGCGGAGAGCAGCATCGATCGATCCGGTTCGTTCGCTGCGCACAGAGTAGGACTACCGAAAGGAACGTGTATGTGGATTAGTTTGGTTTTGGCCTCGGCCCTGATGCAACAGCCATCGACCGGCACGGCCACTCTATCGGCCAAGGTCGTCGATGCCATAGACCGCAACTATCTCTATGTGGATACCGATTCCTGGAAGCGCCTCCGCACCGATCTTCTCAGCAACACAGACACAACAGTCTCTTCGATGGACCAACAGTTGGCGAAGCTCCATGACGGAGACCTCCGCATCATCACATCCCAGCAGATGGCTGCGATGCAAGCGGAAACGGCTGGCAAAGAACAAGGAATTGGGTTGGTGGATTTTGCTGTAACCGTAGAACCATCCACAGGTGACGCAAAAGTAGTGACTCCACTTGTGACCTCGCCAGCGTTCAAAGCGGGCTTGCAGCCTGGAGATGTAATCGTAAGCGTCAACGGGCGAACGACGCGGGGACTGATCCATGAGGATGTCATGGCGATGTTGCGAGGTAACTCCGGCAAGATCGATTTAACAATTCGCCGTGATAACAGGCAGATTCAGATGCAAGTATCAAAAGAGGCGTGGATCGAACAGGCTGTTGACTCGCACAGCTTGGTCGCGGACAAGCAACAGTTGGGATATATCAGCGTTCGTCTCTTTACATCGGATTCAGGAGAACAGGTGCGCCAGGCAGTGGACGCGCTGACGATTCACGGTGTCAATAAGTGCATCATTGATTTACGCAACAATCCTGGGGGCTATCTGGATGCGATGGCGGTGGCTGGAAGCGCATTTACGGATCAGACGCTCGGCTGGAAGGTGAGGCGAGATGGGACGAAGGAGCCGATCCGCGCAACAGGCAAGCCATTCAAAGCCATGCAGCTTGTCGTTCTCGTCAACGAGGGCACCGCAAGCGCTGCGGAGGTGCTCGCCGCTGCTCTCCGCGATACAACGGGCGCTCGTCTCGTTGGAGCAAGAACCTATGGGCGGGGACAAATCCAAACCTACGTCGCTTTGAACGAGAGCGCAGGGATCGTGATTCCGGCAGCGAGCGCCGAAAGTGTGAAGGCGATTCGTTTCAACAAAGGGTCCGGGCTTTCACCCGATGTTTTTGTTGCCTCCACCATAGGAACGCAGACCAACGACGTGGCCTATCAAAGAGCTGTTGAATTGCTGACACATGGCTAAGCGGAGAACATGCCGAAGATGGAATCGCAACCTTCATCGGCACAGTCACGATTGATCCGGTGTCTAAATGTCTAAGGATGAATCTCTGAGGAGCAAGAGATATGCGATATGAGAACCTTTGGAGACTTTGGTTGGTGATGGCGATCACTTTCCTAGTGACGCCGATACCTGGCTATCCGCAAAGCCAAACCGAACGGCCAGGACTGATGAAAGGCAAGCCAGTTGAATCTCCTGAAAAGATGTCCGGCGTATGGGAGAGCAGTGACGGTTCGCAAGGTATCGTCGGACTGCATTTCCTGTTGACCACCAAGGTCGCGGGCGCTCCAACGACATTGGCTGGTATTCCGCAGACCGAGGAACACCTGATGATCGGCGTGTATCAAAGAACCAGCCTGCAACTTCGTCAAGGCGACCATAATTATTTTATGGATACCCCGGACAGCGGTGTCTCCTGGGATGGGAAGCGTCTGGTTCTCGAATGGACACCTCGGGTAGCCGGAGACCCGGCTATCGATCTCGACCTGATCTACGACAAGCATCAAGAAATATGGAGCGGACGATTTCATCGCGGAGAGTTCTCCGGCCATGTAATGTTGCGCCGCCCGACCGTCAGAGGCAATGGGGCGGCTAGTTCCTTGACCGGGACATGGGTAAGCAACAGGCCGGGGATGAACGGCTGCGTGCATATTGTTCAAGGGTCCGACGGAACACTGATGGGATGGTCTGACGATCTGCAATTATCGGGGCGCTATCGTTACGCCAACGGTCTGAAACCGCCAGAACAGACATTTGAACAATATGGCGATCTCGTCAAGGCGGAACAGACGGGTAAGAATTCGTTCTCCATCGAATTCAAGGCATACACGGCGATGTGTTGCTCTCGTACTTACATTGGCATTCTGTCGGACGATGGTTTGACTTTGAATGGGGGATGGCAGGCGGGGCCAAATCAAACGCCCATAAATCTGGCATGGCGGAAGGTGCGGGGCGATTCCTGTGTCGGTCAGGCTTTTTGATGCTTATGCGAATAGCGTTCCTTCCATTTGTGGCGGTCTCACTTTGCGGTGGTTATACCTATGCACAGGCAGGAGAAACCGGAAGCGTGCAAGGGATCGTTCTCGACGAAGCCAGGAATCCGATTCCGTATGCCACTGTCTACGGAACCCCAGGAAAGGATATGCACAAGCCCCTTCGTGCCACTGCTGATGCCGAAGGTAAGTTCATTCTCTTGAATCTACCCCCCGGAGTGGTGTATCTGGACGCAGCGAACGAGCATGAAGGGTATGTTCACAGCATCTTTTCCTTCTATGTTATGCCCGGTGAGAGAAAGCCAGTCGTAAACCTTCACGTCGATGAAGCGATCCATAATACCGTCATCCAGATTGGGCCGAAGGCCGCATATCTTCAGCTCAACATTCATGATGAGAGCGGCAACCCACTCCAAGCCACTCTGAATCTCTCGCGTCCCAACATGGGCCATTCTGGCGATTTGAGCAGCAGTAAACCGGAAGACGGGGTCTTTCCCGTGCCTCCTGTTCCATTCCACGTCGGCGTCTTCGCTCTGGGATACGAGCCGTGGGACTACGCTGATGCCGACTCAAATGATAGAGACGGCCTGCTTCGGATCAGATCGGGCGAGACGCTCAATCTTGATATATGTCTGCACAAAGACACTGTGATGGTCCGGTCTTCTTATCCTCCGTATGGTCATGCTCTCGCTCCTCGTCAACAACTATCCATCGATAGCTCTTTCGTCCAATCTGTTTCCGAAGCATTGAGGGCGACGGAGGCCATCAAACCCGGAATGAGCCGGAGGGCGCTTCTCACAGCGTTTACAGAAGAGGGGGGACTTTCCTCGCGGACACGTAGGACATACGTCTCCAAAGCATGTCCGTATCTGAAGGTGGATGTTGACTTCAATTGGTCGCACACTTCGGACAATGAGACTGCCGAGATGGATGACGACAAAGTCGCAAACATTTCGACACCATATCTTCAATACACGGTAGCGGATTGATCGTTGAATGAAGGAGGAGTGAACATGCGTCGGATAGATTGTTTAGGCGTGGGGGTGTTGATGATCTTGATGGCCATGCCCGTTCATGCGGAGACTGCTTGCTCAGCGATCACGATTGTCGCCAGTCCTCAGCAGATACCTTTGGGTAGTCGCAGTCCGATCCCAAAATCAGCAACCGGATTCACCGGAGATTTTCCCATCGGCCTGAAGTTGGTTCCCAATCTCTCCACGAATCAAGGAGATGGTGCGGTTGCGGTGGAATACCAATTAACAAATCTCGGCTCCGAGCCATTGAAGATGCCGATTCGACCGGACCAAGGCCCCCTGACTGATCTCAACAGCAAGAAGCCATTTACGATCACCATCCTCACTTTGTACATATCATCGCCGAATGGTCCGAGTCCTCTCATAGCTCTCAATCAACAACCGCATCCGTCCGCCCCGGAGGATCACTTTCCGCCGCTGCTCGAAGGACAATTCTCTCTCTATGCAAGAGAAGGCTTTGACCAAAGCTGGTGCTCTCTTGCTCCTGGTACGACGATGCGTATCACAGCGCAGACAAAGATTCCTGTTGGACTGCCCCGTGTCGAGATGCAGGGCCATGCGGAACTGCTGCAAGAGCGCTTCGACCAAACCACTTCATCGACCGAGGTGGGAACTGCCACCTCGAAACCTCTCGTTACGGTGATGAACAAATCTGGTGACAACCCAGCACCGGGTCCGCACAGATGAGATCATTCTTCCTCCTTCGACTTCCAATCGTTGTCATTAGTGTGGTGCTTTATTGGCTGGCCCTCACCCATCCTGCACTTCTCTTTCGTTTCGTTTCCACAGATTACCGGCATATTCGTGTCGTTGGGAAAACACACATCTACACCGGTTTAGAGATGCTTCATTGGAGCATCCTCGGGCCGTTTCAGGCGAACTTTGCCGGAATCGCCAACCTACTACTTTGGTTCAGTTGGCTATTGCTGCTGATCGGTCACAACAAATATCTGCTTGCAAGCTCACGTTGGGCCACCATCCTCTCGTTGCAAACATTCCAGATATTCCTCATGCCCATGCCTATGGATGAAAGCGGAGGGAATCATGCCGAACTGATCCATCCATTGCTCGGCTATTATCTTTGGACCGCGAGCATCGTGATCGTGCTGGCTGCTGCCTGGTATTTACGTCCCGAGTCTCAGACCGAACCCCATCGCTTCGCTGAAGCTGAACGAAGTCGCTAGGGTGTCAATCACTTAGCATGAACGGCGACTCTTCTGTTGTCGCTCATTATTCAAGAAAGGTAAACCTGTGGCGATACGCCTTCGATTCAGTGCTGTACCAGCTCTAATGTCACTCACATGGATGACGCTATGCAGCGGTGCGATATTTGCTGCTGCCGCGCCGCACAAACATACTGACGCCGCCTACTATCTGAAGCCTGCTCCCCGCGCTGGAGACATCGTAAGCGACATCACTTATCGGGTGATTGCGACTCACGGGCCAGGCATGGAGGACAATGTTTGGCAGGTTCCTGCCACAGGAACGTACACCATTCTCAGCAGCGATGCTCCCAGCGTCATCAAGTGGAATGTCTCCGTCCGTATGGATGGGAAGATGGTGATTCAGGGTGCAGACGGGGACTATCGTGATGATGGCAAGACGATGTGCTTCAAAGGTAAGTGCAGCTTTACGACAGATGCCAGCGGGCCATTTTTCAACCCCACCTTTTGGGGCAATCCGACGGGCGATCTAAAACCCGGAATGAGTTGGACGGTCGAGCTTACACAGCCCTGGGAACTCGGGCCTGCGGGCAAACAGACCATCACCGTCCTGTCTATCGATAAAGCGAATGGCATAGTGATTCTGAAGCGGGAAGGCCAGGGTGTTGGTTCCTATGAGGGAGCGCGGGATGTCGCTCTCATCAAGCGCGACGGCAAACAGTATCGTGTCACAGTGAAGCGGGGCGATGCCCATTGGGTTGGGCAGGCGGTTTTTCAACGTGGAGTGGTCGTGAGCGACGAACTTCTTTGCAATACCACTGTCGAGCTTTCGTCCCCGGAGGTCGGAACGATCCAAGCGCGGGAGCGGCAGTATATGTCCCTCTTGCAACACCCTGGGGCAATTGAAAATTGAGCGCTTTACAGGGACTCTTCCATTATGACTGACGGATCAAGCTCCTCGGGTGCGAGTGCATGTTGCCGCTTCCGGTGGAAGCGGCAACGCATGGGGCGGGAATGAGGGGCGCAAGAAATAAGGAGCCTACCGGTTCACAGGGTCTTATGCGCCGGGGCGAGGCAACAACCGAAGCAGCAGCGCGATAGGAGCATAACGCTTTGAAACATAGGCGTGCTTCTGCCTACGCGCAATTGCTTGGAGCATCTGCCTTGCCGCTTTCTTTGTATCGGAGACCAGAAGCCGACGTGCTAAAGGCGTGAGCGGAGTCGCCGTTTTCATCATCTGTGTCTCTACGAAGCCGGGTTGAAGCTCTGTCACGGCGATGGCTAACTTCTTTTGGCGGGCCGAATCTCGCAACCCATCCAGATAGATCGACTGGAATGCCTTGGACGCGGCATAGACGGTGGCGTCCCCCGATCCACGCAGAGCGGCGACGGACGTGATCGCGGCCAAATGCCCTTCTTTACGTCCTTCAAAATACTGAAACGCAGCATGTGCGATGGTCAGGAAACCAGAGACATTAACCGCTACCGTTTGACGGTCGAGTTCTATGTCGTGATCTGGATTGAGGTCTCCAATTCCCGCAGCGATAATCACCAAATCCACATTCCCGATCTCTTGCAACACTGCTTGAAAGCGAGCCTCGCAATCGTGACTCGACACATCCACAAAAGAAGTAACGACGCCGGTTCCTAATTCGGCGGCGAGCTTTGTGAGTCGGTCGGTACGCCGTGCGAGAATGCCGAGTCTCCAATGATCTTGACTAAGTTGTCTCGCTAGTTCCTCGCCTATGCCAGAGGATGCGCCAACTATAATCGCCGTTCGAGTGCTCATGTTCACCTCATCAGCATAATTGGAAAGTGAATCTTACTCTGTAAATTTCAAGTTCGTCGGGTGGGATGGCTAACATGAAAAGAGGGAGCCTGCCGGCAGGCAGGCTCCCTCCAGAAAGAATAAAGGTCAGGCGGCTTTCGCAATCACTCCGTTGGGGGCCGACGATAAAACTTCGGCAACTCAGGGCGATTCTCAAGATGTCTTAGCGTGGTTTCCTTCATATCAAAGCCCATCTTCATTGTTGACCGACGTAAATATGTGCGGGCATAGTCGGCAACGAGGCGCGCCAGATGATCGTCAGGACGTCGAGGGACATTCTGGAGTGCAGCGAGTACCAGCGCGGCATCTCGATTCTCAGCGTTCGCAGAACGAATTTGTTGAGCAACATGCGCTGCGGCTCGCTTGCGTAACTGTAACTCGCTCCCATATCCATCGAGATCGGAACCCGCGATCTCTCCGTCTTCAAACATGATGAAGTCAATCTGAAACGAAACTTCTGCTGCCTGACAATCGACGGAGGAAGTTGAACCTGCCCCGATGGTGCCACCACCCGCTAACGCATGATTGAGTACGGATTCCTGCACACTTCCAGTCTGAGTAACAAGCAGCCGCGAGCCGGAAGACAACACGGGTCGGTAGACGTCAACGGTGTAGCTATCGCTCGAAGCAGTCCTCTTTCGGTTGTTGCCTTGAGCATCAACGAATATCCAACGATAACGAAGGGCGGTCACCTCTTTTTCAGCTCGATTTTCAATTACCACGGCGGTTCCAGCAGCGTCCGCATCCTGTGCGAAAGGTCGGAGCGCAGAGTCTTCACCCGGTTCTTCGAATATCTTCTCGAAGACCGGAAAGTCTTCCGCGCGATAGCGTACAAGCAAGATGTAATCACTCGGACTAGGAACGATCAGCAATCGCATGTGGAAAGTATGCCCCAGCTCTGAAGCGGCGAAAAGTCATTTCGGAACACTTCGATTGGTACAACCCAATGAAACATGGACTCTATATTTGGATTTCAACTCCATCTACATCGTGAGTGGGGATCATTACCTCGGTAGAAGCGAACTCCTTCGTCATTCGTGTGTACCCCTCTTGGTTTGGCGGAGTCATCTCCCAAACGGAAAGCCTGTAGCGACCCGGCTGGACAAGACCTTCAAATGCTCCACTGGAATCTACCTTGACACCTGAACTGCCGAAGCTATCCAACATCCCCACGTCACGGACGAAATGGACGAAGATGTGTGCTGAGTCCTTCGGTAACTTACCCGTGACTTTACCGCGAACGCTGCGCCAAATTGGACGGGGAATACGCAGGTCAAGGTCATGTACGATTTCTCCGGTTTGAACATTGAAGGAATCGGCATCTGTCACGTCCTGAGCGTTCGGGTAGAGGAAATCAAAGATTCGTTGTTGCACCGCCGAATCCGTCGATTGAAGGTGCGGGCCTGGCGGCTTTCTCAGAATTCCGGCGAAACGGAGGGAGTACCGGCCTGGGTGAAGAGGTGGTGAAGAAAAGCGGCCGTCCTCATCTACCTCATGATCCCCAGAATCACTGATGTAGCCGGACCGTTCTCCTCGCTTGCCAACCCTTATCAAGGTGAAGTGGCAACGCTGCGGGGGAAGCCCGTCTTCATCTAAAATCCGCCCCTTGATGAAGGCAGCAGATGTTAGGGGGATCTGTAGATCCGCTACGGGATTTTCCACCTCCAAGAAAATATTGTGGTAAACAGGAGCGTAACAGTCATGATGAACGCCGAGGCAATATCTGCCCGGTGGTAGCGGTCGAAAAGCGAAGCGTCCGAGTTCGTCGAGATTAGTAAAAGTCTCTCCGATAACCCCGGTTCCCGTCAGACTTATCTGGGGTGTCGAGAGGGCCTCCCCTGTTGCCGCGTTGAGTACGCAACCAGTGATCGTTCCACTCATCATCGACACTCCGGTATGGATGATTCGGCGCTCGTGATCCGCGAAGAGACCGCTGTCCCAGTATAAAGGTTTGCGACGCATAGTTACTCATACTCGGGAGGAACAAGCAACACCCTGGATGGTAAGGGCGGGCGCGAGAAAAGGAGCCTGCTTGTTTGCAGGCTCCCAAGAAAGGACGAGCTGCAACTAGGCGGCCTTTGCCTTCCTCGCAGGCTTGGGCTGCGCCTTCGCAACGGGCTTCTTCGCCTTCTCCTTGGCGGCGAACTCCTGCTTGACCTTAGCAGCGATGGCGTCGGTGTCCACTTTGTACACGGTCGCCGCGTCCTTGAGCACGGACGGAGCATTGCCGCGGGCAGCGGCCAGTACGATGGTCAACTCGACCGTCAGCCGTCCCAACATGCTTTCTTCGGTACGACGCAGGAAAGCGGCAAACAGCTTCTCGATGGAGTCGCTGTCTTTGGCCTTCTTGATGCCGTGCTGCTTGGCGACGATGGCGAGACGGTTCTCGTCCAACATCGCGGCCAGCCGCTCGATCACAAACAGCAGGTCGCGCTTCATCAGACGCACCGCGACGGCTGCGCCGATGGCAGAGAGAACGCGGATGCCCGTTGTATTGGAAATCGCCTCCTCCCTGCGCCGCTTCTCCTGCTCGGCCTTCCACTTGGCGTTATCCGCGACGTTCTGCGGCGTCTGCGTCTTGGGTTTGGGGTGATGCACCGGGCACTCGGCGTTGGTGCATACCTTCTGGATGGTGCCCTGTCCGTGGCCTTCGGTGACGATGGCCTCGGTGACGAACTTGCACGTCTTATACTCCGGCCACTGCGCCCGCGCCTTGTCTGCCGGTTTATCCTCCCGAATCGCCACGTACTTATTGCGCGGGAGAACGGGACTGCCTTCGCGCTGCTGCCCCTGCAAGGTGCTAATTTGCATGAGCTTAGGTTTAGCGGCGACGGCGGCGGCGACATGCGCCTCGACCTTCGCCTGATAGCAGGTTGGGTTGGTGCAAGCGTCCTGCTTGCCGAGGTCGGCAAACAAGAGCTTGTTATGCCCGGTGCGGTTGGGGCAGTCCACGCAGCTTCCGGCGATGGCGACCAGATGGGCGTTGCGCTTGTCGAATGGAGCCTCTTTCAGGAGCAAGAGCACATTCGTCTCAATCCAGAAACGCAGATTGCGGACAGGCAGGAGAATCCGTGCGGGCTTGTCGCCGTGGTTGGTGTAGACCTCTTTGAAGCAAGCGGTAAGTCCCTGTTGCTGGAGGTCGGCGGGCAGCTTCGCCAGCATGAGCGCGTGGCCCACACCAATATCGCTGCGGTAGAACGCATCGACCACGGCCTCGCACAGTTCGGTCAGCTTCAACCGCTGCGCGATGTAGACGGGCGTTTTACCTACCTTCGCGGCAATCTGCTCGATGCTGTACTTCGGTTCGTCCAGTGTGAGAAGCCGCTTGTACCCTTCGGCCTCTTCCATCGGGTGAACGTCGCGGCGCTGGAGATTTTCAATTTATCTTTAGTCCTTCAGAAGCAGTCCATGACGTCCACGACGTGCCATTTCACACCGTCGTGGAATTGTTATCTGTAGAGCGTGTATGACGTGTAGCTGGAAGTGAAGTTCTCTGCTTGCCGGATGGAGGTAGCCCGCATTGGCACAGTGAGCGTAGCGAACTGCGCCAATGCGGGCTGGCGCTCAACCTCTGGGGGTAGATGTGAGCAAGGTGCAACGAATCATCATGGCAGATAGCCATGAGCGCAGTTGGATCGTCCTCGATGCGAGCGGACGACCCATTACAGAAGTCAATGAATACCTGCTGTATCTTCACCATCTCGGGCGGTCCCCGAACACGGTCAGAGCCTATGCTCATCATCTTCAGCTCTTCCACGAGTTCCTGATAGACTCCCGTCGCAACTGGAAGAAGCTGGCTCTGACCGATCTGGCCACATTCGTGGGCTGGCTACGTCTGTCATCGAGGAAGGCCAAGGAGCCGCGTTCCGACTCGACAATCAACGTAGTGCTGGCGGCAGTGGGATCGTTCTATGAATATCAGGACAGGCTGGGTGTAGAGACGGAGATCAGCCGTTCACGCCGCTTCGGAGCAAAGAGTCCCTACAAGCCGTTTCTTCACCAAATCAATCGGACACAATCTCTGCGACAAGCTGTGATGCGTGTGCGAACAACGAAGCTGTTGCCCAAGGTTCTTATAGCCGCCGACGTTCAGCGGCTGCTGGATGCCTGCATCCATCTTCGGGATCGCTTGCTGTTGTGCCTGCTGTATGAAAGTGGGATGCGCATCGGCCAAGTGCTTGGCCTGCGACACGCAGATATCCGTTCGTTCGATGGCGAGATCGAAATCGTTCCACGTCTAAATCTGAATGGGGCACGCGCAAAGTCGCGCACCGCCTACGTCGTCCATGTCTCAAAGGAGGCCATGTCGCTGTATGCAGACTACCTCGTGCACGAGTGCCAAGAAGCTTCGAACGACTACGTGTTCGTGAACTGCTGGGGCGGCCGCATCGGGGCTCCGATGAACTATGCGACCGTCATCGATCTGTTCCGCGCTCTCGGTAAGCGAACTGGGCTGCATATAACGCCACACATGTTCCGGCACACGCATGCAACCGAGTTGCTGCGAGCTGGATGGGATGCGGCCTATGTGCAAAAGCGGCTGGGTCACGCCCATATCCAGACTACGACGAGCACCTACGCGCATCTGTCCGGTGAAGATATGGGAGCGGCGTACGCACGCTATCTGCGGGAGCGTGAACGATGAGCCGCCGATGCGCGGAGTGGAATCACGCCAAGCAGCATCGCCTTCTCGCTCAACTAAAGGGCTTCTGGGCGGAAGATGTCTGGGACATGCAGAGCTGCCCGATGCAAGGTCTATCGCTGAAGGCAAACCAACGTCGTCTCCGGCTCGAATGCAAGTCGAGAACGATCAACGGAGAGCTGAAGTATGCGTTCTGGAAGAAGTTCGCTGAGGGCCAGTGGACAAGCACACAAGAGCTGACGAGGGTGCATCTGCTCGTGAGATGGCTCAACAGCCTAAAGCATCTTCCGGTATCGCTCATGGAGCGTGACCTGGAATCGTGGAAGCGTTCGTACACGGCTTATCTTCGACGCTGCGGGATGTATCGCATGGGCATAACCCATCGCATGGATAGCAGCCAGCAACCGCGTGTGACACCGCGCGATAGCGCGTATATCAGCACTCTGCGGCAGGCATACCTTGTTCTGAGCGACGCGTATGATGACCGACCGGAGCAGGAAAAGGACATATGGGATCTGCGACGCGTATCAATGCTGCACAACCCAACGCTGTCTCCGGGGCCGCTGAACTTCCTGAAGATCAGGCAGCCCTGGCTCCGTGTCGCGGCAAAGTCACATCTTGCATACAGTCTCCCGATCTATGCGGAGGGAACGTGTCGAACACGGCTGCAATCTCTGGTCTGCTTCTCGGAGTTCCTCGCTGCCGCCAAGCCTCAAGCCACGGCCCGTTCGATCACGCGTCCGCTGCTGTTGCGCTATCTGAGCTACCTTCCGAGCCGAGTGTGTACCGGCGCGAGAAAGAACCATGTCATCAACCTGCGGACGTTCCTTGAAATGGCTCATCGTGAGCGGTGGTTGCCGGTTGGTCCCGAGCGGCTGATCCACGACGAAGAGGTTCCGCAGCCAATGAAGCATCAGCCTCGTTATATCCCTTCGACGGTGCTCGACCAACTGAACCAGCACCTTCATGACCTGAAGCCATCGTGGATGCGGAAGGTGCTCATCTTGCAAGAGTGCGGCATGCGAATCAGCGAGCTGCTGCAGCTCTCGCTGGACTGCCTCTCGCAGGACGCGCGTGGCATCTACTATCTCCGTTACCTCCAGGGCAAGGTTCGGCGGGAGAACGCGATCCCTGTATCGCAGGAGATAGCGCATGTCGTGCAGGAGCAGCAAGCGTCAGTTCGGGAACGTCATCGAGACTTCTACCTTCTGTTCCCCAGCGAACGGGGTCGTCCGATCCGCCAGGCCAGCTTCGCGCAGGTCATCAATCAGCTCGCCTACAACCATCGCATCACGGATGCGAATGGGAACCTCTTCCGCTTCCAGTCACACCAGTTCCGCCACACGGTGGGCACGCGCATGATCAATCTCGGCGTACCTCACCACATCATCCAGCGCTACCTGGGGCACAAGGGCCCCGAGATGACCAGCCGTTACGCCCATATCCACGACAGCACGATGCGGGAGAAACTCTCTGAGTATCTTGCAGGCACGCTGGTTGATGTCGCTGGACATAAGGTCGTGGAAGACAGCGTCAACGATACGGTCGAGCTGCAGTGGTTCACCCGTAACGTGCTCGCGCAGGCTCTGACCAATGGCTACTGTGCGATCCCCACGGTGGCTGGCCCTTGCCCTCATCCGAACGCCTGTCTGAACTGCGCTCACTTCCGCACCGACATCACCTTCCTGGACGTTCATCGTGCCGAACTGCGCGAGACCGAACGCGTCATCGCCAAAGCCGATGCGAACGGCTGGACGCGACAAAGCGAGATGAATGCGCGCAAACGAACGAATCTGGTAAACATCATCACCACTCTGGAGGAGACACATGCGTAGAAATACAGAAGGGCTGAAGCGTAGCGCAAAGCTCAGAACCGCCGCCGCGCTGGAGAAAGCGCAAGCCGCCATCCGTCGTATGCAAGTGGAAGAGATCGCGATCAACTTCCGCACGGTCGCGGCCCACGCCGGCGTATCCACCGCCTGGCTCTACAGCACCAAACCTCTACGAGATCGCATCGTGAAGCTTCGCGCCGTATCGAAGACGCCCGTGCAGAACGATACGAACCATCGACGGCTCATCTCGCAGGAGCGAGTGATCGCCACACTGCGACTCCGCGTCAAGGATCTGGAAGCCAACAACAACGAGCTCAAAGAACAACTGGAACGAGCCTATGGACAGCTTGCGATACCTTCCTCAAATAACAAATCTGCACGTCGTGGACATGTCCATGACGTGCAGGCCCGCGAAAACAGAAAGAAATCTCTTGACCACTACAGATAATTCAATCAACTGCGCCTCCAACACTTCGGCATCGGTCATGTACTTGATGCGGACAGGCACAGTGGCAGCTTCGGCCATCTGCGCGGCGCGGTAACGCCGTGCGCCAAAGACGATCTCGAAGCTGACCTCATCCTTGGGACGGACGAGCAACGGCGAGAGAACGCCCTGGGTGCGGATGGTTTCGGCAAGCTCCTTCAAGCTGGCCTCGTCAAACTGACGGCGGGGGTTGGTGGTGGATTCCGCAAGCAGGGACAGCGGAAGGTCGCGGTATTCGTTGGCATTGACGATGGTGGTGTTCATGGTGACAGGCTCCTTTCGAGCGGTTGAAGGATGAAGACACGCGGAGCGAAACACGGTGGCCGGTTCCGCTCCGCAGGAGGGAGCGGACTAGCCACGAATCGACTTGTCCGTGAAGGCTTCTACAAAGCCTTGCAATCTGAGGTTGTCGTTCCATGTCTCCGCGAACCGCTCATGCTGCTTATGCAGTTCCAACAGGCACACGTAATGCTCACGAACGAGATTGCGGCTCCACTGCTCCACGCCGAAGTAATCGTTGCGCCAGTAGAAGGGATCGAGACACGCCTTACTTGCGATAGGCAGGCACAACTCGAAACACATCTCCGGGTCACGCATAAGGTCGCCGTTCTGTTCGCCGTAGTGCGCGACGGAGAGAGCGGGGAGTCCCATCGGCCCCGTTCCGATGGTTTCGATAACAAGAGCCATATAGGGAGCGTTTTCGATTTTGAGGTAGAGGTTAGGCCGGAATCCTCCGGCCATCTTGAGAATGTCGAGGATGGTCTGCATTACGCCACCTCCGCAAGTTCTGCCGCTGCGGGGACGGGCGGCTGCAACGCGGCGGCGGCGTCTTCTTCCTCTTCCGCAAACGTGGTGCCGAGAATCGAGTCCACGGCTTTCTGAGCGTTCGCGGCAGCGTGGACGATGAGGCGGTTATCCTCTTCCAGCTTGGAAATCCAGTTCTGAATATAGGCAGTGGTGTTGCGGTCGGTGTGTTCGTTGGCAATCTCCGCGATGGCGCAAAGGAAGGCTGCGCCCATTTCGGCTACCAGTTCTTCCTTGCTGTAGAGGTGATCTCCGAAGCGGTCGCCAAAGGTGCGATTAAGGCGGCTTTCGTGGCCGGTGCTGTGGACAAGCTCATGAAACAGGGTGCTGTAGTAGTGGGGTGCATCCACGAAGCGGGAGCGAACGGGCATGTGGACGGCATCGGTGCTTGGTCGGTAGTAAGCGCGGCACTCGGACACAGTGGTCAGATGAAGGGCGGGGCGGTTCTCCCATCCGGTAACGATCGCTTCGCAAGTCTCGTCCGCATCTACCTCCGGGGCGGTGGTGGGCTGCTCGATGATTTGCGGCAGCGTGAGGCCGTCGCACTGCTCGACGTTGAAGACGGTGTAGTAGCAGAGAACGAAGGGAGCGCGGTCGTCCTCTGCGTGAGTGCTTTCGTCTTCCTTCCTGCGGTCGCGTAGCTGTTTGTAAAAGACAATCTGCGTCCCTTTCTCTCCCTTGCGGACGGTGCCTTTTAGCTCCTGCGCCTGTTTGAAGGTGAGCCAAAAGGGAGAGTTATAGGGGCTGGACCAAAGCAAAAATACGTTGATGCCTCGATAGGGCTTCCCGGTACGGAAGTTGCGCGGGAAGGGGCCTCCGGTAAAGTGTGGGGTCTGCCACGGCTTCTCCCACGGAATGACGCCAGTCTTGAGGCTGGAAAGGATGCGGTCGGTAACGGTCTGGTAGATATTCGGTCTGCTGCTGGTGCTTGGCTTCTTCATCGCTTGCTTCTCCCTCGCGGTTGCGGTTGCTGTTGTACTTCCGCGTTGAAACGCGGCATGTACATGCCGAACGCCTCCTGGCGAAGGTGGGGGGTAGCAACTGCAAGGAGAGGGGGATCACCCACCCTTGCAACGGGAGCGCAGCGGCAAGTGGAAAGGGCGAAGCGCAGCGGAGGGCTGCACAGAGCGCAGCGGCGGAAGCCTGGGGAGACTCCTTGCGGGCGCGAGGGGCGAAGCTCCCCTTAGCGGTTTTTGCTGTTGTTTGTTCCTGGCGGTGGGGCGTTGCGGGGAGGGTGGACCTCCCCGCATGGATGGGGAGCGGAAAACGCCGGGCAGTATCGGCGCTTGCAGCGTGGGAAGGGCGAAGCTACCTTCCCTGCAAGATGTAACTGCGGGAAAGTAAACGCTACTGGCTCTTCGCTATGAGCCCTGTTTCGCGGCTGTTAGGCTTGAGCACAACGATGCTCAGGAGCCACACATGCCTTTACCTGTAACCGATGTCGAGATATTGAAAGGCTACATAAATGGTGTCATGGCTAGAGCCGACCACCACGCCAATGAAGTTGAGGAGATCGCACTTGCTTTAGCCGGAGCAATCGTCTGGAAGAAAGACGCCGGGAAAGATATTCAGGTTATGCAGAAAGAGGGGGACACCAAGAACGTACTCTGGGTTTCGATGGGTGGGCAGCGGTATACGTTCTCTTACAACCACACTGCAAAAACCATCGAGATGCGTGACGGTAATCTGAGAGGCGCGGTATTGCATTCGTTCTCGAACTCAATGCCCCTTTCGACCCTGCATCAGATATTTGTGGGACTGTAGATCGCAAAAGGCGAGCGTGAGACAGCGTGTAGTGGAGTGACAGTTATTGCTCCGCCTCATCCTCAATCTCGGCAGGCTCGTTCGACAACTCAAAGATGATGGGATAGGTCGTCCATGACCATTGCGGCTGCATTGCGTCAAACGCTTCCTTCTCGCCAACGTGTGTCAGAAACTTTGGCCGCGGAGTATTTGGATCAATAGGGGTGATGTCGTACAGCACGCCGTCATCATCGACGACCGAGTGAGCGATGAGGTGGCAGGAACCAGACTCATCGTTTCCCCAGGTCAGCCACCCGCGAACCCTCACGCGGTTCTCGTGTCCAGCGTTCCAGGAGTCAACATTTTTGTGGCAGTCCGCGAGTTTCGGTTGCCAATCCCCGAGGGAAACCGTCCTAAAAGGGACGCTCCTCGCCTCGCCTATCCGAGATTGGAGCAAAGCGAAGTAGTTCAGGATCTCGGGGGTGACGATTCGCATATGTTCGCATTTTATAGACCATGAGTGGATCATAGGAGCAAGGCATATCGTGATAAACCCTACGGTCAGCTCGCCGTCATCCGCCGTACCAGTTCCAAACGGTACGTCACGCGCATTGTGGGCCGCTGCGATTGGCGGCGTCCTGGTCGTACTCGCTGCTGGCATTCTTTACTGGAAGAGGAAAAGCCGTATGAATAAGCGCCTCCCGATCGTCTGCTTCGATACAGGAGCACACAACAGACTGGCGGATGAGGGGATCAACTCAGAGACCATCCTTGCCGCGATGAAATCCAAATTCTTCTTTCGTCTCGCTGGACTGAGTTATGAAGAGTTGGCATCTACGCCGGATGCCGCAAAGCGTCTCGCGTTTCTGGAGGACTGTAGGAAGCTGAAAGAAGGACCGTGGGACTGCCTCAATCCGCACTATGAGGTTCTAAAACTGCTCATCAAGGCACACGCCGACGATCCGGCCAGGTTCGACTGGCTTGCCGTCGATGTGAGATCAGGAGAACTTAACCATGAAATTCGCACTGGTGAACTCACCGCAGACGATCAACTGTCCGGCGAACAATGGAAAGAGCAGAAAGAAGCATTGAAGGGCTACAAAAAGATGTGGGTCGATCTGCGGTCAAAACTGGAGTCGGCCTTCGTCGCGGAAGGCAAGCCGCATCCGACAACTTTTAAGGAAGCGTACAAGGAGTACGGCCCGCGACTCTTGCCTTCCATCGGTAAAGGGCTTTATGACGGCGGACTCAAAGCGGAGGCGGCAGATCGTGGTGAGCAAATCCCGGCGGATACGGATATTGAAACGGTGAAGCACTTCATCGACAACTGCCCGCCCTTCCGCGCCTTGTTATGCGCCGTGCTGATGTCTTGGTATCACCATTCTGCAAGAGATGAAGATTCTGGCGAGAGGTTCAGGGCGGGCAGGAATGACTTGTTTATGAGCTTGTATCTTCCATATTCCGACATCTTCGTCACTGCCGAGAAGAAAGGTGAGCAGGAGCGATGTTTGAAGGAGATAGCGTCCGTCCTCTCCTTGAAAACGGAGATTCTCTCGTATGACGATTTCATTAGTAGGCTTCGGTAAGTCTCTTCAGACCCAGGCCGGTGAGTCAATACCTTTAGATTACTGAAAATATTATGAAACGAACGCTACAGCTCGACAAGTATGCGGCGGATGCAAAGACATGGCGGATATACGCTCAGTTCAATCTCGATGCTTCGCGAGTGCTTTTCACACACGAGAACGCCTTGACGCTCTGTTTTCCTGCGGCGACGCTCGGGCATCATGCCATCGAAGCGTTGCTCAAGACAGCATTGATTCGCGAAGGTATGACGATCTTCGATCCCGACAAACTCAAGCAACTGGATGGTTCGGTCACTCTCGAAAAAGATCAATGCGCGTGGGGACATCATTTGGTGCGACTCGGGAAGTTGCTGGCTGCAAAGCGTCCTGATCTCGACTTATCGGCAGAACTCAGGGGGTTTTTCTTTCCACACAAAATGCCGATGACGATTGAAGACGGCCTTGCGATGTTCGATCCGTTTTTCTGGGAACTGCGCTATCCGCAACAACTCGATAAGCTCGAAGGTATCGGGCCGGACGACTACCGCGTCCTCGATGCGCTCGTCGTCGCCCTGGAGCCTTTCGCCGGAAGATTGTGATGTCGTTTGAAGTTCTGAGGGCAGCATTCGGAGCGCTTGCGCGTGCAATGCGACTTGGTGGGTATTCGCCTGGGCGGCTAGAGCACGCTACCTTATGATGTCTTTACGAGACAGTTCACGAGGTTCCGTTGATTACCCGATCGCCTGAGCACGACACCAACCGCGCCGGAAAGCGAATGCTCCGCGAGCAGTTGGAAGCGTTCGGCTGGGTCGTCAATGAGATCACGGAAGACTACGGGATTGATTTCAATGTTCAGGTGTTCGAGGGCACGTCACCCACGGGTGCCTGGTTCCATGTACAACTGAAAAGCTCCGAATCGCCTGACTACTCTGCGGACGGGAGCTTCATCTCCCAGGTACTTTCCACGGCTCATGCGCATCACTACATGAACGAGTTGCAGGGACCAATTTTTCTTGTCGTCGCCGATGCTGCTGCAAAGTCCTTGTTCTGGTGCGCTCCCCAGCTCATGCGGAGTCAGGCCGACGCCATCGCGGTCAGCGACAACAAATCGATGACAG
Organism: Granulicella sp. WH15; assembly: GCF_009914315.1. NCBI lineage: Bacteria > Pseudomonadati > Acidobacteriota > Terriglobia > Terriglobales > Acidobacteriaceae > Granulicella > Granulicella sp. WH15. The sequence continues at coordinate 3,983,265 of NZ_CP042596.1, forward strand.
TGCGAGTTCCGACCTCCCAGGCGTTACCTGCTACCGCACCGGCGCTCCTCAGTAGCCTCGATACGTTGTACATGCTGCTCGCGACACGACAACTGGTGTCCGGCTCGATGGCGGATTTTGCGAAAACCTTAAAGCATCTCGGCGGCCAAGACGTTTTGTTTCAGGAGTTTCAGGAGAAGGCGAATACTCTCAAGTTGCTGAAGATCCGCGATCTGTTTAGGGACGATAAGTACGTCGAGGCCCGCGCCAGAGTCGCGGCGATTCTGAACGATTTGGATTCCTCCGTCGAGATTAAATACGCGGCGCAGGTGCAGTTGGAGGTGATCGACTTTACGGATATTGTACGATCCGGCAGACCGCAAGCGGAGCTTTCCCAGCGCCTTCTGAGTCATGCAAAGACACTACAAACGATCACCGCAAAGGGACCTGCGCATTTCAAGTTTGCCGCCTTAATTAAGAGAAAGGCCGCAGAACTGGAGGTATTGGTCAAAGAGAACTCGGATGTCTTTATGACACTCAAGCAGCAAGTGGCCCTGGGACAGAATCCGCTGATGGTTCTGAACCTTTATGCGCGCCGCACCATGCTTCTCCGTGATGTCACAAGGAAGTACAACCAGTGCGTTCGACTCGCGCAACTTGCAGCCAACTATCCAGAACGCTGGGCGCTGGGGCGCGCGCTTACGGATATTGTCAAAGCGATTGCATACTTCATCGGGACGCTTCGCGCAAACGGAAACACCGAGATGGAACGCCAGTATGCTGAATCTGCTCTGCAAATCTGCAAACTGGCCGAGTGGATCAGCATCGAATCGGGAGATTTGGATGGAGCTGTCGTCGCGATTCTGGCCGCAGTGATTACCGTGCATGATACCGACACTGCTGGATACAGATGGGCAGTGGAAGCGGTTCAAGGTATATCCGACACAAAGCTCCGCTCCGATGCTCTGGAAGGCATCGAGCGTGGAGTCAAGCGTTGGAAGGGAGAGAATGTCCCCGGCGACTATGTGGGCGATACGATTTGGCAGATTATTCAAAACGTGGCAAGCGCGCAAGGAATCGACATTTCGGATGAAGCCTCGCCCTTAGTGCGGCAACTCCGCATCGCTGCTCGGGATGATACTTTCGAGCGGGTTCTCAAAGACTGCGAACACCTTCTGGTCAGCATCGGTGCCGTAGGGCCAATCGCTCGATACATCCAGGAGTATTTTGCGACAACGATGGCCGCTTCTAAAGTCGTCCATTGCACGTTGCACGATTACCACTACGAAGACAAGGAACTTGACATAGCCTACGCAAAGTTTCGCGCCGACTACTGTGACAAGTGTCCAGACCGCAAACCGAGAGCGACCGATTGGACGTACAGTGCAGCGGAACAGCGGTTACACGAAGACCGGCATAGGCCACTCATGAAGAGCCTAGCTGGCACCCGCTATGGAGTGCGGCCTACAGTGACCGACTGAGACTCTGTTTGTCGGGTTTCGCCGGGAGCGGCCGCACACGCGCCGAGTGCATACGGAAATAGTAAGAACCTTATTTGCATAGCTTTACGTCATAAATGCTCAAGCTGCGAAGCAATGGCTGTTTGCAACGGCGGGCACGATTAGGCGAACATAAGACGAATAGGCAACCTTATGCCCTCGTCCTCTGCAATTCGTCTCTAGGTCGAAAACCAAACTCGCAAGCCGAGTTCCCGCTGCGCTGACCCTGAAGATCAAGCAGGCCCCGGTGCTGTTCGCAACCGGGATCGCGGAGGTCGATGCCGTCCTGGGCGGCGGCATTGCGCGGCAGCGTCCGAGGACGGTCTCTGGTTTTATCTTTATCAGCCTTGAGGATGAGACCGGCATCTCGAACGCCATCATTCATCCCAAGGTGTATGAGCGAAACCCGATGATCGTAACGGGTGGGAAGTTTCTGCTTATCGAAGGGGTACTTCAGAATCAGGACGATGTGGTCTCGGTGAAGGCGTCTTCTGTTCGCGTTCTCGACTTGGGACCAATGGATATGCGGTCGCATGACTTTCATTGATGCTCAGGCTGTCGCTGGAAGCGGCATCATAGAGGGAAGATGCCCCTTCCCTCTATGATGAACAGGCAGACCAACTAGCATCGTCTGACGCGATAGGATTGGAGGCTGTATCCATGATCGAGATACGCGGTGAAGGTGACGACCTCGCAGTATACGTCGCTGACAAAGAGGTTGAAATCCTAGATGCGGGTGGTGAACACATTCTGGCCGAATGTAGTCTGGAGGATCTGACGGGCGAGCAAGCTCAACCCTTTCCAGACGAGTTAGAGTTGGAAATCCGTAGCGAGAATGGCTTCGGAACATATCTATTCCATGAGGCGCACCTTTCGGCAACCCTTGATGGCGTCGCGCTGAGCTTCCACTGTCATACTCCGAACAAATATTGGGAGGGACAGTACGGTCTTGCCACTTATCTCGCAGCTATCCGAGATGAGCTGAGCTACCGGGAGAATTGGGAAGTAGTGCAAATTGAGCTGGAGGACGACTGGAAAAGCATAACTGTAGAACGCACCTTAGCCCTCGGTGATCCGCTTGGAGCAAGCATTTTGGCTGCGGCGGGGGATCTCAAGGGAGTGCTCCATGCTGCTGAGGTTTCACTCTCGGGCCTTCCTTGGTCTGATGAGTACCTGACTGACGAAGATCGCTTCTGCCGTGAATTGCTACACCCGCTCCTGCGCCGGATTGGATTTCTATTTGTGCGCTACACCCACGGGAGCCGAGAATACGGCAAGGATTTCACCTTTTCAGAATCGACCCTCTTCGGTCACTATCGCCACTACGGTCTGCAGGCGAAAGCTGGGGATGTGAGCGGCGGCGTCAATGCGGCTATCGACGAATTGCTAGGCCAGATTTCCGATGCGTTTGCAATGCCGTATTACGAGCTAGGTCTGAAGGAGCCGAGGTACATCTCTACTTTCGTCATTGCAATCAGCGGACGATTCACTGCCAATGCCAAAGAGAAGATTGCTGAAAAGATGCCCAGAGGTATTTGGGGGTCAGTCTATTTCCTTGACGGCGAGAGCATCACGGAACTGGTCGAGAGGTATTGGAAAGCTACCGACCGAAAAGGTACTTAACCAGCTCATCCGTTTCAGGGCTTTGCTCAAACGGGTAGTCAAGCCAAAGTGCGACATCGACGGACTTGGTGCTGCCTTCACGCCACCCGAGGGCAACCCACTTTACGAGGCGACGAGCGTATTTCTTTACACGCCCAAAGCCTTCTGCGCGCTGCGCGCTCTCTTCATCCGACAACTCTCGTGGACTGGCGACAATAGACATCCCCCAAGCCGGATCATCGTTTCCAGCACTCGAAGTCACGGTATCGCGCCTTTGTATGCAACGCTCTTTTGTGTTCTCGATAAGTCTCATCACTTCCTTGCTGGTCTCGCCCGATAGCTCCAGCAAGACGAGGGCGCAATCTGTCCGGTACTTCGATGGAAGTGATTCAATGTCCACCACAAGTTCGTCGAAGCCCTGCGGTCGAATTACTTTAGGGAGCGAATATTCGATTTCTCTGTCATACCGATTGAAAACATACTGGTCGATAGGTGGAGAATACCCGGAGAGGCCAATCAAGTTGGCTTCATCCATATCGCCGCCTTTCAGCCAGAGGCCCTGGTCTAAATAGAAAGCGAGCAGGTCCATCTCGTCTGCGCGAATTCTCTTGTCTCCAGTCTCAAGGAGCAGTCGCCGGCGGATGTAATGCAGCAGCTTGGCAGGCGAATTGCAAATCTGTGTCACGATGTCCAGATCGCCGATTGGCAACGCCCACGCGGGATATTCACTGTGGTCCATGCCCAGGTCGTCTTCCACTTCACGAATCCGCGTAGCAAATGAATGAAGAGGCATATAGGTCACGGCGACGAGAACTACCTCGTTTATCTCACTTCTCTTGATTACGATTTCTCCACTCTCGGCGAGGAGGCTCGACTGATCGCTAGACTCTAGGAACTTCCTCCCTTTGCAGGCTTGTGCAATCGCATTGCGAATCGCCTTTTGCAGGTCACTCTTGAGTGCCGCTTCGTTTTCTCCTCTGTGAGCAGCAAGAGTAAGTCCCTTGCTCTTGCACTGAACTATCAAAACCTTAGCGTCGTAAACGACAAGGGCATCTGCGAATTCTTCTCCATTGAGATAGCGTGGGTTGAGATAGACATCGCCCGCCGGGAATATTCGACGAAGAAACGATGTACTTAGCTCTTCCAGCACCTTTGCCCGGCTGGACTCAAATGTGCTCTTGTACGACTCATCGGCCATGAGATCGAAAAAGAAAGTCGAGTACAGGACTTCGTCGAGGGCATTCGGGGCGAATATCCAGAAAGATTGCCCGTCAGTGAAAAAGGGGCGTTCTTTAGCGGTGTTATAGTCCCAGAGTGCGCGGTCGGCATCGGTAAATGTGTTGGTAAAGAGTGGATTTCTGTACGGCGGCTGTTGGCTGAGACGCGATAGGAACGCTGCACAAACATTTTCCGCGAGTCGAGAACTCTCGGCGACATCCTGCACCGACATTCGATAAAGCAACGCAGATTGTCCGTAGAAGAGTTGAATAGCCGCCGATGAGAGTGCCTGGTCCTCGGTCATACCAACTGCTCGCCACTCATGTTCACGTTCTTCGATCAGTCTTCGAGCTGCTTCCTTTGCTTCTTCCCTCGATTTTTGAAAACGGTCATTCAGCTCTGACTTGATTGACTCGGCGATTCTGAGTGCGTCTCCAATGGTGAATCCTAGCCTGTTCTTGAACCATTGGTCATGAGGACTGTAAACAGCGCGAGTCAAATACCGGTACTGATGCGGATAAGCGTCGCCCCTAACGTATAACGAATGAATCCGAGCTGATGTCAGCGAACTCGAACGCTCTCCGCCAGCATTTGAGATCGCATCTTCAAGAAATTTACTGTTTAGCGCAGCAACATAGGCGTCTATAAGACGGATGAACTCTTCGAGGGTGCCCCCATCAACCCGTTCTGCCTCGGAGGGCAGCGGGCGCGTCGCATAATAGCCCGTTGCGAATTCAAGGTGCCTAGCATGGACATGAACGTCGTCGATTTCGCTGTGGAACTTGTCTTCCGGTACAAACAGATACGTCATGGCAAATTGGCTGAGAAAGTCTGTTGCATTGAAGCGATTGAGGAACGCGATCAGCTCCTCATAAGTATTGCTTGCACTCATTTAATCTCTCCGCCGAGATGATTATGTCTGATCTTTCTATTTCGGCATAGTATTCCCGTCTTTGGCAATCGGCGATACGATCTTGTTCAAAGAGTCAGCCCAAGACCATTGCCTTGGGCCCTTTCTACCGTAGACGTATGGCCCAACCCAATGCTCGCAGCCGGAGTCATGTTCCTCGCAAAGTCAATGGCAGATGCCTTCGATACATCGCGGCTCAGGCTTTCGGTGAGCGTGATGGCGTCATTGGTGAAAATCTGAGCATCATGAGAAGCCCGCGAAACTGAGACATACGCAAATCTCTGATTGATGAGTTCGGGGTAAACTTCGGTATCCATGTTCACTAACACGCGCTCGGCAGTGAGGCCCTGGGAACTGTGTGAAGTCACGGCGTAGCCATGATCGAAGTGTCGCATTTCGCGTGGGTCGAACGTAATGGTTTTGAAGGTTGTCATCAGCGTTTGTGCCCCTGAGAAGTCCATCGTTCCCTGGGCGTGAGCAACGCTGCTGCCAATGCCCGCGAAGGTGAGCGCAACCAGCGTTGGCCCCGTGACGTGTGCTGCACGAAGCAGTTTTCGTTTGAGATTGTTAATACGGAAGCGTGAACGAAGTGACATTGGCATTCTCCTGATGGCATGTTTTGTAATGCCATGTCACGGAAGCTAGGTCAGTCGCTCGGTGTTCGTCCAAGACTTATTTTCTATACTGCCCAAAGTTTCATTTATGGGAGCTGATTAGCCAATCAATTTCAGTTGTTGTGGTCGAATGCGTTCGGAGCGGGCACGTTTCCGTCCTGGATTCAGGCCACTCTGTTTCAGAAACTTTTCGATGAATGGCAACGCCATGTGGTTTCCGTCTTTGCTGGAGACGAACGCTATATCTGCTGTCCAATGAATGCCCGCAATCGGACGCGTAGTAAGGCCCGGTTCGAGAGTTGTGAACTGGTCAATCAGTGCGAAACCATAGTTTTGTTTGACCATCCACTGCATGTCGGATGGTGTTGCTGCTGAACTTGCCACATGCAACGGCATACCCTCCTCCGCAAACATTTCGATCAGACGCGAATGTGCGGACGGATGTAATTCTGGATCATGGAATATTTTGATTCTTGCGGCGATCTCGTGAATATCCAGTTGACTCTGCGATGCTAGAGGATCGTCTGCCCGCATACAAACAACAAGTGGTGATTGCATGATCTGCACGACGTTCCACATATCCTTGTCAACAGGCAATGGTAGGACTGCGCAATCCAGAGTTCCATGACCAAGGCGCTGCAATGTATGGAGTAGTTCAGTCCCGGATAGCTGGATTTCGCACCCTGGAAAGAGTTCTTCATAAGCATCACGAAACGTCTGTAACAGATGCGGACTCACGAAGGGAGAAAACCCCAGTCTCAAGGGAGGAACTTCGCCGTTATGGATCGCTCGCGCCATGACGAATATTTCAAGACGTTCTGCCAGAACATTACGCGCCCAATTGAGAACGAGTCGGCCCGCTGGGGTAGGTGAAACGCCGTCCCGTCCACCGCGCACGAAGATCGGAAATCCGATGTCGTCTTCGAGAGCGCGAACCTGATGGCTGATCGCTGGTTGAGAGCGGTATAGACGCTCTGCGGCTTTTGTAAAATTCTTGCCCTCATAAATGGCGACGAGGTATTCAAGATGACGAAACTCTACTGAGCTGGACATGGCCCTGATACTCCACTGGCTTGATCCCTACTTCCACATACTCGCGGGTTGTGAATAACTACAAAATCAATCGTTTGCTCGTGCATCACAGGTGTCAATTAGGAACCGAAAAGTATCTGGGAACCTAGAAGACTCTGGGAACCATTCGGTAACAGCATTTCCATCGAACCATAAGCAAAACTTTGGGCACTATTTATAGGAAGTATTGGACTGCGGAGGACACCACGAGCAGTCTTGGATCAAGTGCGTTCATGTATCGCCTTTTGGCGCTACGCATAGCTCAAATCTATTCTCGTTAGCCTGTGAGGTCCCAATGTCTTCAAATCTCGACCGCAACGATCCGAACACGATCCTCAAGAAACCCCCATCCAGCGTGGCTCCATTCGTTCCTGAGCGGCTGCTCGACAGCGACGAAGCCGCCGCCATCATGAACTGCCATCCGAAGACCTTACAGAAGCTCGCTCGTAAGGGCGTTCTGCGCGGGGTTCATGTAGGAAAGCTCTGGCGGTTTCGCGCTTCGGTCATCGAGGAATGGATACAACGGCAGTTAGCGAGCTAATTTCGTATCGACAAAAACCTCGACCTTTGCCCGGCGTAGCGCTAACCTAGAAATAGCCATCCGTTACGCCTGAGACAGGAGAAAGAATGTCAAGGCGAACACGGTATCAGAATGGAAGCGTGCAGCGTGAAGATCGGCGGAGTGGACCCGATGTTTGGGTTTTCCGTTGGTGGGAACCTGGCTCTGATGGTGAAAACAAGCGGAGGAAAGCAATCGTGGGGACTATCCTCACTTTGCCGACCGAAGCAATCGCCCTCAAAGCAGCCCGCGCGTTGCGCATCGACGCTAACTCACAAACCCCGCAGGCAGAAGGCGGGCCGGAAACAATCGCTGAACTGGTTGCTCACTATCGGCTGAAGGAGCTGAAAGAGGACAGCCACAGTCGGAAGTCGTTTCCTACACGAGCTGCCTATCGAAGTTATCTGGACAACTGGGTTCTCCCGCGTTGGGGCGAACTCAAACTGGACCAGATCAGGCCCGTCGCAGTCGAAGAATGGCTCGGCGGGATCAAGCGGGCGAAAGCAACACGAGCCAAGATTCGGAACCTGATGAGCGCTCTTTTCAGTCACGCGATGCGCTACGAGTGGACGGACAAAAATCCGATCAAGCTCGTGCGCCAGAGCGCGAAGCGGGAGCGCATCCCTGATGTTCTGGAACTCGCAGAACTTCAGCTTCTTCTCACCAAACTCGATACGCGGGAACGCACACTGGTTCTGCTGGCTGCTGCCACGGGGCTGCGTGTGAGCGAACTGTTAGGGATTCGGTGGGCAGATGTGGACTTCGACACCCTTGAGCTGAGTGTGACCCGATCCATCTGGCATCAGAAGATCGGGGAGTGCAAGACGGAAGCCTCCGCCAAGCCGGTTCCACTCGACGGCTATATGGCGGAAGACCTGCTTCAGTGGCGAAAGAAGAGTCCCTATCCGATGCAGGAAGATTGGGTCTTCGCCAGCCCGACCATGAAGGGGGAACAACCCTATTGGCCGGACAATCTGATGAAGCGGTACATCAAGCCGGTCGCCAAGGCGAACGGCATCCACAAGAACATCGGCTGGCACACCTTCCGTCACACCTTCGGCACACTGCTTAAGGCCAACGGGGAAGATGTGAAGACGGTACAGGAGCTTTTACGGCACGCCAACAGCAGGATCACACTGGATGTCTATACGCAGGCAGTGGGTTCCAATAAGCGAGCCGCACAAAGCAAGGTTGTAAGGATGATGATTCCCGGCATGGGTCAAAACGCGGGTGAGATGGACCCGCAGAAAGCTCAGGTTGGAGCTTAATGGACCCTTATCGGACCCGGATTTGCTTGTCACTTAGGTCCCATATATTCCGTAAGTCTTTTGGAATGTATGGCGGGGACGACGGGGCTCGAACCCGCGACCTCTGCCGTGACAGGGCAGCGCTCTAACCAACTGAGCTACGTCCCCCCACGTCGCACCTTCATCAATACGACAGAACCTAGTCTATCAGATGAGGAGCGATTTCGGGAGCCGATCTTCCTCTCCTCTGGAAAACATAGCCTCAAAAACAGTGACCTCGCCCGTATCCCACCTTTGGCCCGATCCTTGCTACACTGGAACAGCCCCATGTGCAGCAAAGATCGGGCGGTTAGCTCAGTTGGTTAGAGCGCCTGCCTTACAAGCAGGATGTCGGGGGTTCGAGTCCCTCACTGCCCACCACTTCTGATGAGACACAGCCTCCGGCCAAGCTCTCTCAAAGCCTGTTTTACCCCGCACTTACCCCTCAGTGGTACTCTTCGTTCAGCCCGGTCCCGATGGCCGCGAACTCTCCATGTCCTGCCGCCTCATCATCAACGCCGACGACTTCGGGCTTACCTCCGGCATCAACCGCGCCGTTCTCGAGCTGCACCGCGCCGGGGCTGTCACCTCCGCCACCCTCATGGCCACCGGCCCGGCATTCGACGAAGCCGCCGCCATCGCCCGCGCCAACCCCGCCCTCGGCGTAGGCTGCCACCTCGTCTTCACCGACGGCACACCCGTCTCCCCCCCTGCATCCATCCCCAGCCTGCTCGGTCCCGACGGCAAGACCTTCCGCCCTTCCACACTCGCCTTCGCCAAGGCGGTCCTGCGCGGCCAGGTGCAGCCCTCCGAGCTGGCCCTCGAAGCCCAGGCCCAGATCCAGCGGCTCCAAAGCGCCGAGGTCGTCGTCACCCACATCGACACCCACAAGCACACCCACCTCTTCCCCCTGGTCGCGGCGGCCATCTTCCCCGTCGCCCAGAGCTGCGGCATCGCCAGCGCCCGCAACCCCTTCGAGCCAGCCTGGCCTCCGCCCTCTCGCACCCCAGCCTCACCCGCCGCATCCAGCTTCTCCTCCTGAACCGCCTCCGCCCCGCCTTCAACACCGTCTCCACCGGCCTCCATCTCCCTGAAGGCACCCTCGGCATCGCCGCGACCGGCACCCTCGACACGCCCACCCTGCGCCGCCTCCTCGCCAGCCTTCCCGGCGACTCTCTCTACGAACTCTGCTGCCACCCCGGCTACAACGACGCCGAGCTAAAGCTCCAGAACACCCGCCTGCTCGCCACCCGCGAGGTCGAGCGCAAGGCCCTGCTCGCGGTCATCCCCGAAATAAGCCTGCAACCCAACGCCCCCAGCCTCATCCACTATGGGAACCTAGCCACAGCTAACCACGGCTTCGAGAAAGATCAGAAAGACCTATGACCTGCCTTCGCGACACACCCTCCCCGCGTCCGCTCAAGATCGGCATCACCTGCTACCCCACCTACGGCGGCTCCGGCGTCGTCGCCACCGAGCTGGGCATCGAGCTGGCCGCGCGCGGTCACCAGGTCCACTTCATCACCTCCTCGGCGCCCTTCCGGCTCACCGGCCGCGAGGCCAACATCTACCTCCACCAGGTCGAGACCTACCACTACCCCCTCTTCGAGCACGCCCCCTACGACCTTGCCCTGGCCACGCGCATGGCCGAGGTCGCCGAGTTCTACCAGCTCGATCTGCTGCACGTTCACTACGCCATTCCGCACTCGCTCAGCGCCTATCTGGCCAAGCAGATGCTCGCCACCCGCGGCATCAATCTGCCCTTCATCACGACACTGCATGGCACAGACATCACGCTGGTCGGCCTCGACCGCTCTTACCTGCCGATTACAAGGTTTGGGATAGAGCAGTCCGACGGCGTCACCGCCATCTCCAGCTACCTCAGCGACCGCACCCACGAGGCCTTCTCGATCGACACCCCCATCGAGGTCATCCGCAACTTCGTCAACTGCGACGTCTACGCCCACCACCCCGATCAGATCCGCGAGATGCGCCCGCGCTTCGCCGCCCCCGACGAGAAGCTGCTCGTCCACCTCTCGAACTTCCGCCCGGTCAAGCGGGTTCAGGACGTCATCAAGGTCTTCGCCCAGGTGGCCCACGCGCTGCCCGCGCGCCTGCTTCTCATCGGCGACGGCCCCGACCGCTCCACCGCCGAGTACCTTGCCCGCGAGCTTGGCGTCTCCGACCGCATCCACTTCCTGGGCAAGCAGGACAACGTCAACGAGCTGCTGCCGCTCGCCGACCTGATGCTGCTGCCGTCGGAGATGGAGTCCTTCGGCCTGGCTGCGCTCGAGGCGATGGCCTGCCGGGTCCCGCCCATCGCGACCAACATCGGCGGCATCCCAGAGCTGATCGACCACGGCATCAACGGCCTCATGTTCCCTGTCGGCGACGTTGACTCGATGGCCCGGGCCGCTATCGAGCTACTCGGCGATCCCGACCGGCTGGAGGCGATGTCGCACGCCGCACGCCAGACCGCGCAGGACCGCTTCTGCACCACGCGCATCATCCCGCTCTACGAGGCTTACTACTTGCAAATCCTCAACCAGACAGAAAAGAGCAAGGCGCAACGAGGATAAAAATGGATAAAAGGGGATAAGAGCGGAGCCTTGAGATTTATGCCGTTACGCGAAGCGTCCAAGACCGCACGAAGTGCCGCCCGCCCGGCGTGAGGGCGTTGTTGCTTGTTCTTTTGGTTGTCATTCAGGAGCGAAGCGGAGGAATCTGCTTCTGTTCTTGCCGTTGTTCTTGCTTTTGTTGTTGTCTTTGCCTTTGCTTCTGGGGTGGGTCGGGCTTTAGCCTGGATATTAGAACTCACCACCGACGCGGGCTTTAGCCCCGAGGTATGCTTTCTTCTCCTGAGGCACAGCGACCATCACCGCCACCCAACACGGATGAGACGCACAAAAACAAGCGCCTTGTCATTGATCCGCCTTGATCCGTCTTATCCGCGTTGGGCTCTTCTTATCCAATCCGGCTCAATACTATTCGCACCAATCGACATCGTTATTGGATGATCTTCTACCTCTGGACAAGCCCCCGGTTACTATGGTCCGCTAGAGAATTAGCCATATTCGGAGCGCCTCTTGACCAGCAAGCCCATCAACACGCCGCGCCAGGTACTCTTCGCCTCGCTCATCGGCACCACCATCGAGTTCTTCGACTTCTACATCTACGCCACGGCTGCGGTGCTCGTCTTCCCCGCCCTGTTCTTCCCCAAGTCAGACCCCGCCTCGGCCGTTCTGGCCTCGCTGGCCACCTTCGGCATCGCCTTCCTGGCGCGGCCCGTCGGCTCGGCGCTCTTCGGCCACTTCGGCGACCGCATCGGACGCAAGACGACGCTGGTCATCGCCCTCTCCACCATGGGCCTGTCCACCGTCGCGATTGGAGCCTTGCCGACGTACAAAACCATCGGCTTCGCGGCCCCGCTGCTGCTCGCCCTCTGCCGCTTCGGCCAGGGTCTCGGCCTCGGCGGCGAGTGGGGCGGCGCTGTCCTGCTCGCCATCGAGAACGCCCCGCCCAACAAGCGCGCCTGGTACGGCATGTTCCCGCAGCTCGGAGCCCCCATCGGCTTCTTCCTCTCGGGCGGCATCTTCCTCCTGCTCTCGCGCCTGCTCACCAACCAGCAGTTCTTCCAGTTCGGCTGGCGTCTGCCCTTTCTGGCCAGCGCCGTGCTGGTACTGGTCGGCCTCTACGTCCGCCTCACCATCACCGAAACCCCTGTCTTCGCCGCCGCCCGCGAGCGCCGCGAGCAGGTCGGCTTCCCCATGCTGGTCGTGCTGCGCGACCACACCCGCGCCCTCATCGCGGGCGTCACGGTCTGCCTCTCCACCTTCGTCCTCTTCTACCTCATGACGGTCTTCGCGCTCTCCTGGGGCACCTCGGCGCTGGGCTACAGCCGCTCAACCTTCCTGCTCATCCAGCTCTTCGGCGTGCTCTTCTTTGCTCTGACGATCCCCATCTCCGCGCTGATGGCCGAGCGCGGACGCCGCAAGGTCATGCTCTCGATCACCGCGGCCATCGGCCTCTTCGGCCTGGTGCTGGCCCCCATGTTCAGCGCCGGAACCCTCGGCGCGACTGCCATGATGACCCTCGGCCTGGCCCTGATGGGGCTCACCTACGGCCCCGTCGGCACGGTCATCTCGGAGCTCTTCCCCACCTCGGTCCGCTACACCGGCAGCTCGCTGGCCTTCTCGCTCGCGGGCATCCTCGGAGCCTCGCTGGCCCCCTACATCGCCACCTGGCTGGCCAAGAACTACGGCCTCCAGTACGTCGGCTACTACCTGACCGCCTCCGCCATCCTCACCTTTATTGGCCTGCTCACCATCCGCGAGACCAAGGACGACAACCTCGCCGCCCTATAGAGCGCCGTACGTATAAAGGATGTAGGAGAAATAAGTGACTGAGCCGCAGAAGGCACGTTGGGCGACCGCCCTGTTGTTTGCAGTGGACGGAATCGGCTTCGGCGTCTGGGCCGCGCACATCGCCGTATTCAAAGAGACGCTCCACCTCTCCTCCATCTCGCTGAGCGAGGTGCTGCTGGCGCTGGTCATCGGCTCCATCCTGACCATGCCGCTGGCGGGCTACACCATCGCCCGCACCGGCAGCCGCCTGGTCATCTGGATCTCGGCCTCGGCCTACATCCTCGCAGTCGCGGGGCTTGGCTACGTCGACGGCATGGTCCCGCTCATCTGCGTGGCAGCCGCATTCGGGGCGGCCAAAGGTGCCCTCGACGTCTCCGTCAACGCCCAGGGCGTCTGGGTCGAGCAGAAGCTCGGCAAGCCCATCGTCAGCTCCTTCCAGGGCTTCTGGAGCCTCGGCGGACTCTTCGGAGCCTCTATCTCCAGCTACGCGCTGCGCCACGGCAGCCACACCCACGAGGACTTCTTCCGCACCGCCCTGCTCCTCGTCGTCTGCACCTGCGCGGGCAGCCCACTGCTGCTGCCGGGAGACCGCCACGAACCTGCATCTGAAGAAAAACCGCGCTGGCGACGGCCCGATCCCGCTCTTTTACGCCTCGCAGGCATCGCCTTCCTCGGCCTCTTCGCTGAAGGGGCGATGGCCGATTGGGGCGGCGTCTACCTGAAGTCCAGCGTCGGCGTCAGCCTCTCGCAGGCGGCCATCGGCTACGCGGCGTTCGCGGTCTCCATGGCCACAGGACGCTTCGCGGGCGACTGGCTGATCGCGAAATTCCACCCCGTCGCCATCCTGCGAGCCTGCGGCCTGCTGCTCTTCTGCGGCCTCTCGTTCGCGCTGGCGCTCAACGTCTGGTGGGCCGCCATCGTAGGCTTCGTCTGCACAGGCTTCGGCATCGCCAACATCGTGCCGGTCATCTGGGGAGCCGCGGGCCGCAACCTCACCGTAGGCACCGGCCCCGCGCTGGCCACCGTCACCACGGTCGGCTACTTCGGCTTTCTGGCCGGTCCGCCGCTGATCGGAGCATTGGCCACCCTCGTCACAGTACGTCCGGCGCTCATCATCGTGGCCCTCTTCGGACTGGCGATCACGGCATCATCACACGTGGCCATCGAGGCCACGGAGTAAAGCCAAGTGGTGGCGATTAAACTTCGATCGCAACCACTTCATGGTCAAGCACCGAGGGCACCACCACCGTCACCGTCTGCCCCGATCCCTCCACCTTCACGCTCGTCCCCGCAACCAGCAACCGCGCACCCTTGGCCTTCATCCCCGCAGGCATCTGCACCTTCACCCTCTGCTCGCCCACCGGGAAGAAGTCCCGATACGGCCCCTTCAGCGCCATCGGATTGGTCAGGTTCACCAGATGCACCGTCACCGATCCGGCGTTGTGCCAGGCCGTCACATCCATCAGCCCCGGCCCCTCCACGGCGACCGGCTGGGCCGCACCCCCCGTAGCCCACACCACCGAGTTCCGCAGCAACTTCAGGTGATCGACGCTCAACACCTCCCAGAACGTACGGTCGAGATCGAACGGAAAGTAAGCCACACGCCCGCCCTGCTCACTCAGGTAGAGGCACGAAATATCGGTCTTCCCCACCCTCGGATACACCTTCTCCATCGGCAGGTCGGGGTAGCTCGGGATCAGCGTCAGCGGCGTCTCCTTGAAGCTCGCGCGCGGCGTCACCTCCAGCCTCTGCGTGCCGTTGATCACACGCGGAGCATCCTCCAGCCCCTTGAAGATCACGCTCTTCGGCAGCGCCTCATGCTCCAGTTGTATGTACGAGTTCTGCATCGGCCCTTCTGACTTGCCGGCCCAATCCACGCCAAACACATCCGCCAGAGCGAAGTTCTTCCGCCGCTTCCCAAGCTCGTCGTAGAGACTCGTCTCATACGTGGCCACCAGGTTGCCGCCGCGCTTCACAAAGCTCCGAAGCTGTTCGCACTGCGCGTCGCTCAACGCCGCAATATTCGGCAGGATCAGCGTCGTGATCCCCGCCCGCTCGAGGTTCGCCCGATCCAGCAGCCGGTCATGCACCATCTCGAACGGAATCCGCGACTCCACCAGAGCCTGGTACCACCCGAGCTGATAGTCCTCCACCCGTGCCTCGATCTTACCGTTCCCGTAGTACCAGCCCGTCTGCTGCGAGTACACCACGCCGATCGTCGCCATCGGCCTGCGTCCGCTCAGATAAGCATCGTTCTTCGCCGACCACACGAACACATCCTCAACCCCTTGCAGCCAGCGTTCATCATGCAGCGTGCCCGAGAACTTGCTGAACCACAGCCGCATCCCATTGGCCACTGCGTCCAGCATCCATATACGAATCTCCGCATTGCTGTTCACGCTGTCCTTCCACCGATAGGTCTCCTCCGGCCCCACGCCGATCAGCCCGATCACCGGCTTATCCCCCATCGTCGCGCGGTACTCCTTGGCCACCTTGCCTACCTGCCACGGAGCCGACACCCCATGCCGCGCCTGTCTATCCGCCACCAGCATCGGCGACCTGCGGCTGGTCTCGATATCGTCCAGCGGATTAGTCGCGCCGCTGCCGTTATTCGGAATCGCCGTAGCCTCCGGGTTGATCTTGCGGATGGCCCCGTTCCACGTGTCCAGCACCGCCACCAACTGCTCGCGACGCCACTTCATGTATGCCTGCCGCGCCGGATCGTGCGTGTCCGCCGTACGCGGCAGATCGAAGCCCGTGGCCTGCTTGAAGTTTTGCGTACAGTGTACGCAGTAGCAGTCGCCCGAGCCCTCCCAGCGGTTCATAAAGAGCCCATCGACCTTGTACTTCGAGACGATCTCCTTGTGTACCTCGGTCATGAACTCGAAGTTGTAAGGCCCATACGCGCAGGTCACCCACATCTCCGGCGAGGCCCAGTGCCGCCTCGGCTTGCCGTCCGCGCCCACCATGATCCAGTCAGGATGAGCCGCCGCCGCGTCATCGTAGGTGCCGTGCGGATCGGTCCGCGCAATCACCGCCATGCCCATCTTGCGGCAACCCGCCACCAGATCGCCGAACGGGTCCTTGTTCCCCAGGAAGGTGCTGCGATGGTGAAACGGCACCTCCGTCGGATAGAACGCCACGCATCCCCCGGCGCTCAGGCAAGCCGCATCCGACCGCGTCCGCTTAAAGTAATCCAGCCAGAACCCCACATCGAAGTGGACCGGATCGTCTTCCACCAGCGTCAACTGCGCCCAGCGCATGGGCTTCGAAGCCCACTGCGGCACGGCAACCGAAGGCTCCTGCCCCCACACAAGTCCGGGCGTCACACTGGCGATAGCCGTTACAGCACCGGCCACGGCAGTCGTCTGCAAAAACTCACGTCGAGTCAGAGGTTGAATCCGGGAAGATAGAAAGGAAGGTCGGATCATGCGCGCTATACTACGTGACCCGAACAATCATTCGCCAGCTCTTCAACCACAGCGAACTACACCGCGCGCCCCAACCGCTCCCAGCCTTCGTCCATCACCGGCATCACCAGAGTCACCTTGGTCCCGCGTCCAGGACGGCTTTCGATCTCCACCTCGCCCGCCTCGCCGTACAGCACCTCCATGCGCTCGCGCACGTTCTTCATGCCGATGCCGGTTCCCGGCCGCGCCAGATTGCCCGCCACGGGCCGCGACGAGTCCATCCCCACGCCGTCGTCCTCCACCTCGATCAGTAGCCGTCCCTCAGGCGTCAGGCGGCTACGCAGCGTCACCGTGCCGCCGCTGATACGCGGCTCCAGCCCATGCTTGATGCTGTTCTCGAGCAGCGGCTGCAGCAGCATACTGGGCACCACCACGTTCAGCGTATCGGGCGCAATCTCCTTCACCACGTGCAGCTTCTCGCCAAACCGAATCACCTCGATATCGAGATAGTCATCCGTAAACGAAAGCTCTTCGGCGAAGGGCACAAACGCCTCCCGCTCCTTCAGCAGGATGCGCAGAATATTCGCGAGCTTGATAATCATCTCCCGTGCCAGCTCCGGCTTCGAGCGGATCAACGAGGTGATCGAGTTCAGCGTGTTGAAGAGGAAGTGCGGATTGATCTGCCGTTGCAGCGCGTCCAGCCTGGCTTCGAGCAGCAGCCGAGCCTGCTCCTCCAGCTTCTGCGCGATGCGAATCTGGTTCCAGATCTTCAGCGGAATCCCCACCACCACGGGCGCGCAGAGGCAGATGGCCAACTCCACCAGCCACGAGTTCGAGTGCAACTGAAAGAACCGCCGTGGATACAGCCGCGAGAGCTGGCTGGTCGCGAACTGCAACGCCGTAATCAGCACCAGCAGCAGTATCTGCCGGTCGAACTGCGGCCGCTTCAGGTTGCGCGTCACCCAGCGGTAGATGCTCAGGTCGATCAACGGCGAGAACGACCACACATCCTCCACGTCGCTGACGCGCGCCACTGCCGCCGCCACTGCGGCGACCGCAAGGTTCACCGGCAGCGCCCAGAACTCGCCGTGCAGCACCGCAGGCAGAGCCAGCACCGCGCCCGCGCCCATCGCGGCCAGCGGGCCGACCAGCACGCCCACCAGGATAGTCGCGTCGAAGGAGATATCCGCCGCCAGGAAGTTCGGCACGCGTGTACGAATCCAAACCCCGAGGGCCAGTGGCGTTACGATCATCGCCAGCAGCGCTACCGACTGCTTGCCAGTCCGGTGCGAGAGCAGCAGCAGGCGCTTGAAGGCGCTCGATCGCGAGAGCGAGCTGGAGAACGCGGCGGCCACGCCCAACTCGACCAGCAGGGTAATCAGAATCAGCGATGTGGAAACCGGCTTCACCCACTTACTCTATCGCGACGCACAAAAGCATTTCACGCGAAGCGTCGAGAACCGCACGAAGTGCCGCCCGCCCGGCGCGAGGGCGCTGTTGCTTTTGTCTCTACACAACCAGCAAAAATATGTCCTGCCGGACAGGCCCGCTACGTGCGGGGCGGTCACTTCGTGACGCGTATACCTTGTCTCGGTAAGATCAACGACATCGGCCCTCCCGTTGGTCGGGAAATAGATTTAAACAATCTTGAACGGAGAGGCTGGCACCTGCGGCTCCGGCTCTTCTCCCCACCCCTCCCGCATCCGCCTCCAACCCTTCCCCACACGATCCGAAGCCTTGAAGAGATGCCCCGCCGTCAACGGCCCAAGCACCTGGAAGTGCCCTACCGCCGCCAGCCCCATCGATGCAAAACACCCGCACTGCGAACAGTCCGGATCGCCGCCAAACTGGCACGGCGTAATCTTCGTCTTCAAGTCCGCCGAGAGCGTCTCCGTCGTGCGCGCAAAGATGCAGTCCTCCGGGCTCTGCGGTGGATTCGCAATCTCGTCAATCGCCCGCTCGTGCATCCCCAGCTTGGGATAGATGCCGCGTAACCGCCGCAGATCGGCGATCACCGCAGTCCGCTGGGCAGGCGACAGGATCTCCGGGTCGGTAGCCCCACGCTGCGGCGTAAAGATGCTGAACCACACCTTCGCGATCTCGGGCCGCGCGCTCCAGAACTCCAGAAACTCATCCAGATACCCCGGCCTCTCGACGATTTGCGAAGTAATCGTGCAGTGAATCGTCACCTTCGCGCCAGCGATGCTCTTCAGGATGCGCTCATAGGTCGCAGGCTTCCGCCGAGCATCGTGCTCCGGCTGCAAGCCGTCAATCGAGACCACCACGCTCAGCCGCTTGAACTTCTCCTGCCACTCCGCAGGAATCACCCGAAAGGCGCTGGTCACAATCTGCGTATGGATGCCGCGCGCCTCAATCTCCGGCAACAGCAGCTCCAGCTCGCGGTAACGCACCAGCGGGTCGCCGCCGACGATGGACACATGCAGCGGCCTGTACTCATCGATCAGAGCCAGCACCCGCCGCACCAGCTCCTCGCCCTTGAAGTCCGAGAGCTGCCGCAGCATCACATCGCTGCCCAATCCTAAGTGCGCCGCGTCGAACGCATAGCACCCCGGGCAACGCAGCGGGCACTCCTTCGTGATCTCAATCGACAGGGAAGGAGCCCTGCCGGTCAGGATGGACTTCCACGCCTGCAAAACCTCACGGGTCTTCATCGCTTCTATCCTCAGCTATGCAACAGCATCGCTTGTTCGGTCGCTACTGTCTTGAACCTGCCTGCATGGATGCAGCAAGAGAGGCAAAAGATGCGCAAGGCCCTGCCGATACAAGGCAGGGCCATCACAAACCAGCATGTTGTATCCGAAGGTTGAAGAACTTACCGCCGTGCGGGATTCCATCCCATCTGAAGCGGCTCTCCCTCGCGGCCATTCCACGCGCCACCATGCCCCAAACTGCACGGACACCGGCTCCCACACTGATCCCGATATTGGTACTGGATCGGCGTTGCACGCAGACTGCATCGTAACGATGGCCCTCCGTACTATTCATCGTACTTGAGCCAGCGCGCATCGCAAGAGCATGGGAACCTGCACGGCTTCCACCTTGGGCGTTATGTCTCTCTCTCCGATGAGCTTATCCTTCGCGCGAAGCTTCATAAAATAAAGCGAATCCAAACGCGCTGTCGGCCCCTCGTATAATGAAGCTATGGCTTTTCTCTCTGTACGCCGCGTCGCCGAGGCCAACCTTCCTACCCGCTGGGGCCAGTTCCGCATTCACGGCTTCGAAGGCGTTGTCTCCAATCCCGAGCCCTGCAACGATGAGGTTCCCGCTCCGCTCACGCGCATCGAGTCCGCCGTGGCGCTGGTCATGGGCGATATCCACTCCGCGCCGCCGATCGTTCGCATCCACTCGCAGTGCCTTACGGGCGATGTCTTCCACTCGCTTCGCTGCGACTGTCACGAGCAGTTACACTTGGCGCTGGGCATGATCTCGGCCGCGGGCAGCGGCATTCTGCTCTATGAACAGCAGGAAGGACGCGGCATCGGGCTAATGGCCAAGCTGCGCGCCTATGAGCTTCAGGATCGTGGCCGCGACACCATCGAGGCCAACCTCGAGCTGGGCTACAAGGCCGACTGCCGCCACTTCGAGCTTCCGGCAGAGATTCTGAATATCCTTCAGGTTCCTGCGGTTCGGCTCATCACGAACAACCCGGAGAAGGTCGAAGCGCTGGAACAGGCTGGGGTTGCGGTAGTGGAGCGCATCTCGGCTCTGGTGCCGAGCGAGCCGGAGAGCGAGTTCTACATCCAGACCAAGCGCGAGAAGATGGGGCACCTGGTCAGCTAGGATTGATCTTCTAAAGCAAGAGCAAGGCGCAACGAGGATAAAAAAGGAAAAAGGGGATAAGAGCGGATCTTTGAGATCTTGGCTTTTCACGCGAAGCGTCCAAAGCCGCACGAAGTGCCGCCCGCCCGGCGTGAGGGCGCTGTTGCCTGTTCTTTTGGTTGTCATTCAGGAGCGAAGCGGAGGAATCTGCTTCTGTTGTTGCTGTTGTTTCTGGGTAGGTTCGGGCTTTAGCCCCCGAGGCATGCTTTCTTCTCACCCGCAGCGACGACCTTCGCGGTCGTCACCATCTGCCCGGAGTGGCGCTGCGTATGCTCCGCGCAATGCACCATCAAACCACCAACAGTACTGGGCAGACGATCACGTCCAACGCCTCTTCCCTGCTCATAGGTATCGACCACGATGGCCTTGATGCGAGCGACCGCCGTGGCCATCCCCACTTCAAACTCGGCAAATAACTCCGCACGAGAACCGGCGGACTCCATCTCCGAAGCAAGCGCCCGGCGCTGCTCTTCGTCGAGTTGGCGGCCTTCCGCGTAGGTCAGCAGACGGTCGAGGCTGCGGACGATGTGCCGCATCTGGAAGCCAACGGAGGGCAGGTTGAAGGGGCGTGCTTCAAGCTCATCGAAGCTCAGGCCAACACACCATCGAGCGCAGT
Organism: Granulicella sp. WH15; assembly: GCF_009914315.1. Classification (NCBI taxonomy): domain Bacteria; kingdom Pseudomonadati; phylum Acidobacteriota; class Terriglobia; order Terriglobales; family Acidobacteriaceae; genus Granulicella; species Granulicella sp. WH15. The sequence continues at coordinate 4,004,233 of NZ_CP042596.1, forward strand.
CCTCTTCGGTAAGCTCAAGCGCGTGGAGAACCTGTCTCTTGACGGCGTCGAACTCGGTGAGAGTGTTGCGGAGCCAGGGTTCGGGCATGGTTGGATTCCTCTGATTCAAGCCTATCTCAGCCCTTACAGCCCTTTGGATTGGCGGAAGGCGCGGACGGTCTGGGCAAGGTCTTCGTGGCGGCTGTCGATGGCGTCGTTGAGCGACTGCATCTCCTGCTCGTTGATCTTGCCCGCAAGACGGTCGAGCGCGGTCTTGATCTCAGGATACCGTTGCAGCGAATCTTCTCGGAAGAGCGGCACAGCCTGATAAGGCGGGAAGTAGCGGCGGTCATCTTCGAGCACGGTGAAGCCCAGCGAGCGGACGACCCCGTCGGTGGAGTTGCCCGCCACGACATCCACCTGATCGGCCGAGAGCGCGCGGTAGAGGAGGCCGAGATCCATCACGCGCGGCGTGCCTCCAAAGGTAAGTCCGTAGGCCCTTTGCAGGCCGGGCAGGCCATCAGGGCGAGACTGGAACTCATAGCCCACGCCGAGGCGTAGCTGCGTCGCATGAGGGATGAGGTCGGAGATGGTTCTGAGATGGAGGCGCTGGGCATCAGAGCCACGCACGACCAGCGCGAAAGTGTCCTCAAAGCCCAGCGGCGGCGCGACGCGGACGTGGTAGCGGGTGCGGTAGAGGCCGGTGACAGTGGCAAGGACGCGGGCAGAATCGCGGTCCACGGGCTGCTTGAGGATGGCGGTCAGGGCCGTGCCGGTGTACTCGACGTAGCCGTCGATGCGCCCGCTGACGAGCGCCTGCTGGCAGAGGTAGCTGCCAGCAAGGTAGAAGCGGCGGTCGACCCGCTGGCCACTGGTGGCCTCGATCTCCTGCGCGAGCAGCTCGCCGAGAATGACCTGTTCGGTGAAGTTCTTGGCCCCGATGGTGATGCGGGAAGAACGCGGCGGGGCGCAGGCGGTGCAGGCCAACAGCAGCAGCGTCGCGATGTATCGAGACACAGGAAGAAACACGCCGGGACGCATCAGGGCTTGCTCCTGCTGGGGATCGCGACCCTGCGTTCGATCAGGCCGAGGATGGCGTCGGCGGCCAATGCGAGGAGAGCGGCAGGGATCGCACCCGCGAGGACCAGCGAGTTATCCACGCTGGCGACGCCGCGAAAGATCAGCTCTCCCAGCCCGCCCGCGCCGATGGCTGCGGCGATGGTGGCGACGCCGACGCAGGTAACGGTGGCTGTGCGGAGACCGGCGAGGATGACTGAAGCGGCGAGGGGTAGCTCAAGCTTGAAGAGACGCTGCCAGCCGGTCATGCCCATCGCGTCCGCGACGTCGCGGAGGGCGGGATCGACGCCGCGAATCCCCGCGTAGGTGTTGCGCAGGATGGGCAGCAGCGCATAGCCCGTAAGCGCAAGGATGGCCAGCCGGGCGGCGTTCTCGCCAAGGAACGGCACCGGAAGCAGCAGTCCGAAGAGCGCCAGAGAGGGAATGACCTGAACGACGTTGGCGAAGGCGATGACCGGGCGGGCGAGCGCGGGGCGTCGCGTGAGCAGGATGCCGAGAGGCAGTCCGATGGCGACGGCCAGGAGCATCGCCGAGCCGGTGAGCCAGAGGTGCTCGAAGGTGAGGCGGGCCAGCTCGGAGCCGTGGGATTGGAGGAATGGCATCATGGGCGGCCCGACCTGTGGACCGCGGCGACGTACTCGAGCACGCGGGGGTGGTGCGAGGTCAGGACGGCCTCGGAGGGCAGGTCGGCGGCGATCTCGCCCTCCACGAGGAAGATGATGCGATGGGCCAAGTAGAGAGCCTCGTCGAGGTCGTGGGTGACCAGCAGGGCGGTCTTGCGGACGCGCAGCAACAGGTTGTGGAGCATCGTCTGCATCTCGGCGCGGGTCAGGGGGTCGAGCGCGCCGAATGGCTCGTCGAGCAGCAGGACGCCGGGGTTGAGGGCGATGGCCCGCGCCAGCCCCACGCGCTGGCGCTGGCCGCCGCTGAGCTGCCAGGGCAGGCGCTGGCTGAGGACGGGATCGAGTCCGCAAAGGGAGAGAACTTCGGCAGACCGCGTCTGGATCTCCTCCGGGGAGCGCCCGGCGAGCTCAAGGGCAAGCCCGGCGTTGCGGGCTGCCGACATATGCGGAAAGAGGCCAGACTCCTGGATGACGTAGCCGATGGAGCGGCGCAGCTCGAGCAGTGGCCAATCAGTCGTGGCACGGCCCACGACCAGAACCTGGCCGGAGCCGGGCATTACCAGCCCGTTGACCATGCGGAGGAAGGTGGTCTTGCCGGAGCCGCTGCGGCCCAGGATGGCGGTGGTAGTGCCGGGCTCGAGGCTCAGCGAAATGTCTTTAAGCAGCAGCGAGGCAGAGGGAGGCGCGTAGCTGACGTTCGCGAACTCGACGCTGGGCTGTTGGATCGACATAGTACTTCGTACCGTTCTCGGAAAAGCAGGACAGGATCAACAGAACAGGCCCTTCCGCTGGTCGGGATTGAGATGCTCGCTGCCGACCAACGGGAGGCCCTCAGAAGGTAATTTACCTATATGCACGAAGTGCCGTCAGGGCGTTTTTTGGGCTGCCAGGTAGTTTCGGATGGCGCGCTCGAGGCGGCGAACACCCTCGGCCAGCACCTCCGGCGCGTTGCGAGTGAAGTTGACGCGCATGGCGAAGCGGTCTTCGCCGGTGAAGTCGAAGACGCTGGAGGGGACGAAGGCTACCTTCTCCTCGACGGCGAAGCGATAAAGCTCGTTGGTGTCGATGGCGTTGTTCCGGGCGCGCATCCAGACGAACATGCCGCCCACTGGGGTCTCCCACTCGAACCACGGGCTCAGGCGCAGCGCGGCCTCGCGGCAGAGGGCGTCGCGGCGCTCGCGGTAGGCCGGGATCATAGTGGCGGCGTGGGTGCGGTCCACGTTGGCGTGGAGCAGCTCGAAGGCGACCGCCTGGGTGAACATGCTGGAGCTGAGGTCCGAGGACATCTTGGCCACGGCCAGGGACTGAATGAGGTTGGCCTCCGCGATGATCCAGCCGACGCGCAGGCCGGGAACGAGGCTCTTAGAGACGGTGCCGAGGTAGATGACCGGACCGGCGTAGGGGCCGGGGTTCTGGGCGACGTAGTGGTGCAGAATGGTCTGGCCGGTAGGGCCGTCGAGCTGGAGCGAGTGGTAGGGGTCGTCTTCGACCAGCCAGGTTCCGGCCTCGATGACCTTCTCGAGCAGCGCTGCACGGCACTCCTGCGAGACCAGCACGCCGGTCGGGTTGGAGTAGTTGGGGACCGTGTAGACGAACTTGGCCTCGCGCAGGTTGCGGTCGAGGCTGGGGTCGTGAAGGGTCCAGTCCAGCTTGTGGTAGCGCGGGCTGCGCGGCCGCCAGGCGTCGAGCGCCCCGACGTACGTGGGCGACTGCGTGACGATGAGGTCGCCCGCATCGACCAGCACCTTGCCAATGAGGTCGAGCGCCTGCATGGCCCCGGTGGTGAGCATCACGTTGGCCGGGGAGAAGCTGCCGCCGGTCTCGGCGGAGACGCGGTCGGCGATGAGCTGGCGCAGGGCGGGCAGGCCCTCCACGGGGCCGTACTCGAGCGCGGCGGTGCCGTGGTTGGCGAGGGCGCGCTGGGAGGCCGCCTGAATGGCGGCGACGGGGTAGAGCTCGGCGGCAGGCAGGCCACCGGCGAGGCTGACCATGTCGGGCTGGCCGCCGAAGGAGAGGAACTGCTGGGTGAGGTTATTGCTGGAGCTGATCCACCGGGCCGATGCGGGGCGGGTGGACTCCGGCGTAGCAGTTGCGTTGGACATGCGGCCTCTACCGTGAGCGAGATGAATTAACAGTAAATGCCGAGGGGCCTGACGCGGAGGGGAATGAGGAAACCCCATGCCTCAGAGTCGAGACATGGGGTTGAGGCAAGAAACACGCGAAGCGTCCAAGACCGCACGAAGTGCCGCCCGTCCGGCGTGAGGACGCTTTTGCCTTAAGCTTCCGGCTCGGGGGCCGGTACGGCAGCGGCGGGTTCGGCGGCTGCTCCCTTCACCCGGACGACCGTGATCTTGTCGAAGCCTTCCTTGAAGACGGGCGGGCGCAGGCGCTCGGCCATCTTCTGCATCACCTCGTCGGTCACCTGCCGGTCGCGCTTGGAGTTGCGCTCCATGCAGACGGCCAGGGGCACGTCGAAGAAGACCGCCTGAACCTCGTAGCCGAAGCTCTTGGCCATCTTGATCCACTGCTTGCGCTCGTGCGGGCTCAGGTTGGTGGCGTCCACATAGTTCCAAGGCATCTTGGCGATGAGCCGGGCGCGCAGCAGGCTGCGCAGGGTGGAGAAGACCAGCCCCTGATAACGCTGCTCCGTAATGTCGTCGAACAAGATGGAGCGGAGCAGGTCGCTCGAGAGCGGGGTGACGCCGCGACGCTTGTACCAGGTGGTCTTGCCCGATCCGGGCAGGCCGATGGTGAGGACCACGTAGCCGCGCGGGCTCTTGGGCGAGACGGCGGTAGGCTCGGCCGGAGGCGTGGCCAGCGACTCAGGTTGGGTCTCGACCTCGATCTTCTTCTCAGCCTCTGGCGCGGCGGGGGTAAACCCGGCCGCCGCGGCCTGCTCGTGCTCGGCCGAGGCGGTCTGGGGCGGAACCTCGGGGCCGCTCTCCTGAGCAGCAGCCATCTCCGGCGCAGCCTCAGGCTCCCGCACGGGCAGCGGTTCGGGTAGGTGGGGCGGAGCGGAGCTAACTGGCCTGTCGGCAGCTCCTGCCCGCTCTTTCCAGTGGACTCGGATTCATTCGGTCCACGCTTGGAACGTCTTCTCATCGTATTGAGTATCCAGTCGCGCACTGTGCGCATCGTCCTAATTTCTCGCTTTCGGCGTGCCGTGCTGCCTGCCGCCGGCGCATGATGCGTCTAGACACGCTTGTAACACACCGGATTGGTCGCCGCAAAGCCGGAGGCACACAGTCAGTTATCTGCCCATCTGGTTCGTTGCCCCCGTCAGCCTGGTTCATTGCCCGCGCATCGCGGCGGTGTTAGCATCCGAGACGATGGCCATTTTGAATCCTGAATGGCTCAGGTATAAGACGTCAACCGTAGGACTTCAAAAGTAGGACAAGGAGCTTTACACGCATGTCGGTTCAGCACAGCACACCAGTGAAGGTAGGGATCAACGGCTTTGGACGCATCGGACGCAACGTCTTCCGCACCGCGCTGGGCAACCCGTCGATTGAGTTCGTCGCAGTGAACGACCTGACGACGCCCGCGACGCTGGCGCACCTGCTGAAGTACGACTCGATCCTGGGCAACCTGAAGAACGAAATCAGCCACGGGGACGACTTCATCTCGGTGGACGGCAAGAAGATCAAGGTCTTCGCCGAGCGCGACCCGGCCAAGCTGGACTGGGCCTCGGTGGGTGCGGAGATCGTCGTCGAGTCGACCGGCTTCTTTACCGACGCGACCAAGGCCAAGGCGCACCTGGGCGAGACCGTGAAGAAGGTCATCATCTCGGCTCCGGCGACCAACGAGGACATCACCATCGTCCTGGGCGTCAACGACGGTAAGTACGAGGCTGACAAGCACAACGTCATCTCGAACGCGAGTTGCACGACCAACTGCCTGGCCCCGGTGGTCAAGGTGCTGAATGACACCTTCGGGATCGCCAGCGGCATCATGACGACGGTGCACAGCTACACCAACGATCAGGTGATTCTGGACACGCCGCACAAGGATCTGCGCCGTGCGCGGGCGGCTGCTCTGAGCATGATTCCCTCCTCCACCGGCGCGGCCAAGGCGCTGAAGCTGGTGATTCCGGAGATGGCGGGCAAGCTGGACGGCTTCGCGATCCGGGTCCCGACCCCGAACGTCTCGGTGGTGGACCTGACGTTTGTGTCTGAAAAACCAATCTCGGTGGAAGCGATCAACGGCGCAATCAAGGCAGCGTCCGAGGGCGCGCTGAAGGGCATCCTGGGCTACACAAGCGAGGAGCTGGTCAGCTCGGACTTCAAGGGCAACCCGCTGTCGTCGATCTTCGATTCGGCGCTGACGAAGGTGGTCGGCGGCAACATGGGCAAGGTGATCAGCTGGTACGACAACGAGTGGGGCTACTCGAACCGGGTGAAGGACCTGATCCTGTTCCTGGTGGCGAAAGGCCTCTAAGCCAGCGCGGCATAGCGGAAGGGCCGGATAGACCGGCTCTTCCAGAAGTAGGCCAGGATGATGACGCTGGCGATGGCGGCGTACGCGCACCAAAGCGACGTGAAGGCATACCGCTTCACCGCCATCACCACCAGCAGGATCGCCAGATTGGCCACGCCGAAGAGAACCATCTCCCGGATCTTCGACCAGAAGAGCGAGCCGCAGGTACAGATGACGTAGAGCACCGCCAGCTCCGTATGGTACGTGCCCTGGTTGATGTACACGATACTGTTGCCCTGCACGTAGATCGACGTCGGATAAACCATGAGCGCCCAGAGCATGTAGAGGCTGGTAGCCGCGCCCAGGATGGTGAAGGGCACCATGCCGCGGCGGCGCTTCGAGGTCGGCTCGAAGAGCTGGATGCTCAGCGGCATCAGGAAGGGCAGCAAACCCTGTGCATAGAGCATGAAGGCCATTCCGGCGGCGTGCGTCACCCGGGGGGAGAGGATGCCGTCGAGACCCAACCAGACGAAGCCTTCGATGAACTGGTGCACCGCGAACATGGTGGGGAGCGCGGCGAAGAGCAGCTCGCGGCGGTGCCGAACCTTAGTGAAGGTGATGACGCCAAGTGTGGCCAGCACACCGCTTCCGGTGAAGTTCGCAGCCGCTGAAAAACACATCTTCGGAATCCTCCAAGGCTCTCCGCGATCATACCCGACGGCAATTTTTCGGTCTGTGCTGACGCAAAAGCACTGCCCCCGCATCCAATGACGCATGAGCAAACGCCAGAACTTTCCCGGAACTTCTCCCTTCGAAGCGGTGATCGGATTTTCGCGCGCGGTTCGCGTCGGGCAACACGTCATGGTCTCGGGGACCGGCCCCGTGGGCTGCGACGACGCCGACGTCGCCGGGCAGGCCGACCAGTGCCTGACCATCATCGCCGGTGCGCTCAAGGAGGCCGGTGCGAGCTTCGAGCAGGTGGTGCGGACGCGGATCTATCTGACCCGCGCCGAGGACTGGGAGGCCGTCGGACGCGTACACGGCAAGTTCTTCGGCATCGTGCGCCCCGCGGCTACGATGGTAGTCGTAGCCGCGCTGCTCGATCCGCGTTGGCGCGTGGAGATCGAAGCCGATGCGATTGTGCCGGAGTAGCCTTGGCCATCGGCGGACCCGGGCGGCTACAATCGCGAAGGACACGGACATTCACTTCGATATGAAACGATGGATCGCAGAACTGCTCTGATCCTTCCCAACTCACTGCCCAGGAAAATACATGCCCAAGCTTTCGATTCGCGACCTCGACCTGACTGACAAACGCGTGCTGATCCGCGTGGACTTCAACGTGCCCCTCTCGAAGGACGGGCAGCAGATCCTCGACGACACGCGCATCCGCGAGACCGTGCCGACGATTGAGTACGCGCTGCGCCGCAAGGCCCGCGTGGTGCTCTGCTCGCACCTGGGCCGCCCCAAGGGCCAGCCGGTGCCGACGATGAGCCTGCGCCCCGTAGTCGACCGGCTACGCGAGCTACTGGACGGCGTGCTCGACGAGGATGAGAACGTTGGCTTCTCGCCGGACTGCGTGGGCGAGATTGCAACCGAACTGGTTGCGAATCTGGAGCCGGGCCAGACCCTTCTCCTTGAGAACCTGCGCTTTCACGCCGGGGAAGAAAAGAACGACCCGGCCTTCGCGAAGAAGCTGGCCGCGCTCTGTGATGTATACGTGAACGACGCCTTCGGCAGCGCACACCGGGCGCACGCCTCCACCGAGGGGATCACGCACTTCGTCAAGCAGTCGGCTGCGGGGCTGCTGATGGAGTCGGAGCTGGCCCATCTGGGCAAGGCGCTGAACCACCCGGACAAGCCCTTCGTGGCTATCATCGGCGGAGCCAAGGTCTCAGACAAGATCGACGTCATCGACTCGCTGCTGGGCAAGGCTGATGCAATCCTGATCGGTGGCGGTATGGCCTATACCTTCCTATTGGCCGAGGGGCGGGGCGTGGGCAAGTCTCTGGTGGAGGCCGACAAGGTGGAGGTAGCCCGCGCGGCGCTCGACAAGGCCGCACGCAACGGAGTGAAGTTCCTGCTGCCCATCGACCACATTCTGGCGGACCGCTTCGACGCCAAGGCGACCAGCGAGGTCTTCGCGGGCGAGGGCGCGTTTCCCGCCGACAAGATGGCGCTCGATATCGGGCCGGAGACCGAGGCGCTGTTTGCCAAAGAAATCGCAGAAGCCAGAACAGTCCTGTGGAACGGCCCGATGGGCGTCTTCGAGTTCCCTGCCTTCGCCCACGGCACCAACGCGGTCGCGCGCGCGGTGGCGATGAACGACGAGGCCACCACCATCGTCGGCGGCGGCGATTCGGTCTCGGCGATCCACAAGAGCGGCTTCGCCGACAAGATCACGCACATCTCGACCGGCGGCGGAGCCTCGCTCGAGTTCCTCGAGGGCAAGGCGCTGCCGGGCGTCGAAGCTTTAACGAACAAGTAACCCTGACCGCGCTCTGGGTTGAGGCGGCTTTCCAACCCAGAGCAAAAGATGACATACTAGCGAACCTGAAAGCACCACACCTAAACTATGCGCAAGCCTCTGATTGCTGGTAACTGGAAGATGTACAAGACTCCCAAGGAGTCGCTGGCCTTCCTCGAGCGTTTTCTGCCGCTGGTGGCCACCCACACGCGCGACGAGATCGCCCTCTTCCCGACGATGTCTTCGCTGGGCTACGTCATCGAGGCAACGCACGGCACCAACGTCTCGGCCGGGGCGCAGACGATGCACTGGCTGAACGAAGGCCCGTACACCGGCCAGACCTCGCCGACGATGCTGGCCAGCATCCACTGCACCCATGTGCTGCTGGGCCACTCGGAACGGCGCATCTACGCCAACGAGACCGACGAGATGGTGAACCTGAAGCTGAAGGCCGCCATCGGGCACGGTCTGGTGCCCATCGTCTGCGTAGGCGAGACGCTGGAGAAGCGGCAGAGCAACCTGACCGAAGCTGTGTTGCGCTGGCAGATCGCCAACGCGCTGAACGGCGTGGAGGCCGAGGGCTCAGAGGCCCTGGTCATCGCGTACGAGCCTATCTGGGCGATCGGCACCGGCTCAACGGCGACACCGACGCAGGTCTCCGAAGCGCACCGGATCATCCGGCGCGAGATAGCGGAGCGGCTGGGGCAGGAGCGCGCGAACCAGACCCGCATCCTCTACGGCGGCTCGGTAAAGCCGGAGAATACGGCGATGCTGATGGCGCAGCCGGAGATCGACGGCGCGCTGGTCGGCGGGGCCAGCCTCGATCCGGACACCTTTGCCCGGATCGTCTGCTACGCCAGCTAAAGCAAGCAACGTACGACGCCCTCTTCTGCCTGCGCGGAAGAGGGCGTCTCTATCTGGGCCATCAGCCTAGTAGCGGCGGTAGGGGCGACGATGGTAACGCCTGTGGTAACGGCGATGGTAGCGATGGTGCGGGCCGACACGGACCACGACCTGCGCGTTGGCGGGAGGGGTATAAACCGTGGCCAGCGATAGCGCCATCACGGCTCCCATGATCGTTCCGAGCATCCAGCGTTTCAGTCGGTGGGTCACTTGCACTCTCCTCGATTCAGCAGATTTTAGGGCCAAAGAATACCGATACATCTGGTGTGATGCGGCTTTTGCTACTGAGGATTTCAGGAGATCAGAAAAGATCTATCTGCCGGGCGCTTCGTACCTTATCGGACTACGCCCATCTGCTCCATCGGCCAATAGACGAAGGCCGCTTTGCCGAAGATGAGCCGCCGGTCCACCGGGCCAAAGTCCCGGCTATCGCTGGAGATCGACCGGTGATCGCCCATCACGAAGTACTCCGACGGCGGCACCGTCATCTCGGGCTGCGAGCGGTCGTCGCAGTAGCGGCTGGGAACATACGCCTCATCGAGGCGCTTACCGTTCAGGTAGACCATGCCGCGGTCGATCCGCACCCGGTCGCCAGGCAACCCGATAACGCGCTTGATGTAGCTCTTGGAGTGATCGCGGGGGTACTCAAAGACAACAACATCGCCGCGATGCACCTCGCCGACCCGAAACGCCATCTTATTGATGAACAGGCGATCCTGGTCCTCGAGGACGGGCAACATGCTGGTACCCTCCACCCGGACCGGTTGGTATAAAAATATGATGATGAACGCCGAGACCCCGATGGATAGCGAAAGATCGCGCAACCAGGCGCGCACTCCGCCCCAACGCCCGTTCTTTCCGTCCTGCTCCATCATCAACCTCGGCCCAACCTCGTTCCTTCGACACTCTACACTACGGACCCGGAAGTTATCCGGCGAGGCGTTGTCCGTCCTAACTGTTAGACGAAGAAAAAGCGAGTTCGCTTACGGGGTTTAACACCACTTCTGCCCGCCACGACATTTGCATATGCCCTACCGTATATCGCCTCGGGTATGATGGGTGCGACCTCCTAGAGCTAGAATAAAAGAGACTGGCGGCAACGAACTATGGCGACGCTCACAATGATGGATCAGGCACCTCTAGAGAACCCCGAAAAGAACTCCGAAAAGCCCGGTAAATCCTTGAACGGCGCGGCTCCTCGCGTCGGCGGCAGAGACCTGCACGCCCTCACCACCGAGAGCGCTAACAGCGCCTCCGAGGGACTCGATACCAAGTCGGCCCTTGAGATTGCCCGGATCATCAACCACGAGGACAGCAAGATCACGGCCGCGGTCAAAAAGGCGCTGCCGGAGATCGCCATCGTGATCGACACGGTAGCCCGCTCGCTGCGCGACGGCGGCCGCCTGATCTACGTTGGCGCAGGCTCCAGCGGACGCATCTCGGCGCTCGACGCGTCGGAGTGCCCGCCCACGTTCTCGACCGCTCCGGCGCAGGTGCAGTACATCATGGCCGGCGGTCCCAAGGCTTTGGCTTCGGCCTCGGACGTGAACGAGGACTCGCCCGAGATCGGCCAGCGCGACATCGCGCGGCGGCGGCCGACCCGTAAGGACATCGTCGTCGGCGTCTCAGCCAGCGGAACCACCCCCTACGTGGTGGGCGCGGTGGAGTATGCGCGGGCGCGCGGCGCCAAAACGGCCTGCGTCACCTGCAATCTGGACACGCCGCTCTCCGATGTCTCGGATACGAGCATCGTCGTGGAGGTGGGGCCGGAGGTCATCTCGGGCTCGACCCGCATGAAGGCCTCGACCGCGCAGAAGATGGTGCTGAACATGATCACCACCGGCGCTATGACCCGGCTGGGCTATGTGTACGAGAATCTGATGGTGAACGTGCACATGAAGAACGCCAAGCTGGTCGAGCGCGGCATCCGCGTGCTGATGCACGTCTGCGATATCGACCGGGATACGGCGATTCGGACGATCAAATCTGCGGGCAAGTCGATTCCGATTGCGCTGGTGATGCTGAAGGCTCAGGTGGACAAGATGGAGGCGGTGCGGCGGCTGTCGAAGTCGGACGGCAACGTGCGGCTGGCCATCGATGACTCACGGCTCGAACTTTAGTTCGACGACGAACTCCGAAATTCATAAATAGCGATAGGGGAGCTGATTGGATGAGCGCGAAGGGCAGACTGGTCCGCTGGATCGCATTCTTCATCACCCTCGGTCTGCTGGGATACAGCCTCAGCGTGGCTCTCTGGGCTTCGCCACCCGATGCGGACCAGGGCAACATGATTCGCGCCTTTTATTACCATTTTCCGAACTGGATCGGCGCTTCCGTCTTCCTTCCTCTGAATCTGATTGCGTCTGTGGCTTACCTGATCCTGCGAAACAAAGACACTACGGCTGCAATCCAGGCAGACGCACTAGCACTTGCCACGGCTGAGATGGGCGTTCTCTACTGCACCCTCGGTCTTGTATCGGGTTCTCTCTGGGGCAAGGAGGAGTGGGGAATCTGGTGGACATGGGATGCCCGCCTGACGACCACGCTGATGCTTTGGGCGATCTACATCAGTTATCTGCTCGTGCGGCATGTAAGCTCCGGCTCGAATCGAGCGACCATCTGCGCCGTTCTTGCAATCTTCGGGTTCTGCGATATCCCTATCGTTTACATGTCGACCCGCTGGTGGCGCACGCAGCATCCCGCTCCCGTATTTGGCGGCGAAGGCTCTATCGCTCCCAGCATCGCCCTCCCTGTCTGGTGGAATGTGCTCGCCTGGGTTGCATGGGGACTTCTGGTCGCCAGCGTCCGGTATGCAGCCGAGTTACGTCGCCAGCAGAATGAAGAGGCAGAGGCGTTGGATATGATTCGCTCACTGGAAGGTCAGGAATCGCAACATGCATAACATCCTGGTCTTCCTGCCTGCTATTTTTCCGTTCGATCCCGCCATCGACACGCCCCTGGGCCATCGAAACCTGGTGCTGATTTACGACCTGACATGGGGTTTGCAGTTCGGTTATGCCGTATACGCCATTTACACCTGGCGAGTGGCCAGCAGACAGAAGCCACCTCAAAAGTAACGAAACATTACTCCCTGGAGCTTAGGCCCATAGAAACGGGGCGAAACTCCAAGCGCAGACGTACCCGTCCAGATACCCATTTCCACCCCAAACAGCCGTAAACTGATGCGATGGACAAGTTTGTTGTACGCGGCGGCAATCCGCTTCTCGGCACCATCAAAGTCTCCGGCGCAAAGAACTCGGCGCTGCCCTGCATGGCGGCCGCCATCCTCACCGAAGACGAGGTCATCCTCGAAAATATCCCGCAGGTGCAGGATATCGAGACCGAGCGCAAGCTGCTGGTGTCGATGGGCGCGGAGGTCCAGCTAGGCTACGGCCGCGCGCAGCACCGCACCCACATCCGCTGCGCCCTGCTCTCCGACCCCGTCGCCAAGTACGAGATCGTGAAGACCATGCGGGCCAGCTCGCTGGTGCTGGGGCCGCTCATCGCGCGGACCGGCATGGCGCGCGTGGCGATGCCGGGTGGATGCGCCATCGGCGGACGCCCCATCGACCTGCACCTGAAGGCGCTCGAAGCGATGGGCGCGAAGATCACGCAGGACCACGGCTATCTCGAGGCGCGCGCGGACCGTCTGCGCGGGGCGCACATCGTCTTCGACAAGATCACCGTGACGGGCACAGAAGATATCCTGATGGCCGCCGTTCTCGCGGAGGGCGAGACCCTGCTCGAGAACTGCGCGCGCGAACCCGAAGTGACCGACTTGGCCGCCTTGCTGACTGCGATGGGTGCGGAGATCGAAGGCGCGGGTACATCGACGATCAAGGTAAAGGGCGTGGCCAAACTGCACGGCGCACGCCACCGCATCAACCCCGACCGCATCGAAGCGGGCACGTTCCTGCTGGCGGGTGCGATTACGGGCGGCGACCTGAACGTGGACTGCTGCAACCCAGACCACCTGGGCGCGCTGCTGCTGAAGCTGGAGCAGTGCGGCGTCAAGATCGACGTCGGCGAGGACCACGTGCGCGTGCGCTCGGGCGGCACGCTGAAGGCCGCCGATATCTCGACCGAGGAGTACCCCGGCTTCCCGACCGACATGCAGGCGCAGTTCATGGCGCTGGCCACACAGGCCGAGGGCACGACGACCGTGACTGAGAACATCTTCGAGAACCGTTTTATGCACGTGCAGGAGCTGAACCGCATGGGCGCGAACATCACGGTGCAGGGCCGGGTGGCGACGGTGCGGGGCAAGACGCCGTTGCAGTCGGCGGCGGTGATGTGCTCGGACCTGCGGGCGTCGGCGTCGCTGGTGCTGGCGGCGCTGGTGGCCGATGGCGAGTCGATTTTGGACCGGGTGTACCACATGGATCGCGGGTACGAACGGATTGAGGAGAAGCTGCGCGGAGTTGGCGCGCAGATTCGTCGCATGGGCGACGTCTTCGCCAAGAAGTAGCTGAAAGAAGAAACACGCGCAGCGTCCAAAACCCCACGAAGTGGTGCCCGCCCGGCATGAGGGCGCTTTTGCTGTTGCTTATGAGCAAAAGACGTCCTGCCGGACGGGCCCGCTACGCGCAAAGCGGGCGTTCACACGCCTTTTTAAAGCTTCGCGTGGTCCTCCCGTTGGTCGGGAAGAAAATCTACAACCCGGCCCGCGTCTCTTCGGCCATGTAATCCACCACCGCCTTTAAATCTCCCGTCTCGCGAAAGACCTTCAACTGCCGATCCGCCCCCGACCCACGCTCCAGCATCGTGTGGATATACCCAATCTGTTCCCGGCACCCCAGCTCATCCAGCACATCATCCACAAAGGCCAGGTACTCCTCCTCGAAGAGCTGCCGGACGGGCACCTCAATCTGCTTGCCGAAGTCAATCAGCTTGCCATCGAGCCCATACCGCACCGCCCTGAACTTGTTCTCCATAATGAGCGCCCGCGAGTACTGCCGATAGTCGAGATTGCGCGAGTGCAGCAGCCAGAGCTTCGCCGCCGTCGCCTGAATCAGCGCGGCAATCGCAATCGACTCCTCCGCCCGCAGAGGAATATCGCAGATCCTCACCTCCACCGTATCGAAGAAAGGATGCGGCCGGATGTCCCACCAGATCTTCTTGGCGTTGTCGATGCAGTTGGTGCGGATCAGCAGGTTCACATAGCTCTCAAACTCCGAGTAGCTGGCAAACGTATCGGGCAGATTAGTACGCGGAAAGTTCTCAAAGACCTTGGCCCGATAGCTCTTGTACCCGGTCTCCATCCCCAGCCAGAACGGCGAGTTGGTCGAGAGTGCAAGAATATGCGGCAAGAAATACCTCAACGAGTTCATCACCCGAATAGCTGCCTCGCGGTCCTCGATGCCGACGTGAACGTGCAGGCCGAAGATAAGGTTCGAGCGCGCTACCAGTTGCAAATCTTCAACCACCTGCGCGTAACGCGGATCGGGATAGATCTCCTGCGAGCGCCAGTCGGCGAAGGGATGCGTAGCCCCGGCCACCAGCCGCAGTCCATGTTCTTCGGCCAGGTTGATCATGTTGCGGCGCAGGTCGTAGAGATCCTCCTGCGCCTCCTTGATATTGCGGCAGACACGCGTACCCACCTCGATGACGGACTGGTGCATCTCGGCCTTGACGCGCTCCTCGAGCCGCAGTTTGCCCTTGGCCAGCATCTCGGTCGCAATGTGCGAGCGCAGATCCCGCGTCTCCGGGTCGATCGTCTGGTACTCCTCTTCAATACCCAGCGAAAATGTGGGACGCATCCAACCTCCAGACAAAAAACCCAATGCAGATAAGGTAGACAGAAATAAGTAACAATAAAAGTACTTTTTCGCCTTGATCCAGCCTTTATCCGTCTTATCCGCGTTGGGCTTTTCCTAATCTACTTCTTCCTGGCAACGGGCTTCTTCTTCGCCGCCGACTTGGCCGCTTTCTTCTCGTCCTTGTTCTCGACCTTGGCCGGACTACCGTTCAAGAAGCTCGCCCAGTTCAGCTCCGGCAGCCTGCCCGCGTGCTTCGCCTTCTTGACCGCCAGCTTGGCTACCGTGTTGACAATCCACTCGAAGCTCTCCTTGCCGACCGAGTGCAGGTCCGCGTCCGGCGCGGGGTTCATGAAGTCGATGGCGTAAGGAACACCGTCCTCGACGGCAAACTCGACCGTGTTCAGGTCGTACCCCAACGCCTTGCAGAGAGTGAGTGCGTCCTTCTTCACCCGAGCCAGCAGCGTCGGCGAGTAGCGCGGCGGGTCTTGGATATACCGCTCATGGTGCGGCCGCCGAGGATCGTAAGACATGATCCGCACCTCCGACTGTCCAACCACGTAGCAGCGGAAATACTCCTTGAAGTTGACCGCCGCCTGCAGCGTCATGCACAGGTCGCGCGTCTGGTCGTAGGCGTGGAAGAACTCCTCGGGTGAGTGGACGTGAAAGACGTCGCGCCAGCCGCCGCCGTCGTGCGGCTTCAGGAAGGCGGGGAACTTCACGTAGTCGAAGATATCCTGCCAGTCCAGCGGGTATTCGAGGTTGCGCAGGCTGCTCTCGTCGATATCGCGCGGAAAGGCCTTGTGCGGCAGCAGCACCGTGCGCGGCACGGCGACGCCCAGCTTCGCGGCCAGCGCGTAGTTGAAGAACTTGTCGTCGGCCGACCACCAGAAAGGATTGTTGATGACCTGCGTGCCCGTAAGCACAGCGTTTTTCAGGTAAGCCCGGTAGAAGGGCAGGTCGTGCGAGATGCGGTCCACGATCACCGAGTAGCCCGAAGGCTCCCCCATTTTGAGGCCGCCGACCTCGACGAACTCAGCCCGAATGCCGTCGATCTCCATCGAGTTGATCCGCTCGACCAACGCACCGGGAAAGGTGTTCTCCCGACCGAACAACACGCCGATTTTTTTCATCTCACGCTCCAGATTGCAGCTTCGGTTGCAGTCTCGCACGCCTGCGTTACAGATAAGTCCGTACCATCCGCCTCCACCACTCCCACTCGTGGCTGGCCCCGTCGCCCCATACGTCGAGCCGACAGGGGATGCCCTTAGCCCACATGATGGCGGCCAGCCGCTCGTTCTCGTCCCAGCAGTGATCGTGGTGCCCCGTGGCCAGCACGTACGTCCCCCTACGATAGCGGTCGAGAAACCAGGAGTCGGTCATGTTGGGCAGGTAGTGCGTCGGCAGGTTGAAGTAGCAATCCTCGTCGTAGTAGCCGCGCAGAAAGCCCGATACATCGAACGCGCCGCTCATCGAAAGAAAGCCGGAAAAGACATCCGGGTGTCGCAGCGCGATGTTGGCCGCGTGGTATCCGCCGAA
The DNA here is from genome assembly GCF_009914315.1 of Granulicella sp. WH15. Taxonomy (NCBI): domain Bacteria; kingdom Pseudomonadati; phylum Acidobacteriota; class Terriglobia; order Terriglobales; family Acidobacteriaceae; genus Granulicella; species Granulicella sp. WH15. The sequence continues at coordinate 4,020,993 of NZ_CP042596.1, forward strand.
GCTGCAACCCACCGCCGCCAGCGTGGGCGCGGGGTTGCGCTGCCGGATGAAGGGCAGCACCTCGTTCATCACGTAAGCCTCGTACTGCATGTGGCGGGCGATGCGCCAGCGCGGCGGCACGTCGCGGTTGTACCAACTCTCGCCGTCAACCGAGTCCACGCAGTAGAGCTGCAACCGGCCCGCCTCGATCTCGCCTGCGACCGAGCCGACCATGTCACGGTCCTCAAACTCGTAGAAACGCCCGCACGAGGTAGGAAAGACCAACGCGGGCAGCCCCGCATGGCCAAAGACAAGCAGCTCCATATCCCGGCCCAGACTGGGCGAAAACCACCTGCGATAGTCCCGCTGCATCCACACGCCCCTCTGCTAGTCTTGAGCCATCGTACCGTACCCTCGGCATCTGATATATTTCTAAGTTCGTTCCACTGTTTGCAGGAGTTGTTCCCGATTTGCCGACCACCGATTTTTCGCAATCCAACCAGTTTTTAAGCTCCAGCCAGCCCTTGCAGCTCATTGCCGATCCGTACGCCGAGACGGCCGTGTCCGAACCAGAGCCTGAGCCGTTGCGCCTCAGCATCCAGCCTGCGGCGGAGGAGACCGATGCCATGCCGCGTCTGGAGCGCTACACGATGCAGTCGGCGATCCTGCCCGACGCCCGCGAGGTCGCGGTCTACCTGCCCACCGCCTACGCCCGCGAGCCCGAGCGGCGCTTCCCCGTCTTCTACCTGCACGACGGCCAGAACCTCTTCGACGGTCGCAAGTCCTACATGGCCGGGCACACCTGGCGCGCAGGCGAGACCGCAGACCGCGAGACCTCCGCAAACTCCATCGAGCCAATAATTCTTGTCGGTATCGCCAACGCGGGGCTGCATCGGCTGGACGAGTACACCCCCACGCGCGACGCCAAGATGGGCGGCGGCGAGGGCAGCCGCTACGGGCGGCTGCTGATCGAGGAGCTTAAACCCTTTATCGACAAGCACTACCGCACCCGGCCCCAGCCCTCCGAGACTGCACTGGGCGGCTCCTCATTGGGCGGGCTGATCTCCCTCTACCTGGGGTTCACACGGCCGGATATCTTTGGCCGCCTGGCCATCCTCTCGCCCTCCATCTGGTGGAACCAGCGCAGCATCCTGCCGCTTCTGGCCGAGACGGCGACGAAGCCCGAACTGAAGATATGGCTCGACATCGGCACCGCCGAGGGCTCACGCCACGTCCGCGACACCGATCGCCTGCACCGTCTGCTGCTCGAGCGCGGCTGGAAGGACGAGGTCGACCTCCGCTACCGGCGTTATCCCAACGCCGTCCACAACGAAGACGCCTGGGCGGATCGGTTCGACGAAGTTTTACAATTTCTATTTCCCAGGCTGTAACCTGATGAATCTATAAGGGATGTAGCACTGGAAACGTAGATTCCGGCCACTTTCGCATTGCAGAAATCCGGATTTTCTACCATACTTAGTTGTTGGGTTGTGTTGACTCAGGATGGACGCCGCCCGCTTTGAACAGCGGCCAGGGCTTCCGATCAGCTTTTCACTTCGCCCAAACAGACCGTTTCTTTGAGAGGTTTCCCAAGTGTTGATGATTCGTTTGGCGCGCGTTGGAGCGCGTAAGCAGCCCCACTACCGCATTGTTGTGATCGAGAAGGACCGCGCCCGCAACGGCCGCTCCGTAGAAGTCGTGGGCACCTACAATCCCCGGACGAACCCCGCGACGGTCAACCTGAAGCACGATCGCATCGACTACTGGACCGGAAACGGCGCGCAGCTCTCGGATCGCGTGTCCAAGCTGCTGGCTGCGACGCCCGCGGTAGCCGTTGAAGCTGTCCCCGCAGCCTAGTCTCCGCATCCTTCTACCACTTTCGTTGGAAGAATTAAAGCAGTTTGCTTTCGTTTCTCTCTCGCCGATTGTCTGGTCATCACGTAAACTCGAGTGCAGATAATGCCAGACAGGCGTTATTGCATAGTTCCACTCCAGGCGGTTTCGGTTTCGACGGGTATACCTGTTTCGACAGTCACACCTGGAGTTGAACCGTGGTGCGATGCATCGATCGTTTTTCGTTTCTCTTGACATCCTTGCTTTAGACGAGGCATCAGAGAGGTGCAGGGCGGTGCATTCGCTACTCCCAAGGGGCACTCGATGAACGAATTTCCTCCAAGCGGCACGAGGGATGATGTTGCGCGCTCGATGGTAGAGCTGATCCGCAATCTGGCGCGCGCTCTCGTAGACAATCCCGAACAAGTTGAGGTCGAGGCTATTCTCGACAGCGACTCCACCTTGCTGCGTTTACGCGTGGCGCAAGCCGATCTCGGAAAAGTTATCGGAAAGCAGGGCCGAACCGCCCGCTCCATCCGAACGATTCTTGGAGCCGCCAGTATGAAGGCGCAGCATCGATTTGCGCTGGACATACAGCAGCACGGCCTGGCGAGAGAACCTCTCTCCTCAGACCTGACCGAATCACCCGAGGCCTGACCCATCCCCACTCACGCTCGGCACATCCTATGACTGAAAACCCGCCGCAATGGATCGTACTGGCGCAGCTGCTACGGCCCCAGGGGCGCAAGGGAGAGCTGTTGGCCGAACTCCTGACCGACTTCCCCGAGCGTTTTGACGATCAGCCGCGCGTCTTCCTCGCTCCGGCAAACTTTGCCGGTAGTGAGGATGCCGCGCGGCGAGCGACCATAACCAGCTTCTGGCTGCCCGTGGGCCGGAACGTCGGGCGGATCGTGCTGGAGTTCGCAGGCATCGACTCGATCACGAAGGCCGAGGCACTGAACGGGCTGGAGGTCATCGTGCCCGCCGAGGAGCGGCTGGAGTTGGATGAGGAGTCCGAGTACATCGCCGACCTGATCGGCTGCGCGGTCTATGACGGCGACCGTCGCATCGGCACGGTAGAGGGAGTCGACTTCCCCACCACGCCCGACGGCGCGCGCAGGCTCGAAGAGGCTGCTCCGCTGCTGACGGTGCTCGGCGAAGACGGACTCGAAGTGCTGATCCCCTACGTCAAGGCGTATCTCCGAGAGGTATCGGTCGAGGCCAAGCGGATCGACATGACGCTGCCGGTGGGCTTAGTAGAGCTGAACCGCTAACACCCTTCACGCGAAGCGTCCAGTACCGCACGAAGTGCCGCCCGCCCGGCGCAAGGGCGCTGTTGCCTGTTTTTGGTTGTCATTCAGGAGCGAAGCGGAGGAATCTGCTTCTGTTTTTGCTTGTCCGGTACTCTGGTTATGCCCATGCAATTCGACATCATCACGATCTTTCCGGAGTTCTTCTCCGGCCCACTCGACCACGGCGTGCTCCGCCGGGCGATCAAGAGCGGCATCTGTTCCGTGGCCACGCACGACCTGCGCAGCTTCACCCACGACCGCCATCGCACCGTGGACGACCGCCCCTTCGGCGGCGGCGAGGGTATGGTCCTGAAGCCCGAGCCGATCTACGACGCCGTCTTCTCCCTCGGCATCACCCCCAAGGCCACCCGCAACACCACCAAAGAGACCGTAGTTCTGCTCTCCGCGCAGGGCCGCCCCTTCACTCAAGCGATGGCCCACGAGCTGGCCACGACCGAGCGCGTCGTCTTCCTCTGCGGCCGTTACGAGGGCGTCGACGAGCGCATCAACGACCTGCTCTGCGACCGCGAGATCTCCATCGGCGACTACGTCCTCTCGGGCGGCGAGCTGGCCGCAGCCGTCATCATCGACTCGGTAGTTCGCCTGCTGCCGGGCGTGCTCGGCAACCCCGATTCGGCCCGCTTCGAGAGCTTCGGGGCCGACGACACCGGCAACGCGCACGAGCCCGGCGCGGTCCCGCCCTCGACCCACGGCTCCGGCGGCCTGCTCGACTACCCCCACTACACCCGCCCGGCGGAGTTCCACGGCGTCCCCATCCCCGAGGTGCTGATGGGCGGCAACCACGACCAGATCCGCCGCTGGCGCCGCCAGATGGCCCTGGCCAAGACGCTGCGCAACCGCCCCGAGCTGCTGAAGGGCGTGGCGCTCTCGGCCGAGGATCGCCGCTATCTGCAAACGCTCTCCCCCGAAGCCGACCTGCAAGGATAAAGCAAGTTTTACCGTCCCTTGGCTGGATTTTGATGTACACTGAAGACTCGACATTCGTATAGGAAAGTAGTCATGTCCATTCATCCCATCATGCAGAAGCTGGCCGCGAAACTCGAGCGGACCGATATTCCCCCGTTTGCGCCTGGCGACACCGTCCGCGTGCAGGTCAAGATCAAGGAAGGCGAGAAGGAGCGTCTGCAGGCGTTCGAGGGCATGGTTATTGCCCTGCGCCGCGGCCCCCAGGGCACCTTCACCGTTCGCAAGATGAGCTTCGGCCAGGGCGTCGAGCGCATCTTCCCCTTCAACTCGAAGGTCGTTGACAAGGTCGAGAAGGTTCGCTCCTACCAGGTTCGCCGCTCGAAGCTCTTCTACCTCCGTGGTCTGCGCGGCAAGGCCGCCCGTCTGCGCGAGGTCGAGCGCAAGATCGTCAAGTAACACTGGTTCCGCAGAATCAAAGGCCACGGCTCCTCGAATCTCGAGAGCCGTGGCTTTTTCGTGCGTCTGCTGGCTACGACTCGAAACACTGCCCGTAAAGCTCTTCGGCGTCCGCCTGCGTCAGTTCACGCGGGTTGTTCCTGAGCAGCCGCGTCACCGTCATGGCCGCCATGGCCATCCGTGGAATCGCGCTGCGGTCCAGCCCGTGCTTGGCCAGATCGGCCACGACGCCGCACTCCCGAGCCAACTGCCGCAGCTTTTCGACGCCCGCCGCAGCCGTCTCCCTATCGGTCTGGCCCGCCTCAACCCCTAATGCCAGAGCGACCTCCGCATGGCGAGTTGGCGTCGCGAGCGAGTTGAACGCGAAGACCGGCGGCAGCAGGATCGCGTTCGAAAGCCCGTGCGCCAGGTGAAACTCGCCGCCCAGCGGGTACGCCAGCGCGTGGACCGCCGCCGTGTTGACCGGCCCCAGGCACAGCCCGCCGTAGAGGCTCGCGCGCGACATCCCCTCCCGGGCCTCGAGGTCGTCCGGCTGGTTCACTGCGCGCACAATGTAGCGGCTGGTCAGCCGTATTCCCTCGAGCGCATAGAGGTCCACCAGCGGGTGCGCGAAGTTGTTAGTGTAGGCCTCAATGCAGTGCGTCAGTGCATCCAGCCCGGTCGAGGCAGTCACGGCAGCGGGCATACTGACGGTCAGGGCCGGGTCGATGAAGGTCGCGTCCGGCACCAGGTACGGGCTGATGACGCCCTTCTTCAACTGCGCCGCCTCGTCGAGCAGGATCGCGTTCGGTGAGACCTCGCTGCCGGTCCCCGAGGTCGTCGGCACGCAGACCAGATGGCAGCGCCGCGAGCCCAGCAGGCCGATCCCGAAGGTCTCCTCCACCGTCTGCTCGTTGTTCACGAACGCCGCGACCAGCTTGGCGGTATCGAGCGCGCTGCCCCCGCCGATGCCCAGCACGCACTCCGTCTTCGCCGCACGCGCACGGGCCACCGCCGCATGAAACATGGCCACGGTCGGCTCGCTTCCGATGGTGGAGTCGATGGTCACGGTGCAGCCTTCAAGCTGCGTGGCCAGAGCCTCAGCCTTCGCATGAAACGAGGGCGACGTGACGATGTGAATGTTGCGCGTGGGCAGCGCGGCCAGGTAGCTCAGGCAGTCCACGATGCAGCCCGATCCGAAGGTCAGCCGATCCGGCTGCAAAAACGTAATAGTTCGCATCACCCTATCGTAAAGGCTTGTCCTGCCGGACGGGCCTCCTGCGCGGAGAGCGGGCGTTTACACGCCTTTTTACTGCTTCGCGTGGTCCTCCCGTTGGTCGGAAACAAAAACTCTTGCTCCGATCAACGGGAGAATCTCATCAGCCGAGCTGCTCCAGCCCCGGCGGCAGAGTCATCCCCGCAGCCTCGCCCGGAGTAGCCGCCATCTCAAAGGTCACCGTCGCTCCCTGAGCGATTTCCGCGTGCTGGAACCACATCCTCTCCTGCTTTTTGCCGTCAATCGAGATCGACCGCACATACTGGTGCGCCGGGTCCGTGCGCTTCACGACGATCCGCAGCGCCTTGCCGTTGCCCAGATCGACCGAAGCCCGATCCACCAGCGGCGACCCCACGATGTACGTTCCACTCGCCGCGTCCACGGGATAGAACCCCAGCGCGCTCATCAGGAACCACGCCGACATCTGCCCCACATCCTCGTTGCCCTGCATTCCGTCGGGCAGCGGCGCATACATCGTCTCCATCAGCGAGCGCACGCGCGCCTGCGTCTTCGCCGGAGATCCGGCATGGACGTACAGGTACGCGATGTGATGCGAGGGCTCGTTGCCGTGCGCGTACTGCCCCACCATTCCGGCGATATCGGGCGGCGCATCGTCCGGCAGCGTCGAGGGCACGGTGAACAGCGAGTCTAGTTTGACGGTGAAGGCATCTTTTCCGCCAAGCGTATCGATCAACCCAGCCACATCATGCTGAATCGCAAACGTGCTCTGCCACGCGTTCGACTCGGTGTAGTCGCGCCACTTCTTCGAGTGCCCCAGCGCAATCGGGCTGAACGGCGACGCCCAGCTTCCATCGGCCATCTTCGGACGCATGAAGCCGGTGCTCTTGTCGTAGTAGTGCTTGTAGTTTTTCGACCGCTCCACCAGCAGCTTCACATCATCCGTCTTGCCCAGGTGCTTGGCCACATGCGCGATCGACCAGTCATCGTAGCAGTACTCGAAGGTCTTCGAGACCGACTCCTCTTCCTTGTCGGCGGGGATGAACCCGAGCGTGCGATAGTACCCCAGCCCGCGGTAGTCCTCGACCATCGCCCGCTTCATCATCTGCGTATAGGCGGCGTTGTAGTCGATCCCGGTAAAGCCCTTGGCGCACGCCTCGGCGATCACCGCCGCCGAGTGATACCCGGTCATGGTGCCCGTCTCGCGGCCGTACAGCGGCCACACCGGCATCCCCGCCGGGCTCTGCTCCGCCATGCGGATGAGCGTGTTCATGAACCCCGGCACGCGCTCGCGGTCGATCAGCGTGTACACCGGATGCGCCGCGCGATACGTATCCCACAGCGAGAAGGAGGTGTAGTTGCGGCCACTGTCGGGCAGCGTGTGCACCGCGCCGTCCATGCCGCGGTAGCGCCCGTCCACGTCGTCGAAGAGCGTCGGCCCCAGCGAAAGGTGGTACAGCGCCGTGTAGAAGACCTTCTTGCGGCCCTCATCGGCAAACGTCGCATTGACCTTGCCGATCTGCCGCCGCCACTTCTCCTCGGCCTCGTGCCGCACCTGCGCGAACTCCCACGCCGGAATCTCCGCCCGCAGGTTCTTGCCCGCACCCTCGGCGCTCACGCCCGAGATGCCCGTCTTCACCAGGATCTGCTCGCCTGCGCGCGTCTCGAAGTAGAGCACGCACTTCAGGTTCGCGCCCGCCAGCTTGCCGCTTGTAAGCGAGACCTCGGCATCGTCCTTGAAGTAGACGATCTTCTTCGGTGTCTTCGAAAACTGCATCGTAAAGAACGCCTTGCGCCCCTTCGCCCAGGCGTTGGTCACATGCCCGCCCGCCAGCGTATCGGGAGCCACCTGCTCCAGCTCCGCCGACTCCACCAGCGACTTCCCCTTCTCGGCCGTGGCGTGGTGCAGATCGAGGATCAGGTAAGCCTTCTCGCTCTTCGGAAACGTGTAGCGATGAATCCCCGCCCGCTCCGTGGCCGACAGCTCCGCCTTCACCCCGTAGTCCTTCAGCAGCACCGAGTAGTACCCCGGCGACGCCACCTCCTCGGCGTGGCTAAACCGCGAACGATACCCCTCCTCGGGATGCTCCCGCGTACCCGGCACCAGCTTGGCCTCGCCGGTCCCGGCCATCACCAGAAAGTCGAGCAGGTCGTTGCAGCCCGTGCCGCTCAGGTGCGTGTGGCTGAAGCCCATGAGAGACTCATCCGACACGTGGTAGCCCGAGCACCAGTCCCAGCCTTCATCGAAGGTATCCGGGCTAAGCTGCACCGCGCCAAACGGCACCGACGCCCCCGGATAACAGTGCCCATGCCCACCTGTTCCGATCCGCGGATCTACCCAGCGCAGCAGGTCCTCACCCGTGCCCTCTGCCGCAAACGCAACACTCTTGACTGACATCAACGAAGCAGCCGCCATCGCCGCCGAACCGGCGCCGAGAAACTTCCTACGATTCATCCTCAATTCAAAAAACCTCGGCTCATCTTACCCTTACCAAGCCAATTCCGGTTAAGCATCCCCGCATCAAAAATTGGCCCCCGTATTCCCTCACGCAAATCCACTTATTCCCGCAACTCCGTCCCTGGCAATCAGCCTCCAATCCGGTAGAATCGTACGGATATCTTGTACCGGATCTCTCGGAGCGCATACCCTGCCATTTCCCTCATCAGCCCTGGCCCTCGCCGTCACCCTTCTGACGGCACCGAAGGGGCTCGGCCATTACATCCGCACCCACTACGGCGACCGCACCTTCGAGAACCTGTACCACCTCAACGGCTTCGACCTCTGCCTCATCATCCCCTACTTCGTGGTCATGGTGATCCTGGCCTTCTACGGTGTCCACCGTTACCAGTTGGTCTGGCTGTACTACCGCAACAAGAAGAACGCCTCCAAGTGGACCGAGCCCACCGCGCGCTTCCCTGAAGACGACCTGCCCTTCGTCACCATCCAGCTCCCCATCTTCAACGAGCAGTTCGTCATCAACCGGCTGGTCGACGTCTGCTGCCGCCTCGACTACCCCCGCGACCGCTTCGAGATTCAAGTCCTCGACGACTCCACCGACGAGACCACCACCGTCGCCCGCGAGGTCGTCGAACGCTACGCCGCAGGCTTCGCCGGGATGCCGCCGCAACCCATCGTCTACCTGCACCGGAGCAACCGCCACGGCTACAAGGCGGGCGCGCTCGACGCCGGACTGCGCACCGCCAAGGGCGAGTTCGTCGCCATCTTCGACGCCGACTTCGCACCACCGCGCGACTGGGTCCGCAAGGTCATCCACCACTTCGCCGATCCCTCCATCGGCATGGTCCAGACGCGCTGGACGCACCTGAACCGCAACTACTCCTTCCTCACCCAGGTTGAGGCGATCCTGTTAGACGGTCACTTCGTGCTGGAGCACGGCGGCCGCTCGCGAGCGGGCGTCTTCTTCAACTTCAACGGCACCGCGGGCATGTGGCGCACCAAGGTCATCGACGAGGCGGGCGGCTGGCAGCACGACACCCTGACCGAAGACACCGACCTGAGCTACCGCGCGCAGCTCATCGGCTGGAAGTTCCACTACCTGCAAGACGTCGAGTGCCCCGCCGAGTTGCCCATCGAGATGACCGCCTTCAAGACCCAGCAGGCGCGCTGGGCCAAGGGCCTCATCCAGACCGGCCTCAAGATTCTTCCGCGCGTGCTGCGCTCGGACGCCCCCTGGCACACCAAGCTCGAGGCGTGGTATCACCTGACCGCCAACATCAGCTACCCGCTGATGATCGTGCTCAGCGTGCTGCTGATGCCCGCCATGATCATCCGCAGCTATCAGGGCTGGCTCCAGATGCTGCTGATCGACCTGCCGCTCTTCATGGCCAGCACCATGTCCGTGTCGTCGTTCTACATGGTCAGCCAGAGGGAGCTATTCCCCGGCCGTTGGTATCGCACCATCTTCTACCTGCCGTTCCTGATGGCGCTGGGCGTCGGACTGACCATCACCAACACCAAGGCCGTCATGGAGGCTCTCTTCGGCATCAAGAGCGCCTTCGCCCGCACGCCGAAGTACTCGGTCAAGAAGAAGGGCGAGGTCTCTCAGGCCAAGAAGTACCGCAAGCGGCTCGGCATCATCCCGTGGATCGAGCTGGCCATCGGCGGTTACTTTGCCCTGACGATCTGGTACGCGATTGCGAGCGAGAATTACTTCACGGTGCCGTTCCTGGTGCTGTTCGTCTTCGGCTACTGGTACACGGGCCTGCTCAGTCTGTTGCAGGGCCGCTTCGAGCGATTCAGCCCCAATGGCAGCGCATCCCACGAGAAGCCCTACCCTGTAGGCGTCTAAAAAGAAGAAGAAGCACTCAAAGCAGAGCCTTGAGTGCTTTGCTGTTACGCGAAGCGTCCAGCACCGCACGAAGTGCCGCCCGCCCGGCGCGAGGGCGCTGTTGCCGTTGCCTGTTCTTTTGGCTGCCATTCAGGAGCGAAGCGAAGGAATCTGCTTCTGCTCTTGTCGTTGCTTCTGGGGTAGGTCCGGGCTTCAGCCCAGACATCAAAGACAGCCATGAATGCGGGCTTCAGCCCCCGAGGTATGCTTTCTGCTGCCTCTCCCCAACCATTACGGACACGACGCAAATAGAACGGCCCTCGTCTTCACGAGGGCCGTTCTATTGCTTGAGGCTTATTAGAACCGCAGACCAACCGTAATCGGAATATACGAGGTCTTATTGCTGTTGGCCGGATAAGCGTTATACCCCACATAGCTCGTCGTGGCGACGTTCTGAATCGTATACCCTTCACGCTGCGAGTTCGGGATGAACACGTAGCGCGCCTCGGCATACAGGCGCTCGTTGGCGAACTTCGAGAGCTTATACGTAAATCCGAGACCGGCGTTCACGCCGACCGAGTTGCTCGTGTAGACGTCGACGTTCTGGTTCGCCTGCACCGTATAGCAGTAGTAGTAGCACTCTTCCACGATTGCGGGCAGCGTGAAGTTGGTGACCTTGTGGTAGAAGCCCACGCCGCCGACAACATAAGCACCCACCGTACCCGTATCCATGAAGGTATAGGTCGGATCAATCGTGAACGACCAGACGTGGCTGTTGCCGTCCAGGCCGCTGATCTGGTCGGCCGCATCCACACCGTAGTTGTAAAGGTTCTGCTGGTTCTGGAGCGTCCTGCCCTGCAACCCGAAGTGGTGATAGTCGAACTGGATCAGCGTGGCAAACTTCTTCGAGAAGTTGCGCCCAAAGCCAACCTGGAAGTCCCAGCTCGGCGTGTCGTACTCGTGCAGGTTGCCCACCGGAATCGCGACGCCCGCACCGGCCATGAACGCCCACTTGTTCGACCCATCCGCGTTGTGCGAGCTGTCGTTGTAGCGAGGGCGGCCGTAGCGGCGGCGAGGCGGCGGCTGCAGCGCATCCCCGGTCGACTCCGCAACGTTCGGGATATAGTTCTCAGCGGCCAGGCTCTCGCTCGAACCTACCGACGAGCTATAGCTCAGGTCCGAAAGATCCACCATCGGGGCCAGCGCCGCGGTAAACAGATTGCTCGCAACAGGCTCATTGCTCGCGACAAGCGTAGCCCCGTCCGCCGCCGCCGAAGAGATCGGCTGCTGCGCGTGCAGGTTGAGCGTGCCCGCGCCAGCCAGTAAGGCCACGGCGGCGGCGAGGCGAACCGTCATGCGAGTGGATCTGCGCGCGACGGCATCAGGACGGACAGTGAGGTCTTGGATCATGTGCATCGATTGACTCCCTGAAAAGGTATATCTTCTGCTGCTGAACCCTAAGTTAGGTCTCTAGTTGCGTTGGACGTGCATTTGATCTCTTTGGACCACCCCACGTCGCAAAACGTAAGCAGACACCGGCTCAACAGAACCTATGCGGCTTGTTAGATAGCAGAAAACAAAACAAAAGACCGGGCAAAAATGGGCGGCACACTGATCGCGCGCCGCCCATTTCAATTGCATTCCATCGTACGAGTTTGATTAGTGGATGTCGAACTGCTCCGGATGCAGGCTCGGATCGCTCTTGACCAGAATGGTCTTGCCGACCATCTCTTCCATCTCCTGCAACCACTTGGTCCCCGGAGCCTTCAACTGCTTGACCACCTCCGGGTTCACCCGCAACATCACGTCGCCGCGATCCAGATGCTTGTGCATCTTGCGCATCTCGATGTAGATGTCGTTGCACACCGTCACCGGCGACTTGACCATGCCGGTTCCCGCGCAGATGCTGCACGTCGTCGAGAGCGTGCGCTCCAGCGACTGCTTGACCCGCTTACGCGTGATCGCCACCAGGCCGAAGTCATTGAACTGAAGCACCTTCGAAGGAGCCCGGTCGGACTTCAGCTCCTCCTCAAGCGCCGCCATCACCTTGTTGCGGTTCTTGCGCTCATCCATGTCGATGAAGTCGATGATGATGATGCCGCCCAGGTCGCGCAGCCGGATCTGGCGCACGATCTCAGGGATCGCATCGAGGTTCGTCTTGACGATGGTGTCCTCGAGCCGCGCCGTCTTGCCGACGTACTTGCCGGTGTTGATGTCGATGGCGACCAGCGCCTCGGTCTGGTTGATGACGATCGATCCACCCGACTTCAGCCACACCTTCGACCGCAGAGCCTTGTTGATCTCTTCCGTGATGCCGAACTGCTCAAAGAGCGGCGTCTCCTTGGTGTAGAGCTTCACGCGCCGGATCAGGCTGGGCTGGAAGCGCTGCAGGAAGCGAAGCACGCGCTCGTACTCGGTCTCGGTATCGACCCAGATGGCCGAGAAGGTGTCCGTCACCTGGTCGCGTAGAATCCGCTCGACGAGGTTAAGGTCGTGATAGATCAGCGCCGGAGACTTGCTGGACTCCGACCGAGCCTTGATATCGGCCCACAGGTTCAGCAGGAAGCGCAGGTCGCTGCGCAGCTCCTCCTCGCTAGCCCCGGCAGCCGCCGTGCGGACGATGAATCCGCCCGCCGCCTCGCCCTTCTCGCTCAGCAGAATCTCCTTCAGCCGCCGCCGCTCGCCGTCAGACTCGATCTTGCGCGAGACGCCGGTGTGGTTCACGGTCGGCATAAACACCAGGAACCGCCCCGGCAGCGCGATGTGCGAGGTGATCCGAGCGCCCTTCTTGGCGATGGGCTCCTTGGCGATCTGGCAGAGAATCTCCTGACCCGGCTTCAGCAGGTCCGAGATGGCAGGCAGGTTGGTCGACTGCGCCGACCGTGCGCCGTTGCGTCCATCCCGGCGGCCACGATCACCACCACTCCGTTCTGAACCGCCACGATCCGAGCTGGAACGCTCTCCCGAACGCTCCGGACCACGCTCCGAAGAGCTGCGGTCCGACGGGCTACGATCCGAGGCTAACGAACGATCCCGTCCCGAGCGCCCCGAACGGCGGCCACGGTCTCCGCGACGGCCCTCCCTGCGACCCTCACGACGGCCTTCGCCCGGTGCAGCCGGAGCCGCGCCGTCCACAGGAGCCTCGGTGAAGCCTTCAGTCTGGGCGAACTCACGCGTAAAGTCCTCGTCGTTCGCGAACGCCGCGTTCTCCGCGTCGAGGTCCGAGGAGTTCTCGTCCAGTTCCTCAATCTCCTCGCCCTCTTCGAGCGTGTAATCCTGATCCTCTTCGAGGAAGTCCTCGAAGTCGTCCTCTTCTTCCTCATCCTCCGGAGCCGTCCGCGTGATCTGGTCGATGGACATCTCCCGAATCATCGAGCCCAGGTCAGCCGCGCCTTCGAGCGTCTCCTCCTGCTCGGTCTCCTCTTCGTCCACGGCCGAGCCGTGCAGAGTCGGCAGCTCGTCCTCTTCGACCAGCTCCTCCTCCTCCAGCAGTCCGGTGCCCGGCTCGAAGTGCGTCGGCACGACTGCCGCAGGTTGGGGCTGGAAGGAGTCCACTACAGCAGCTTCGTGGTAGATCGGAGACGTCGGCTCGGGCAGATCCTGCGCAGGAAGCTCCTCGACGACAGCAGTCGCGCCATCGAACGGCGGCTCCGAATGCATCTCGCCGGTCTCGGAGATGCTGGTCAACTGCACCGGCTCGACCGTCTCTGTATGCGTATCCTCCACGACCGGAATCGCCAACCCAACCGGCTCGCCCTGATACTCAGCCGGAACCGCAATCTCGGGCAGGGCCTCCATCACGGGAGACTGCGCTCCCTCAAGGAGCGACGTGCCCTCAGCCGCAACCTCCGGCTCCAGCACCGGCGGGGCCGACTGGCGGAACTCGCGCGGCGGCACCGGATCGACCCGGTAAGAGACCGAAGCCTCGCTCGGCTCGTACTCCTGCTCAATAACTTCTTCCTGTGCAGCAACCGGCTCCGCACTGGCCTCAACTACAGGCTCAACGGCCTGCACCGGCTCAGAAACCTCGGCAACCGGCTCACTCACAACCGTCTCAGCCGCAGGCAGTTCGGGAGCGTAACCCTCCGGAATCGGAGGCGGCGCGACGAACGTGCTATACACCGGCTCGACGGCATGGGAAGCCTCGGCGAGCGGTTCAGCCTCGACCGGCGCTGCGACGCTCTGCTGCACCGGAGCTGCATCCCGGAAGCCACGGTCGTTCCTGTCATTCCGATCCCGACGGTCGTTCCGTCCACCGCGTCCACCGCGCTCGAAGCGATCATTCCGATCACCACGGCCACCTTCGTTCCGCCCCCCGGCGCTCGGCTCGCGACGCCGGATTGTCTCACCCGGCAGCACCGTGCCACCATCCCAGCTTCCGGTCAGCGTGAACTCCGTCGAAGGCGGAGGAGGAGGTGCAACCTGCGCCGCCGGAGCGGGCGCATCGCCGCCCGTGCGGTACTTCGAGAGCGACTCGCCCGGCAGAATGATCGGCTCGCCGACCGGCTCCTCCGGCTCCGCCTCACGGCCATACACGGGCGCGTCAAAACCAGCCTCGGCTCCACGCGGAGCAAAGCCACGATCCCCACGGTCGCCGCCACGTCCACGGCCACGGTCGCGACCACCACGGTCGCCGCGATCCCGCCCGCCACGCTCCGGCCGCACAAACGCCGCATCAGCCTGCGCAGGCGCAGGCTCGGGAGCAATCGGCACCACCGGCGGCGGCGCGCTCGCGTCGATATCCAGCCGGTCGTAGTCCACGTAAGAAGAATCTTCGCCGGTCGAGGCTACCGGGCTTACACCTTGGTTCACGTCCTCACGTCCCGGCCCACGGCCTCCGCGCCGTCCACGACGCCCGCGCCAGCGGCGGCTGCCGTCGGCTCCGGGAGCGCCTTCGCCCACGGCCTCACTATCGACCAACGGCGCGCCATACAGCGGAGCTACATGCAGGGTGGGAACATCCGGCTGGAAGTACTCGTCGGTAGCCTCAACCGGAGGCGCATCGCTGCGCGGAGCCTCGTTGCGATCCCGTCCCGCGTTGCGGTCACGATCCCGGCCACGGTTGCGGCCGCCGCGACGGCTGCCCGAACGCTCGCCGCGCTCCGAGGTCACCGGACGCGCCGGATCGAGCGAAGAAACGGCTGCATTGAAGAGGTCCGAATCGGTCGGCTCAGCCGGACGCTCAGGAGTCCTGTCGCCACGATCCCGGTCGCGACCACGATCCCGCCCGCCACGGTCGCCGCGTCCTTCGCGCTGCTGGCCGCCCTCGCGGGCCTCCCGCGGCGCGCGGCTGTCGCCGCTGTTCGCGTTCGCTTCGAAGTCCGCCGAATCACCGGCTTCTTCCATGAAATCAGTAATATAGAGGAACGCATCGCGCTCCAGGCCAATGTCCACGAAGGACGACTGCATACCCGGAAGCACGCGCGTTACCTTGCCGTTGTAGATGGATCCGGCCAGCGAATACTCGTTCTCGCGCTCGTAGTAAATCTCGGCGAGGGCGTCGTTTTCGACGATGGCAAGCCGCGTCTCATGCGGCGTAGAAGAGATATAAATTTCTTTCGACATGCTCTGTTCTGCTTTCTGCCCGATTAGGGGCGGCAGGCAGACCAGAGATCGGGGGCGCTAGCGAAATCCGCTAGTTGCAGCCCACCGCAGGAGAGGACAGTGGCAGGAGTGCCGAAGCTGCGGGCGCGATCGTCTTTGCGTGTTGATACACCTCTGCCCTGGCTTGAATGGCACGTACTCCATTCAGATCAGGGACGGAAAACGAGGCAAAATTGAGAGGATCGGAACCACGAAATGCTGCTTCTTGCGAGAGATCGCATACGCGGAAGGTGACCTGGACAACCTCGTGATGAGGCGGGGCCGTTTGCCTTCCGGAAGCGATCATTCCCTGAACCTGTCCGGCCAACGGATTCGATCTCGGCCTGGCCGGCCTTTTTCTAAAGTCTAAAGTCTTTGAAATCAACAAAGTCCTTTGTTGCCGCTGCCGGCGCCTGACGCCAATTGGGGAGCGGGTGCTGCGCTGTGCGGCATCTGGCCGCGCAGGTCTATCTGTAGTATGCACCACCACCACCTATTTGTGGGGATGGACTGCTCCGATTTGTAACGCGGAGTTCATTTAAGAACAAAGGCAAAGCGCCCTTACGCCGGGCGGGCGGCACTTCGTGCGGTTCTCGACGCTTCGCGTGAAAGACTTTAATTCACAAACCGACGCATACGGATGTTCATTACGATACCCAGCGACAGAAACGTAAACAGCACCGACGAGCCGCCGTAGCTCAGCAACGGCAGCGGAATCCCCGTCACCGGCATCATCCCCACCACCATCCCCACGTTCACCGCGATCTGGAAGAGAATCACCGCCACCACCCCCATAATCAGGAAGCTCCCCGGCACATCCCCCGCCGTCTGCGCGTTCTGGATCAGCCTCATCAGGATCAAGAAGTAGAGCAGCAACACCACAATCGCGCCCAGAAACCCATGCTCCTCGCACAGCGCCGCGAAGATGAAGTCGGTATACGGAATCGGCAGGAAATCCCCCTGCGTCTGCGTCCCCTTGTTCGCACCCTTGCCCCACAGCCCGCCCGACCCCACCGCGATCAGCGACTGCCGGATCTGGTATCCCGAGCCTCTGGGGTCATCATCGGGGTTCATAAACGAGGTGAGCCGCTGGACCTGATACGGCTTCAGCACCTTGCCCGACTTCAGCACGGCCACGCCCGCCAGCCCGAAGACCAGAATCAGGATCGCCGCCTGTCGCCATTGGATGCCGCCCAGAAACAGCCCCGCCACCAGCACCGGCGCATACGTCAGCGCGGTGCCCAGGTCCGGCTGCTTCAGCACCATCAGCATGGGCACGCCGACCAGCGCGAACGCCTTGAAGATATCTCCCCAGGTAAGCTGTTTGCCCACCAATCCCCAGAAGTATCGGGCGACGCAGAGGATCAGCACCAGCTTCATCCACTCCGACGGCTGAAAGTGGATGCCGCCCGGAAACCGTATCCAACGCCGCGCGCCCAGCACCTTGGTCCCCACCAGCCGCACCGCCACCAGCGCGACGATGCCCACGCCGTACGCCCACGGCGCGATCTCGAGCAGGTTGTGGTAGTCCACCAGCGACATCAGGAACATCAACACCAGCCCGATGGCCAGAAATCCCAGTTGTTTGTGGTCGAAGCCGTGGAACTTCGTCATTGCCGTAGCCGAGCGGATCTCCAGCACGCTGACCAGCGAGAGCAGCAGCACAAAGCCCAGCAACATCCAGTCGAAATCGCGATATGAGGAAGAACGCTGCATCAGCCCTTGTAGTGTAGTACTTCGTACCGTCTTGGGGGCGGCATGGGGGAGTTACCAGCATGGGGCCTTCCGTTGGTCGGCAGCGAGAATTTTTCTTCCCGACCAACGGAAGGGCCACGCGAAGCTTTAAAAAGGCGTGTGAACGCCCGCCCCGCGCGTAGCGGGCCTGTCCGGCAGGACAATTTCTTTTTAAGAACGCCCGCAGCCGCTGCTATCGTAGACACTCATATGGCCTCCATTGCTGCTCGTCTGGTTCGCATCTCTGCCTTCGCGCTCCTGCTCGCCGCCCTGCCCGGTGTGGCCCAATCGGCCAAGCGCCCCATCACCACCCAGGACATCTTCTCCTTCCGCTGGATCGGCGACGCCCAGCTCTCGCCCGACGGCAGCCGCGCTGTCTTCGTCGAGGCTACCGTCAACGCCGATAAATCCGGCTACGAGACCTCGCTCTGGATCGTCCCGACCGACGGCAGCGCCGCGCCCACGCGCCTGACGCAGGGGCCGCACGACGCCCAGCCCGCCTGGTCGCCCGACGGTTCCACACTGGCCTTCACCCGCTCCGCCGACCCGGCGGTCAAGGGCGGACGCCCCTCGCCCTCTCAGATCTTCCTGCTGCCGCTCACCGGCGGCGAGGCCCACGCCATCACCTCCCTCGCGCGCGGAGCCTCCAGCCCGCGCTGGTCGCCCGACGGCAAGCACCTCGCCTTCTCCTCCACCACCATTCCGGACGAGCCGACCGAGCCGAAGAAGGGCGAGCGCGTCTCCGACGTCAAGGTCATCACCCAGGTCCACTTTCAGGAGAACGGCGCGGGCTTCATCGACTTCAAGCACCCCGGCCACCTGTGGGTGATCGACGCGGCTCCCGACGCCAAGCCCGTGCAGCTCACCCGCGGCCAGTACACCGAGTCCGACCCCATCTGGTCGAAGGACTCCGCCCAGCTCTACTTCGTCTCCGAGCATGTGGCCGACCCGGCCTTCACCTCGCCCCACAACACCGTCTACGAGCTGCCCATCGCGACGCCCACGGCTGAGCCTCGCGTGGTCTCCGCGCTCAAGATCGCCGCGCACGGCCTCTCGCTCTCGCCCGATGGCCGCACTCTGGCCTTCGTCTCCACCGAGGAGGAGCCGATCAACTCCTACACCCAGCCGGACCTGTTCACGCTGGACGTCTCCACCGCCAACGCCACCCCGCGCAACCTGACCACGAAGTATGACTTCGACATCGGCTCGGGCGTCGCGGGCGACAACACCGCACCGCGCGGTGCTGGCCCGTCGCCCGCCATCTGGGCTGCCGATGGCTCTTCCCTGCTCGTGCTCACGGGCCGCGAAGGCTCTGCCAACCTTGTCCGCATCGACGCCAAGACCGGCGCGGTCACCGAGGTCTCGCACGGCCAGCAGGCCGTCAACGGCTTCACCGCCCGCCCCGACTGGAACACCCCCGGCGGCAAGATCCTCGCGCTCATCTCCACTCCGGTCAACATCGGCGACCTCTTCACCGTCGCCTCGGGCAAGCAGTCGCAGATCACCCACGTCAACCAGGCGCTCTTCTCGCAGCTCGACCTGCCCATGCCCGTGGAGGTCCGGTACAAGTCCTTCGATGGCCGCCAGATTCAGGCGTGGGTCCAGAGGCCGCCGAACTTCGACGCCGGCAAGAAGTACCCCATGATCCTCAACATCCACGGCGGCCCGCACTCGGCCTACGGATGGGTCTTCGACCACGAGTTCCAGACGATGGCGGCGCGCGGCTACGTGGTGCTGTATCCCAACCCGCGCGGCTCCACCACCTACGGGCAGGAGTTCGGCAACGTTATCCAGCACAAGTACCCTGGCGACGACTTCAAGGACCTGATGGCGGGCGTCGATGAGGTCATCAAGCAGGGCTACGTCGATCCCGAGCGGCTCGGTGTCACCGGTGGCTCGGGCGGCGGGCTGCTCACCGACTGGACCGTTACCCAGACCCAACGGTTCAAGGCAGCGGTCGCCCAGCGCGATATCGCCGACTGGACCGCCTGGTGGTACGCGGACGACTTCACGCTCTTCCAGCCCACCTGGTTCCGGGGCGCGCCCTTCGAGTTCCCGGAGGACTTCCGCGAGCACTCTCCCATCACCTACGTCAAGAACGTGACGACGCCGATGCTCTTCATTCTCGGCGAGTCCGACACCCGCACCCCGCCCACCTCGGGCGGCGAGATGATGTACCGCGCGCTCAAGTACCGCCACATCAATACGGTGCAGGTCCGCTTCCCGCGGGAGAACCACGAGCTATCCCGCAGCGGCGAACCCTGGCACCGGTTGGAGAGGCTGGAGCACATCATGGGCTGGATGGATAAGTACCTGATGGGCGCAAACAAACCCGAGTACGGCGACGCTCAGTAGGTACTTCGAGCCACCCGTCGTTGCTTGTTTTCTTGTTGTCATTCAGGAGCGAAGCGGAGGAATCTGCTTCGCTCTTGTCGTTGCTTCTAGGGTAGGTCCGGGCTAAAGCCCGGACCTACCCTAGAAGCAACAGCAAAAACTGTCCTGCCGGACGGGCCTCCTGCGCGGAGGGCGGGCGTTTACACGCCTTTTTACTGCTTCGCGTGGTCCTCCCGTTGGTCGGGAACTAACAGAAAGCACCTAGTTGGTCGGTTCTTTGTCCACCTTCGGCGGAGCAACCGGCTTCGGCGCATCGGCGATCAGGTTATGGTTCAACCGCCGTTGCTTGGTCACAAACGCATCAATCACCTGCGACGCCAGCTTGGCCGAGTTGTTCCCCCAGTTGCCGTGCTCCCACACCACCGCCACCACAATATCCGGGTTGCGCCGCGGAGCCATCCCCACAAACCACGCATTCGGCAGCGTGTTGTGCCCGTGCAGCGCCGAATCGTGCCCCACCACCTGCGCCGTGCCGGTCTTCCCGGCAAAGTCGATCCCCTCGAGATGCGCCGCCGCCGCCGTACCGCCGCCACTCGTCACCGCCGCCATGCCGTCGGTGATCGTCTGCCAGTTCTCCGTTGAGAGAGGAATCTTCTTCTCGCCCGACCCCGGGAACGTCTGCTCAATCGCCGACTCCTGATCCGCGCTCACCTGCCCCGCGATCACCACATGAGGCCGGTGCAGCACGCCGCCCGAGGCGATGCCGCCCAGCGCCCGCGCCATCTGGATCGGCGTCGCCGCCACCGCGCCCTGCCCGATCCCGACCGAGATCGTCTCGCCCGCAAACCACTTGCGGTGATAGTCCTTCAGCGCCCATGCGGTCGAGGGCATCACGCCGGTTACCTCATCCGGCAGGTCGATCCCCGTCCGCTGCGACAGTCCCAGCGCGTGCGCGTACTCGGCGATCTTGTCGATCCCCAGCCGGTTGGCCAGCGTGTAGTAGAAGGTGTCGCACGAGAACGGAATCGCGTTGTGAATATTGACCGCGCCGTGGTGCGCGTCGCACGCGAAGAAGTGACCGAAGAACGAGGCTCCGCCGTTGCACTGCACGTGCATATCCTGCGCCACGCCCTCCTGCAAACCCGCCACCGACATGATGATCTTGAACGTGCTGCCCGGCGCGAGCTGTGCCTGAATCGCCTTGTTCAGCAGCGGATGATCCGGGTTCTCGAGGATGCTCGTCCAGTAGCTGTGCGTCAGCCGCACGCTGAACTGGTTGGGGTCGAAGGTGGGCCGCGAGACCATCGCCAGGATCTCGCCCGTGTGCGGGTCCATGGCTACAATCGCGCCCGTCTTGCCCTCGAGCGCCTGCTCCGCCGCCCGCTGGATGTCGAGGTCGATCGTCAGCTTCAGGTCCTGTCCGGGCTTGGCCAGCTCCTGCCCCAGGTTGCCGACCTCCTTGCCGTGCGAGTTCACGATCACGTCGCGCGAGCCGTCCACGCCGCGCAGCACCGCGTCGTACGTGGCCTCGACGCCCGACTTGCCCACTACGTCGCCGGGCTCGTAGAACGCATACCTCGACTGGTTCAGGTCGTTCTCGCTGATCTCGCCGACGTACCCGATCAGGTGCGCGGCGAAGCCGTCCTTCGGGTACAGCCGCCGCTGCTGGTCCAGCGTCTCCAGCTCGGGCAGCTCGTTGCGGTGCGCCTCGATGAACGCCTGCTCATCCGGGGTAATATCGGCCTTCAGCGGAATCGGCTGGTACTTCGGCGAGGCCTGATAGCGTTTGATCGTCGCCTCGATCTGCTCGACCGGCAGGTGCAGCGCGGCGGCGATCATGGGCAGGTCGGCACCCGCGTTGGTCACCTGCTCTCGCAGCAGAAAGCAGGTGGTCGAAGGGTAGTTATCGACGATCAGACGGCCTTCTCGATCAAACAGACGGCCTCGCGGAGCCAGCACCGGCACCTTGCGAATGCGGTTCGCCTCGGCCAGCGACCGCCAGCCATCAGCCCCCAGCACCTGCAACCGCCACAGACCCGCCACCAGCGCCACCAGGATCAGCACCACAAGGTACTGGCTGGCGTGCAGCTTCGTCGGCGAGAGCTTCTCCTCCCGTCCCAGCAGCGTCGCCCTGTCGATCTTGAAGTTCATCGCCTCGCCTGTTCTCTACCTTAGACCCGGCTGCCCGCATCAGGCGAGCAAAAGAATCTCAATCTCTCACCTTGAACCGATCCAGCAACGCGAAGAGCGGAATCGCCACCGCCGTATTGATGGCCGCCCGCACCAGCTCGTGCAGCCACAGGAACCGCACCCCGCTCAGCCCCTCCAGGTAGCGGTTGATGGCGAACAGCAGCACCGACTGGATGAGGCCCAGCACGAAGTTCATCACCGCCCGCGTGGCCAGGTTCTCGACGTCCACCTGCACGCCGATGCTCGCCGCCGCGAAGCCGATCACCGACTTGGCCATGCCGTTCACGCCCAGGTAGCCGCCCGAGAGCGCGTCCTGCAAAAGGCCGATGGTGGCCCCCGTCAGCGCGCCCGCGATAGGAGAGCGGCGCGAGACGCTGAAGAAGATCACCGCGATCAACGGCAGATCGAGGATCAGCAGGCGCGGAAACATCTTGGGCAGAAACGCCTGCAACAGCAGCAGCACCAGCGGCACCGCCACAGCCACGATGGGGCTGAAGCTGTACTCATCCAGCTCTCGGCGCGAGGTGTAACTGCGGTTCAGCATCGTTTCCAACTTTCCTTTAAATCGCAGGCGGTGGAGTAGCAACATCCTCGTCGTGTGGAGCCTGCTTCTTCACCGCCGGAGCCTTCACCACCGGAACCTCCGGCAGCGCCATCCCCGTGCTTCCTCCCGGCGTCAGCTCCGCGGCCGGCGGAGCCGCTCCCGGCGAGTACCTATCCGGATGCACCACCGGCTTCGGCTTCGGCACCAGGTCCTTCGAGTTCTCCGCAGGCACAGCCGTAGCATCGGGCGTCTTTCCGTCAGCAGTTGGAGCAGCAGCCGAAGCTGGCTGATCTTCATGCAGCCGGGGCAGGCGCTCGGCGCTCACATCCGCCGCGTGCATCCCCTCTTCAGCGGCCAGTTGCTGCTGCACCAATGCGGGCAGGCTCGATCCCAGCCCCGTAATCACCAGCACTTCATCCAGTTGGAAGAGGTTCGCCGCCGTCGTCAGCGTGATCGTCGTGTATGGCTGGTGGTCGCGGTCCGGCTCGATGGAGGCGATCTTGCCCACGGCCAGCCCGCGCGGAAAGACCTGGTCGCCGCCCGAGGTCACCACCAGCTCGCCCGGCTTGATCCGCTCATCGGCGGTCAGGTTGCTGATGACCACCTTGCCCGTCGCCGTGCCGTGCAGCACCGCGCGCACCCGCGTCGACTCCAGCACTACCCCGGCCCCGGCCGTCTGGTCGTTGATGAGCAGCAGCTGCGAGGTGTGCGGAAAGACATCGCGGATCTTGCCCACGACGCCGTCCGGCGTAATCACGGCCATGTCCGGCTTCAGCCCGTCTGCCTCGCCCTTGTCCAGCACCAGCAGCCGCGACTGCTCTGTGCCCGACGTTCCGATGACCTGCGCGGGCAGCGTCTTGACCACATACTGCTGCTGAAATCCGAGCAGCTTCTTCAGCCGCTGGCCCTCGATCGCGTCCTCCGCGATGGCCCCCTGCTGCACCTGAAACTGCGCCAGCCGCTCCCTCAGCTCGTGGTCCTCGCGCAGCACCTTGCGCATGTTCACGTAGTCCGACCAGCCGTACCGCACCGCGTGGCCGATCCCCGTCGCCGCCCGCTCAAAGGGAGTAATCACCGCCAGCGTCCACAACCGGATCAGCCTCACCTGGCTCGCATCCGGCCGCATCGGGTCCACGGGACGACGCACCTGCACCGCCAGCGCAATCGTCTGCACCAGCAGGATCGCGATCAGGACGAGAGCGTTTTTAAATCGGATGAAAAACGATTCCATGTTTGACAGGGGAGGTGCCCGGCGCAGCACTCCAGATTCATTATCAGGCTACATCGCAACCAGGGGAAAGTTTCTCAAGTAAGGCATCGAGGCCAGCACCAAAGACAACAACAAAACGTCCTCACGCCGGACGGGCGGTACTTCGTACCGTTCTCGACGCTTCGCGTGAAAGACGTCTTATCGGAATAACAGTTGAGCAAACTCCGCCAGATTCCACCGCCATACCTGCGATACATGCGCCCCTGGCGTCTCCACTGCCGTTACCGGCACCCCTGCCCCCTTCAGGTAGGTCACCAGCTTCCGGTTCGGCTCAATCAAGCTATCCTCCGTCCCACAGGCGATCCACAACAGCCGCAGCTTCGCCGTCTTCGGGTCCAGCCCCGCCACCGGGTTTGGATAAGCAAACAGATGCACCGCCGAAGAGAACCCACCCACCCAGGCAAACTTATCCGGATTGCCCAGCCCAACCGACAGGCTCTCCAGCCCGCCCATCGAAAGCCCCGCAATCGCCCGGCCCTCGCGGTCCCGCGCCACCCGGTACTCGGCCTCCACGCGAGGCAGCATCTCCGTCAGCAGCGCCTGCCCGAACAGCCGCGTGTTGTGGTCCACCGGCTCCTTGTGCTCCCAGATCTCGTGCCGCTCCACGAACGACATATCCCCATAGCCCTGCGGCATCACCACCACCATCGGCTTGATCTTCCCCGCCGCCAGCAGGTTGTCGAGGATCAGCGCCGCCTTCTCGGTCGACGTCCACCCCGCCTCCGTCTGCGACCAGCCGTGCAGCAGATAAAGCACTGGATAGGGCTTCGCCGCGTGCGCATCATACCCCGGCGGCGTATAGACCATGTACGGCTCCTGCGCCTGCCGCAGCCCCACCAGCACCTTGGTCGTGTAGACGTGCCGATGCACCTCTCCATGCGGCACCGGCGTCACGTCCCAAAGCTCCTGCCCCGAGCCCGGCACCTCCACCATGTTGTCGTGGTAGACCAGGTTCGGCGCGACGTCCAGATTGCCCGGATCGAAGATCTGCTCGCCATCCACATAGAACGAGTAGGAGTAGATCTGCGGCGGCAGCGGCGCGGTGGTGAAGCTCCAGACGCCGTCCGCGCCCTTCACCATCGGCACCTTCTTGTTGAGCCAATCGATCTCCACCTCGACCTTCGAGGCCCCGGCTCCCAGGTAGCGAAACGTGATGCTGCGATCCGCATTGACCTCAGGCGAGCGATGCAGCGGCACCTTTGCCGTCTCCTGCCCCAACGCCGACGCCACCCACACCAGAAGAACCACACCCCATAGCTTCATGGATGCAGTGTAGCGTGCCCCATTCCTCATCCCGAGGCAGCAATTCTTCAATTCACACTCCATCGCATCTATAACATCCATTTGCACAATCAAGCTGGTTAATTCTTCCCCAGACGTGCAAATATCCACCCAAACGTAATGGATTCATGTAACAATCACCCGCGAAAGTCCTTAAGTCCAGCTTTTGGTGTCTTTAGACCCAGCGCCAGCCCCACCCGAGGGGAGCGCTAACGATCTTTGTCCCAACCTGTGTTCAGAGGGTGACCATCATGGTTCGTGCCGTTCGCCTCCTCCCCGCCTTCGCGGTCCTCGCCCTCTCTTTCCTTATCTCCAGTTGCGGCGGCGGCAGTTCCTCCGGAACGACTCCTCCCCCAGTTACGACGCCACCCACCCCGGCCACTCAGCACGGCACCGTCTTCGGCGGCACCATCCCCGTCATTGGAGCTACCATCCAGCTCTACGCCGTCGGCACCACCGGCGACGGCTCCGCCGCCACTCCGCTCCTGAACCCCGCCGTCACCAGCGACAGCAACGGCAGCTTCACCATGCAGGGCAGCGAGGCCTGCCCCTCGGCCTCGGCGCTCGTCTACCTGGTCGCCACCGGCGGCAACCCCGGCCTGGCCTCCGGCACCAACAACAAGGCCCTGTCCATGATGGCCGCCATCGGCCCCTGCAGCAGCCTTACGCCGTCGGCCAACTTCGTCATCAACGAGCTGACCACCGTCGCCGCCGTCGCCGCGCTCGAACCCTACTTCACCAGCCCCACCGCCATCGGAACCAGCCCGGCCAACTCCGCCGACCTCACCAGTGCCTTCACCCTGGCCGCCGCCTTCGCCAACCCCACCACCGGCGTCACCCCCGGAGCCGCTGTCCCCGCAGGCGACACCGTCCCAGTCGAACAGATCAACACCCTGGCCGACATCCTCGCCACCTGCATCGACACCACCGGCGGCGCGGCAGGCGACAGCACCCCTTGCGGCGACCTGCTCACCCTCGCCACGCCCTCCGGAGCCACCGCTCCCGCCACCACCCTCACCGCTCTGCTGAACATCGCCAAGAACCCGACTCTCAACGTCGCCTCGCTCTTCCACCTCGCCTCCGACTCCGGTCCCTTCCAGCCCATCCCGGCCCAGGCTCCACTGAACTGGACCGTGCGCCTCCAAGTCCCCAGCACGCTCAAGATCACCCCCACTGCGGGCCTCAGCTTCGCTGCGACGCCGGTCTCGACCACTGCCCCCACCCAGGCCGTCACCCTCACCAACACCGGAACCTCGGCCATTGCGCTCACCAGCCTCTCGCTGGCCGGGATCAACGCCGCCGACTTCGCCCAGACCTCCAACTGCACCGCCTCGCTGCAGCCGCAGGCGACCTGCACCGCCACCGTCGGCTTCACCCCCACGGCCGCGGGCAGCCGCTCTGCCTACCTGGTCGTCACCTCGAACGCGCCCAACTCGCCGCAGCCCATCCTGCTCACCGGCACGGCCACGGCCAGCGCTCCGGCCATCACGCTCTCACCCGCCTCGCTCACCTTCACTTCGCAGACGATCGGCTTCACCTCAGCGGCCCAGGCCATCACCTTGACCAACTCCGGCACCGGAACGCTGAACCTCTCCAGCATCACCCTCGCCGGAGCCAACGCGGCCGATTACACCCTGGCCAACTCCTGCTCCGCAACGCTGGCGACCTCGGCCCACTGCACCTTCTCCGTCACCTTCAAGCCCACGGCAGCAGGAACTCGAACGGCCACGATTACTATCGTCTCCAACGCAACCTCGTCGCCCAATACGATCCTTCTCACAGGCACCGGAATAGCTCCATCGTTCTCGCTCTCGTCCGGCGAGCTCAACTTCTACACTCTGGTCGGATCGACCTCCCCGGCCCAGACCGTCACCCTGACCAACACCAGCACTGGAATACTGAACATCGCCAGCATCACCCTGACCGGAGCCAACGCAGCCGATTACATCCTGGTCAACGCCTGCCCTGCAACGCTGGCAGCATCGGCCCACTGCACCTACTCCGTCACCTTCAAACCCTCGTCAATCGGAACGCGCACCGCTACGCTCTCCATTATCTCCAACGCAAGTTCGGCCCCCTTTACGATCCCTCTCACAGGCGTCGGCACAACGGCGGCGATCTCGCTTTCGGCCGCCTCGCTCACCTTTGCATCGCAGACAATCGGCTCCGCCTCCCCAGCTCAGACCGTCACCCTCACCAACTCCGGTACCGGCACGCTGAACCTCACCAGCATCACCCTCGCTGGAGCCAACGCAACGGACTACTCGCTGGTTAACGCCTGCCCTGCAACGTTGGCAGCCTCGGCCCACTGCACCTTTACCGTCGCCTTCAAGCCCATCGCAGCAGGAACTCGAACAGCGGCCGTCTCCATCGTCTCCAACGCAACCTCGTCACCCAATACGATCGCTCTCACAGGAACCGGCACAACGTCGGCGATCTCGCTTTCGCCCACGTCGATCACGTTCGCCTCGCAACCGGTCGGCTCGACCTCCGCGGCCCAGACCGTTACCCTCACCAACTCTGGCACCGGAGCACTGAACCTTACCGGTATCACCCTCTCCGGTGCTAACGCCGCAGATTACTCCCTCGCCAATGCCTGCCCGGCATCGCTGGCAGCCTCGGCCCACTGCACCTTTACCGTCGCCTTCAATCCCACGGCGGCGGGAACTCGCACCGCCGCCGTCACCATCGCCTCGAACGCCCCCGCCGCCTCGACCATCCCCCTCACCGGAAGCGGAACCGCAACGATACCCCCGCCGCCCAGCTCGATCACCCTCTCGACCAACTCGCTGGCCTTCACCAACTACGCAGTCTCTTTCAACGCGACCGGCTACGCACAACCCACGATCACCGGCAATACCGTTACCGTCACCAATAGCGGCTCCGCGCCGCTGCTGATCTCGGCCATCAATATCAGCCCCAGCTTCTACCAGACCAACAACTGCGGCTCCGAGCTTCTCGGCCAGTCGGTCTGCACCATCACGGTCTGGCCCATCGAGGTCCCGGCGGCCCCTTCGACCACGGCCACCAGCTACACCGGCACGCTCACACTTGTCAGCAATGACCCCACCGCTCCCAGTACCGTGGCCCTCTCCAACACGGTCAATGTGCCGGCTACGGCCAACGACTTCGGAACCTGGGCGGTCGGAATGCCGAGCAATGCTCCCTTGATGATTGAGGGCAACCTGTCAATCGGATATATCGGCAGCTTTACCGCCATTATGACTGGACCGGACAGCGCGGACTTCCCCGCCTCGACGACCCCTGATAGCCAATGTGGAGTACCGATGGTGGGATGCAACGAACAGGTGATCTTCCAGCCGACTACAACCGGAAAGCGTCTCTCCGTCTATGTGGTCCTGGCTCCCGGAGACTACGGTGGATCGTTCTCCATCCGAGAGGTCCATGTCCTCTCGGGAGCGGGACAGGAAGCCGGTCCCTCCTTCTCGCTTACGCCGCAATCTCCCGTCCAGGTCAATAAAGGCTCAGCGCCCGCCAGTGACACACTCACCCTTTCGAACAATGGAACCACCAGCCTCGATCTTTCTCAGCTCTCCAGCTCGACGACCGATGCCGTCATCACCGGCAGTACCTGCGGAAAGGTCGCAATCGCAGCCACCTGCACGGTCAATATAACGTACAGTTCCTCGGTAACCGGAACCCATACTGTCACCTTCAGCAGCATGGATGCCATCTCTGGAAAGACCCTCACCGCCAGCTTCAATGCGATGGTCTACTATCTTCCCCCATCTGTTTCTCCAAATTCGCTCTCCTTTCCCCCCACCCATCTTGGTGCCACGACGAGCCAGACCTTTAGTGTCACCAGTCCTGACTCTCACCCCCTGACTGTGGCTATCGGTCCACCCGCATCCTGCTTCGGCTCCTGCTCCGCGGCCTTCATCTTCCCCACCGCGACTTGTAACAGCGGCACCTGCACCTTCACGGCTACTTATGCGCCGACTGTGTCTTCCCCGTCCGGAGGCTTCGATTCTGGCGACATCAGGGTCACTGACACAGTCAGTTCGGAGTTCGTCGACATACACCTCTCCGGCTCTCCCGGAATCCCGATCTTCAGTTTCTCCCCTTCTTCCCTCAATTTCCCCTCCCGGCCCATGGGCTCTATGTCCACGCCCCAGAGCATTAAGCTCTCCAACACCGGGGATGCCACGTTGAATATGTCCAGTATCTCCCTGACCGGAGCCAACGCCGCCGACTACGTCCTCACAAACGCCAGTAACTGCCTGGAACTAGTTGCCAATAGCTACTGCACCCTTACCGTAGCCTTCAACCCCACCGCGGCCGGAACCCGCACCGCGGCGATCAGCTTCAACACCGGTGCAAC
This sequence comes from Granulicella sp. WH15, assembly GCF_009914315.1. Lineage (NCBI taxonomy): Bacteria > Pseudomonadati > Acidobacteriota > Terriglobia > Terriglobales > Acidobacteriaceae > Granulicella > Granulicella sp. WH15. Next base: position 4,050,260 of record NZ_CP042596.1, read on the forward strand.
GACCTCGGTCGGTACGCTGCCGCTGACGGGAGAGGCCACTGACCCGAGCATCACATCGGACTCCACCACACTCAACCCAGCCGGCTTCGCATCGATAAGAACACCATGACCCACACAAGAAAAACGGCTGGACCGGGTCTCCCCTGTCCAGCCGTTTTTCTTGTTGGGACTCGTTACTAAAGACTAGTCGATCGAGATTTTGCGCAGCAGCTTGAAGTCCGAGAGCATCTTGCCCGTGCCCAGGACCACCGAAGCCAGGGGATCGTCGGCCACCGAGACCGGCAGCCCCGTCTCCTCGCGGATACGCTTGTCTAAGTTCTTGATGAGCGCCCCGCCGCCCGTCAGCACGATGCCGCGGTCGGAGATATCGGCCGAAAGCTCCGGCGGCGTGCGCTCGAGCGCAACGCGTATCCCATTGATAATAGTGGCGATACACTCACCCAGCGCCTCGCGAATCTCGGAGTCCTCAATCGTGATCGTCTTGGGCACGCCCTCGATCAGGTTGCGGCCCTTGACCTCCATCGTCAGCGGCTTGTCCAGCGGGTACGCCGAACCCAGCTCGATCTTGATCTGCTCCGCCGTGCGCTCGCCGATCAGCAGGTTGTACTTGCGCTTCAGATAGGTAATGACGGCCTCGTCCATCTGGTTGCCCGCCATACGCACCGATCGCGAGTAGACGATGCCCGCCAGCGAGATTACCGCGATGTCGCTGGTGCCGCCGCCGATATCGACTACCATGTTGCCGCCCGGCTCGGTGATGGGCAGCCCCGCTCCGATGGCCGCCACCATGGCCTGCTCGACCAGATGCACCTCGCTGGCCTTGGCCCGATAGGCCGAGTCCATGACGGCGCGCTTCTCCACCTGCGTAATCTCCGACGGAACGCCGATCACGATGCGAGGATGCACCATCATCTTGCGGTTGTGCGCCTTGTGGATGAAGTAGTTCAACATCTTTTCCGTCTGCTTGAAGTCGGCGATGACGCCGTCCTTCATCGGCTTGATGGCGACGATGTTGCCCGGCGTGCGCCCCAGCATCTCCTTCGCCTCTTTACCCACGGCCTCCACCTCGCCGGTGACCGAATTGACTGCGATGATCGAGGGCTCGTTGACGATAATCCCTTTGCCATGAGCAAAGACAAGCGTGTTGGCCGTGCCCAGGTCAATCGCCAGGTCGGACGAGAACAGGCTGAACAAGGAGCGCATGTTGTGCACACGCGAGTAGCGTTTCTGAAATGTATTCGAGGACATGAGCTTTCGGTCGTTTCCTAGTCGAGTGATCCAGTCGAGTGATCCGGTCGAGTGATCGGTCGGGAGTACTGTGTGCAGGTCTTTGCTCATTGTAATGCCTGAGTTCCTGCGGGAAACGGCGCAATCCGTTCATTCACGAGCTTCCCATACTGGGACCGGACTCCCATACTAGAATTGGAGAAAACGAGGAAAGCATGATTATTGGTGTGCCGAAGGAAGTGAAGGATCACGAAAGCCGCGTCGGCGTAACCCCGGCGGGCGTCAAGGCGCTGGTCGAAGCCGGCCATCAAGTGCTCGTGGAGACCAACGCGGGTGCGCTCTCGGCCTTTGTCGATGACGAATACCAGGCCGCCGGAGCCGAGATCGTCGGCTCGGCCCACGACGCCTGGAGCCTCGCCGACATGGTCGTCAAGGTAAAGGAGCCGGTCGAGAAGGAGTATAAGCACTTCCGCGAGGGCCTCGTCCTGTTCACCTACCTACACCTGGCTCCGCTGCCGGAGCTGACCGGCGCGCTGCTCGAAAAGAAGGTTACCGGCATCGCCTATGAGACGGTGCGCGACCGCCAGGGCACGCTGCCGCTGCTGACGCCCATGAGCGAGGTCGCCGGGCGTATGAGCGTGCAGGTCGGCGCTACCTATCTGGAGAAGGAAAAGGGCGGGCGCGGCGTGCTGCTGGGCGGCGTTCCCGGCACGCCTCCGGGTAATGTCTGCATCATCGGCGGCGGCATCGTCGGGCTGAACGCGGCCAAGATCGCGCTGGGCATGGGCGCGCGCGTCACCCTGGTGGACCTGAACCTGAACCGTCTGCGCGAGCTGGACGATATCTTCGGCGGACGCGTGCATACGCTGATGTCGAACAGCTACAACGTCGAACGGGCGGTGGCTGAGGCCGATCTGGTCATCGGCGGCGTGCTCATCCCCGGCGCGGCGGCACCCAAGATCGTCACGCGCGGCATGGTCGCCAAGATGAAGAAGGGCGCGGTCATTGTGGACGTCGCCATCGACCAGGGCGGCTGCATCGAGACGGCTCGTCCCACCACCCACACCGATCCCTCGTTCGTCATCGACGGCGTGGTTCACTACTGCGTCACCAACATGCCTGCGGCGGTGCCCTACACCTCGACCCTGGCGCTGACCAACGCCACCTTCCCCTACCTGATGAAGCTGGCCAAGCTGGGCGCGCAGGAGGCGATCAAGGCGGACGCGGGCATCGCGGAGGGCGTCAACACCTACGCGGGCAAGCTGACCTACGGCGCAGTCGCCGAGGCCCAGAACCGCGAATGGAGCAAGATCGCCGACCTCGTCTAGGTACTTCGTACCGTTCTCGGGGCGGTATGGGCGGGATCATCTTCTGAGGTCCTCCCGCTGGTCGGAAACGAACATTTTTGTTTCCGACCAGCGAGAGGACCTTTGCCGTTGCTCCCCTCGCAGGCCCCAAGACCGCACAAAGTACCTATAATCTCCGTCTAAGGGTTTAAGGAGACGCACCAGATATGACGACCAGCGCGCATCGCCGCAAGCTGCTGAGTATCGCGCTGGGTGTAGGCCTGCTGATCCTCTTCTCCGGGCTGGCCGCCATGAACGCCTGGAACCTCAAGTTCCTGAACCCCGCGACCACCAGCCAGATCGTCGTCTACACCGGCCTCTCCGCCGTGGCGTTCCTGCTCTTCGTCGCCGTGCTGGTGCTGCTGGTGCGCAACGTGCTGAAGCTGTACGCCGACCAGCGCAGCCGAGTGATGGGCTCGCGCCTGCGCACCCGCATGTTGTGGGGAGCCGTGCTGGTAAGCCTGCTGCCCATCGCCTTCATGTTCTGCTTCAGCTACCTGCTGATGAACCGCGCCGTCGAGCGCTGGTTCTCGCAGCCCGTCACCCAGATCCACGACGACTCCAACCGCCTGGCCACCGACCTGTCGCGCTACACCTCGGCCAACGCGCGGGTGGAGGCCGAGTCGATCAAGAACGGCATCGCCGACCTGGGCCGCGCCAGCCTGGGACGCGATACGGGCCACACCAAGGATACGGCGGCTTCCAGGGCAGCGGTCGATCGCGTCCTGCGCCTGCATGAACTGACGCTGCAGGGCGGCTTCGCGATGGTCTTCCGCGAAGGTAACGCCATCGCCGCCTTCCACATGCCTCGGCGTGACGGCGTTACCGCCGAGGTGAAGCCCTGGCTGCCCGAAGCAGGCGAGACTGTCGACGGCGGCGACGATGACTCCAAGCCCGCCCATGTGGCGGGGACCGCCCTGGGCACATCGATGGATGCAGCCATCCTGAGCGCCTCCGAACGCGACGACCAACCCATGTTCTCCCTTGGCGGGACCGACTACGCCCTGGGCACCGCTGTGCTGAAGCAGGGCGGAACCGTCGTCGTCGGCCTGCCCATGCCCTACGGCATGTCCAATACCATGGCCCAGATGCGCAAGGCCGCCGACCAGTACTGGGTGCTCTTCCGTGCGCGCCGCCAGGTGCGCAACCTGTACATGCTCCTGCTGCTGATGATGACCAGCCTCGCGCTCTTCTGCTCCTGCTGGCTGGCTCTGCACCTCTCGCGTCAGGTCACCAAGCCGGTGGAGGCGCTGGCCGACGCGATGGAGTCCATCGCCGCCGGAGACTACGGCCACCGCGTCCACGAGAGCGCTACCGAGGAGCTGGGCGAGCTGGTCCGCAGCTTCAACCAGATGGCCGCCGACCTCGAAGACAGCCGCGCCCAGGTCGACGCCTCGACCGCCCTGCTCTCGGACGCCAACGCCGCCCTGCGAGCGCGCCGCGGCGAGCTGGAGACGATGCTCGAGACCATCCCTAACGGAGTCGCCACGCTGGACCGCGAGCGCCGCATCGTGCTGGCCAACCGCGCGCTCAGCGAGATGATCGACCCCGGCGGCCAGCGACCTTTCATCGGACGGACGCTCAGCGAGGTCTTCCCCGCCGAGGTGGTCGAACCGCTGGACCGGCTGGTGCTGCGCAGCCACCGCATGGGCTCGGCCTCGGGCGAGATGGAGATGGACACCGGCTCCGGCGTGCTGAACCTGTTGGCCACCGTGGCGCTGCTCGAGACGGGCACGGGCCGCTCGCTGCTGAGTGACCCGCAGGAGGCTCACCTGGGCTATGTGCTGGTGCTCGAGAACGCGACCGAGCTGCTGCGCGCCCAGCGCCAGAGCGCTTGGAAGGAGGTCGCCCGCCGGGTGGCTCACGAGATCAAGAACCCGCTGACGCCCATCTCGCTCAACGCCGAGCAGATTGGCCGCCACATCGAGCGCATCGGCCTGACCCTTGAGGCCAACTCGCTCGGATCGCCCTCGGTCGCGATCATCCGCCGCTCGAGCGAGGTGATCTCCTCCTCGGTCGAGAGCATGAGGTCTCTGGTCGATCAGTTCGCCGCGCTGGCCGAGTTCCCCACGGCACGGCCGCGGCCCGCCGACCTGAACACCATCGTCGAGAACTCGCTGGCCATGTTCGCCGGAAGGATGCAGGGTATCCGCCTAGTGCGCCGGTTCGCGGAGGATCTGCCGCTCGTGATGGCCGACCCCGAAGCCATGAAGCGCGCGCTCGGCAACCTGATCGACAATGCCGTGGAGGCCATGCAGCAGAGCCTGCTGCGCGAGATGTGGGTGAGCACCGCGCTACTGGCCAACGGCATGGTCGAGCTGACCGTGGCCGATACCGGAGCGGGCCTGACCGCCGAGATGCGCGAGCGGCTCTTTCTGCCCTACTTCTCGACGAAGCAGCGCGGCACCGGCCTCGGCCTCGCCATCGCGGCCAAGATCATTCAAGAACACCAGGGCACCATCCGCGCCGAGAAGAACGAGCCCGCCGGAGCCCGCTTCATCGTGGAGCTGAAGCCCGCCAGCGGCGAAGAGCTGGGCGAGACTAGCGCAGTCCACAGCACACCTTTGAACGTCGGCGCGGCCACCACCGCTAGGCCGAACTAACCAGCACCAGGAGGCTGTTTGAACCACGTACTCATCGTCGACGACGAGACCGAGATTCGCGAATCGCTGCAATCCATCCTTGAGGAGGAAGGCTACGCCGTCACCTGCGCGGGCACCGCCGCCGAGGCCCTGACACTGCTCCGCGACGCTGCTTACGACGTCGTCCTGCTCGACATATGGCTGCCCGATCGCGACGGGCTCGACACGCTCGGCGAGATACGGCAGCTCGACGCCTCCAACGTACCCGAAGTCGTCATCATCTCGGGCCACGGCACGATTGAAGCCGCCGTGCGTGCGACCAAACTCGGCGCTTACGACTTTCTCGAGAAGCCGCTCTCGCTGGCGCGCACGCTCATCGTGCTCAAGAACGCCATCGAGACCCGGCGTATGCGCGAGGACAACAAGGAGTTCGCGCGGCAGCTCGCGGCCAGGGGCACCGTCACCGGCGACTCCGTGCCCATGAAGGCGCTGCGCCAGCAGATCAAGCTAATGGCCCCCACCAACGGCCGCGTGCTCATCTACGGCGAGAGCGGCACCGGTAAGGAGCTGATCGGCCGCGCCATGCACGCCGAGAGCCTGCGTAAAGAGCGCGTCTTCGTCGAGCTGAACTGCGCCGCCATCCCCGAGGACTACATCGAGAGCGAATTGTTCGGCTACAGGAACAGTGCCGTTGCAGGTGGCCCTTCAGAGAAACGTGGTACCTTCGAACGCGCCGACGGAGGTACGCTCTTTCTCGATGAGGTAGGCGACATGAGCCTGAAGACCCAGGCCAAAGTGCTGCGCGCGCTCGATGAACAACGCTTTCTGCCCGTGGGCGCATCGCATCCGGTCCACGTCGATGTGCGCGTCATCGCCGCCACCAACAAGGATCTCGAAGAGGAGATCGCACGCGGCAACTTCCGCGAAGACCTTTTCTATCGCCTCAACGTCATCCCCTTCTTCGTGCCTCCGCTGCGCGACCGCAAGGAAGATATTCCGCTGCTGGTCAAGGAGTTTCTCGTAGAATTCGGCAGCCAGTATGGGCGTCCGCGTGTCGAGATGGCCGCCGATGCGCTGGACGCGCTGAAGCAGTACCACTGGCCCGGCAATGTGCGCGAGCTGCGCAACCTCATCGAGCGCGTCATCATCCTGAACCCCAAGGTCAACCGCATCGAACGCAAGCATCTGCCCATGCTCGTCTACCGCGATGCGGGCAAGCCCGCCGCGCGCGGAGAGGAGTTCGCTACTCTGCTGCAAGCTCGTGAAGCCTACGAGCGCGACTACATCCTGAAGAAACTGGACGAGTGTCATGGCAACGTAAGCCGCGCCGCCGAGAGCCTCGGCCTCGAACGCAGCCACCTCTACCGCAAGATGAAAGCGCTCGGGGTTGCCGTCCGCGAGCAGTAACCTGCTCCGAAACACAAAGCCGGACGCGGATAAGACGGATCAAGGCGGATTAAAAACAAGAAGAGTTAAAATAAAGTACTGTTTTTGTTACTTATTTTATCCACTCTTATCTCTTTTATTCACGTTGGGCTTTTATCAAAGCAGAGTAGACTCTCAGCAATCAACCATCATCTTCAAGCTCAAAGGAGCCTCATGCGAAAAGTTGTCTCCGTTGCTCTGCCCTTTCTCTTTGCCGCAGCCACGCTTGCCCAAAGCAGCCAGAGTAACCAGACCGCTTCCTCGCTGGCCGAGATTTACAAGAACCTGCACGCGCACCCTGAGCTATCGCACTTTGAAGAGCACACCTCCGCCTTCGTCGCCGACGAGTTGCGTAAGGCTGGCTACACCGTCACCGACCATATCGGCGTCTATCCCGATGGTTCGAAGGCCTATGGCGTCGTCGGCATCCTGAAGAACGGCCCCGGCCCCACGCTGCTCATCCGTAGCGACATGGACGCGCTGCCCATTATCGAAGAGACCGGCGCACCCTACGCCAGCCGTGTGCTGACCAAGAACGCGGTCGGTCAGCAGGTCGGCGTAATGCATGCATGCGGGCACGACGTTCACATGACGGTCTTCGTCGGCACCGCCCGCGCGCTGGCTGCCAGCAAGGCCAACTGGCACGGCACGCTGATGATGGTCGGCCAGCCCTCCGAGGAGACCGGCGACGGCTCCACCGCCATGCTTGCCGACCACTTCTACGAGCGCTTCGGCGTGCCCGATATGGTCATCGGCCTGCACGACACTAACGAGCACGCGGCGGGCACCGTCGGCATCACCAGCGGCCCGGCCATGTCCGGCATGACCTCGGTCGACGTCACCATCCACGGCATCGGCGGCCACGGAGCCAAGCCGCAGATGGGCCGCGATCCCGTCGTCCTCGCCGCGCTCTTCATCCTCGACCTCCAGACCATCGTGAGCCGCGAGCAGGACCCGCGCGACCCCACCGTGGTCACCGTCGGCGACATCCACGGCGGCACCAAGCGCAACATCATCCCCAACGATGTGAAGCTCGAGCTGACAACGCGCTACTTCAACGACAAGGCCCGTCAGACCACGCTCGACGGCATCCGCCAGATGGCCATCGGCATCGCCACCACTGCCGGCCTGCCGCCGGAGAAGTTCCCCACCGTCACCGTGCTCGAAGGCGACCGTGCGCCGTTTACGGTCAACGATCCGGCGCTCGTCACCCGCGTACGCGGCACGCTCGTCAAGACGCTCGGCCAGGCCAATGTCTTCGACGACAAGCCCACGATGGTCAGCGAAGACGTCAGCAACTTCGCCACCAAGGCTCCGGGTGGACGCCAGATTCCTCTGGCCTTCTTCTGGCTGGGCGCGATGCCCGTGGATAAGTTTGCTGCGGCCGCGGCGGCTGGGCAGGAGATGCCCGGCCTTCACACCAGCCGCTTCCAGCCCGATCCTGAGCCGACCGTGACCACCGGTGTCAAGGCCATGACCTCAGTGGCGCTCTCACTGCTGCAATAAACCTTACTCCACGCCCAACAGGCCGGGCAGCTCTTCCAGTGCCCGGCGGAAGGGCTTCGTATCGCCGAGTACGCGGCTCAGGATCAGCGAGCCCTCAATCTGGCCTACAGCCTGTTCGGCTCTTCTGCGTGCGTCCGAAGGCGAAAGACCACTCTCGCGTGCGACCTCAGCGAATGCCTTGATCCACGCTTGCAGCGTGCCTTTGAGCGCCTCTGCCAGCTCAACGCCGCCGCCCGAAAGAGAGAGAGCATCGAGGGCGCAGGGCTTGGCTCCATCGTCATAGCAGAGACGGATCTGCTCCGTAGCCGCGCGGAGCTTCTTCTGCGGCGTACCGGCGGCCTTCAAGGGTTCGAAGACGTGCTGATCGAGCCACCCATGCACGGCCGTCGAGACAGCCAGCGCTATCTGCTCCTTGCCTCCCGGAAAGCGATGGTAGAGACTGGCCTTCTCGAGGCCCGTCGCCTCCGCGAGCAGGCTAAGGCTGGTGCCCTCGAAACCATGGGTGCGAAAGACCTCCGAGGCCCGGGAGAGCAAATCCTCATCGCTGACAGTAGAACGCGCCATACGCCGCCCCTCCTTCAGGGCTTGACCACTCTTCTTAGAGTATACCGATCGTTCGTTACGAATAATCCTCCAAAAGATTTTGCGAGGGGGATAAAACTTTGTGCAACTTTACCGAACGATCGGTATCAAAGAACAAGACCCACTAAGGGCTGCTGCTCACTTCGAACCATCAGGAGAATCACCATGTCGCGTCTTCCCGCTATCGAACTCGCCAACGCCACCGGTAAAGCCAAGGATCTTCTCACCGCTGTAAAAGCCAAGCTCGGAATCGTTCTCAACATGACCAAGGTGATGGCTAACTCGCCCGCAGTGCTCGAGGGATATCTCGGACTGAGCGGTGCCCTGGGCGGCGGCCTTCTCGACGCCAAGACTCGCGAGCAGCTCGCGCTCGCCACAGCGCAGGAGAATGAGTGCAATTACTGCCTCTCCGCACACAGCGCCATCGGAAAGATGGTGGGGCTGACCCCGGAGCAGGTCGTGGAGAGCCGCAAGGGCCAAGGCGTTGACGCTCGCACCACTGCGGCGCTGACGTTTGCCCAGCGCGTCCTCGAGACACGCGGTGGAATCAGTGACAATGACCTTGCCGCAGTACGCCAGGCAGGCTTCAACGACGGCGAGATCGCGGAGATTATCGCCCACGTCGCCCTCAACATTCTGACGAATTACTTCAACAAAGCCGCGCAGGTCGACATCGACTTCCCGAAGGTCTCGTTCGCGGAGATTGCCTGATCGCCGGCTGCTTCTGCGCGTCGGGGCGGCGTATCCCCGGCGCGCAGAAGCAGCCAGAAAACAATAGCCGTTGCAGAGCCGCGACCTGATGCTCGATGATCGTTGAGAACGACTCATCCTGATCAGGAGCCAATGATGCCTCGTCGAGTTGCTGCTCTTCTCACCGTACTTCTGTGCGCATCGGGTGCGGCACGCGCGCAGGACCCGCTCCAGACGCTGCCCAACAACTACAGCGTCGTCTTCGAGAACAGCCTGGTCGAGGTGATCCGCGCTCACTACGCCGCACACGAGAAGATCCCCATCCACGACCACTCCAGCCTGGCCACGGTCTTCGTCTACCTCAGCGACTCCGGCCAGGTTCGCATCGACCACGCCGAGCCGGGCGAGGCTCCGGTCTCGGTGGTGCGGCCGCCGACGGTCAAGGGTGCGTTCCGCGTCAACAACGGACAAGCCGAGCGCCACAGCATCGAGAACCTTGGCGATACCGACTCCGACTTTCTGCGCGTAGAGCTAAAGCAAGTGCCGCTGGCCCTTAAGGAGACCTTTCGCGGGCGCGCTCCGCAGAGCCTGGCCACCAGCGGTTCGACGATGGAGTTTAACAACCCCGAGTTGCAGGTGGAAAGAATCATCTGCGCGGGCCCGTCGCCCTGCGCCATCACTCCTTCGGACTCCCCTTCGCTGCTCATCCCCTTCACACCCGCGCAGGTAGCGGAGGGCTCATCGAAGCACGGCACCACACTCGTGCCTGGCAAGGTGCTCTGGCTCCCTGCCACGAAGTCCGGCACAATTCTTCCTGGCTCTTCCTCATCGGGGCACTTTCTGCGTATCCTTCTCCCATGAAAAAAATGCTCCGCCGCTTCTCCTTGTTGTTGAGCCTCGCCCTGTTGGCTACGACTCTGCCCGTGCAGGCACAGCAGATCGCCTTCACCTGGGACGACCTGCCCGCACACAGCAAGCTGCCGCTGGGGGATAGCCGCGTCGAGATCGGCAGAAAGCTGATGGCCGCTATGAAGGCCGAGCACATGCCGCCGGTCTATGGGTTCGTGAACGGCATCCGCACCGAGGAGGAGCCGCTCTCGACGCCGATGCTGCAAGGGTGGCGCGACGCCGGATTGCCGCTCGGCAACCACACGTGGTCGCACCTGAACCTGAACCAGCATACGGTCGAGGAGTGGGAGGCCGAGGTGCTGAAGAACGAGCCTCTGCTGAAGCAGTACATGGCTGGGCAGGACTGGCATTGGCTTCGCTACCCCAATCTGGCCGAGGGAAATACGCCCGAGAAGCGTGAGGCCGCACGTAAGTTTCTGGCTGAGCATGGATATAAGATCGCGGGCGTCACCATGAGCTTCCGCGACTACGCCTACAACGATCCATATGCGCGCTGCGTGGCGAAGCATGATGACGCGGCCATCGCGCAGCTCGAAGCGAGCTATCTTGCAGCCGCGGACGCCACCATCGGCTACACGCGCGCCATGGCGAAGACGCTGTACGGCCACGACATTCCCTATGTATTGCTGATGCACGTAGGCGCGCTCGATGCGCGGATGCTGCCGCGCCTGCTCAAGCTCTATCGCAGCCGGGGCTTCAGCTTCGTCAGTCTTGAAGATGCCGAGAAGGATCCGTTCTATAAGAACGACCTCGATCTCTCGTTACCTTCTGTGCCCGATACGCTGGAGGAGGCGATGCGGGCACGCGGCCTTCCTGTAGCCGCTCATCCGGAGGCCACCGTCGATCTCAACACCATCTGCCGCTGATGCCATGCAAGCCCTTTGCTTTTTTATAAGCGCCCTTAGTGGCTGACCGGCAGCACGCCCTCACGCGGTGTCTGGATCTTTACCGCGAAGAAGACAAAGTTCTTGCCCGACGGCAGAACCGTCCAGTGGGCCACGCCCGGCATAATGTGGATCACGTCGCCCTTGTGCATGATGTGGTCGGTGCCGCCCTCGCTACGGCTTCCGCGCGACTCGCCACCGGCACTGTCCTTTCGGTCCACCAGCGTGCCGCCCGTTATGATGTTCGCCTCGCCGTCGAGCGCGATCAGCACATCCGTCCAGTCGGCGTGCATCTCGCCGACGCCCGTCTTTATCCGCACCATCAGGTTCATATAGTTATTGGGATAGCGATGCAGCACGATCGCCGCCGTCCCGTCCTCGGTGGTCCTGGCCTTCTCCAGCAGTTGCGGAACATGCTCCTTGAGCCACGCATCTGAGAAGTAATCGGCGACGGGCCTCTGCGGCTCCGCGTCCTGCACTTTGAACTCCTGCGCACTAAGACCTGCCTGTGCAAAAAAGACCATCGTCCCCAGTGCGGTACACCCAATCCAGCGTCGCATCGCATACCTCCGAATTGCAGGCACACACAATACCAGACCCAAAACAGAATCGTCAGGGAACCATCCTGAGTCTGCTTACGTAGAACGTCTAACGAGAAGGGTGGGATCCACGCGAGTGCCGCACGTTCGCACCGGTGTGTCTCCCGCCCTCCTTCTCGCAGATTATGAGGTTTTGCATGAATAAGCTCTTCGCCACCGCCGCGAGTTTTATGGCGCTTACGTTGCCGTACACCTTTGCCCAGACGGCCTTCGCCCAAGCAGAGATGATCCAGCCAGCCATGATCCAGACAAGCTGCCACGGCACCACGATCTCCGGCATCGTTCGCGACAGCACCCTCGCGGTCATCCCCGGCGCCAGCCTTACGCTGGACGGAGCCCGCAACGAGACCAGCGGCTCGGACGGCCGCTTCCGCTTCGCCTGCGTCGGCGACGGCCCCCATCGCCTCGCAGGAGCCGCGCAGGGCTTCGCCGCGCACGAGATCGCCCTATCCACGCCCCACACGGCGTTAATCGAGCTGACCCTGAAGCCCGAAGAGGTGGATGCCACCGTAGAGGTCGACGGCAGCGACGGAATCAGCACCGATCCCCTCTCCACCGGCACCTCCCAGACCATCTCCGGCTCGCAGCTACAGGCCCTGGCCGACGACCCCGACGACCTGCTCAGCGAGCTGAACCAGCTAGCGGCCGCGGCCGGTGGCAACCCCTCCAACACCACCATCTCGGTCGACGGCTTCCAGGACTCCGCCAGCCTGCCGCCCAAGAGCTCCATCGCCTACATCAAGGTCAACCCCGACCAGTTCTCGGCCGAGTACCGCGAGCCTCCCTTTGAGGGTGGGCGCGTCGAGATCTACACCAAGCCCGGCCAGAAGACCTTCCACGGCGCGCTCTTCGCCACCAACAGCAGCCCGTGGGAGAACTCGCGCGATCCCTTCTCCACCACCAAGGCCTCGCTGGGCAAGCAGCGCTACGGCTTCGAGCTTACCGGTCCCGTGCGCAAGACCGGCAGCGACTTCGCTATGAATCTGGAGCATCGCAGCATCGACAACTTCGCCGTCGTCAACGCCGTCACGCTCGATTCGGCGGGCAACACGGTCAGCACCATCACCAACGTGCCCACGCCGCAGCGGCTCTGGGTGGGACTGGCTCGGCTGGACTGGCAGTTTGGCCAGAAGAACACCTTCATCGCCAGCTACAGCGCCAACCAGAACCACCTCGCCAACCTGGGCGTGGGCGGCAACGCGTTGGCCGAGGCGGGTTACGACAGCGAGAAGTACGACCATATGATCCACCTCAGCAACATCACTACGGCCTCCGCTCGCCTGATGCACGAGGCAAGGCTGAGCCTGCGCTGGAACGGTGAGAACGATCTGCCCGCCTCCAGCGCGCCCTCGGTGCAGGTCTCGGGAGCATTTACGGCGGGCGGAGCCACCATCGGAGCCAAGCAGCTCCACCGCTTCATCACCGAGCTGGACGACGACGCCATCCTGACGACGAAGCAGCACACGCTCAAGTTCGGCACGCAGTTCTTCGTCTACGACGACCACGATAAGTTGCCCACTAACTTCAACGGCGCCTACACCTTCGGCGGCGGCACTGCGCCCGTGCTCGACGCGAACAACCAACCCATCCCCGGCCAGACCGAGACCATCACCGGCATCGAGCAGTATCGGCGCGCGCAGCTCGGCCTGTCCGGCGGTTCGGCCACGGCCTATCAAAATGTGGTGGGCACGCCCACGGTCAACTTCACCCAGGTCATGGACGCGGTCTTCCTGCAGGACGACTGGAACGCCGGCCACGGCCTCCACATCTCCGGCGGCGTCCGCTACTTCATCCAGAACAATCCCGTGCTCCTCGGCTCCATCACGCCTCGCTTCGGCGTGCTCTGGTCGCCCACCAAAAAGGGCACCTGGACGCTGCACGCGCACGTGGGCACGTTCGCCGGACGCTATGGTGACACAGATGTATCCACGGTGCGACAGCAGGACGGCGTCCAGCGCATCTCCAGCACCATCTACAACCCTGTCTTCAACAATCCCTTCCTGGGCGCGACGCCCATCCACAGCATTCGCCGGTTCGCCTCCGGTCTGGGCAACGGCACGTGGGCGGCGGAGAATATCGGCGGCACACGCGCGCTGCCCCACGGCTGGAACCTCTCGGCGGACTATTACATCGGCCGCTTCTGGAACCAGGGTCGCTCGCCCAATATCAACTCGCCGCTCGACGGCAGCCCCACCGGCCCGCGTCCGGGAGCGGCCAACCTGAACGTGCTGGAGATGCGGTCCGACGGCCAGGGCCGCGTCAATGCCACCTTCGCGGGCATCGAACAGCACACCCTGAAGCACGCGCAGTTCTTCTTCGGCGCGGTGCGCGTCGCGCTGGTCGACGACACGGACGACAGTGAACTGAACTCGCCGCAAAGCTCCACCAGCAACGCGGGAGAACTGGCTCCTCGCTCCAACCAGCCGGTCTGGAACCTCTTCGGCAACGGCACCTTCACCTTTCCGCAGAAGATCCAGCTCAGCGCCGACTTTACCGCCGGAGGCGATGCTCACTACAACATCACTACCGGCTTCGACAACAACGGCGATGGCAACTTCAACGATCGGCCGCAGTACGCCGCGCCCGGCACGCCCGGAGCCATCCCCACGCCCTTCGGATTGCTGACGGCATCGGGCGGCATCGGCGTCCTCCGGCGTAATCAGGGCGTCATGCCGTGGACCTTCGGGCTGGACACCAACCTGCAACGCGCCTTCTCGCTGACGCGCAACGCCAAGGCCGACCATCCGCAGACCCTCACGGTCAACCTCCGCTCGGCCAATGTGCTGAACCACACCAACGTCACCACGGTGGGTGGAGTACTGGGTTCTCCGCTCTTCGGAGTGCCCAACGCCGCCAACCCCGGACGCCGCGTGGAGGCCGGGGTGCGGTATACCTTCTAGCCCTCCTCTAAAGGAAAAGGCACGGATAAAATCCGTGCCTTTTCTCCTTTTATCCGGGGAATGGTTCTTACTGCTGCTCGTCCGGTCCCGGAGACTCCAGCTCATCGCTCGCCTGCTTCGCCGCGATCTGCTCAAGCTGCCGCCGCCAGTCCAGATCCTCGATGAAGTTCGGCTTCGAACGCCAGTCGTCCTGCACCTTCACGAACAGCTCCAGAAAAACCCGCGTGCCCAGCAGCGACTCGATCTCCTTGCGCGCCGCCGTGCCGATCTCCTTCAACATACTGCCCTGCTTGCCGATCAGGATCGCCTTCTGCCCCACGCGCTCGCAGTAGATCGCCGCTGCGATGCTGGTCACGGGCAGCTTGTCGCCCGGCTTCGGCTTGCGCGTGCGCGGAGGCGGCTCCACGTACTTCTCGATCACCACCGCAGTCGCGTAAGGCACCTCTTCGCCGGTCAGCATCAGGATCTTCTCGCGGATCAGCTCCGCCACCAGGAACCGCTCCGGCTGGTCGGTCAACTGGTCCTTGGGGAAGTATCGCTGGGCCTCGGGAAGCTGCGCCACCACCTTCTCGAGCAGCAGCTCCAGGTTGATCTTCTTCTTCGCCGAGATGGGAATCACCTCGGCAAAGTCGTACAGCTTGGACCAGTGCGCGATCAGCGGCATGATCTCCGCCGGAGGAATCTGGTCGATCTTGTTGAGCAGCAGGATCACCGGGCACTCGGCATCCAGCCCCTTGAGCACCTGCAAGGTAAAGTCATCCTCGGCCTTCGAGAGCGCCATGCGGCCGGTGACCTTGGCCTGGTCGCCCTCCTGTTTGGGCAGCCGGTGGGTCACATCGACGATGAAGAGCACGGCGTTGCGCGACTCCAGCGCGTCGTGCACCTCCTGCATCATGCGCTTGTCGAGGTGGGTTTCGGGCCGGTGGATTCCGGGCGTATCGACCAGCACGATCTGCGCCGCAGGGTGCGCGCCCTTTTTGGCCGGGACTTCCAGCACGCCGTGGATGCGGGTCCGCGTCGTCTGCGGCTTATGCGTCACGATAGCGAGCTTTTGACCCAGCAGAGCGTTGAGCAGGGTTGACTTGCCCGCGTTGGGACGACCGACGATTGAGACGAAACCAGAGCGAAATGCCATCACCCTTATTATGCGCTGTCGCGAAGACGGCTGGGTAAATCGTTGCCACGCGAAGCGTCGAGAACCGCACGAAGTGCCCCGGCATTAGGGCGCTTTTGCCTTTAGTCTTCGTCGCTCGGCGCGGCCAAACTCACCCGAATCCGGTCGATCCGCCGGTCGGTGCTGGCCAGCACCTCCAGCCGCAGGCCGTCCTCTTCGATCACCTCGCCCGGCAGCGGAATATGCCCCGCCAACTCCGAGACCAGTCCGCCCAGCGTCGTCGATTCGTAGTGCTCGGGTAGCCGCAGCGGCGGCTCGGGCTCGTCGGTGGACTCGGCCTCACCCAGGTTCAGGTCGTCGTAGTCCTCGGTGCCCACCGCGTCGGGCAGCTCGTCGGTGGGGTGCGCCACCTGATCGGCAAAAAGCTCGCGCAGCCGGGAAAGCTCGAAGCTGCCGCTGACCACGTAGGAGCCGCTCGGCTCGCGCACCGGCGAGTCGTCCTCCTCGGTCTCGTCATGCTCGTCCGCGATGTTGCCGATGATGGCCTCGATCAGATCCTCGATGGTGACGATCCCAGCCACGCCGCCGTACTCGTCGATCACGATGCGCATGTGCTGCTTTTCGCTCTGCATCTCGCGCAGCAGCTCGGCCACCATCTTGGTCTCGGGCACGAACGCCGCCGGACGCTGGATCTGCGCGACCGTGCGCGTCTCGGCCTCATCGTCGGAGATGTGCAGCAGGTCGTGCGCGAAGGCGATGCCGGTGATGTCGTCGAGCGACTCGCGGTAGACGGGCACGCGCGAGTAGGCCACCTCGCTGATCTCGGCGGTAAACTCTCGCAGCGTCAGCGTCGCGGGCACAGCAAAGATCTCCGGCCGCGGCGTCATCACCTCGCGCACCACCTTGTCGCCGAACTCCACCACCGACCGCACCAGCTCGCGGTCCGACTCTTCAAGGATTCCTTCTTCTTCGCCCGCCTCGAGCAGCGCGTCCATCGCCTCGGACGGGTGCTCCTCCTCGCTCGTATCCTCCGGCTCGGCCAGAGCCGTGATCGAGAGCAGCAGGCTCAGCAGCAGCGTGATGGGCAGGATCAGGTAAAGCAGAGCCTGCAACAAGAAGCGGATGCTCGCGATCCACACGCCGCGTGTCCGCGTAAAGAGCACCTGCGGGATCAGCCGGTCGAAGATCACGATCATCAGCACCAGTTCGAAGGCCGTCGTGGCGATCTGCACCCAGCCCGGAGCCTGCCCGTAGGCCCGTAGCCCAAAAAACAGCGCCACCGCCGCCAGCGAGAGCTGACGCAGCACCGAAGCCGAGAGCGACACCGACTCGCGGCTAAGCCCGATCCGAGGCTCTACCAGCTCCTCCCACGCGTCGATGTTGTCCTGATACTCGCGCGAGAGGAACTTGCCCATCTCCGAGTAAACGCGGTCGATATATGCGGCCAGCGAGAGGATCGCCAGCAGCAGCACGATCCAAAGGGGTTCTAAAGCAGACGCGCTCATCGCGTCACCCTCTGGATCAGCCCCACCTTCATTTTTAACTCGCTACGCAGCTCGGCCTCGCGCTCGGCCATCTCGCCGGAGTCGGTCTCATGGTCCTCGCCGTCGAGGTGCAGCAAACCGTGCAGCAGCAGGATCTTCAGCTCGTCCGCGAGGCTGTGGCCATACTGCGCCGCCTGCCGCGCAGCCGTCTCCAGCGACACGGCGAGGTCGCCCGCGTGCTGAGCCGCGATCTCCGGCGGCGTGGGAAACGAGAGTACATCGGTGGCCTTGTTCTTGCCCCGAAAGGACTTGTTCAGACGCTTCAGCTCAGCATCCGAGGTCAGCAGCACCTCGACCTCGCCTTCGAGACCGACAGCCTTGCGGGCGCGGTTCAGGAAGCGCGATAAGGCGGACTTGCTGAGAGTCGGAAGCTCGGGGAGGGGGCTACTTGGGGGTTCGATGGTAATCATCGGCGATAGAGGCTGGTGCAACAACAGAGGCCGGAACTCGGCCTCTGTTGTTGATGGTATCGCATCTTGATGAATTTACTGTGGCTTCGACATGGGTTGGGGCGGCTTCGAGGCCGCAACCGCCGCATCCGGCAGGCTGGTCTCGCCGATTCCCAGCGGCAGATTCTGCTGCTGAGCGCGTCCGTAGCTGTCGTATGCCCGCACGATACGCTGAACGAGCTGATGCCGCACGACGTCCACGTCTTCGAAGTGGCAAAACTTAATCCCCTCCACCCCGTCGAGCACGTGCAGCGCCTCCAACAGCCCCGACTTCTTCGGATTGGGCAGGTCGATCTGGGTCAGGTCGCCGGTGATGACGGCCTTCGAATTGTTGCCAAGACGCGTCACGAACATCTTCATCTGCTCGTTGGTGGTGTTCTGCGCCTCGTCCATGATGATGAAGGCGTCGGACAGCGTGCGCCCGCGCATGAAGGCCAACGGCGCGATCTCGATGACATGCCGCTCCAGCAGCTTGTCGACCTTCTCCTGGTCGAGCAGGTCGTAGAGGGCGTCGTACAAAGGCCGCAGGTAGGGGTCCACCTTCTCTTGCAGCGAGCCCGGGAGAAACCCGAGCCGCTCGCCCGCCTCGACCGCCGGACGCACCAGGATGATGCGCGAGACCTTCTTCGCCATCAGGGCCGAGACGGCCATCGCCACAGCCAGGTACGTCTTGCCCGTACCGGCGGGGCCAAGCCCGAAGGTCATATCCGAGGTCTCGATGGCCTCGACGTACTTTTTCTGGTTCGCGGAGCGCGGCTGCACCATCCGCTTCACTCCCGCCGAGCGCTGCTTGCCCGCGTCGACCAGCCCGCGCAGGGTTACGGCCGGGTCGGCCATCACCAGCTTCAGCATGGCGTGCAGTTCGCCGTTTTGCAGGGTCACGCCGCCGCGTCGGAGGCCGTCGTAGTCGGCGAAAACCTGGGCGGCGCGCTGCACCTGCTCCTCGGGACCGGTCAGGTAGATCGCATCCGACCGGAGATCGATCTGGATGCCGAGCGAGTCTTCGAGCAGCCGGAGATTTTCGTCGTGGTTTCCGTACAGCGTTTCAATGCCTGCGGTGATATCGAGGGCTTTTTTTGTCAATGGGATCTCTGACCTCCGTCAGGGTAGAGCTGGGTTGGAAACAGGGGCGTCGCCGCCGCATGACGCGATGCGGGGGTGAGGTTCAACACATGGATTGCCTGGGGGTTGGCTGGATGGGAGGCAGCACCGGGATGGTGTGCCTGGACCGAGACCGGATTGGCGGGACGTGCCAAACGAGTGTCGCAGATGGAAGGAGATTAGCCCCTCGGGAGGTGCGCGTCAAGGGCTTGTTTTGTCCGAAACTGAGCAAAACTGGCATTTAATTGCACTTGATCTGTCAGCGGAATCAAACCATGTTCGTTGCCGACCAGAGGGAGGCCCTCAGACACGCGCAGCGTCCAAAACCGCACGAAGTGCCGCCCGCCCGGCGTTAGGGCGTCTTTAAGTCTTTGCCGTCAGAGTAAAAACATCCGGACGACTGTAGTGCCCGGCCACGTCCAGATCGAACTTCCCTCGCGGAATCTCATCGAGGTCAATATCCGCAAAGACCAGCCCCTCTCCCGTCAGCGGCCCGCCGATGACCTGCCCCTGCGGGGAGACGATCAGGCTGCGTCCGTCGATCTCGCCGCCCTCGGCCTGCAAATCCTCCTGCCAGTCCTCTATGGTCAGTTTCTGGCAGGCGCTCAGCACAAAACACCGGCCTTCGTAGGCGATGTGCCTCATGCTGGCCTGCCAGATCTCGCGCGAGTCGACCGTGGGGGCGCACCAGAGCTGCACACCCTGGTCGTAGAGGTACTGCCGATACATTGGCATGTAGTTCTCCCAGCAGATGGCCACGCCGATCCGGCCCAGCTCGGTATCCACTGCCTGCATGGTCGTCCCGTCGCCGAGGCCCCAGATCAGCCGCTCGGTGCCGGTCGGCATCAGCTTGCGGTGCTTGGCGGCGAGCCCCTGGCTCGGAGTGAAGACCAGCGAGGTGCAGTAGAGCGTGCCGCCGCCGCGCTCGATCACGCCGACGACGATGTGGAGGTCCAGCTCCGCCGCCCAGGACGCGAGCTGTTCCGTCTCCGGGCCGGGAACGGCGATGGCCGCAGCCGAGTACCGCCGAAACTGCTCGCGCCCGGCGTCGGTCCGGCTCCCCACCACCGCTCCGAAGGTCAGCCCCTTGGGGTAGCCGCCGAGGAGCGCCTCGGGCAGCACCAGCAGCTTGGTCCCGCCTGCGGCGGCCTCGCGGCACATCCGTTCCACCCGCCCGAGCGTCGCCACCGTATCGAACAGCACGCTCCCTACCTGCGCCACCGCTGCCTTGAACATCCTTCGAGGATAAATCGGCACGGGCCTTACGGTTGACCTTGGCCCCAAACTTCCGTAGAATTGGTGATTGCAGGGCGTGCGGCAGGCTGTGACTGGCGACCGTTCCCGGCTGGCCTGCAAACCGAGCACCTTGGGGTGACGAATCCCCTGGAGCCTGCAACCCATCTTCCCGCCGCGGCGGGCTATTTGAAGAGAAGAGAGTTCAAGTTATGGCAAATCATGTTTCGTCGTTGAAGCGCGTCCGTCAGACCCTCACCAAGACTGCCGCTAACCGCGCCAATAAGAGCAAGCTCCGCGGCACCCTGCGCACCCTGCGCGAGGCCATCGCCGCCGGCAACACGGCAGACCTGATGAAGGTGTACAGCACCACTGCCTCGCTGCTCGACAAGAGCGTGCAGAAGGGCGTGCTGCACAAGAACACCGCGAGCCGCTACAAGAGCCGCCTGAACGCGCGCGTCAAGGCTGCGGTCCTGGCCAAGAAGGCCGCCTAAGCTTTACCCCGTATCTCGAACGGCCTTCCTCTGCGATGCGCAAAGGAAGGCCGTTTTGCGTCTGCGTGAATTACAAATTACTGGCTGAGCGGACACGGCTTGATCTCGCATTGGACGCTCACGACCAGCCTTGGGGCAATCCTCTCCGCTTCGAACTCGGTCAGCAGACCACGCTGCCGGAGGGCTTCGACGGTGGCGTGGAGTTTTTCGCGCTCGGCCTCTGTAATCTCTCCGAGCTGATGTTGATATGCCGCTTTATTGGTCCAGAGGATGGTACGTTCTTCGACCGGCCGCCAGGCCATCTCCTTCTCGGGAATACCGAGCCAATAGGCGATCAACTGATGCCGCGTTGAGGGATCAAGCCCTCGAACTCCGAAGCATGATCCCGGGGGTCGATTCTCCTCGAAACGACGGGAGACGATGCGATCACGCTCCAGATCGACCACGATTGGAGCAGTAGCCCCGGGATCGTTTTCAAGTAGGTCGTAGGCATAAACCTGCGGCCACCCCGGGGTGAGCGGATGGGGCCAGGAGTCCCCGCAGGCATTCCCTGTGCCTATCCTAGGTTGCTCATTAGAAGAACTCACCGTGATGTGTACTTCTTCCTCAGAAGCGGCGACCACGCTGGCGACAAATCCAACGTCACCACGGTCTCGGACCCAGAAAAAGTCGCGGCTCAATCCTGGATTCTTCGCCAGCATCATCGCTGCAATGCGGGCGAGAGTGAACCCGAACCAGCCTCCCGTGGTCCCGTACGTCCAGCCTCGCAGAGTTGCAAGCGATTCAGACACGGGAAGCCGACCGATCAGGATAGCGGCCTGTGCCGGGAAAGATGCGGCGATGGCTGTGATGGCGGAGGCCGGAACCTGAGTGTTTTCTTGAATAAGCGTGTCGAGGACCGCTTCAATCGCCCTTCGTTGTGCAGCCTCCGATTCGTCACCGCTGAGAGCCTTGGGGTCGACCCAGTGCTCCAACAGAGCGGGCATCTCGGATACGATCTTCGCGTCGTGCGTTCTGCGGGCGAAGTCGGCAGCCCAGGCGATCAGGCGCGGGTCGCCACTGTGGAGCCACTGATGCAGCACACCGTCGTCGACCGGGGTCTCCGCGGTGATGAGCGATTCCTGAGCGGCGACGGAGCAGGTTGCAGAGAAGAAAAACAGGAAGAGCAGCAAGGGTGCGACCCGATAAACCTTCACGTTCACTCTCCGAAGTTCGTGTTTCGTCTACCGGGTGGAATAGGGCTATCGTGTGCGTTGCTCTCCTGCCTTAGACACCCGCACGAAACAAAGTGTTCCCGTTTCGCCTTGCTCCTGCCTTTGCCGGGTTAGAACCTGGGGTAATCCGAGCTGTACAAGGAAGGCGGCTTCCTTGGCGCAGCACTCTCCTGGCCCGCGACCGGGTCACCCAGCGTATTTCCACTCTCCGGACCCGGTGACGGCGTAAACACCTCCGCCGCCGCCGCATCACGCTGGTCGTCCCCGCTCACCCGCACCGGCCCACGATACTCCGGCGGAACCAGCTTCGCCGCCTCGTCAATCGCCTTACGGTCCTTCCCCGTCAGCTCCGGCAGCCGGTAGACCTCCACGTTCCCATCCCGGATCACCGCCAGCTCCAGCCCGTCCGAGGAGAGGTCGAAGTTCTGCCCCGCACGCTGCACCGGCGAGGCCGTCACCTTCAGCAGCGGGCGCCCGTCCTCACCCTGGTACGCCGTAATCTCCTCCCCGGCGATCTCGGCCGAGACCAGGTTCTCGAGATCCAGCCCCGAGCTGTTCACGATCGTCCGCTCCAGTGCGAAGCGCCCCGCCGCCGGGGCGCTGACGATCGACGGGTTGATGTGCTGGTTCGAAAAGGTCGTCAGCCAGCGATGCTCCCCCTTCAGGTTGAAGAAACCTAGCTGCTGCCGGTCGTCCGATCCCCTGCACCCGAAGGAGATGAACTCCGTCCGGCTGACGAATAAGGCGTGCGGGAAGCAGGTCGTATCGAACGCCGCCAACTCCATCCGCTTGCCCTCATAGGGTACAAAGTCGAAGTTATAGGTGCCCGACGAGTCCTTCACCGAGTCCAGATAGCCCTCGCCGGTCAGCGGCAGTGCCACCGGATTGTCGGCGCGCACCAGCCCCGCGTACTGCAAGGTCACCTCCCGGCCGGGCTCATCGAGAACCCGGTAGAAGTTGATCTGCACCGGTGTCTGCACCACGGAGTGGACCTCCTCGGTCAACTGACGGCCCTCCTCACGCGGCGGCGGCAGGCTCTCCACCGTCAGCACGTCCGCGCCCGGCGAGACAAAGACGAACCCCACCACGCGCTGGCTCTGGAGTACCCGGTGCAGCGCGAACGCATCGCCGCCGGCCAGATTTTCGACCGGAGACAACACCGAAAACTCGTTCCGCTGCCGCAGCAGAAAGTGCCCGTGCCCCAGGGACCACAGGTAGTTGGCATGGTCGCGCATCCGCCACGTCGTCCGCGCCAGCAGCTTGCCCGTGGGCAGCTCGAGCAGCACCGCCTCCACGTTCCGGTCCTGGTCGTTCGGCTGCGAGTCGGGCAGGCGCTTCAGCAGTCCGCGCACGCTCCAGGTCACCATCAGGTGGGTGCTGTCGACGAAGTGGACCGTGAACATCGTCCCCCCGGCCAGCAGGTAGCGCTCCGGCTGCGGCTCGAACCCCAGGGGAGCAAGCTCGATCCGCTGCACCGAGTCCGGCCCACGGCCCTCCGCGCCCACCAGCGCACGGGCGTCCGCAAGCGCCATCCCCAGCAGCAGGACGAGCGCGGCAAGACGCCACAGACGGCTCTGAATTGGTGGAACTCTCATCGCACTCCGTACGTAACTCAAGTCGTGCCCGCTCTTACTCTTTCACAGCCGCACCCGGCTGTCTCTAACCCTATAGACGGGCAAGCACCCTGATTCGCTGCGCACAACACCTATACAGGGTACGGCGCGTCGAATGGTACAACGAATAAAGCAGGTTTCGTGTAACACCAGAGTAAAGAAGATTTCAGCAGTCAAGAGGGTCCATGAATCAAGTCACAACACGCATCGCCGCCATCCTCACCGGATTGGCCATCACCACGTCAACATCGGCGTTTGCCCAGCAGCCCGCGTCCGCCATCCCCACCTCTGTCCCGCAGACCTACCTCCCCACCCCCAGCTTTGACAGCTCCTCGCTCGACGCCACCGCCGATCCCTGCAACGACTTCTACAAGTTTGCCTGCGGCAACTACGCCGCCAACCACCCCATCCCCGCCGACCAGGCCGGGGCCAACGCCTTCTACCAGCTCTACAACGTCAATACCCAGGAGCTGAGCGGCATCCTGACCAAGGCCGCCGCCGGAGGAGACACCCGCTCGCCGGAGGAGCAGAAGATCGGCGACTTCTACAAAGCCTGCATGGACACCGATGCCATCGAGCAGCGCGGCCTCGCACCCATCCAGGATCTGCTCAAGGAGATCGACTCCACCAGCCTGCGCCGTCTGCCCACCACCATCGGCCACCTGCAGCGCATGGGCATCACGGTCTTCTTCAGCTATGGCGAGCAGCAGGACTTCAAGGACGCCTCCAAGCAGATCGCCAGCATCGACCAGGGCGGCCTGGGAATGCCCGAGAAGGACTATTACCTGCGCACCGGAGCCAAGGACGAGCAGTTCCGCAAGGACTACGTCGAACACGTGGCCAAGATGCTGACGCTCGGGGGCAGTACGCCCCAACAGGCGGCCAAAGACGCCGCCGCTATCATGACCCTCGAGACCGAGATGGCCAAGGCCAGCATGGGCGTCACCGAGCGCCGCGACCCGGATAAGATCTACCACATCGTTCCCGTGGCCACGATGGATAAGCTGCTCCCCTTCGGCATGTACGAACAGTTCGAGGATGCTGCGCACTCGCCCCGCGTCGCCGAGCTGAACGATGCCAGTCCCGACTTCATCGTGCGCACCGTCGCGCTCGCCCGCTCCACCGATATCGCCACGCTGCGCGCCTACATGCGCTACCACCTGCTCTCCGCCGTTGCGACCAACCTGCCTAAGCGTTTCGACGACGAGAACTTCTCGTTCTACGCCACCAAGCTTACCGGCACGCAGTCCCATGCGCCGCGATGGAAGCGTTGCAGCGGCCGCGTCGATGCGGCTGTCGGCGAGGCGCTGGGCAAGGTCTACGTGCAGCAGTACTTCGCCGGAGACAGCAAGGCCAAGACGCTCCAGATGGTCCATGACATTGAGGCAGCGATGGATCACGACCTCGACCAGCTCGACTGGATGAGCCCCGAGACCAAAGTCAAAGCCAAGGAGAAGCTCCACCTCGTCGCCAACAAGATCGGCTACCCGGACAAGTTCCGCGACTACACCACGCTTGCCGTAAAGCCCGATGATCCCGTCGGCAATCAGCTCCGCGCCGCAGCCTTCGAGAGCGACCGTGAGCTCGCCCGTATCGGCAAACCGGTCGACCCCAACGAGTGGGATATGACCCCGCCCACGGTCAACGCCTACTACAACTCCAGCATGAACGACATCAACTTCCCTGCCGGAATCTTGCAGCCCTCGTTCTACGATCCCAAGGTCGATGACGCGGTCAACTATGGGCACATCGGCGCGATCATCGGCCACGAGCTGACGCACGGCTTCGATGACGAGGGCAAAAAGTTCGATGGGCACGGCAATCTCGCCGACTGGTGGACGCCCGAAGATACGAAGCAGTTCGAGGCCAAGACCGGCTGCCTGGCCGATGAGTACAGCAGCTTCACCGCGGTCGATGACGTACACGTCAACGGCCGTCTGACGCTGGGCGAGAACACCGCCGACAACGGTGGGCTGGTGCTCGCGTACATGGCCTATCTCGACCGTGCTGCCAAGCAGAATGTCGATCTGACCGCGAAGATCGACGGCTACACTCCGGCGCAGCGCTTCTACATCGGCTACGCACAGAACTACTGCGCCAACGAGCGGCCCGACGCGGTGCGCGCGCAGGTGCTCACCGATCCGCACTCGCCGCCGCGATTCCGTGCCAACGGAGCCATCGTCAACCAGCCGGGCTTCTCCGCCGCCTTCAGCTGCAAGAAGGGCACCCCCATGGTACCCGTCCAAAGCTGCCGCGTCTGGTAGGGCACTTCGTGCCGTTCTCGGGGCGACACGGGTGAATTAGCACTCTAGGTCCTCCCGCTGGCCGGAATCTAGCATTGCCAACAACCGGCTGGCCCATTCATCGACAATGAATGGGCCAGCCGGTTGTTGCTTGTTTTCTTGTTGCTTGTTTTGTTGGTTGTCATTCAGGAGCGAAGCGGAGGAATCTGCTTCTGCTGTTGTTCCTGCTGTTGCTCTCGTCGTTGCCGTTGCTTCTGGGGCTTTAGCCCCGACATCAGAACCAGCGGTGGATGCGGGCTTTCCCCCGAGGTTGAGCTTTCTTCAACCCAACCCAGATTTTCTCTCAAGGCATAGCGATCAACGCGGCCATCATATCCACGCCATCCCAGAGATTCTGCATCACCAGATTCTCATTCGCCGCGTGCTGATTGTCGTCATGGTTCGCCATCGACACGTGGATCACCTTGCTGCCGGTAGCCTTCTCCATCGCGTCTTCCGGTCCAGTAGCGCCGGAGGTCGGCACCAGCACCGCAGGCCCGTGCGTGCTGTTCACCGCCCGCACCACATCCACCGCAATCGGCGTATCCAGTGGCGTCCGTGCTGCGTTCTCGCCCTGGTTACGCTCGATCCACGCCACATGCGGATGGCTCAGCAGCTCATCCTGCGTGGGCTTCGTCGCGGTCACGTAGTAACCCTGCGACTTCACATAGTCGATCACCCGGTCCTGCTCCACCTTCCAGTCGATCCCCAGCGGCAGCCGCATATCCAGGTTCGCCGTGGCCGAGATCGGAATCACATTCGCGGCGGCAGGCCCTGTCTGGCCCGAGGAGATACCGTTGATGTTCAACGAAGGGTACGTAATCATCTCGATCAGGTGCTTGCCGCCGCCATCCGTGCGGCCCAGCCATAACTCCTTGCGCAGTGCATTGTCGTTCACCGGAGCCTCCGCCATCGCCTTTAGATCGAGCGGCCCCATCGGCACCATGCCGTCGTAAAAGTGCGGGATCAGTACCTTGCCGTTACCGTCCTTCATACCGGCCAGAAGCTGCACCAGAGCCAGCGCGGGGTTCGGAGCCCAGTTGCCGTAGTGACCGCTGTGCAACGCGCGGTGCGGCCCGAAGATCGTCACCTGCAAGTGCGCATCGCCACGCGTGCCGAACGCGATGATGGGCTTGCCCGTCTGGTCCGTGGGACCATCGCAGAACAACCACACGTCGCCCGTCACAAGATCGTGGTTCGACGCCAGTATCTTCGCGAAGTGCGTCGAGCCGTTCTCCTCCTCACCCTCCCACACGAAGCGGATGTTGGCCTTCAACGGAATGCCCGCCGCCTTCAACGCATCGTAAGCCGTAAGCTGCGCAAAGATGGAATCCTTGTCGTCACCGGCGCTGCGCGCATACACCCGCAACTGCCCATCGACCATCTTCTCCACCGGCGTAAAGGGCTTGCCGTTCTCCCACTCGGAGGGCGTCACGGGCTGGCCGTCGTAGTGCGCGTAGAGCACGATCGTCCGCTTGGCTCCCGGCGTCTTCATCTCGCCCCAGACGGAATAAGGCGTACCCTCCGGAAGCCCCGGAGCCGTCAGCAACCGCGCCTCGAACCCGCGCTTCTCGAGCTGCGCCTTAAGGAACTCCGCGTTCTTCTTCAAGCCCGCCGGATCGGCCGCCACATTCGGCATCGAGAGAAACTCCTCGAACTGCTTCGTCAGCTCCTGCTTATGCGCGGCGGTATAGGCTTTGCCGGCTTCAAGGGGAGTCGTCTGCGCCAGCATCGCGGCTGGAGTTGCTGCCAGCAGACCAAAAAGTAACATATTTAGTTTCATATTTACTCCTTGCGTTTATGCAGCCGCCAAAATCCAGAAGAGGGGAGATTGCCCAGGCAAGCTCCCCTCTCGTTTACGTAACTATTTCACTTACAAATTATGGTGTGGCCAGATTTTTATAATTCAGGATCGTGTTGAACATCATCCGGAATTCGCCGATGTTCTGCCAGCGCCAGACCGGGTTCGTCGTAAACATCACGACCTCACCCTCGCCCACCGCCGTCTTCACCACCGCGGCCCGTCCCTTAATCTCATCCGCACCGTTCATTAGCCCGCTCAACACCGCCTTATCACCACCGGGAAAGCGCATCAGCACATCGGACTTATCCATCTCCGGCTCCAGACGCAACAGCGGCCCGTTAGCCCAGCGCACGGGGATCGTCTTGGCCGTGTAGCCGTAGAAGATCGGGTCGTTCGGCTTCAGGATCTCCGCCTCCACGATCGGCCCCGGCGCGTAAAACTTCGGAGTTGTCGTTCCGGCGTCGATGCGCGGCACGATGCCGTACTCGGTGGGAAACGAGCTGGAGTTGCCAAGCGTCACCAGCACACCGCCCTTGTCCACGAACTTCTGCAACTCCACCACACCCGCCGCGCCCATGCCTCCCGTAATATCCTCGGACTCGCCGTACGCGCCGAGGAACTTGAACTTATCCGACTTCACATACGCGAACGGCGTCTTGCCCTTGGGGATATCGTCCACCAGCGCCTTCGCCGTACGCACCTGATCCGGAATCACGATGAGGTCGTACTTGTCGCGCAGGCCGCCTTTATCCACCTGCTCCTTGAAGATGAGATCGTAGGGCACCTTGTACTGGTCGAAGGTGTACCGAACCCAGCCCACGTTCTGCGTGCCGCCCCAGGTGCTGAACATCGCGACGCGCGGCATCCCCGCCTCGTGCATCGCGACCTTCGGCTCTGCGGTCAACGCCACAGCATCAAGCCCCAATGGACCAGCCGCTGCCTTCAGTTTGTCGTAAGCCTCCGCAGGCACGATGAACGATCCCGCAGGCACCTTCACGCCCGCCGAGTCGAAGCCCGCTTCGGCCACGCGCATCTTCACGTCCTTCAGCTCGAAGCGCAGCGTCACCATGTTGGGCGAGCCGTGATCGACCACCGCATACGCCGCCGCGCCCGCGCCCTTGTCGATCTTGCCCACAGGAGCCATCGTGCCACTCACCGGCTCCACCCCCGCATCGAGCACGGCCTTATCGGCGATCTCCTTCACGGTCGTATGCGACATCAGCCCCATCGTCCACGCGCTGTCGTCATACGTGGTCAGGGTCGGGTCGGGATCGACCTGCTTGCTCAGCAGGGTGCGCGCCAGCCGCCCATAGGGCTGGTTCAGCTTCACCACAATCGAACCCGCAGGATACGTCGCATCCTTCAGCTTGATCTCGCTCTTCGCCCTGCCGACCTCGATGCCCTGCAAGCGCAGGATATTCACGACCCACGCGACCTTGGTCATATCGGTCTGGTCGCCCGGCATCACGTACGCGTACGGGCCGTCCTTCTGGCCTGCCTCAATCGAATTGCGGCTCTTCGTATAGAAGTTCTCGAGGACCACCTGGGGGAACGCCGACGTCATCTGCAACGCCGAGAGCACTCCCGTCTCCGAGTAGTTGGTGTTATTGCGCATCGACCACATCAGGTCACGATAGGTCGGCGTGGGCCGGAACCACTCGCGCTTGCTGGTATCGCCGCCCGCGTCGCGACCTCCCTTCACGGCCGGGTTCGGAGCCGTCAGATAACGGTGCATCGTGGTTGCGCCCGCGTTGCCCATGATCTCGTACATCTTCATCATGCCGTTGTGGTTCGAGGCCATGATGCCCACGTACCCCGGCGACCAGCCATCCATGAAGCCGTGCGTCCACACGCCCGGCATCCCGTACTTGGTCATCTGGGCCATCTCGAAGTTCGCGAACCAGGGCAGCTCGGCCCACAGGATGGGGTCGAAGAAGGTGTTCTGCGGCGCGTTGCCGCTGTAGGTGTACATGAACCAGATAGACTCGTGCAGTTCATGGATGATGGGCGGATGCCACTCCAGATACCACTTGAGCAGGTTCTGGTTGGCCTCGCCCGCGAAGTTGATGTCGCGGTTGTCGTCGTGCTTGAAGTACTTGCCCCAGTAGGGCACGCCGCCCTCGAAGGAGCCGTTGGTATCGGTCCGGTCGATCATGTACTTGTAGTACCAGTCGATGTTGCGGTCGCGGCCGTCGGGATCGGCCGTGGGATAGATGGCCACGACAACCTCATCGCG
The DNA here is from genome assembly GCF_009914315.1 of Granulicella sp. WH15. Classification (NCBI taxonomy): domain Bacteria; kingdom Pseudomonadati; phylum Acidobacteriota; class Terriglobia; order Terriglobales; family Acidobacteriaceae; genus Granulicella; species Granulicella sp. WH15. The sequence continues at coordinate 4,079,994 of NZ_CP042596.1, forward strand.
GATCTTCTTGATGATGGGCGTGTCCTCGGTGACCAGCCGATAGGCCAGCTCCATCATCATCTCGGGCGGCCCCAGCTCGGCGCTGTGCAGCCCGCCCATGAAGGTGTAGATAGGCTTGGTGTCGGCGATGATCGCGTGTGCCTGCGCGTCGGTAAGCCCGCGTGGATCGGCCAGCTTGGCTAAGTTGGCCTTGTACTTGTCGAGGTTCTTGATTGAGTCCTCAGACCCCACGAAGACGATGGCCGACTCGCGGCCCTCCTCGGTCTTGCCGATGCTGATGACCTTCACTCGCGGCGACTTGGCTTCGAGCGCGCGGTAGTACTTCAGGATGTCCGCATAGTAGGTGAGGTGCTTGGGCGCGCCGATGTACTCGCCCAGCACGTCCTTCGGCGAAGGCACCGTCGTCGACTTCGGCAGGTGGTCCACCAGCGGGCTCATGAACTCGGGACGCGTCGTCCACTCCTTCACCTTAGCCGCGTAGTCGGGGTCCATCGGCTGCGTCGTCTGCGCACGGGCGGCGAGAGCTAGGAACGGCAACATCAGCAACGCTGGCAACAAACACTTCTTACCCATGCGGGAGTCTCTCCTGAACAAAATGAACGTGGTATAGCGAATAGAGATGACCGCCCAGATCCTGAGCGGCCATGCGAAGCTTACTTGGGATCGGGTACGTTCGGCAGTGGATACGCCTTCTTCAGAGCATCTGTATACGCCGCGAACTCATCTTGAATCGCCTTGAACTCCTTCTTCACGATCTCCCGATAGGCGGGCTGGGTCGCGAAGTCGAAGAGCAGCGCGGTCATCGCCTGGGCGTCCACGATGAAGCCATGATGGCCGATCTCCTCCGTCGTGTCCTTCAGCATCTCGTAGGTGTGGTTCGGATAGGTCGAGGTCTGCACCGCGAAGCCCACGCCCGGAATCTGCGTCGAGACGCTGCCCGTCTCCTCCCATCCCGCAGGCTTGGCAGGCTCTTCCTGCACGTTGGTGCCGCCATACTTCTTCTCGTACGTGAACGCCACTTCATCCAGCGTTGCGATCGAGATGCCGTCACGGTCGCTGCCGTCATCCACGATCTTCAGCTTCGTCCCCGTCGAGAGCGCCGCGGCCTTGGCGGCGTTGTCCATCATCTCGCGCACCTGCGCCAGGTACACCGCGTCCGGGTAGCGGATGTAGAAGTTCGCCACCGCCCGATCCGGCACCACATTCGGAGCCGTACCGCCTTCGGTGATAACGCCCTGAATCCGCGCCTCCGGGCGGATCGTGCTTCTCATGCTGTCCACGTTCTCGAAGAGGTGAATCACAGCCTCGAGCGCGTTGCGGCCCGCCCACGAGGTCATCTGGTGCGCGGGTGCGCCGCTGTAGATGTAGTGGACGCCGTCAATGTTCAGGCAGCAGGTTCCAAAGCCCGGAGCCGAGCGCGTGGTCGCGCCCACCGCGTGGCTGCGTACCACCACGTCCGCCCCGTCAAACACACCGGCCTTGTACATGATGGTCTTCACCACCGGCATCATCTCCTCCGCCGGAGTGCCGTAGGCCACGATGCTGCCCGGCGTCTTCGAAGCCGTCAGGTACTCGGCCATCGCCACTGCAACCGCCATGCCGATGGGGCCTTGCGTGCTGTGCTGGTCGCCGTGGAACGGCCCGTCCGTGCCGCGCAGCGCGTCGTACTCCAGAACCACGCCCATCACCGGACCCTTCACCGGGCCGTCGAAGCGCGCGGTAAACGCAGTGTCCAGCCCCGCCACCGGCATCGTGATCTTGAAGCCGTGCCTGGCCAGCCACTCGGTCTCGATCTTTACCGTGCGGGTCTCTTTGAAGCCGATCTCAGGATGCCGCGTGATGTCGTCGCCCATTGCGATCAGCTCGGTGTCCATCAGCTCCTTGGCCCGCGCGACGACCTTGTCGCGAGCCGGATTGGGAGCCGTCACCTGCTTCACCAGCGTAGGCAGGTTCAGGGACTTCTCAAGCTCGGCCCGGTCCGCCAGCACCTTCTTGGCGGCGAGGACCTCGGTGGGCGTCTCCTGCGCGAGAGCGGACGAACAGGCGAGAACAAAAGTGGCAAGACAGGCGGCGCGGGCAAATCGAATGCTTTTCATAGTCTCCTGATCGCGGCAAAACTTTGAAGTAGAGCGCAGAGACACGAGTGAATCCGGCCTCTGCGGAGAAACGCTGGGAACAGCCAAGTGCAGGAAGGGCGGAGTAAAGAGCCGCGCCTCCGAGAATGTCATTACAGGATGGCGATAGTGTAAACCCGGCGTTCACATTTCGGTCATCTAAACTAGAAGAGAAAGACAGACGAGAGGGCGATCACGATGCGAATTCTGGTAATCGGAGCCGGAGCCACCGGCGGCTACTTTGGAGGCCGCCTGACGCAGGCTGGCCGTGACGTCACCTTCCTGGTCCGCGGCGCGACCGCCGAACGCCTGCGCCGCGACGGCCTGCACATCGTCAGCCCCTTCCACGGCGACGCCACCGTGCAGCCGAAGATCGTCACCGCCGCTGAGATCACCGGCCCCTACGACCTCATCGTGCTCAGCGTCAAAGCCTACGGGCTGGCGGCGGCCATCGAGGACTTCGCCCCCGCCGTCGGCCCCGAGACGATGATCCTGCCGTTCCTCAACGGGATGCACCACCTCGACCTGCTGGCCGCGCGCTTCGGCGAGCAGCCCGTTATCGGCGGCGTCTGTCTGGTCTCGAGCGCGCTCGGCAAAGAGGGCGAGATCGTACAGTTCAACCCAACGCAGAAGATCACCTACGGTGAGCGCGATGGCGAGCTGACGGAGCGCGTGCAGGCGCTCGACCGCGCGATGCAGGGCGCTGGCTTTGAGGCGAAGCTCTCCGGCCAGATCATGCAGGATATGTGGGAGAAGTGGGTGCAGCTCGCCAGCCTGGGGGCCTCGAACAGCCTGATGCGGGGCAGCATCGGCGAGATCGTGGCGGTCCCGCATGGGGCCGAGATCACCTTGCAGATCCTGACGGAGTGCAGCGCCATCGCCGCGGCCTGCGGGTATGCGCCGCGCGCGGCCATGATCGCGCAGGCCAGCAGCCTGCTGACGACGCCGGGCTCGCCGCTGACGGCTTCGATGTACCGCGACCTGAGCAGCGGCAGCCGGGTTGAGGTGGATCAGATTCTTGGCGACCTGTTGCGGCGTGGGCGCGAGCACGAGGTCAAAGCGCCGTTGCTGCAAGCGGCCTTTACCAACCTCAGCATCTACCAGAGCCACCTGTCATAACTTCCTGCTGCGGACCAACGGGAGGCCCTCCGATACGCGAAGCGTCCAAAACCGCACGAAGTGCCGCCCGCCCGGCGTTAGGGCGCTTTTAAGCAGTTATCTGAATCTCACTCCGCACCTGCGTCTTCGAGTGCAGCGTCAAGGTAAAAGCAGCGGTAAGAATCATCGCTCCGCCGACCCACGCGCTGGGGCCGAGATGCTCCTTCAGGATCACCACGCCGAGGACCGAGCCAACCAGCGGCTCCATGTTGAGCAGGACACCGGCCTGCGACGCCGGAACCTGCGTCATACCCCAGTTCCATAGCAGCGTGGTGGTGGCCGTGCAAAGAACGCCGCTGGCGATCAACGCTCCCCACGCCTTAGCGGAGATGTGCTCCACCGGAGGCACCCCGAAGAACAGCGGCACGATAACGCAGAGCATCAGCATCCCGACGGCAGTGCCGTAGGCCGTGACCACAGCGGCGGAGTGGCGCTGCATCAGGCGTCGGTTGCCGAGGATCCAGAACAACGCGATGGCCATCGAGAGCACGACCAGCAGGTCGCCGCTCAGGGAGGCACCGCCCTTCTGATGCGAGTGGCCGCCGACGGCGATGAGAGCCGCGCCCGTGGTCGAAGCAGCCAAAGCGAGCCAGCCGATGGTATCCATGCGCTCGTGCGCGAAGACGGCTGCGCCGACGGCGAGCAGAACGGGCATGGTCCCGACCATCAGCGCGGCGTGGCTGACGGTGGTGAGCGAAAGCCCGTAGAACTGGAGGAGAAACTGCAAGGGCACGCCGAGAAAGGAGGCTCCGAAGAGCAAGCCCCACTCGCGGCGATTGAGGCCGGGCCGGTGCGTGAGCAACAGCGGAATGAGCGCGATGGTCGCGAAGAAGAAGCGGTAGAAGACCATGGAGCCGACGCCCATCTCGGCCAGCGCGATCTTGCCGAAGAAGAAGCCGCTGCCCCAGAGGCTGCTGGCCGCGAAGCAGGCGAGGAAGCCCAGGCCGCGACTTTTTGCAGGGGAAGACATATAGCTCTATGGTACTTCGGCACGAAACGACGCTCGCTGCCGACCAACGGAAGGCCCCATGCTGATGATCCTGCCCATGCTACCCGAGAACGGTACGAAGTACCCGACCAACGGGAGGCCCCATGCGGCTCATTTCCCCATGCCGCCTCGAGAACCGTATGAAGTACATGGTATTCTCCGGCCATCATGTTGAAATCTGCCTCCGCTTCGCTGCTGGTTCTTGCCGCGCTCGGCTCGTACGCGCGCGCCCAATCCACCACCACCGCTCCCACGCCCACCGAGACGGCCATGACCAAGGCCATCGACGCCGAAGCCCCCGCCGCTGCGGCGCTGCTCGAGAAGATCGTGGATATCAACAGCGGCACCATGAACTTGCCCGGCGTGGTGAAGGTGAAGGACGTGCTCGAACCGGAGCTGCAGGCGCTCGGTTTCAAGACGCGTTGGGTTCCGATGGACCAGGAGGTAGCTCGCGCCGGGCACCTGCTGGCCACGCACGCCTGCCCCGCCGGAACCGGCAAGTGCGGCAGGAAGCTGCTGCTGATCGGCCACATGGACACGGTCTTCGAGCCGAACTCGACCTTCCAGAAGTACTCGATTGTGCCGGGCACGAATGGCCGCGTGGCCACGGGGCCGGGCGTGAGCGATATGAAGGGAGGGCTGATCGTGATGCTGAGCGCGCTGAAGGCCATGAAGGCCGCGGGCGTGCTCGACCAGAGCGAGATGACCATTGTGCTGAGCGGCGATGAGGAGCGCCACGGCACCCCGACCAGCGTGAGCCGCCGCGACATGATCGATGCGGGCAAGCGCAACGACTACGCCTTCGAGTTCGAGAACGCGACGCGCATCGGCGGCGTGGACGGCAAGGATTCGGTACGGATCGGGCGGCGCAGCGCAATTTCGTGGAAGCTGGAGGTGACGGGCAAGACCGGCCACTCCTCAGGCATCTTCAATGAGGGTATGGGCTTTGGCGCGATTTACGAGATGGCGCGGATTCTGGACCAGTTCCGCAGCGAGCTGCGCGAACCGGGACTGACCTATAACGTGGGCCTGGTGCTGGGCGGCGCGACTGCGGAGCGCAACTCCACCGAGACGGGCGGCACCGCGACGGGCAAGGTCAATATCATTCCGCCGACGGCGCTGGCGGACGGTGACATCCGCACGCTGAACGATGAGCAAACGGTACGAGTGAAGGGCAGGATGGAGAAGATCGTCCGCGATCATCTGGCGGGAACGAGTGCTCGGATTGAATTTGAAGATCTGTATCCGGCGATGGCGGTGACGCCGGGGTCGGAGGCTCTGCTGGCCAAGCTACAGGGTGTAAACCAGACGCTGGGCGTGCCGAAGGAGGAGATTCTGGACCCGATTCAGGGCGGCGCGGGGGATATTGCGTTTGTGGCTCCGTACCTGCCGGGACTGGTAGGTACGGGCGCGGATGGCGCGGGTGCTCACGCGGAGGGGGAGACGGTTTATCTGGACTCGCTGCCGTTGCAGGCGAAGAGAATGGCGATCCTGATGTATCGGCTCGGACAAGAGAAGTAAGTACTTGGATGAGTTAGCAGCGTGGTCCTCCCGTTGGTCGAGAATCTCTACTCCCGACCAACGGGAGGACAATGCGAAGCAGTAAAAAGGCGTGTGAACGCCTGCCCCGCGCGTAGCGGGCTTGTAGTCTTTACACGCTGATAAGCCGCAGTTGACGCCGCCAGAGCAGGATCAGGACGATCCCCGCGATGACGAGCGCGGCGCAAAGCCCCAACCACAAACCGCGTGCGCCCATGTGCTGGTGGAAGCAGAGATAGATCCCCAGCGGCAGGCCCACCAGCCAGTAGCTGCACAGGTGCGTGATAAGCCCGGAGTGAGTATTCCCCGCGCCGCGCAAGGCTCCGATCGCTGTGACCTGAAGCCCGTCGCAGAACTGGAAGATCGACGCGATGAGCAGCAGCGGAACAGCGGCGGCGATGACGGAGGGATCGTGCGTGAAGGCCGAGGCCAGACGGTGCGGCGCGACGATAAAGAGCAGCGAGCTGAAGAGCATGAAGATCGCGCCGAGGCCGATGGCGGTCCAGCCGGCGGCGCGGGCCTCTGGGAGTGAACGTCGGCCAATCGCCTGCCCCACGCGGATGCTGGCGGCGGCGGAGAGGCCAAGCGGAATCATGAAGGTGAAGGCGATGCAGTTGAGGGCGATCTCATGGCCCGCCAGCGGCACCGAACCGAGCGTCGCGATGAGGTTGGTGACGACGGTGAAGATCGCGATCTCGATGAGAATCGTTGCACCGGAGGGTAGGCCGAGCGCGAGCAGGCGGCGGATGCTGGGCCAGTGCGGGGCGAGCGATACCCGCAGCAGACCGTAGTCGTGCTTGCGGTTGACGTAGAGCAGCGCCGCGATGAGGAAGACGGCTTGATACGCGCGCGAGAGCGAGGTCGAAATACCCGAGCCGACGACTCCTAGCATGGGGATCGCAAGCACGAAGGTGTGGGCCGCGAGCGTGAGGCTCCAACGATGGCCGTAGATGAGGAGCCAGTCGAAGAGGATGTTGACAAGGTTGGCCGAGACCAGCGCGGCGGCGATGATGCGGACGTGGTTGAAGGCTTGCAAGTAGCGGCGCAAGGTGAAGTAGAGCATCAGCGGCAGCGTGCCGAGGCTGAGCGCTCCGAGTGTGCCGAGTGCTCCCTTGAGGACCTCCGGGTCGGTGTGCAGGCGGCTCATGCCGAAGGGCGCTACGGCAAAGATCATCATGAGCAGGCCGGAGATGGCGACGGCGAGGAGGATGCCCTGGTAGAGCCAGCGGTTGGCCTCGTCGAAGCGGCCCGCGCCGTGGGCCTGAGCGACCGTGGTGTCGAGCCCCAGGAGGATGCCACCGATACCGAAGACCAGCATGTTGAAGAACACCTGCGAGAGCGCGGCGGCGGAGATGGCCGTGGCCGCGTTGGGCAAGTGGCCCACCATGACGGTGTCGACGATGCTCATCGACATCCAGCCGACCTCAGCCAGAACCAGAGGCAGGGCGATGCGGAGCATCAACGGGATTTCTTTGCGGATAGACATGCACTTCGTGCCGTTCTCGGGGCTGCATGGGTAAGTTAACACCCGAGGGCCTCCCGCTGGTCGGCAGCAAAAATCGCTTCTTTCCGAGTAGCAGGAGGCCCCACGCGCTTCACTTCCACATGGAAGTGCTTACTGCGGTGTGATGATGCCGCCCACCGGCATGGCCGTGGGCAAGGTGCCGGGGCGACGAAGGTGCATCGCATCGGCAGTCATATCGGTGTACTTGAGGCCCGCTCCCGTGTTGAAGAGAACCACCGTATCGTTCGGCGACAGCTCGCCCGACTTGATGAGCGCGTCGTAAGCTGCCGTGGCAGCCGCGCCCTCGGGGCAGAGGAAGATGCCCTCATTCTTGGCGTAGTCCAGGATGCTGGCGAGGATCTCCTCATCCGTGTGCGCGATAGCCTTGCCGCCCGAGCGGTGAACGATATCGAGGATGATGTAGTCGCCGTACGGCTTGGGCACGCGCAGCCCGGCGGCGAAGGTGGCGGCGTTCTGGAAGAACTCGCTGGCGGGCTTGCCCTCGTCGAAGGCGCGGCTGACAGGGGCGCAACCCGAAGCCTGCAGAGCATACATCTTGGGGCGCTTCGAGCCCTTCTCGATCCAGCCCAGCTCCTCCATCTCGTCGAATGCCTTCCACATGCCGATCAGGCCCACGCCGCCGCCGGTCGGGTAGAAGATGGCGTCGGGATACTTCCAGCCGAGCTGCTCGACCAGCTCGTAGCCCATGGTCTTCTTGCCCTCGATGCGGAAGGGCTCCTTGAGCGTGGAGATGTCGAACCAGACGTCTTCAGTGGGCAACCCGGCGGTCTTCTGCGACTTGATCTCTTCGCCGACGAGGCGGGCGCAATCGGAGATGAGGCCGTCGATCATGTGCACGTCGGCTCCGTAGACGACGCCTTCGAGGTAATTGGCCAGGGGCACGTCCTGCGGCATGTAGATGTGCGCAGAGATACCAGCGGCGGCGGCGTAGGCAGCCAGCGCACCGGCGGCGTTACCGGCCGAGGGCACGGCCAGGTGCTTGAGGCCGTAGTGCTTCGCCATGGTGACCGCCATGCCCAGGCCGCGAGCCTTGAAGGTTCCGGTGGGGTTCGCACCCTCTTCCTTGATGAAGAGGCCGGGGTAACGCTTCGACTGGATCATCGGGGTCCAGCCCTCGCCGAGCGAGACCGGGGTGACGTCGGGCAGGACGTCCTTGTAGCGCCACATGCCCAGGCTGGCGGGCGAGGCGGCGGCGTACTTGGCGGGGTTGTCGCGGTGTGCGGTCTTCTTCAGCTCGTCCATGTCGTAGCGGACGTAGAGGCTTTCGAGCGTGGCCGGGTCAAGGGTTTGAGGGGTTTCGGCGGAGAGACGATTATGGCTGCGGACGGATTCGAGATAGGCGATCTTCGGCATAAGACTCGATGGTAGTGGATTTGAGGGACACTGATAAACCTGTGGGCAATGAAATCGCAAAGTCGGGATAGGATCAAGGAACCGATCATGCAGAGTGTCGTCTCGATGCAAGAACAGGGATTCTGGCAGATGGCGCGGGAGCCTGCGCGGCGAAACGCGCTCGTGGCCGCGTCGCTGGGCTGGATGCTCGACAGCATGGATGTGATGCTGTACTCGATGATCCTGCCGCAGGTGGCGCGGGAGCTGCATCTTTCGGCGGCCATGGCGGGCGGCGTCATCTCGCTGACGCTGATTGCGGCGGCGGTGGGCGGCATCGGGTTCGGCTTTGTCGCCGACCGGCTGGGGCGCACGCGGGCGCTCTCGGCCAGCATCCTGATCTACTGCGTGGCCACGGGGTTGTGCGCGCTGGTCCACACGGCTCCGCAGCTACTGGTGTGCCGCATGGTGCTGGGGCTGGGCATGGGCGGCGAGTGGGCGGCGGGCGCGGCGCTGGTGGCCGAAAGCTGGCCGGACCGGCATCGGGGCAAGGCGCTGGCCATCGTGCAAAGCTCGTGGGCCGTGGGCTACGCGCTGGCAGCGCTGGTGGTGGCCGTGGTGATGCCGCACTTCGGCTGGCGCGCAGTTTTTCTGGCCGGGATGCTTCCGGCGCTGGTGACGGTCTGGATTCGGACGCAGGTGAAGGAGTCCGAGGCATGGGTGAAACATCCTGCGGAGCGGGTGCCGGTAAGTCTCCTGTTTCGCGGCGAGCTGGGCCGCAACACCTTGATTATCACCACGATGAACGCGGCCAGCCTCTTCGCATGGTGGGGTCTGTTCTCCTGGGTTCCGGCGTTTCTCTCCCTGCCCGTGGCGCGCGGCGGGCGCGGGCTGGATATCTTTCACACCTCCGCGTGGACGATCCTGATGCAGTGCGGCACTTGGCTGGGGTACGTGAGCTTCGGCGTGCTGGCCGACCGTTTCGGGCGCAAACGGATCTACATCCTCTACTTAGTGCTGGCGGCCTGCATGGTGCCGGTGTACGTGCTGGCCCCCGGCGCGACGGCGCTGCTGCTGCTGGGGCCGGTGATCGGGTTCTGGGGCTCGGGGTACTTCTCAGGCTTCGGCGTCATCGCCAGCGAGGCGTTTCCGACTGCGCTGCGCGGGCGAGCGCTGGGGTTCTCCTACAACCTGGGGAGGATCGTCAGCGCGGCGGCTCCCTATACGATCGGACGGCTCTCGGAGAGCCGTGGCATTGGCCCGGCATTGCTGCTGACGTCTGCGGGGTTTATTCTGGCAGCGCTAACAGCATCGGCACTTAAGGAAAAGCATCGGATAGAGGCGTAAACTATCGCCAAAAGCTGATTTTTAATCTTTAGTAACTACTTTTTCCGTAAAGGTAACCTATAGAAAGCAGCCAGTAACCAAACTCCGGGCCGCCAATAGACCGGCCGCCTACCGCCTTTCAGTCAGCCACCTATTCTCTTCTTGCCAATTGCAGAGAGGATGGGTAATGATTCGCATTGAATCTGGAGAGCCCAGGAAGAGTCTCCCAGCAAATGCTTTGCATGTTACGTTTGTAATGGAATCAATCGGTTACTTCACTCAAAGTTAGTAACGATCTCAGCCTGGGCCGCGCGGATGGATCGAAGGGTCTATCAGTTCCAGCCTTGCATTCCTCCACGGCCCGCGTGATCATCGTCGCGTGATCCGCGTCCGTCTTCTGCCGGATAGTACGAGGTTCTATGCTTTCTGCCCCACGCGGGTCTGCCACTCGCAACAGAACGATCTTAACGGGTGCAGCGTGCGCGCTGGGAGGCTTTGCGTTTGCTTACCTGAGTCTGCCGGGATTGCTGTCCGGATCACTCACCGGGCAACAATCCGGTCATCCCGTCCCCGTCGGGTCGATGGCCGTGTCCCTCGACGGCGCGCTCGTGGGGATCACCTATCTTCTGCTCTGGCTGACGCTGGCCGTGGTTCTGCTGCACAGCCGTCATACCCTGCGGCCCCGGTGGGGGGTCGTCATGTTTCTAGTGGCGCTGGTCGCTGAGTCGCTGGTACACATCGCCGAGACCCACGGACGCGTCATCTCGTTTGCACCGTGGCTGGTCGTCGCGCTGAAGGTGGTCGGCGAGATCAGCGCCGTGGGCACCCTCTTCAGCCTGCCCATCTACCTGCGCGACCTGAAGACGCTGGCCCTGCGCGCCGAGTTGGGCGAGCAGAGCGAAGCACGTCTGGCCGTGACGACCGAGACCAGCGTGGACGCCATCTTCATCTTCCGCAGCGTTCGCAACGACGCCAGCAAGATCATCGACTTTACCTTCACCTTCGTGAATCGCAACGGCGAGCAGATGCTGAACTCCACACGAGCCGAGGTGCTGGGACAGCGGGTGGGCGAGCTTTATCCGGCGATGCTGACGACCGGCCGGATCGAGCAGTGGGCGACCGTCGTCGAGACCGATATGCCGATGGTGCTCGAGTCCGAGTCCCCCGTACTCTTCTCCGGCAACGGCCCGGCATACTGTCGCCTGCAACTGACGAAGCTGGGAGACGGCATCGTCATCACCTGCACGGACCTGACCAGCTCGCGGCTCGTGAACCAGGAGCTGAAGCGGGCGCTGGCGTTCAATAAGGCCATCGTGCTCAGCTCGCCGTTCAGCATTATCGTCACCGATCTCGATGGCCGGATCACGTCAGTGAATCCCGCAGCGGAGCGGATGCTGCTGTACCGCTCCGAGGAGCTGTGCGGGCGCAGCGTGATGCTGCTGCACGACCCTGAAGAAGTGGCTCGCCGGGCCGAGGAGCTGAGCCTCGAGCTGAAGCGTACGGTGGAGCCCACGGTGGACGTGCTGCGCGCCCGGGCCAGCATCGGCGGCCGCGACGAGAAGGAGTGGACCTACCTGCGCAAGAACGGGTCGCGCCTGCCGGTGCAGTTGACCATGAGCACCATGGAGGACGAGAGCGGCGTCGTGACCGGGATGATGGGGATGTCGTACGACCTGACCGAGCGCAAGGACGCCGACGACTACATCTACCACCTGGCGCACCACGATACGCTGACCGGGCTGCCGGGCCGCTCGCTGCTGCGCGATCGGCTGGAGGTTGCGATCGAGCGCGGCCGCCGCTTCCAGACGATCTTCGCGGTGCTGATGATCGACCTCGATCACTTCAAGCGGGTGAACGACTCGCTGGGCCACCAGGCCGGCGACATCGTGCTGTGCGAGGTGGCCGAGCGTCTGAAGCGGCTGCTGCGCCGGGTCGATACCATCGCGCGCTTCGGCGGCGACGAGTTTATCGTGCTGATCTCCGAACTGCAGACCCGCGAGTACGCCCAGCATGTGGCGCGCAAGATCATCAAGGCTCTCACCGTGCCGATCCGCGTCTTCGGCCACGACCTGACGGTGACGGCGAGCATCGGCATCAGCATGTTCCCGGACAGCACCACGCCGGATGAGCTGATTCGTCACGCGGATATCGCGATGTATCGCAGCAAGACACTGGGGCGCAATGACATCGTCGAGTTCACGCCGGATCTGGGCCAGGAGCTGATGCAGCGGCTGGCGATGGAGTCGGCGCTGCGCACGGCGATGGAGCGCGGCGAGTTCACCCTGATGTACCAGCCGCAGATCTCGCTCGACACCTTTGCGCTGACGGGGCTGGAGGCTCTGATCCGCTGGAATAACCCCGATCTGGGGCTGGTGATGCCGGTCGACTTCATCCCCATTGCGGAGGAGACGGGGCTCATCGTCGAGATCGGCGCGTGGGCCGTGCGCACGGCGTGCCGGGAGATAGCGGAGCTGGAGCGCGAGCTGGGACAGCCGCTGATGGTCGCGGTCAACGTCTCACCACGGCAGGTGCACCAGCAGAACTTTCAGGCGACGATTGAATCGGCGTTGGCAGAGAGCGGGCTGAACCCGCGCAGCCTCGAGGTGGAGATCACCGAGCACCTGCTGATGCGGGACTCGGAGGAGTCGCTCGGCATCATCGAGCGGATACAGGCGCTGGGTGTGACCACGGCCATCGACGACTTCGGCACGGGCTTCTCGAACATGTCGTACATCACGCGGTTCAAGGTGGATCGCCTGAAGATCGACCGCTCGTTCGTCTCGCGATGTGTGGAGGACGAGAACAGTCTGGCGGTGACGACTGCGATCATTGCCCTGGCGCACAGTTTGAATATGCGTGTGGTGGCCGAGGGCGTGGAGAGCGCGGATCAGGCGGTTATGCTGCGCAACCTGGGATGTGATTTTGCGCAGGGATATCTGTACTCGCGGCCGCTGGATCGTCAGGCATTGAAGGAGTATGCGTCTTTGTGGCAGCAGCAGATCTCTCTGTAGGCACTTCGCGCGGTTCTCGGGGCTGCATGGGGAAGTGATCTTCTGAGGGACTCCCTCTGGTCGTCGGCGAAGATTTTATTCCCGGCCAGCGGGAGGATCATGCGAAGCCCTAAAAAGGCGTGCAAACGCCTGCGCAGCGAGCCCGTCCGGCAGGACAAGCCACGATAGGATAGAACCCATCAGCATTGAACGAGGTATCTTCCATCATGTCTCTGCCCCGCCGGGCTGCAAGTCTTCTCTTCGTGGCCACGCTGCTGGCCGCAGCCTCTTCCCCATCATTCGCCGCATCGGCTCCGACGCAGGACGAGTTGACACGCTGGAAGGCGCAAGCGCAGCGCGTCTCCATCGTGCGCGACGACTGGGGCATCGCGCACGTCTACGGCAAGACCGACGCCGACGCGGTCTTTGGCATGGTCTACGCGCAGGCTGAAGACGATCTTCCGCGCGTCGAGACCAACTACCTGAACGCGATGGGACGACTCGCCGAGGCTGAGGGCGAGAGCAAGATCTACCAGGATCTGCGGATGAAACTCTTCATCGACCCGGTAGAGTTGAAGCGCGAGTATGCCGCCAGCCCGGCCTGGCTGAAGTCGTTGATGGACGCGTTTGCCGACGGCCTGAACTTCTACCTCGCGACTCATCCGCAGGCCAAGCCGCGCGTGATTCAACACTACGAGCCGTGGATGGCGCTATCGTTCACCGAGGGCAGCATCGGCGGAGATATCGAGCGCGTGAACCTGACGAAGCTCGAAGCGCTCTACGGCAAAGACCAGGCAGCCACGCTCGAAGAGCACGCCGCGCTGCCCGTTGCTACCGCGCCGCTGATCGCCTCTACAGACGACGGAGAGTTTGCGGAGCCTCGTGGCTCGAACGGTATGGCTATTGCACCTGCAAACACACGCGATCATCACGCGCTGCTGCTCATCAATCCGCATACCTCGTTCTTCTTCCGCTCGGAGCTGCAGATGGCCAGCGACGAGGGTTTGAACGCGTACGGCGCGGTGACGTGGGGACAGTTCTTTATCTACCAGGGCTTCAACGACCGCGTGGGGTGGATGCACACCTCGAGCGGCGTGGACGCGGTCGATGAGTACCTCGAGACCATTGTGCGCAAGGATGGCCGATACTGGATGAAGTATGGCAACGAGTTGAAGCCGCTCGAAGCGAAGCAGATCACGGTTCCCTACCGCACCGAACACGGCATGGCCGAGAAGCGGTTCACCATATACCGCAGCATTCACGGGCCAATCGTGCGCGCCGAGGGAGGACGCTGGGTGAGCATACGCCTGATGCAGAAGCACGTGGAGGCGCTGACGCAGTCGTACATACGCACCAAGGCGAGGAGCTACAAGGAGTTTCGTCAGACTCTGGAGTTGAAGGCAAACTCCTCGAACAACACCATCTTCGCCGATGCCGACGGCAACATCGCCTACTTCCACGGCAACTTCATTCCGCGGCGCGAGACCCGATTCGACTGGACGAAGCCCGTTGATGGCAGCGATCCGGCGACCGACTGGAAGGGTCTGCTTACGGTGAACGAGTTGCCTCAGTTGCTGAACCCCGCGAGCGGCTGGCTGTATAACTCGAACAACTGGCCGTGGTCCGGCGCGGGCGAGAGCAGCCTGAAGCAGAAGGACTTTCCCGCATACGTCGAGATGGGGCACGAGTCGGCGCGCGGCCTGCACGCCATCCGTGTGCTCGAAGGCAAGAAGGACTTCACGCTCGATTCGCTGCGTGCGGCTGCGTATGACAGCTATCTGCCGTGGTTCTCGGAGACGCTGCCAACACTGATAAAAGCATGGGATGAGCTGCCCGCGAGCGATGCGCGCAAACCCGCTCTGGCCGTGCAGATTGCGCTGCTGCGCAAGTGGGACCTGCGCTGGGGCGTGGACTCCATCGCGACCTCTCTGGCTGTGTTCTGGGGCGAGGAGATTCGCCGCCAGGTGAACGATGCAGCCACTGCCGCAGGACTGCTGCCGGAGGATTACATCGCGCAGAAAGCCGCGCCAACACAGATGTTACAGGCACTCAGCACAGCCTCCAACAAGCTGACCGAGGGCTTCGGCAAGTGGCAGACGCCGTGGGGCGAGATCAACCGATACCAGCGGCTGAACGGCGCGCTGGTGCAGCCCTTCAACGACGCAGGCCCCAGCATTCCTGTCGGCTTTACATCTGCGGTGTGGGGCTCGCTGGCGTCGTTCGGCGCGCACGCCTACCCGGGCACGAAGCGTTGGTATGGAACGCTGGGCAACAGCTTCGTTGCTGTAGTCGAGTTCGGCGACAAGGTGCGCGCACGCGCTGTAACAGCGGGCGGCGAGAGCGGCGATCCGTCCTCCCCGCACTTCAACGACCAGGCCAAACGCTACAACACGGGCGATCTGCGCGAGGTGTACTTCTACCGCTCGCAGGTGGCTGAGCATACGCAGCGCGAGTATCACCCGGGTAGCTAAAAAGAGACATTATCTCTGCTCGAATACCGTTCAATATTTTTTCTCTCCATGCGACCCCTCGAATCGCATTTGCGTCTAAAAATCCAAGATGCAGAGGCGACGTCCAAGTAGCTTTGGGTTGCGCATATGCGCGTACGGATTGGCAGCACTGATGGTGCTGAGCAGCAGGTGTGTGCACGCCGAGATCACGGTTCTGCTCGGCGAGCCGTTCGGTAGCTTCGGAGCTATGATGCCGGTGGGCCACGCCGCGATATACCTCGATCGCGTGTGTGCGGATGGGCCGCTACGGCTGCGGATGTGCGAGATCGGCGAGCCGCAGGGTGTGGTCATCGCCCGCTACCATCGCATCGGTCAGATCGACTGGATCGCCACGCCGGTGATGCAGTTCTTCTACGCGACCGACGACCCCAAAGAGATTCCCGCCTATGCCACGCCCGAGATTGCATGGGCCATGAGAGAACGCTACCGTCGGCGTTACATATTAGAAATTGTGCCCGACGGCAACGAGAAGCTGAAGGCCACCGACGAGTGGTGGGAGACGGCGGGCAACGCCTACAACCGCCGCTTCTGGGGATACCAGATCGCGACCACCGAGGAGCAGGACGAGGCCTTCGTGCGCACCATGAACGCTGACAGCAACCACCACAGCTATCGCATGAACAACAACAACTGCGCGGACTTTGCCGCCAACATGGTGAACCTGTACTTCCCCGGCTCGGTGCGCCGAGACCGTATTGCCGACTTCGGATGGATGACACCGAAACAGGTGGCGCGCAGCGTCGCCAACTTCGGTAAGGCGCACCCGGAGGCGCATCTGCGCGTGATCGAGGTGCCGCAGGTTCCCGGCTCGCTAAAGCGCAGCAAGCCCGTGCGCGGAGCGTCCGAGACGGCGTTGAAGTCGAAGCGATATCTCGCAGCGCTGCTGGTGCTGCAACCGGAGATCGTGGCCGTCTCGGCGGTGCTGTATCTCGACCACGGCCGCTGGACGGTGGGCAAAGAGGCCGAGACGATCACGGCCGAGAATCTGGCCAAGGTACCTTCCACGACGGTCGCAACGGGCGAGACCGAGGCCAACAAAACCAACGGGGACAAACGCTCTATGCAATAAGGCAAAGCAAGACGGCAGGACCGCACTGGCTCCTGCCGTCTCAACCTTTCCCTTGCTGTAGATCAGGCGGCGGCAAAGGAGTTGACGGTGAGTGAGATGTCCGTGAGCGTCTGGTCCGCGGCTCCCTCCTCAGACTCGATCATCTCCAGGATGGCCGCGTCCTCGGCGAGATCGAGCAGCTCCGCCCAGCGCCGCAGCGTGCCATAGACGGCGATCTCGTGATGCTCCACCTGCTGGGCCGCGCCGATAAGCGCGATATCGCGGATCGTCGGCTCGACGACATCCCTGATGGTGTCCGACGCCTCCGTCGTCAGGCCGTTGATGACCTTGCAGGTCTCGGTGCGGCTGTCGCCGGTGTGCTTCCACACCAGCTTCTCCACCATGCGGACGTGGCCCCTGGTCTCCTCCAGATGGCTGCTGAGAGCCGTTGCCAGGTCAGGGTCCGTGGACTGTTCGATCAGGTCGGGCAGCGCCTTGGTGATCTTCTGCTCCATGTCCAGAGCCTTCTTCAGATTGCTGATGTAAAGCGTGCGCAGGTCTTCGATATTTGCCGAGAATACCTTCATAGTGAACCTTCTTCCCTTGGGTTGACGTTCGTTTCCGATGACGTTCGCCAGCGTCGCAGCCACTGTCTGACGTGGTTCTGCGGGACGCTTGTGCAGGTCTTGATCCAGATCTGGTCCAGCTTGCTTCCACCTGATGCGGCAGCAGCTCATCGTCTCCGGGATTGGCGTTCGCAGCCCTGTCGTGCTCGGCTCCTCCATCCCGGGCC
This sequence comes from Granulicella sp. WH15, assembly GCF_009914315.1. Taxonomy (NCBI): domain Bacteria; kingdom Pseudomonadati; phylum Acidobacteriota; class Terriglobia; order Terriglobales; family Acidobacteriaceae; genus Granulicella; species Granulicella sp. WH15. The sequence continues at coordinate 4,097,314 of NZ_CP042596.1, forward strand.
GCACTCCGTCTTTCTGCGTGCTTGTGATGCAGCCCTGGCCTCGCGAGGTTTGCCTGCGCTTGTGCAAAACCTCATGGAAAGAACCGAAGCACAATCAATCCAAACCACAAGAAGTTACAATTCCGAAGATGCCCCGTGCGACAGATATGGCGCGACAAGATGGCCGCTCCGGCCAAGTGCCCGGCTGGCTCAATTTACCTCTGTGAGGATCTACGATGGCCGTTCCACGCAAGGCATACCCAACTCCGGCGCTCGAAAAAGGACTCGACATCCTCGAGCTGTTCGCGCGGGAGCCGATGGGGCTGACCAAGAGCGAGGTGGCGCGGCGGCTGGAGCGCTCCGTCTCCGAGATCTTCCGGATGCTGCTCTGCCTCGAAGAGCGCGGCTACATTGCACGTGCCGAGGGCGACGACCGCTTTCGCCTGACCCTGCGCCTCTTCCACCTGGCGCAGGAGCACCCGCCCACCAAGCGCCTCATCGCCGAGGCCGAGCCGATCATGCAGGACGTCGCCCATAAACTGCGGCAGTCCTGCCATCTCGGTGTGCTGAACGATGCCAACGTGGTCATTCTCGCGCAGGTTGATTCGCCCATCAGCCCCGGTTTCTCCGTGCGTCCCGGCTCCGTCGTGGACCTGATGCGCGCCGCCAGCGGCCACGTCATCCTCTCGTTTCTCTCGGACCACGCCAGAACCCGCGTGCTGGAGCAGTGGCAGGGAAACACACACAGCAAGGTGCCGCGCGACCTTGAGACGCATCTGCGCAGCATCCGCAAACGTGGCTTTGAGGAGCGCGAGAGCTACGAGATCCAGGGCGTCATCAACGTCAGCTTTCCCGTGTTGGATGAGCGGCACACGGCTATCGCCGCGCTCACCGTACCCTACCTGGCGCGCATCGGCGAGTCCATCGATGTGAAGACCGTACGGGCCATACTCAAGACAGCCAGCGAGCGACTCTCGTCCGAGATGGGCTTCAAGATCGCTTGATCGTCCCCGTCGCTCGCTACTGCCAGGCCCTGCCGCCGGGGAAGCTGTAACGCTCCAGCGACTCGGGACGAACCTCGATGCTGTACCCCGGAGCCTCGGGCATCTGGTAGCGTCCGCGCACGATCCGAACCGGATGAACGAAGTGTTCGTGCAGGTGATCGACGTACTCGATCACGCGATTCTCCAGTTGCATCGAACCGCGCAGGTAGTCGAACGCGGAGAGATGCTGCACGTACTCGCATAGCCCTACGCCGCCCGCGTGCGGACAGACCGGAACGCCGAACTTCGCGGCCATCAGGATGATGGCGAGGTTCTCATTGACGCCGCCGACACGGCAGCTATCGATCTGGCACACGTCGATCGAACCGGCCTGCAGCATCTGCTTGAACATGACACGATTGTGCGCGTGCTCGCCGGTGGCGATGCGGATCGGCGCTACCTCGCGGCGAATGCGGGCGTGCCCGAGGATGTCGTCCGGGCTCGTCGGCTCCTCCATCCACCACACGTCCAGTTCCTTGAAACGCAGCGTGCGCTCAATCGCCTCGGCCACACTCCACTTCTGGTTGGCATCGAGCATCAGCTTGTTCTGCCAGCCGATCTCCTCGCGAACGATACGGCCTCGGCGCAGGTCGTCCACGGGATCGCCGCCGACCTTCAGCTTGAAGTGCGTCCAGCCCTCCGCAAGCCCCTCGCGGCAGAGACGCTGTATCTTCTCGTCGCTAAAGCCGAACCATCCGGCTGAGGTCGTATAAGCCTGATAGCCATCGCGCGTAAGCTGCTCGATCCGTGCCTCCATGCCGATGCGGCTCACACGCAGGTGCTCGAGCGCCTCGTCACGCGAGAGCGCATCGTCGATGTAGCGGAAGTCGATGGCGGAGACGATCTGCTCCGGCTCCATCTCGGCCAGCAATCGCCACAGCGGCTTGCCCTCCACCTTGGCGTAGAGGTCCCACACGGCGTTGATGAGCGCGGCGGTGGCGAGCTGGATGACGCCCTTCTCCGGGCCCAGCCAGCGGAACTGGCTCTCGTCGGTGAGCGTGCGCGAGAAGGCGCACATGTTCTCGGTCAGCGAGTGCAACGAGCGCCCCTTGATGAAGGTTGCGAGATAGTTCAGCGCGGAGACGCAGAGGTCGGTCCCGCGGCCCAGAGTGAACGTGAGTCCGTGGCCCTCGACGCCCGCGTCCGTCTCGAGGATGCAGTATGCGGCCGAGTAGTCCGGATCCTTGTTCACGGCATCAGACCCGATGCTCTCGCGGGAGGTGGGGAAACGAAGGTCGATGACCCGGACATTTTGGATCGTTACATCTCGCACGTACTGTCACATCCTCATTGAGCTGCCGCGGAAGGCGGTTCTCCGGGCGCGATCCAATCAATTATCTGTGAACATATACGTTTGTCAATGAAAAGGTACTTCGTACCGTTCTCGGGGAGGTATTGGTGAATCAACAGCAAGGGTCCTCCCGCTGGTCGGAAACGAAAATCTCATTTCCGACCAACGGGAGGACCACGGATACGCGCAGCGTCCAGGACCGCACGAAGTGCCGCCCGCCCGGCGTTAGGGCGCTTTTATGCTTTTACGCGCGCACCCCATAACGTGCAGCCGATTCGCGGCGCGAGAGGTTAGGGCTAAGCGCGCGACGGGCGCTGTCGTACGCGTCCCAGTCCGCAATGTTGGGCAGCGCGGGAATCGTAATCAGCTCGTGCTGATCGAGTCCGGCCAGCGAAGCATCGACCATCTCCTCCGCCGTCATCACGATCTCGGCGGGCAGGTGGCTCAGCGGAATCCCCGAACGGTCCCAAAGCTCAGTGCTCGTCGCACCCGGAAGCACGGCCTGCACCTGGATGCCCTTGCTGCTCACCTCGTTGTGCAGCGCCTGCGTCAGGTTCACAACGTACGCCTTAGTGCCGCTATACGCGCCGTTCAGCATCTCAGGAGCCAGCGCGACGACGGAAGCAATGTTGATGATGAGCCCACTGGCACGCTCAAGAAAGCCGGGCAGCACAGCCGAGGTCAGGCGCGTCAGCGCCGTCACGTTGAGCTGGATCATGTTGTCGAGATCATCGGCCTTGGAATCGACGAGCTTAGCCCCGACGTTGAGGCCCGCGTTGTTGACCAGCGCCGTGATGGCCTTATCCGAGCGCAAGCGCTCTTCTACCTTCAGCAGATCCTGCCGGTTCGTCAGGTCGGCGGGGAGGACATCGACCGTGCGGCCCGTCTTCGCGGTCAGGCTGGCTGCAAGATCCGTAAGCCGCTTCTGGTCGCGGGCGACGAGGATCAGGTTGTAACCGCGTTGGGCAAGGCGATCGGCGTAGACTGCGCCGATGCCGGTTGAGGCTCCGGTGATGAGGGCGGTGCCTTTGGAGAGCTGAGCGTTCATGTGAGACCTCGGTGAATCGAAGATGTGAGTCAAGGTTTCTGACACGCTTACTTAGAGTAGACCGGTCGGTTAGTAGATTCAGAAAACTTACACCTCTTCTAAAAACCGCGTGAGCGCTACTTTTTCAGTAACACCTGAAAGGCAAAGTGCATGAACGTATCGAGCGGCGCATCGCTCTTCTCGGCCTTCGAGCGCACCAGGGCGCCCTCCCAGCTATTGAGCAGAAAGGCAGCAAGCTGGTCGGCCTTGGTGCTTCGCGGCAGATCGCCTCGCTCGATAGCCGAGCGCAGCAACACGGCGATCCCTCCCTGCCAGTTCGTAAAGATGCGGCTCAGCAGCGATTGAATCGTGTCGCTCTGCGCGGCCACCTCCAGGCTCAGGTTTCCCAGCATGCAGCCGTTGTACGGGCCGTTGTATCCAGCGAGAGAGACCATCTCTTCGAAGTAACGCCGCAGCCGCTTCAGAGGCGGCGTCTCCTCATCTTCGAGAAAGCCTCCCAGCCTGCGGTTCTCCTGTGCGGCATAGCGCTCGAGCACCTCTTTGGCGAAGGCCTCTTTACTGGGAAAGTAGTGATAGAACGAACCCTTGGGAACACCGGCCTGGTCGAGAATCTCCTTCACCCCGGTTACGGTGTAGCCCATCGCATAGATGCGATCGAGCCCGACCTCAATCAGATGTTCGCGTGTCGTCTGCATGGTGATCCTTCGCTCCACAGGGCAATAGACTGGTCAGTTCCAACTGCATCTCATTTCACAGATGCTTCCTTACCCTTCAGGGATTCGCCCCGCGGCTTTTCTTGCCCGACGCCTTGCCGTTCTTCTCGAGCCGCAGCTTCCAAGCCGTACGCAAGGCTCCCGTGAGCACCTCTTCGCTCGCCGCCGACAGCCGGATGTGCGTCGCTCCCATGCTCCCCCAGCCACCCGCGACAGGCACAAAGACCTCCGGCTGCTCGTCGACAAACGCCGCCTGCTGCTCGGGTGAGAGCAGCAAATTGCCATACCCCTGACCGGCAGAGGCAAGCGTGGCAAAGATGCGACCACCCACGCGGAAGTCCGGCGAGCCCATGTGCGCGCTCTCCTCAGCACCTGCAAGACTCAGCGCAATGCGGCGAAAATCATCCACGGTCATCGGCGCTCCTTCTGCACAAACAGAAGTCGGTTTACGTGCCCATGATAGATTGTTCTCGATCTCTGCACTTGCTTCACCACGAACCATCCATTCCCCGCTGTGGCCTTTCGGGAGGTAACACTGTGTCGATTCACTCTGCCTTGAAGCTGTCCTCTGCTCTTGCCCTATTGCTCGCGCTCACCCATACGTCTGGAGCGCAAACGCCCGTCTTCGCAGGCCCCACCGATCCACGCGCGATCCAAGCCTATCAGGAGGCCACGGAGTTCGAGAAACATCGCAACGTCGTCTTCGCCCTCGATAACTACAGGAAGGCCGACAAACTCGACGGCAACAAATGCGCGGCCTGCGCCCTTGCCGTTGTGAAGGTGGCCGTGGAGATCGGTGACTTCAAGGCCGCTGACGCCGCATCGCAGGAGCTGATCGCCCTCTCCACCACGCCGGAGCAGCAGACCAAGGCTCACCTGTCACGCGCCCAGATGCTCCTCGCCATGGGCCAGAACAAGAAGAAACCGGAGTGCTTTCAGCAGGGCGCGGCCGAGACCGACCTGGTGCTCGCCACCAAGCCGAACGACGCCACCGCGCTCTACCTGAAGGGCACCTGCCTGGCCTTCGAGCAGCACGATGACGACGCCCGCAAGGTCTTCGGTCAACTGACCACGGAGATGAAACCCGGCTCGGTCGACTACACCCGCATTACCCGCTTCGCCGAGCGCCCCGAACTGGCGCGAGCCCGCATGGCCCCGGCCTTCCGCGTCACCACGCTGGACGGCAAGCGCGTCTCGCTCGACGAGCTGAAGAACAAGGTCGTCCTCATCGACTTCTGGGCCACCTGGTGCGGCCCCTGCCGCGAGGCGCTGCCCCACATGCAGCAGATCGCCAAAAAGTTCGAGGGCCAGCCCCTGGTCATCCTCAGCATCAGCCTCGACAAAGACGAACAGAAGTGGAAGGAGTTCGTCGGCAAGAACAACATGACGTGGCTGCAATATCGCGACAACGGCTTCAACGGCTCCATCGCCACCAGCTTCGGCGTCCAGTCGATCCCCCACACCTTTACCATCGACAGCGACGGAGTCCTACAAGACGAGAAGATAGGCGACGGCTACATTGAGGGCAAGCTGAAGAAGCTCATCGCGCAGGCCGTGCAGAACGAGGCCAAACAGCGCGAGGCGGCCGCACCGGTTGCATCCGGCACGACCGCCTCGCAGCAGTAGCTTCTCCGCAGTTACTCGGCGGCGACGGTCTCTTCCATCGGCGGGCACGAGCAGAAGAGGTGCCGGTCGCCGTACGCGTTGTCGATCCGGCTGACCGGAGACCAGTACTTGTCCGTGCGCCGCGAGTTGCCGGGGAAACAGCCCTCCGCGCGCGTGTACGGACGATCCCACACGTCGTCCACAAGGTCGTGAACCGTGTGCGGCGCGAAGGCCAGTGGGCTATCCTCCACCTTCCACTTGCCCGCTTCGATGTCGCGCACCTCGTTGCGAATCGCGATCATCGCATCGCAGAAGCGGTCGATCTCAGCCTTCGACTCGGACTCGGTCGGCTCGATCATCAGCGTGCCCGCCACCGGGAAGCTCATCGTCGGCGCGTGGAAGCCGTAGTCGATCAGACGCTTGGCCAGATCGTCCACCGATACGCCGGAGGTCGCCTTGATCGGCCGCGTATCAAGAATGCACTCGTGCGCCACTCGCCCATGCTCGTTCTTGTAGAGCACGGGATAGTGCTCCTCCAGCCGCTTGGCGATGTAGTTGGCGTTCAGGATTGCCGCCTCGGTGGCCAACGTCAGACCCTCTCCGCCCATCAGCAGGATGTACGCCCACGAGATGACCAGGATTGAAGCCGAGCCGTAAGGAGCAGCCGAGACCGGTCCCATCGCCGTGCTATCGGCCAGCTCCGGGTGCCCCGGCAGGAATGGAGCCAGGTGGCTGCGCACGCCGATCGGGCCGACGCCCGGACCGCCGCCGCCGTGCGGAATGCAGAAGGTCTTGTGCAGGTTCAGATGGCTCACGTCGCCACCGAACTTGCCCGGATAGACCACGCCCACCTGCGCGTTCAGGTTCGCGCCGTCCAGATAGACCTGACCACCGAAGTCGTGCACGATCTCGCAGACCTCGCGCACGCGCTCCTCGAAGACGCCGTGCGTCGAAGGGTACGTAATCATGATGCACGAGAGGATATCGGCGTACTTGGTCGCCTTCTCGCGCAGGTCGTCGACGTCCACATTGCCCTGCTCATCGCACTTGACGCTGACGACCTCCATCGAAGCCATCTGTGCCGACGCGGGGTTGGTGCCGTGCGCCGAGGTGGGGATGAGGCAGATCTTGCGGTGCCCTTCGCCACGACTCTCGTGATAGGCATTGATCGCCAGCAGCCCGGCGTACTCGCCCTGCGCGCCCGAGTTAGGCTGGAACGAGAACGCATCGTAGCCGGTGATCTGGCACAGCCGCTCCTCAAGCGCCTTGAGCAACTCGGCGTATCCAGCCGCCTGATCCGCCGGAACAAACGGATGCAGGCTGCTGAACTCCGGCCAGGTCACCGGGATCATCTCGGTGGTGGCGTTCAGCTTCATGGTGCAGGAGCCCAGCGGAATCATCGCGCGGTCGAGCGCCAGATCGCGGTCGGCCAGCCGCCGCATGTAGCGCAGCATCTCGGTCTCGGAGTGGTACTGGTTGAAGACCGGGTGAGTAAGGAACTTGCTGGTGCGCCGCAGGCTCGCCGGCAGCGTCGCCGAGGCGCTCACCGCGTCGAACTTGAGCGCGGGGCCAAAGCAGGCCCACAGCGCCTCCACCTGAGCCGGGGTGATGGTCTCATCGAGGCTGATGCCCACGCGCCCGCCCGCCGCGTGACGCCGCAGGTTGAAGCCCGCCGCCACCGCAGCCGCATGGATATCGTCGGTCCTGTGCCCGGTCAGCACGGTGATGGTGTCGAAGTAAGCCGCAGGCTCCACCGCGAAGCCCAGCGAGACCAGCCCAGCGGCCAGCTTCGTGGTCAGGGTGTGGACGCGCGTGGCGATCTCGACCAGCCCCTCCGGCCCGTGGTAGACCGCGTACATGCTCGCCATCACGGCCAGCAGCACCTGCGCGGTACAGATGTTCGAGGTGGCCTTCTCGCGGCGGATGTGCTGCTCGCGCGTCTGCAACGCCAGCCGGTACGCGGGGTTGCCACGCCGGTCGACCGAGACACCCACCAGCCGCCCCGGCATGTTGCGCTTCAACTCATCCTTCGTCGCCAGATACGCGGCGTGCGGGCCGCCATAGCCCATCGGCACACCGAAGCGCTGCGTCGAGCCGATGGCCATATCCGCGCCCAGCTCTCCCGGAGACGTCAGCAGCGTCAGCGCCAGCGGATCGGCCGCCATCACGGCCACCGCGCCTGCGGCGTGCAGCGCGGCAATCGCCTCACGGAAGTCCACGATATGCCCGTGAGTGCCGGGGTACTGGAAGATCGCTCCGAAGACGTCAGACGCCACCAGGTCGGTCGCGGGATCGCCGATCACCAGCGTCCAACCGAAGGGCTTGGCCCGCGTGCCCAGCAGCGCAATCGTCTGCGGATGGCAGCCGCGATCCACAAAGAAGCTGGTTTTGGACGACTTGGCCCCGCGCTTCGCCATCGCCATCGCCTCGGCGGCGGCAGTGGCCTCATCAAGCAGCGACGCATTGGCGATATCCAGCCCGGTCAGGTCGCAGACCATCGTCTGAAAATTAATCAAAGCCTCGAGCCGCCCCTGGCTGATCTCCGGCTGATACGGCGTATACGCCGTGTACCACGCCGGGTTCTCGAAAATATTGCGCTGAATGACCGCCGGAAGCAGCGTGCCATAGTAGCCCTGCCCGATCAGCGAGGTCATCACGCGATTCTTCGCGGCCACGGTCTTGAGATACGCCAGCGTCTCCGGCTCGGTCAGCGCGGGGCCAAAGGTCAACTGCCCCGGATCGAGGATCGACGCGGGCACAGCCTCGGCGATCAGGCCGTCGAGCGAATCGACGCCGACCACGCCCAGCATGGCCTCGATACCCGCCGCCGTGGGTCCGATGTGGCGCTTGGCGAACGACTCCACGCCGTTCAGTTGGTTGGTAAGGGTCTTGCCCGAAACCTGAGTTGCCGCAATCGCTTCGCTTGCCATGAACGCACACTCCCCGTCGCGCCGGCCTTCAAGCCGGATCGCGCATGTGCCCCTTCTGTCTCTTTGCCTGAGATCATTATCCCGTCGGCGGACACCCGCGCCGGGCTGTTCGCTCCAGCGGTGCCTCTCTCCAGAAGTCTGTTTGCCCACGCGGTCCTTCTGCCTGAGAGTTTCCGGGGCGGTTGCTCCTTCGGCGCCGGACTAGGTTGCAAGTCCGATCTCTCCCGCGCGTGACAGGGCCTGTTTCGGCAAGTAAACGAGACAGAGCCTACTTAGAATCTAGTCGGAATCCCGAGCCGAGGCAAACCGGCTGCGGGAAGTGCGCAAGTCAGCTTGAGATCAATTACTGCAAGCTCGCTTTTAATTACCTATTAGCAAATCGCGTTCAAATTAGTTGATTGCCTGTTAGCATCAATCAACTCCAGATACAGCTTGTATTCCTCCGCTCTAGCCCGAAAGAAAATACATGACGACTTCACGCAAATACTGGGTTGTATCCCCAAACGTTGACAATAAAAATCGGACAGTGAGTGAATGGATACAAGCGAGTGTCAGATGGCAAGCGGCATTCATGGGGTGGCACCCCGACGACCAAGATCACAAGCTCGGCCCTAAGTTTGCACACGAAATCCGTCCTGGCGACTTGATTCTCATTGCCCGACGCTACCGCAAAGAACCACAAATAGTCGGTTTTGGGATTGTTGTGGAGGAATTCAAAACACATCTCAGAGGCTTCGAACCTCCTCAGTCCTTTGGGTCACTGCGCCAACTCGATCCTTTTGTTCCAATGAGCCACCCGCCAAAGCATCCCCCTTTTATCAATGATGCCCTCAACCACACTGCCTCGCTACGTCAGCTCCATCCCGAAAATAATCATGTACATAAAGAACTGTGCGACTGGATGGAAAGAAAACTTGCAATTAGCAATGCCGCAGCTCCGAAAGAGTATTTGCAAGAAATAACGTCAAGAGTTCAACTGCGATCACTTCCAAACGACGCACAACTTGAATATCAGGTCAGAACTCTTCGTTCGGTTAAACAGGCCATAAAAAAGGAAGCTGATCTGGTCATTCGCTATCGACAGTGGCTAGAACGCCAAGATCGTGAACTACAAATCTTCAAGAGCGACGGAATTCAGTGCGATTCTTACGAACAAACTCGCAAGAATCTTATTGAAGCGAAATGCTCCGCTAAAAGGGAATACATCCGAATGGCAGTAGGTCAACTGCTCGATTATGCATTCCAAGCAAAGCATGATCTTGGTAATTGTCATAAGGCAATTCTCCTACCTGAAAAACCGGATGCTGCTATTTTGGAATGGCTCAAGTCACTTGAAATCAGCGCAATATGGGAAGAGAATTCGGTATTTTTAGATAACTTGGATGGCCAATTTACCTAATTACTTTTACTCATCGAGACTAGATCGGTAATCTCAAGTCGGCTTTAAACAGTGAAGGAGCGTTCCTTAGGAACGCTCCTTCACCCAATCGGCCCAGCCGCAGCGACTACTTCGAACTCATCGCCAACTGCTGCTGATACTCCTCGTACGGCCCCTTGTGGTCGGTGATGTGGAAGTTCGTCGGCCCGCCCTCAAAGTGCCAGATCCGCGTTCCCGCCTCTTCGATCAGGTCCTGGTCGTGCGTCACCAGAAAGACCGTGCCCTCATACTTCTGGATCGCCTGGTTCAGCGCGTTGATGCTCTCGAGATCCAGGTGGTTCGTCGGCTCGTCGAGCACCAGGATGTTCGGCTTCTGCAGCATGATCTTGCAGAAGAGCAGCCGCGCAGCCTCTCCTCCCGACAGCGCATCGGTCTTCTTGTTGCCCTCTTCGCCGCGGAAGAGCATCTGCCCCAGGATGCCGCGGATCTCCTCCTTGGTCGCCTGCGGATCGTACTGGTGCAGCCAGTCCGAGGCCGTCATGCCCAGTTGGATCGAACCCTTGTGGTCCTGCGCGAAGTAGCCGATCTGCGCCTCGTGCCCCCACTTCACCTCGCCCGAGTCGATCGAGACATCCTTCTCCTCGATCCCCGGCCCGTTGGCCAGCAGCGCCTTCAGCAGCGTGGTCTTGCCCTGTCCGTTGCGCCCGATCAGGACGACCTTCTCGCCGCGGCCCACCATCGCCGAGAAGTTGTTGATGACGTGCTCGGTCTTGCCGTCCTTCTGGACGTAGCTCTTGTTCACGTTCTCGAACTCAAGCACCGTCTTGCCTGAAGGCCGCACCAGGTCGAAGCGGATGAACGGACGCGCGATGTTCGAGCGAGCCAGCTCGCTGGTGGCCAGCCGCTCGACTTCCTTCTTACGCGAGTTCACCTGGCTCGAACGCGTACCGGCGGAGAAGCGCGCGATAAAGTCGTTCAACTGCGCAATCTTCTTCTCGCGCTGCTCGTTCTGGCTCTCGATGCGGGTGCGGATGCTGGTCTTCTGCAACACCATGTCGTCGTAGCCGCCGTTGTAGACGATGATCGTCTCGTAGTCGATATCGGCGATGTGCGTGCACACGTTGTTCAGGAAGTGCCGGTCGTGCGAGATGGTGATGACCGTGCCGTTATAGCGGTTCAAAAAGTCCTCAAGCCAGTGGATCGAGTCGAGGTCGAGATAGTTCGTAGGCTCGTCGAGGAACAACGCCTCGGGCTGGCCGAAGAGTGCCTGACACAGCAGCACGCGGACCTTCTGGCCGCCCTGCAGCTCGCTCATCTTGCGCTCGTGCAGCTCGTCGGGAATGTCGAGCCCTTGCAGCAGGATGGCCGCATTGGCCTCGGCCTCGTAGCCGTCCTCGTCTCCGACGATACCCTCAAGCTCGCCCAGACGGCTGCCATCCTCGTCCGTCATCTCGGGCTTGTTGTAGATGATCTCGCGCTCTTCCAGCGCCGCCCACAGGGCCTTGTTCCCCATGATGACCGTGTCGATCACCCGGTACGCATCGAAGGCGTACTGATCCTGCGAGAGCACGCCGAACTTGCGCGGGCGCACCACGGTGCCCTTCTGGGCGTCGAGCTGGCCCGTCAGCACCTTCATAAAGGTCGATTTACCCGCGCCGTTAGGCCCGGTCAGGCCGTAGCGGCGGCCGTCCGTAAAGGTGACCGAGACATCCTCGAAGAGGAGCTTCTGGCCATAACGCATTGTGACATTCGAGACGGAAATCATAGGTTTTCTCTTATTTTACAGGCATTTCGTCGTACTCATCGAGCCGGCATCTAAAAGCTTGAGTCTTCCGTGAAAAATCCCGCCGGATCAGGCCTGGTTCGATCCACCACCGGGCGGAGCATCCGCCAGAGGGTTGGATGGCAGAGCTGGAGCAACAACCCGCATCCCCAGCCACCGCTCCAGCCGCATACGCACCGCGTCCGTGCGGAACTCGGTCATCAGAGCCAGTAGATAGGCATAGAGGAGCACTACAATCATCAGAATCGCCCCGTAAAAAAACGTCAGGCCACTCGGATGCCAACGTGTATCCCCAATCACCAGCGAAGCCAGCAACACCAGAAAAGGCGTATGCGAAGCATAGAGTGTGAACGAGAAGCGAGCCATCTCGCGAGAGCCTCGCACACCCCACGCCCCAGGACTATAGCGATCTTTGTCCGACTTCAAGAGCCACAGGTACAACAACGTCGCAATCGTCAACAGATAATCGTCCACTAAATGGTTAGCTGGGTAGTGACCGAGCAGAAAGAAGATCGGGAAATACACCAGGGTCGCAATTATCCGAATCCTCCTGCCATTGACCGGAGAAAGAGATGGCCCATCCACTTTGAACAGAGCCACTCCAGCCAGCCAGATGGGAAAGGAAAACAGGATTGGTTCCCGCACCAGCCAGGCCACTGCAACCAGCAGCACTCCGCACAGCAGTCGTCTCCATAGAACCGTCCGCGGCCAAACGGTAACCAGCGCCAGGGGGAACAGCAGGTAATACCAGAACTCATACGCGAGACTCCACAACGCGCCGTCGGTCCCATACATCGTAGTCAGGATGCCCTGGAGAAAGAAGAGATTGCTGAAGAAAACGTGCGGCGCAAGCGCTTCGGCGACATGGCCGATCATGTGATTGTGGTCCTGCCCAGCGTAGAGCAAGGGCGCGTGCCCCAGGTGCATCCCCAGCGTGTCCCAGGCAAGACACAGCAGCAGCGCCGGAATCAGCACGATCCAGAGGCGAACAAAACGCTTCAGCAGATAGTCCTTCCACGACCACTGCGACCTCTCCATCGCGCGCAGAACCGTGCCCCCGATAAAGTATCCGCTCAGCACAAAGAAGAGGATGACAGCCGGATGCCCCGCGCCGCTCAGCGCGTACGGCAGAAACATCCAACGGCGATAAACGGTTACGTCAGGGAAGTCGATGAAGTACAAATTCCGCAGGTGCTCGATCAGGACAAGCAATGCAGCCACTCCGCGCAGCAGATCGAAGTGTACTGAAGCCCATGTGTCGACGAAGCGCGTTGTAAGGGGACGGCTGCTGGACAGGCTCAAAGGGCTTTCCCTGGGGAGGATGTCATCTACAGAAAATAAACCATGTTGCTTCGAAACGAGACACTATTCACATTCTAAATGGCCTTCTCTCAGCCACACAACGTCAGCCCTGCCCGATCAACACACCCGCCGCAAAGACCAGCCCGCCGCCCACGATCACCTGCAAACACGAGAGCGCGAAGCTCGTCTTCATGTACCGGTAGCGAATCCACGAGATCACGATCAGCTCGATCCCCACCACCAGATAGGCCAGCCTCAGCGCCGCATGAACGTTCGGCAGCAGGAACGGCAGCGTGTGCAGGAAGCCGCCGAGAAAGGTCATGAAGCCGGTGATCACGCCGCGCACCAGAGGCTTGCCGCGCCCCGTCAGCGAGCCGTCGTCCGACAGCCCCTCGGAGAACGCCATGCTGATCCCCGCGCCTACCGCCGAGGCCGCGCCGATCAGGAAGACCGTATGCGAGCTGTGCGTCGCAAACGCAGTCGCAAAGATAGGAGCCAGCGTCGACACCGAGCCATCCATCAGGCCGGACAGCCCCGGTTGCACCACCTGCAGCACGAAGCTCTTCTCATCGCTGGCAATGGCGGCCAGATCAGGCAGATCGGGTATCAGGTCAGACATGCGTTCCAGTCTACCGCCGTACCTTCCAATAAAACCTGTCCTGCCGGACAGGCCTCCTGCGCGGAGGGCGGTCACTTCGTGACTTTCACACTTGTCTTGCTGACTCAAAAAGCAAAGGTCCTCCCGCTGGTCGGAAACAAGCTTCCAACCAATGGGAGGACCTCAAATTACACGAAGTGCTTAGCGACCGCGCCGAGCAGGACCACCCGAACGACCACCACCAGGACGGCTGTTCGAACCCGGCCCACGTCCGCCACCCTGTCCGCGTCCGCCGCCAAAGCCGCCACCACCGCTACGCCCACGGAAGCCGTTGCCGGCCCCGCCGCGATACGGGCTGGCGGCCGAAGCCACCTGCCCCTGCGCCGACACATCGCCCGTCCGCCACGCACGCGACTCGAGTTGCATCACGTCGCCCAGAGCAGCCGTATCCAGAGGCCGATTGCGCTCTTCCTTCTCCAGGTTTTTGTCCGCCTCGCGCCACTCGAACTTGATCTTCAGCTCGCGCTCCAGCTTGCGCGCATCCGACCGCTCCTGCGGCATCACAAAGGTGGTGGCGACGCCCTTCTTGCCCGCGCGGCCCGTACGGCCGATGCGGTGCACAAAGTCCTCAGAAGCATTGGGCAGGTCGTAGTTCACGACATGCGCGATGTTCGAGACGTCGATTCCACGAGCCGCCACGTCCGTCGCAACCAGGACGCGGTGACGCCCCGACGCGAAGCCCTTCAGAGCCGCCGTCCGCTGCGACTGCGAGCGATCGCCGTGGATCACATCCGCCTGATGCCCCAGCTTCTCCAGCTTCTTCGAGATGCGATCCGCGCCATGCTTGGTCCGCGAGAAGACCAGGAACGTGCCCTCTTCTTCATTCAGCATCTGGTTCAGCAGGCCGAGCTTCTGGTCCTGCATCACGCTGTAAACGCGCAGCTCCACGCGGTCCGAAGGCTTCGAGGTCGTACCGATCTCGATGCGCACCGGCTTCTGCACGTAGTCGCGCACGATCTCCGAGATATTCGCATCCAGCGTCGCCGAGTAGCACATCGTCTGCCGCGTCTTGGGCAGCGCGCCTACGATCCGCTTGATCGCGGGCAGGAAGCCCATGTCGAGCATCCGGTCCACTTCGTCGAGCACCAGCATCTCCACCGAGCTGAGGTTCACCGAGCGGCGGCGCAGAAAGTCCTCAAGACGTCCAGGCGTCGCGACGACCAGCCGCGGCCCGCGGCTCAGGTGATCGAGCTGCGTGTTCTCCGAGAGACCGCCGCAGACCAGAACCGAGTCGTTCTTCGCATGGGGAACGATCTTGCCGTACGCCTCGAGCACCTGCATCGCCAGCTCACGCGTCGGCAGCAGGATCAGCGAGCGGATCGGTCCACGCTTGCCCTTGGACGACGGCACCGAGTTCGCATCCATCCGCTCGATCATCGGGATGAGGAAGCTGAGGGTCTTGCCGGTTCCGGTCGAAGCGGTCGCGAGAATGTCGCGGCCCTCAAGCGCCGGAGGAATCGCCTTCGCCTGCACCGGGGTCGGCGTGTTGAAACCGCCCGCCGCCAGACGCTGCTTCAGCGAGTCGGAGATGTTGAAGTCGGCAAAGTGTACGTCCCGCACCATGGGAAGGCCGGTCGCCGGGTCCAGCTCGGCGTTGGTGCCGGTGATGGTCTCCTGAACAGGAAGGGTAGCGGGGGAGGTTGGGGAGGTGTTTTCGGTCTGGTTCTGGGACAGGTTCTGAGTCTGGGGTTCAAGCATTGCAGAAGTCAAGATTTTTCCTTAGAGATACGGGTGAGCGAACGAACGTGTACGTTCGGGGGTGCTCGCACGAGCACCATGCATTCGGTTGAGTCAGCATTGCTGTCGTTTGACGGAAGCGCTGCTGCGAGGCGAGGCCGATCCTTTGATCAGCCTTCCAGCCAGAGCAACCAGCGCGGCATCTTTCCAGTCTTTTTCCGGACCATTGCTAAGGTCCACGGAAAGACAATGCGGTGGAGAGGGATCTCACTGCGGTCTCTGGCCAGACCCCGACATCGCTTTCGAATCACATCTCTCGAAAGCATCTCGCGGAATCTTTCCCCGTAGTGCCCTACGCTTACGCGTGCTTCCATCTTAGCACGTTGTACACGCGACCTTCAAGCCCTTGAGCGATAACCGCAAGACCGGGTGAAGTGGAGCGAGAATCCCGCTCCACTTCCTTTTCCCTGCTTCAGATATGGCAGCTCACCATACCGCGCTTTTCCAGGTACTTCTGGTGATACTCCTCCGCCTTCCAGAACCGCTTCGACGGGGCCACCTGAGTCACGATAGGCCGCCGGAACGCTCCCGAGGCCGCCAGCTCAGCGATCTTCTCCCGAGCCTGCCGGAACTGCTCGTCCGAGTGCGTGTAGATCGCACTGCGGTACTGCGTCCCCCAGTCCGGCCCCTGCCGGTTCAACTGCGTCGGATCGTGCAGCGCGAAGAATGTATCCAGCAGCCGGTCGAAGCTGATCCGGGCCGGGTCGAAGGTCACCTCGACCACCTCTGCGTGTCCTGTGCGGTCTGTACAGACTTCCTTGTAAGTCGGGTGCTCCAGCTCTCCACCCTCATAGCCTACGGCGGTATCCAGCACCCCCAACAGCTCTCCAAACCGTGCTTCTACCCCCCAGAAGCACCCTGCACCAAACGTTGCTTTTTCAATTGCCACCGATGAACTCCTTTTGCCTCTCATTTGGATGCGTGGAAACCCAAAAGGTCCCCCGGCCAAGATGAAAAGCAGGAGTATTCTGTTCCCGTAAAAGAACGATAGTCAAACGGCAGCAAACACGCGCAGCGTCGATAACCGCACGAAGTGCCGCCCGCCGGCGCTAGGGCGCTTTTGCTGTTGTTTCTAAAGAAGAAAGATGTCCTGCCGGACGGGCCCGCTACGCGCGGGGCAGGCGTTCACACGCCTTTTTAAAGCTTCGCGTGGCCCTCCCGCTGGTCGGGAATAAAAATGCTCGCTGCCGACCAACGGAAGGCCCCATGCTACTTACTTACCCATACTGCCCCGAGAACGGTACGAAGTACCCTTCGGCTTCACCGGCGACTTCAGCTTCGCGAACTCCGGCAGGTTCTTCTTCGGCACCACCTTTTTGCCCTTGGACGCGCGATCCAGTGCCATCACCTCACCCGGCGTCAGCTCGCGATACTCCCCCGGCGGCACATCCAGACGCAGCGCCCCGTACCCGATGCGCCGGATCTTCTCCACATGGTGCCCAATCTCTTCGAACATCTTGCGCAGCTGCCGGTTCCGCCCCTCGGTCAGGGTCAGCTCGAACCACGGGTTATCTCCGCCGCGCACCAGCTCCAGCTTGGCCGGAGCCGTCAGAATCCGATCCCGCCGCCCCGCGCGCACCTCATCCAGCCGCCCGCGGTCGATCATGATGCCCCGCCGAATCTGATCCAGGCCCGCAGGCTCAGGATTCCCGCTCACCTTCACCAGATAGGTCTTCTCCACGCCGGTCGCGGCCTTCGACAGCGCATTGGCCAGCGCACCGTCGTTGGTCATCAGCAGCAGACCCTCGCTCAGATAATCCAGCCGCCCCACCGGATACAGCCTTACCTGATCCCCATGCGGCCCCGATTTCTGCTGCATCAACTGCATCACCGTCGGCCGCTTCTGCGGATCGTCCAGCGTCGTCACATAGCCGCGCGGCTTGTTCAGCATGTAGTACCGCTGCTGCTCCGGCCCGTGCAACAGCTTGCCGTCCACGCGGATGTGGTCGCGCGAAGCATCGGCCTTCGTGCCCAGCTCGGTCACGGTGGTGCCGTTCACCTGCACCCGGCCCTCGAGGATAATCTCCTCGGCCTTGCGTCGGCTGGCGATACCAGCCTGCGCCAAAATCTTCTGTAGCCGCTCACCCTTCGGTTCGGCATCTTGCTTGGGGACGGGTTTGTTCTGCTCGGCCATAGACTTCCATTATCTCCTGTCCAGCCACTACTTTGCCGCCATATCGCCGGCAAATCCGCTTTCCTTTGGTTCCGGCCCGCAACTCTGATACGTTCGAGCCATCCACACCAGAATTGGAGACCCGCGTGACCCGGCCCAACCGACGCCCCCTCCTGCACCTCCTGACCGTATGCCTGCTGGCTCTCGCGGCGGCCCGCCTCATCGCCCAGGCCCCCAGCTTCGCCGGAGACTACACCGGCTCCCCAGCCAAACCCGGCGGCCCCGCAGCCCCCACGCTCCACGTCGTCCAGACTGGCAGCAAGATCGAGATCACCCGCACCGACCGCGGCAAGGTCTCCACCAGCCGCTTCATCCTGAACGGTCCCGAGGGCACCTACACCAGCCCCGCCGGACTCCCCGGCAAGGGACAGGCCAAAACACAGGACAAGTTCCTGCTCATCCAGTCCGTTGTGGAGAACAAACCCCAGCCCAGTTCGCCATCCGTGCAGGTCCGCATCCGCGAGCGCTGGCAGCTCACCCCCGACCGCAAATCTCTCAAAATCGACTTCGCCGTAGACTTTCCCAACATGGCCGGAGCACCGCCTCAGTCCTGGACCGAGGAGTTCACCCGCACCGCTCGCCCATAAGCATCACTGCGTGCCGTAAAGCCGAGCGATGTACGACACCTGGTACACAAACGAGACCGCCAGAAAAGCCAACTGCGCCCTGCGGCTCCGCGTATACGAGGCCACTCCGCACAGCACCAGGTATCCGACAATCCGGATCGGGTACTCCACCCCAAACGAGTGAAAGTAAACCGCGCCCTTCAGGCTGGTGTCGATCACATCCGCCACCAGCGTCATCGCCAGAAAACCGAAGAACCAGCGCCGCCGCGAAAGAAAATAATCCTCGTACCCGTTGTAGTCCTTCAGGTCCGTCGGGAACAGAAACGTGCAGAGCGAATAGAACAGGATCGCGTAAAAGATGATGAAGAAGTACGTCCCGAAGTTCCACACCCGCACCGCCGAGAGCCGGAACTCCCACCACCAGAAGTGAATGATCCACAGCAGCAGCGAAGCCGCCCAGCCCAGGTGCAGCAGCGACGCGTGCTCCCGCCGCGGATGCTGCACGAACCGCGCAAACCCGCTCAGCAGCGTGGTGATGCACAGCCCGACGATCATCGAGATTACGACCCGGACATGCATGTACAGATCCGAGTTTGACTGCGGCTGAGGAAGGATCATCTCGTCAACGTCGCTCCTTGTCCCTGCATAGTCCCTGCACGGCTACAACAAGATCATCGACCGTCCCGCTCCGCAGACGAGCGTCTACAAGTCCTCTTCCCCAACTCCAACGCCAGTTTCAGCCTCACGCTGCACATCCGCCTCTTGCGCGGATGAGTCCTCCGCCCCATAACGAGGCGGCAACCCCGAGACCCGACCATCCACAATCTCCGCGTCCGCCACATCGACCGGCTGGCTATCCCCATCGGCCTGCGGCGCGGTCGCATACCGCTCCTCTTCCAGCTCCGCCGCCGTGCGCAGCTCCTCGTCGCGCTCTTCCTTCGTCTCCGGCTCCGCCATCGGAATCTCCTTCTGCACCGGCTCGATATCGGCCAGTTCGCCCGCCATCTTCTCAAACTCCTCGATGCTCGGCAGCTCCTGAATGTCCTTCAGCCCGAACCGCAGCAGAAAGTCCTTGGTCGTCTTGTAGAGAATCGGCCGCCCGATCACCTGCTTCCGCCCAGCCGTCGTAATCAGCTTGCGCCCCATCAGCGACCCCAGCACTCCGGCCGAGTCCACCCCGCGGATCTCCGAGACCTCCGGCGCGGTCACCGGCTGCTTGTACGCCACCACCGCCAGCGTCTCCAGCGCCTGCAGCGAGAGCTTCAGAGCCGGTTTCAGGCTCTTCACAAACCCGCGCACGGCATCGTGATACTCGGGCTTGGTTGCCATCCGCAGCCCACCGGCCACCTCCCGGATCTCCAGCCCGCGCTCCGACGTGGCATAGTCGGCGATCAACTCGTCGATGATCTGCCGGAAGTACTCCCGTAGCCGCCGCTCCCGATTCTTCTCCTGATCCCTAGTCAGCTCCTTAGCCGTCTCAGGCTCAGCGACCGTCTCAGGCTCAGCCTCCGGAGCGTCAACAGCCTCCGGCGAAGCTTCGGAAGCCACCTCAGCTTCGACCGCCGCCTCCGGCTCAGTCGCGGGAGCTACCTCAGCCTCAAGCTGCTCCTCGACAACCTCCAGCAGCTCAGCCTCAACGGCCTCTTCTTCCACCTCGAGCGCCAGCATCTGCTGACGTTCATCCAGGCGATCCAGTTCGGTCTGCGCCTCCAGGCCCAGCAGTCCGGCGAGCTGCGCCAGCGTTACCGGCTCTTCGGAGGCATAAATAACGGCTTCGATCTTCGCTTTAAGGCTCATAATTGACCCCCTAAGCATACCAACCCAGACCCTCCAGACCCTTCCCCCGCCCAAACAAAAACGACAACGGCCCCAAATCGGGGCCGTCGTTGTTACTGCTGTCGTTCGAGTTCTCTGAGGAGAGCGCTTATTTCCCGACCATGTTGAAGAGCCAGAAGAGGACGCCCGAGAGCACCGCCGCCGCCGGAAGCGTGAACACCCACGCCGCCGCGATGTCGCGGATCGTCGACATCTGCAGCCCGCTCTTGTTCGCCGCCATCGTACCGGCCACGCCCGACGAGAGCACATGCGTCGTGCTCACCGGCAGCCCGTAGTTGTCCGCCGCCAGAATGGTGAACATCGCCACCAGCTCAGCCGAAGCGCCCTGCGCATAGGTCAGGTGCGTCTTGCCGATCTTCTCGCCGACCGTCACCACGATCCGCTTCCAGCCGACCATCGTGCCCAGGCCCAGCGCCAGCGCCACGGCCACCTTCACCCAGCTCGGAATGAACTTGGTCGACTTATCCAGGAAACTCCGGTAGTTCGCCACCACCTTCAGGTCCGCATCCGACATCTTCGGCCCGGACTTCGGCAGCAGCCGCAGCGACTCGCTCATCAGGTACATCTGGTTGCGGACGTTAGCCTGCATCTCCGCCGGAACATTGCCCAGCGAACCGTACGACGTCGCCTCGTTGCGGATGTCGGTCGCCATCTGCTGCATCGCCACCGTAACGCCCGGCTCGAACTGCTTCGTGCTCACAAACTTCTCGATCTCCGGCCCCGGCTCGCCCGCCAGCACCGCACCCGGCTGCTCATAGCTCTGCAACACTCCGGCCACCTGCGTCGAGACCGCCGCGAAGGTAGTGACCTCTTTTGCGCCCACCGTGTGGTTCAGCGCGTACGCCGTCGGCACCGTGCCCACCAGGATCAGCATGATGAGGCCCATGCCCTTCTGTCCGTCGTTCGAGCCGTGCGCGAAGCTGACGCCCGTGCAGGTCAGCACCAGCAGCGCGCGGATGTAGAACGGCGGAGGAGCCGTACCCTCGGGAGCCTTATAAAGACGCGGGTCCTTGGCGACCGCCTTGAAGAGCAGGAAGACCAGCGCCGCGCACGCAAAACCCACCACCGGCGAGATCAGCAGCGCCTTGAAGACCTTGGTGACCTGCTCCCAATCCACGCCCGCCGTGCCCGAGTTGCCCATCATCATCTGGTTCGCGATACCCACGCCCAGGATCGAGCCGATCATGGTGTGCGAGCTGGACGCCGGGAGACCACGCCACCACGTCGCCAGGTTCCACAGGATGGCCGCCACCAGCAGCGCGAAGACCATCGAGAAGCCGGACCCCTTGGACACCTTCAGGATCAGCTCCACCGGCAGCAGTGTGATGATCGAGAACGCCACCGCACCCGAGCTGGTCAGCACGCCGATGAAGTTCCACAGGCCCGACCACACCACCGCCACATGCGGCTCCAGCGAGTGGGTATAGATCACCGTCGCCACCGCGTTGGCCGTGTCGTGAAAGCCGTTTACGAACTCGAATCCCAGCGCGATCAGCAGCGCAAGTCCCAGCAGCAGGAAGGGAAACACCGAAGCACTATGCACGATCGCAAGATCGGCCGAGAGCTTCATGCCGATATACGCCAGCCCGCCCACCAGCATCAGACCGAAGATCACCATCCCCATCTTGCCGGGGTTGGACTTCTTCATCTTTTCGTCGAGGATCGAGGTGGGAGGAAGGGTGGCGGTGCCGGTAACGGAAGTTGACATGATTCACCTGGTCTTGGAAGTCAGTGCGACCAAGATACCCGCCCCAGAGGCCTCGGAAGATGAAGATACGATTAAGGCTGTGTCAACCGTCACAGACGGCGGAAACGGCGACAACTATCATCACGCGCCAGATAAACAAGGACTTACGGCTATCCCAGCCGGGTCGTTGTGAACTGGGCACTCGAAGATGAGGCTTTAAAAGCTCAGGGACAACGGCAGCAGCGCCCTCACGCCGGACAGGCGGCACTTCGTGCGGTTCTCGACGCTACGCGTGTCAACCGCCTGAAGTGCTAATTCCAGTCGTCCCGCGCTGCCGACTGGTCCTCGAAGATCTCATCGAACCCGACCGTCTTCTTGACCAGGATGTCCCCCAGCCGCTCCGGCTGATACAGCAGCACTGCCTGCAACCGCACCAGCTCCAGCAGCGCCAGAAACATGCAGATCAGCGCCCGCTCCGTATGCGTGCTGTGCAGCATCCGCCGCAGCGACATCGGCCGATCCTCCATCAACAGCCGCCGCTTCACGTAGTCGATCATCTGCGCCACCGTCACCGACTCCTCGTTGACGTCCATCACCGGCCGCGCCCGCATCCGCGACAAAATATCCTGAAAGACCCGCACCAGGTCCACCGTGTCGGCCGCGATCTCCGGCTCCGCCGCCTCGTCCTCGCGAAACTCGCGCATCCCCGGGTTCGACCACGTCGCCTCTTCCACCTGCTGCTTCTGCATCAGCATCTGCGCGGCGGATTTGAAGCGTTCATGCTCCAACAGCCGCTCCACCAGCTCCAGCCGCGGATCGTCCGACTCGCCCTCGGCGACGCCCGTGGGGTCCTTCGGCAGCAGCATCTTGCTCTTGATGTGAATCAGCAGCGAGGCCGTGTAGACGAACTCGCCCGCCGCGTCCACGTCCGAGTCGCGCAAATGGTGCGTGTACTCCAGGAACTGCGCCGTAATCCGCCCGATAGGAATGTCGTAGATGTCGATATTCTGCTTGCGGATCAGGTCCAGCAGCAGGTCCATCGGTCCGTCGTAGACCTGGCCCACGGTGATCGAAAACGGCGACACCGACCCGTCATCCTTGGTCTTCTCTTTGGACACGGGAGCCTTCTTCGGCTCGGGCGGAGGCGGCGGAACAGGCTTCGGCTCCAGGTTGAACGGCTCCGGGGCTGGCTGTTCCGGCGCGGCAGCCGCTTCTACCGTCGCTTCAGGCTGAACCTTCTCATCACTCATACGCGTCGCGCCCTCAACCCCATCACCTCGCCCACCTCACGCATCGTCTGCTCCGAGCGCGCACGAGCCCGCGTCCCGCCCTGGTAGAGGATATCCTCCACCAGATCCGGGTCTGCCTCAAATTTGCGCCGCCGCTCCTGGATGGGAGCCAGCTCCTTCACCATCGCATCGGCGACCCAACCCTTGCACTCGATGCACCCGATCCCCGCCGTCGTGCAGCCGACCCGTACCTCGGCCTGCGTCTCCTCGGTCGAAAAGAGCTTGTGCAGCGCAAAGACCGGGCACACATCGGGATTCCCCGCATCGGTCCGGTAGACACGCGCCGGATCGGTCACCATCGTCTTCAGCTTCGACCGGATATCCGCCTCGGTGTCCGAGAGCAGGATCGTATTCCCGTAGCTCTTCGACATCTTGCGGCCATCGACGCCCGGAAGCTGCGGCGAAGGCGTCAGCAGCACGTCTGGCTCGGGCAAAATTGTTCGAGTTCCGTAGGCCGACTTCAGCTTGGTCTGCGGAGCCGCCGCGATCAGCTCATGCGGCGTGAACTCGCTCTTATTCGGCTGTCCGGCCAGCTTACGGGCCTTGGTTTTGACCGCCTCCAGCTCCCACGGAGCTGCTCCTTCGGCCATATAAAAGCTGCCGGGATAGAGCTGGTTGAACCGCCGCGCCACCTCTCGCGTCAGCTCGACGTGAGCGGCTTGGTCGCGCCCCACGGGCACAAAGTCCGGCTGGTAGAGCAGAATGTCCGCCGATTGCAGTAGCGGATAGCCCAGAAACCCATAGGTCGCCAGATCCTTCTCGCGAAGCTGCTCCTGCTGATCCTTATAAGTAGGCACCCGCTCCAGCCAGCCCAGCGGGGTAAACATGCTCAGCAGGGTGTGCAACTCGGAGTGCGCCGGGACGTCGCTCTGCACGAAGATCGTGCAGAGCTCGGGGTCGAGGCCACCAGCCAGAAAGTCCAGCGCGACCTCGCGGATATTCTCCTTGAGACGGCTCAGGTCCTCGTAGCTCGTGGTCAGGGCGTGCAGGTCGGCGATAAAAAAGTAGCACTCGTACTCGTGCTGGAGCCGGGTCCAGTTGTAGAGCGCACCCATATAGTTGCCCAGGTGCAGCTTGCCCGTGGGCCGCATTCCGCTCAGAACCCGCGGCCGATTTGCCGTTACTTCGTTCATCTTGATGGTCACTTCGCCAGTCAGAATCATTTACTGCTTCAAACGGCAATGGTAAATGATCGCAATAGCCGAGCTGCATTGGCAGAGTCGTTGCTCCCCTGGAAAAAGGACAGAGCAAACGGGGATAAAAAGGAAAAAAAGGATAAGAGCGGAGCCTTGAGATCTTTGCTTTTACGCGAAGCGTCCAGTACCGCACGAAGTGCCGCCCGCCCGGCGTTAGGGCGCTTTTGCCTGTTCTTTTGGTTGTCATTCAGGAGCGAAGCGGAGGAATCTGCTTCTGTCTTTGCTGTAGCCGTTGCTTCTGGGGTAGGTCCAGGCTTTAGCCCGGACATCCAAACCAGCCACGGAAGCGGGCTTTAGCCCCCGAGGTATGCTTTCTTCTCCCCGGCACTAAAGCACCGAAAGCAGCCCATTGAAGATATTCAACAGCGGCGTCATGATGAGCAGAATCACCCGAAACCCAAAGAAAAAGAAGAGAATCGTCAGGTAAAAACCCCAACGGTCATACTGCTGCATCGCGTTATACGGCAGAAAGTGCCGCAGCACCCGTCCGCCATCGAGCGACGGCAGCGGCACCAGGTTGAACGCAAAGAGCAGCAGGTTCACCAGAATCCCGTAGTAAAAGAACAGCACAATCGGAAAGATCGGCGGCAGGAACTCCGTCGAAACCTCCGGGCTGCGCAGCGAGAGAGCCGCCGCCGCGGGCAGCGACATCGCCACCATCGGCACCACATGCTTCAGCACCAGCAGCAGCACCAGGAACACCCCAGCCGCCCCCAGGTGCGCCAGCGGCCCCGACAGAAAGACCAGCATCTCGTCCTTCGAGCCGCGACGGAAGTTGCGCGGCGTCATCGGAACCGGCTTGCCCCACGCCAGCACCAGCGGGCTCTGAAAGAGAAACACGATGGGAAAAATAACCGTGCCCAGCAGGTCGTAGTGGCGCAGCGGATTCAGCGAGATGCGCCCCATCATCTTCGCCGTCGGATCGCCCAGCCGCGCGGCCATCCACGCCTGTACCGAATCGTGCAGCGAGATTGCCAGCAGAAGGACCACGAACTCAAACACCGCGAGCGCGACTTCAAGACTCATACGTCCAGCTTACCCTCTTGCCTCGCTTACTCGCCCATCTACTCATCGCCCGCCCGCTTTTCGAGCAGGTCGGCCAGCGTCTCCTTATGCTTCGGTTTGGCCGCCGCTTTCTGCTTCGGATCGGGCAGCACCCGCTCCGGCGGAGGGCTGCCCACGCGCTCCCGCGCGTTCTCCTTCACCGCCTTCACCACCGAAAAAACCCGCTTCTTCGCCGTCATTCCACCGCCCCCGTTAGCTGCAATCCTGCCCCCCAGTATGCAATACTCATCTTTCGGCGGCAGCATCAAACCGCGCCGAACCGGCCAGAACGGCAAAAGAGGTGACTCATGGAAGAACGCGATTTTTTTGACGAGCGCCCGGAGACCCGCACTCACATCATGACCTGCCCGCACTGCGGCCAGCAGGGCGAGTACGAGCTGGGATGGCTCGTCCGCCGCAAAAAATCCCAGCTTGGCCGGGGTGCCGACGAGCGCGACCGCGCCCGTTTCGCCAAGGCCCAGAGCTACATGGTCCGCCGCGACGACCTCGTCGGCTGCAAAAATGTCCGCTGCCGCAAGCGCTTCGACGTCGCCGGAATCCAGTCCGTGGCCTTCCTGTAACACCAAGCCCCGGCACTGTGTTTTAATAGCTCCATAGATTCCCGAACAGCAGCAGGAGAGAGACGAGACCGATGGCCAACACACTGATCCCCGTAGCGGAACGCAGCCTGACCCCCGACGAAGTCGAGCAGCTCGACCGTCGCCGCCGCCGCGGCCAGCTCTTCCTGGTCCTCTCGTTCCAGAGCATCATCGTCTCCACCCTGCTCTCGCTCTGGTCCGGTCAGGATCTCACCTACTCGCCCGGCTGGGCTCACCCGGTCTTCTACTGGAACCTGACCACCGTGATTCTCGCGGTCGTCTTCGCCATCAACGGCGTCCGCCTGAAGCGCGGCAGCAACGAATTCATCAGCTACTAGGCACTTCGTGCGGTCCTCGGGGCTGCATGGGCAGGATGATCTTCTGAGGTCCTCCCGTTGGTCGGAAGCGAGATTCTCGTTTCCGACCAACGGGAGGATCTTTGCGTTAGCCCCCATACTCCGCAGGACAGTCTTTGACGCCATAGTGTAGATTCCGGAGTACGAACGCTGCGCCCTCCAAGGCAGCGTTTGCGGCGGGTTTTGCATGACCGGGATCTTCGCGCTCTCTCTGCTTCCCCTCACAACCTTCGCCGAGCCGCAGCACTTCTCGCCCACCGAGATGGCCGTGCTGGTTCTGCTGATCGTCCTCTCCGGCGGCCTCTTCTTCTGGCGCTTCGGCCCCATCTTCCGCACCATCCTCCACTCCAAAAAGGACGCCGACTTCTCCCTACGCCCATTAGGCCGCCGCGTCTGGACCTTCGTCTGGGAGGTCCTCTGTCAGGCCAAAGTCATCCAGCAACGCCCCGCCCCCGGCATCGCCCATGCCTTCGTCTTCTGGGGCTTCCTGGCCTTCGCGCTGGTCTCGCTCAACCACTTCGCCACCGGCCTCCGGCTCGGCTTCCTGCCGCCCGCCAGCGCGCTCGGCCGGTTCTACTTCCTCTTCGCCGCGGCGTGGGCCGTACTGGTCGCAGTCTCCATCACCGGCCTCTTCATCCGGCGCTTCTTCGTCCGACCCATCTGGCTAGGCAGCAAGGTCAGCTACGAGTCGGGCTTCATCTCGCTGCTCATCTTCCTCCTGATGGTCACCTACCTCGGGGCCTTCGCGGTCGCCGAGTCCAGCCCCGCCCTCAAAGCCCTGTGGTGGGCCCACACCCTCGCGCTGCTGGTCTTCCTGCCGCTGATCCCACACACCAAGCACCTGCACCTCGTCCTCAGCCCGCTGACGGTCTTCCTCAAGCGCGACGGCTTCTCGAAGATCCCGCCCCTCAGCGGCGACGAAGACTTCGGCCTGGTCACCGGCAAAGACGTCACCCAGCTCATCTCGCTGCAAGCCTATAGCTGCGTCGAGTGCGGCCGCTGTACTGAACACTGCCCTGCTTCCACCACCGGCAAGGTGCTGAACCCAAAGGAGATCATCCTCGGCCTGCGCTCCTACCTGAACGAGTTCTCCCCCTCCTCCGAAGTGCCGCTCCTTGCCGAATCAAAGCCCCTCTCCATGGAAGCCGCCTTCGAGTGCACCACCTGCGGCTCCTGCGAGTTCCAGTGCCCGGTCGGCATCCAGCACCTGCCCATCCTCATCGGCCTACGGCGCGGGGCCACCAACACCGGCGCATGGGAGGACAACTACGGAACCAAGCTCTTCCTGGCCCTCGAAAAGAACGGCAACGCCCTCGGCCTCAGTTCGCTGGAGCGCGACAAGTTCATCAAGAAAGAGGCCTTCCCTATCTTCGACGGCACGCAGGAGTACTGCCTGTGGCTGGGCTGCATGGGCGGCTACGACCCCAAGGGCCGCGAGATCATCGCCGACTTCGCCCGCGTAATGACGTATCTCGGCACCAGCTTCGGCGTCCTGAAGAAAGAAAAGTGTACCGGCGACCCAGCCCGCCGCCTGGGGAACGACCTCGTCTTCCAGAATCTCGCCGAGTCCGGCCTGAAGGCCTTCGAGTCCGCGAAGGTACAGAAGATCGTGGCCATCTGCCCGCACTGCGTCCGCACCATCGCCAGCGACTGGCGCGAGGTCGGCATCGCTCCCCAGATCGAGCACCACTCCGAGTTCATGGCGCGGCACCAATCCCGTTTACCCAAGCAGACAAGCGGCGAATCCATCGTCTACCACGACCCCTGCTACCTGGGTCGCTATCGGGATGTCTACGAGGAGCCCCGGGCAGCCGTCGCAGCGGCGGGAACGTTGGTCGAAGCTCCACGCTCCTACGAGCGCAGCTTCTGCTGCGGAGCGGGTGGCGGGCTGGCCTTCCTGGGCGAAGAGTCCGGAGAGCGCGTCTCGCACGTCCGCGCCCGCGAACTGACGGAGACCGGTGCGCAGACCGTCGGCACCGCCTGCCCGTTCTGCAACACAATGTTCCGCGACGCGCTCTCGGCAGTCTCGGATGCCCCGCCGAAGCTGCTCGATATCGCGCAGCTTACAGCACGGGCACTGCCTCCGAGGAACTAATCTTTCCTACAGGACGGCATTGGCATTTGCTTCTGAGGTAGGTCGGGGCTTTAGCCCCGACATTAAAACCCGCCACCAATGCGGGCTTTAGCCCCCGAGGTATGCTTTCTTTTCTCAACCTCAAAAGCAAGAGCGCCCTCACGCCGGGCTGGCGGCACTTCGTGCGGTTCTCGACGCTTCGCGTGAAAGGCAAAGACCTCAAGGCTCCGCTCTTATCCCTTTTATCCCTTTTTCCCCGTTTCGCCTTGCTCTTGTTCTTAATCCGGCTGAGGCACGGGCCCCGGCTGGCCCAGTATATGAATCGTATGCAGCCAATCCTCAGCCAGCGCAGGCCAGCGAGAGATCGGCTTATCCGTCGGCCTCAGACCAAAGCCATGCCCACCCTGCGTAAACACATGCAGCTCCGCTGGAATCTTCGCATCCTTCAGCGCCTGAAAGTAGATCAAAACATTCTCCACATGAGCCGTGTAGTCGTTCTCCGCCTGCACCAGAAACGTAGGCGGAAGCTCCGGCGGAATCGCCAGCGAAGGATCAACTTTACCGTTCTTCGCGCTGAGCCAGCCGGGATAAATAATCATCTGGAAGTTAGGCCGGGCGTCGATGGTCGAGGGCGGAACGTTCTTCCCCTGAAAGTCCGGATGCGTGCTGAGCGCAGCGGCCAGGTGCGCCCCAGCCGAGAAGCCGATAGCCCCGATGCGCTTCGGGTCGATATGCCACTCGGCGGCGTGTGCGCGAGTCAGACGCATGGCCTGCTGGGCGTCCTCAAGGTCCTCCACGTTCGCCGGGTAGTGGCCGTCCTCGGGCACACGATACTTGACCAGGATGCAGGTCATCCCGATAGAGTTGAGCCAGTCGCAGACCTCGGTGCCCTCGACGTTCCACGAGAGCCGTATGTAGGAGCCGCCGGGAAAGACCAGCGCCGCCGCGCCATTGCCTTTACCCGCAGGCGGCGCAAAGACCGTCAGGCTGGGCTTGCTGACATTGGTGACCCGGATAGCGACCTTGCCCGAGACTATGCGGTTAGCGTCGGTGCTCGGGTCAATCTCCGGGCCGACAACCTTCGTGGGCTCGGGGTTGCCGTTGGGCCAGAGCAGGAGTGTGGGCTGCTGGGCCAGCGCCGGCGCGGCCAAGACAAAGATAGAGAGGACAAGAGAGAGCACAGGCGATCGCATCGGAACATATTAGTCCAGCAAGGAAAGAAAAGCCCAACCCGGATAAAAGGGATAAAAACGGACAGAAACAAGTGCGTTGTTTAATCCGCCCTTACCCCTTTTATCCGCGCTAGGCTTTTCGTCCAGAGCGAGCTACGACTGAATCTCCGTCACCCGTCCCCGCTCGATCACCGTGTGCACCGCCACGGGCTTATGCTCGGGGAAGTCGCTGCGAAAGTGTGCCCCACGGCTCTCCTCCCGCGCCAGTGCGCACTCCACCATCACCGTCGCCACCGTCAGCAGGTTCCTGGCCTCGATCTCCCGCCGCGTCATCCCATGCGGACACGTCTGCGCCATCTCTGCCAGTCGCACCTTCGCCCTCCGCAGCCCTTCGCCGTCGCGCAACAGCCCGGCGTCCCGCCACATCAGCGCCCGCAGCTCGGCGATCCACGCCTCTACCGCAGCCTCGTCCGTCACTACCGCCGCCTCGAGGATCTGCGCCGGAGCCGCCAGCTCACTCTGCAACGTCGGCAGCTTATCCGAAGCCATCGCCTCCGCCGCCAGCGCACCAAAGACCAGCCCCTCCAGCAGCGAGTTCGAGGCCAGCCGATTGGCTCCGTGTACGCCCGTGCAGGCGGCCTCGCCAGCGGCGTAGAGCCCTGGCAGCGTCGTCCGTCCCTGCACGTCCGTCTTGATGCCGCCCATCAGGTAGTGCGCCGCTGGACCCACCGGGATCAGGTCCCGCTTCAGGTCGAGCCCATATCCAGCAAGAAACTTCGAGATCCCCGGAAAGCGCTGGTGCAGGTCGATCGTCGAAGCCCGCATATCCAGATAAACCGGCCCGGCCAGCGCCTCGCGCGTGATCGCCCGCGCCACCACGTCACGCGGAGCCAGCTCCAGCAGCGGATGATAGCGCGGCATGAACCGCTCCCCCGCCGCGTTCAACAGCAGAGCGCCCTCGCCCCGCAGCGCCTCGCTGAGCAGAAAGCGCGGAGCGCCCTCCTGGGCAAACGCCGTCGGGTGGAACTGGTAGAACTCCATATCCTCAAGCGCCGCACCGGCCCGGTAGGCCAGCGCGATGCCGTCGCCGGTAGCCACCGCCGGGTTCGTGGTGTCGCTGTATACCTGCCCCGCGCCGCCGGTCGCCAGCAGCACCGCACGCACGCGCACGTTCAGCAGCCCGCCCTCGCCGTCGAGCAGCGTAGCCCCCACCACACGGCCCTCCTCCACCGTCAGCTCCACGCTGGTCGTCCACTCCATCAGGGTCACGTTGGCCAGCGACTTCACATGCCGCAGCAGCGACAGCGCAATCTCCCGCCCGGTCGCGTCGCCGTTCGCGTGCAGAATCCGCGAGAGGCTGTGCGCGCCCTCGCGCGTCCGCATCAGCTCCCCCGCGTGCTCTCCGGCGGTGTAGCGGTCGAACTCCGTCCCCCACGTGAGCAGCTCTTCCACCCGTTGCGGCCCCTGCTCGACCAGCATCCGGGCGGCGACGCGATCGACCAGCCCATCGCCCGCCATCAGCGTGTCTTCCAGGTGTAGCGCGACGTCCTCATCGCCGCCCATCGCGACGGCGATTCCGCCCTGCGCGTAGGCTGTGTTCGACTCGGCGAGGCCTTCCTTGGTGCAGCACAGCACACTACCCGACTGGGACAGGCGAACCACTGCGCTGAGCCCTGCGATTCCACCACCCACTACCAGGAAATCAAACGGCTCCATATTGATAATGCTAAACGTTTCCCGCACCCCTTGCCGGGCGTACGATAGACCTTACTGTGCCGCCGACCAAAACCATGAGCAAGACGACAAAGACAAACAAGACTGCCAGCAAGAGCAAGTCCTCCGCGACAACCTCGAAGACCGCCAAGCCCACGCAGTCGCAAAAGACTGCAAAGGCCGCCAAGCCACTGAAGGCCGCCGCGAAGACCCCGCAGGCCGCAAAGCCCGGCGACGCGCAGGTCATCGCCCTCAAGACGCCCTCGGCCAGCTACGAGATCGCCATCGGCCGTGGCCTGCTGGCGACGCTCTACCCCCGGCTGCAAAAGCTCACCGGCGGTAAGCCCTTCCGCACGTTCCTCGTCACCAGCCCCAAGATCTGGGAGCTGTGGGCCGATAAGGTCCGCGCCTCGTTCCCCGAGGCCCAGTCCCCCACCGTCCTCTTCCTGCCTGCGGGCGAGAAGCACAAGCGCATGGCCGCGGTAGAGTCTCTGGCCGAGCAGCTCGCCGAGGCGGGTGCCGACCGCGACGCCCTGCTGCTGGCCTTCGGCGGCGGCGTCATCGGAGACATCACCGGCTTCCTGGCCGCCATCTACATGCGCGGCGTGCCGTACGTCCAGTTACCGACGACCCTGCTGGCGCAGGTCGATAGTTCAGTTGGCGGCAAAACCGGCGTCAACCTGAAGGCGGGCAAGAACCTCGTCGGCAGCTTCCACCATCCGCGCGCCGTGCTGGCCGATATCGACACCCTCGCCACGCTCGCGCCCGAGGAACTCCGCGCCGGATTGCAGGAGTCCATCAAGGCCGGAATCATCCGCGACCCGAAGCTCTTCGAGTACCTGGAGCAGAACCGCGACCTCGTGCTCTCGGGCGACGCCACCGCGCTGGCCGAGGTCGTCGCCGCCTCGGTCCGGGTCAAGGCCGAGGTCGTCGAGCAGGACGAGCTAGAGAGCGGCCTGCGCATGATCCTCAACTTCGGCCACACCCTGGGCCACGCCATCGAGGCCGCCACCGGCTACAAGCAGCTTCTGCACGGCGAGGCCGTCGCCTGGGGCTCCATCGCCGCGCTCTATCTCGCGCTGGCCCGCAAGACCATCACCGACAGCCAGTTCACCTGCATGGCCACGGTCATCGAAGCCTACGGCCCGCTGCCGAAGTTCAAGGCCAAGGCCAAGGCACTGGTGGCCCTGACTGCATCGGACAAGAAGACCCGCAGCGGTAAGCGCGCCTTCGTGCTCCCCACCGGCATCGGCTCCACCGAGATCGCCTACGACGTGACCGACACCGAGCTGCACGAGGCCGCCAAGGCCATGCTCGACCGGATGAAGGCGCTATGATCGCGACCGCTAGAGAGCACGAAGTATCGACCGGGGCCAAGCCTGCGGCGGGACTCGACGAGGCTGCCGCAGCCAGCAACGTGCAGCAGATGTTCGACTCCATCGCCCCGAAGTACGACACGCTCAACCACCTGCTCTCGGCCGGAATCGACCGTCTGTGGTGGTGGCGGGCGGCGCGCAGCTTCCGTCAGGTGCTGGCCCGGCCCGAGGCAGTGGCGCTCGATCTCTGCTGCGGCACGGGCGATATGACCCTTGCGCTCAACCGTCTTCGACCCACGTTATCCACATTTCCCACAGCTCCTGTGCTGGCTGTGGATTTCTCCCATAACATGCTCGTCCGGGGCCGAGCTAAGTTCCATGGGCACAATATCATCCCCATAGAAGCTGATGCGCTTCATCTCCCCCTCCCCAATGGCTCAATTGACCTGATTACCTCAGCCTTCGGCTTCCGCAATCTGGCCAATTATGAGGAGGGTCTGGCCGAGCTGTTTCGCGTCCTCGGACCCGG
The DNA here is from genome assembly GCF_009914315.1 of Granulicella sp. WH15. NCBI lineage: Bacteria > Pseudomonadati > Acidobacteriota > Terriglobia > Terriglobales > Acidobacteriaceae > Granulicella > Granulicella sp. WH15. The sequence goes on from NZ_CP042596.1 coordinate 4,130,331, forward strand.
CGGGCAGATCGGCATTCTCGACTGCAACCAGCCCGAGGGAGTGGTCGGCATGGCCTACAACCTCTACTTCAAGCGCATCCTGCCCTGGGTCGGCGGCCTCATCTCCGGCGACCGCAGCGCCTACAGCTACCTGCCTGCCTCCGTCGAGCGCTTCCCCCGACCCGCGAGAATGCTCCAGATGATCCGCAAGGCAGGCTTCGTCGATGCGAGTTGGACCAGCTATACCCTGGGTGTCGCCGGGCTTTATCGGGCTATTAAACCCACCCAAACAAGTCACCAGGCGGGTAACCGGTAACATGGCCAGCACGGGCACGGAGTACGTCGACAGCCACCACACTGCCGCCGTCGCCAAGCGTTCGGCGGCGCTGCTGTCGGTCGGTACGGCGAGCGTCATCACGCTGCTGAAGCTCGTCACTGGGCTGCTCACCGGCTCGCTCGGGATGCTCTCCGAGGCCGCCCACTCGGCCATCGACCTGGTCGCCGCCGCCATCACCCTCTTCTCCGTGCAGGCCGCCGACCGCCCCGCCGACGACGAGCACAACTACGGCCACGGCAAGATCGAATCGCTCTCGGCCTTCTTCGAGACCGTCCTCATGGTCGGCTCCTGCGTCTGGATCGTCTACGAGGCACTCCACCGCATCCTCTCGCGCTCGCACCTGGTGCTGCCGTTCTCGGTGTGGCCCTTCGTGGTGCTGGGGCTGTCCATTCTGGTCGATTTCTCCCGCGCGCGCGCGCTGCGCAAGGCCGCCGCGCAGCACCGCTCCGAGGCACTGGCCGCCGACGCCGTCCACTTCGGCACCGATATCTGGTCCTCGACCGCCGTTCTCGTGGGCCTCGTCGCCACTAACCTCGGCAGGCGCTTCCACATTCCGGCGCTCGAGCTGGCCGACCCCATCGCCGCGCTCATCGTCTCGGCCATCATCCTGCGGGTCTCGTGGAACCTGGCCCGCCAGACCGTCGATACGCTGCTCGACGCCACGCCCGCGCAAGGCTCGGCCTCGAGCAGCCAGGTGCGGCGCGGGCTTATCCGCGACCTCGCCGCCATCGACGGCGTGCTCTCTGTCGACCGCCTGCGCACCCGCCGCTCCGGCCCGAGCTACTTCGCCGACGTGACCCTGGCGATGCCGCGCAACCTCACCTTCCAGCGGTCGGAGCAGATTACAAAAGCAGCCACCGCGGCGGTGCAGCGAGTGCTCCCTGATGCCGACGTCGTCGTCCACTCGGTTCCCACCGCCACCCTGGCCGAGAGCGTCCACGACCGCATCCGCGCTGTCGCCGCCCGGTCGAACCTGAACGTCCACGACGTCTCGGTGCAGCAGTACGACGGCGCGCTGCACGTCGAACAGCACCTCGAGGTGGACGAGACCATGTCGCTGCGTCACGCGCACGACCTCGTCACCCGGCTCGAGTCCGAGATGCGCCGCGAGGTTCCCTCCATCGCCACCATCCTGACCCACATCGAGAGCGAGCCGGCCACCATCGAGCAGCCCGCCACCATCGACAGCGACCGCGAGTTGGAGTCGCGGCTGCGCAAGGTAGCCCGCGAGTTTCCCGCAATCCTCGACATTCACGACGTCGTGGTCACCCACCTGCACGACCGCATCCAGGTGAACTGCCACTGCACGCTGCCGGACGACCTCCCCATGGCGGAGGTCCACACCCTGCTGACGGCGCTCGAGAACAGCTTCAAGCTCGAGTGTCCCGAGGTGACCCGGCTGCTGATCCACCCCGAACCGGCCACCGACAACCGCCGCTGAGAAGCCACCCATACGGGAGTTCTCTTCCCCGATCTCTGCACTGGAGCGAAAAAAAGCTTCACGTTCGGCGCTCTATGCGTTCCAATAGAACGATGAACCTTGCAGCGGTCTCCTTACCGGGGATTCTGCGCATGTGACTCCCCATGAGACTGCCCTACCTTCTATTTCCGCTTGCTGCTGCGCTCTTCGCCGCATTCCTTTACTGGGATCGTATCCGCATCTGGCAGGCTGACCGCGCCGAGAAGAAGAAGGCGCGTTACTGGAAGAACGCAAGCCGCTAGCCCTGCCTCTTTACGCGAAGCGTCGAGAACCCCACGAAGTGGCGCCCGCCCGGCGTGAGGGCGCTTTTAGCCTTTGCCCCTCCGTCAAAGACTAAAATCCTCCTGTGGCCTCCGTCTTCCAATTCGCCCACACCCTCGCCTTCTCGCCGGAAGAGGCCGAGACGACTCTCCGCCAGATCCCCACGCTTCCCGGCGTCTTCGCGCTCTACGGCCCGCGCGACACCGACCAGCCCTACCTGACCCGTGCCGCCGACCTCCGCCGCCGGATGCTCCGCCTACTTGCGCCGCCCGATTCCCAATCGAAGCGCCTCAACCTGCGCGAAAAAGTCGCCCGCATCGAGTACACCGTCACCGGCTCCGAGTTCGAGTCGCTTCTGGTCCTCTACCAGTCGCTCGCCGCGCACTTCGGATATCCCGAAGCCCGCCGCCGGATGCGCCTGCACACGCCCTTCTTCCTGCGCCTGACGATGGAGCACGCCCACCCCCGCGTCTACTCCACCAACCGCCTGTCGAAGCGCAACCTGGCCCAGATGTACGGGCCATTTCCCTCGCGCGCCGCCGCCGAGCGCTACTGCGACGCCGTGCTCGACCTCTTCAAGCTGCGCCGCTGCTACGAGGATCTGGAGGTCAGCCCCACGCACCCCGGCTGCGCCTACGGCGAGATGAAGAAGTGCATGGCTCCCTGCAACCAGAGCTGCACCGCCGACGAGTACCGGGCCGAGGCCGAGGCCGTACAAGGATTTTTCGACAGCCACGGCCAGAGCCTGCTCGACACCATCGCCCGCGACCGTGAGCGCGCTTCGTCCGAGATGGAGTTCGAGCAGGCCGCCTCGCTCCATGCGCACTTTCAGCGCGTCAAGGCCGCAGCCGCGTTGGCCGACGAGCTGGTCGAACCGCTGCCCCGGCTGCGCGCCGTCATCACCCAGCCCGCCGCAAAAGAAGATTCCAACCAGACCGACCGAGCCGCTCTCTTTCTGCTCGAAGGCGGCTGCCTGCTCGGCCCCGCGTCACTCTCAACGCTGGGCGTGCGGGCAGTCCGGGAGCAGACCGAGGTCGGCAGCTCCCTCTTCGCGCAGCCGCTCATGCTTCAAGCCGTCCCGCTCGAAGGCGAGAGCACCACAGCCGATTCACCCGAGCTTCGCGCCGCTACCGTCATCGCCACGCTCGAAGCCGAGGCCACGCCTGCGACCGACATCGCCATGCTGAGCGACCACCTCTCCCTGCTGCGCCGCTGGTACTACCGGCCCGAGAAGCAGCGCATCGGCGAGATATTTTTCCCCAACGCTGATAGCAAATGGCCCATCCGCCGCGTCCTTCGCGGAGCCGCCCGCATGGCCCTCGGCGAGCCGAAGGCCATGGCCGAGACTCAGCGCGACGCCGCAGCCGCAGCCAAGGTAAAGATCCTCCACGAGGGCCGCCCGGATGTGGAACGAGTCGTCCCGGTGGTGGCGAAACGTGGCCGCCGCGGCAAGGCGGTGCTCCCCGCCGATGTGCAGCCGTAGCCACCGATCCTTTGGCTTTAGGGGTGGAACCGATAGACCGGGCCTTCAGCCCTCATCTGCCTTTGCTTTTGCTCACCTGGGGCAACGCCCCAGGGAAACATCCCGGTATGCACACGAGGGCCGAAGGCCCGATCTATTCCTGATACAAACTCTGTCCTGCCGGACGGGCCCGCTGCGCGCGGAGCGGGCGTTTACAAGCCTTTTTACTGCTTCGTGTGTTCCTCCCGCTGGTCGGTAATAAAGATTCTCGATGCCAACCGACACAAGGCCCTCAGCAGCTTACTTGCCCGTAAAGTACCGCTGTTAGACTCAGAGGCAAGGAGCCTCTTCCACTTGATCGAGCTTGCATTCTCCATCCTGGCGTCGGACTTCGCTCACCTGGCCGACGAGGTCAGCACAGCCGAGCGCGGCGGCGGCACCATCGTCCACGTCGACGTCATGGACGGCCACTTCGTCCCCAATATCACCTTCGGGCCACCCGTCGTCAAAGCCCTCCGCCCGATCACGAAGCTCCCCCTCGACTGCCACCTGATGATCGAGAACCCCGACGCCTACATCCCCGAGTTCGCCGCTGCGGGGGCGGATATGATCTCCGTCCACCAGGAGGTCTGCCGCCACCTGCACCGGACGCTCCAGCTCATCGCCGACCACAACGTGAAGCCCGCCGTCGTCATCAACCCGGCCACGCCGGTCGATACGCTCATCGAAGTACTGCCGATGGTCCACCACGTCCTCGTCATGAGCGTGAACCCCGGCTTCGGCGGCCAGAAGTTCCTGCCGCTGGCGCTGGAGAAGATCGCGTACCTGGCAGAGTTGCGGGAGGAGATGGGGCTGAACTTCCGGATCGAGGTGGACGGCGGCGTCGCTCACGATACGGTGGCCAGCGTCGTCGAAGCAGGAGCGGATATGCTCGTGGCCGGCTCGGCGATCTTCGCGCCCACGGTAGACGGACGGCGCGATCCCGCGCAGACAGAAAAGAATGCAGTGGAGTTCCTGAAGCTGGCCCACGCGGCGGCTGAAAAATAAGAGTTGGGATACGCGAAGCGTCCAAAACCGCACGAAGTGCCGCCCGCCCGGCGTTAGGGCGCTTTTGCTGTTGCTTTTGGAAAGATTAAGTCCCTGGTTCTACCCGGTACGGGCGACGGATGCGCGTGCTGGGGATAAAATACGGTATGCCCTGCGTTCGCGCCGGGCCGGTGAGGTTCCTGCGTGATGATGGTTCGTTCTTCCGTTTCAACTCGGCTTTCGATGTTCTCGTTCTTCCCGTCCCGAAGCGCTGGCCTGGTGGCCGGTCTGGCCGTTGCCGGTTTGATCGCCCTGGTGCCCGCCGCGCGCGCGCAGGATGCCGCCGCCCCAGCCCAGACTGCGCCAGCGGCGACCCAGACGGCCCCCGTGGCCGACGTGCCCGTGACGCCCGCCAAGCCGATCAAGTCTTCGATCTTCTCGTTCGGCAAGGATAAGAAGAAGGCGGACGCCGACAAGAAGGCCGCAGCCCAGCCTGCGCCGGAAAAGGAATCGAAGAAGGAAGAAAAGGTCATCCAGTCCAAGGACACGCGTAACCGCTACAAGAAGGACAAGAAGATCGAGACCCTGGCCGGTGTCGACGCCAAGCTGCCCGATAAGGCGCTCTTCGACAAGGCCCAGTACGCCATCGCGCACGGCCACTTCGACGTCGCTCGCCTGGACCTGCAGACGATGTTGAACACGTACCCCGACTCGCAGTACCAGATGCGCGCCAAGCTCGCCATCGCCGATAGCTGGTACAAGGAGGGCGGCACTGCGGCCCTGACCCAGGCCGAGAGCGAGTACGCCGACTTCCGCGTCTTCTTCCCCAACGCGCCTGAAGCTGCTGAAGCTCAGATGCGCATCGGCGACATCTACTTCCGTCAGATGGACCGTCCCGACCGCGACTACGCCAAGGCCACCCACGCCGAGGAAGAGTATCGCCGTATGTTGACGGACTACCCCGACAGCACGCTCGTCCCCCAGGCCAAGCAGCGCCTGCGCGATGTGCAGGAGGTGCTGGCCACCCGTGAGGCCGAGATCGCCGGTTACTACGCCACGCGCGAGAACTGGGCCGCCACCATCGCCCGCTACCAGACCGTGGTGGATACCTACCCGCTCTACAGCCACATGGACGACGCCCTCATCGGCCTGGGCGATGCCTACTCCGCGCAGGCGCACTTTGTGCGCGGCCTGAAGATGGACGAGACCGCCAAGGCCAAGCTCGAGGCTACCTTTGACGGTGAGGCCGCCGCGGCCTACCGCAAGGTAGTGCTGGAGCACTCCGCCGCCGCCCACGTCGAGGACGCCCGCGACCGTCTGGCCGCGATGAACCTTCCGATCCCAACGCCCACGCTGGAGCAGGCGCAGGCCAGCCAGGCGATGGAGAACAGCCGCAATAACTACCGGCTCACCGACCGCGTCGGCCTCATCATTCTGCACAAGCCGGACACCGTCACGGTGGCCCACATCGGCGATCCGACCTTGACCGATCCCAAGCCGACCCTGGCTCCGGACGTGACCCGCAACACGGTCGCGGCCTTCAACAAGGCGCTGCATCCTGATGCCGTTCCCGAGGTTGGAGCCAAGGCTCCGGTCACGGCTGACGGCGAGACCACCGCGGCGGCTCCGGCAACCACGGCGGCTCCGTTGCAGTTCCAGGATGTACCGGCTGAGGGCGCCACCGGCGGCGCGACCACGGGCACCTCGTTCACAGCGGCTCCGGCCGGCGGCGCAAGCTCAGGCGGCGGCAACGGCGTGGGCATGGAGGTTCTCTCGCCCGGCGTCAATGGAGCCACCGGCAATACGGTGCCCACGGCGGTTCCCGGCGTCACTCTAACGGCGAAACCAGCCCCTCTGCCAGCCATCGAGAAGGCCGCCGAAGCACCTACGACGGTCAACGAGATCTCGGCTCCGCAGGCTGCCGCTCAGGCCCCCAGGGCCGACGGCAAGAAGACCAAGCCCGAGTTCGACAAGGGCGACGAGTCTTCGAGCAAGCACAAGAAGAAGAAGGGCCTCAAGAAGCTGAACCCGCTATAAAGCGCGGGTGCTTCTCCAAAAGGGGACGCGGCTTCGGCTGCGTCCCTTTCTTATTGCGGCGCGATGCTAGGCTTAAACAGCACACAAACAGGTAAGCGAAGGAACGGATGAGCGACGAAAAGAAGGAACTGGCGAAGGCGTACGACCCCTCGGCGATTGAAGAGAAGTGGGCGAAGCACTGGGTAGAAGAGCGGCTGTTCGATGTAGCGGCCCCTGCGGCGGGCGATCCCGCCAGGGCGTTCACCATGCTGCTGCCGCCTCCCAACGTCACCGGCCGCCTGCACATGGGGCACATGCTCAACCAGACCGAGATGGACATTATGGCCCGCTGGCACCGCATGAGCGGTGAGCGGTCGCTGTGGGTGCCGGGTACGGACCACGCCGGAATCGCCACGCAGATGATGGTCGAAAAGCAGCTCGCTACCGAGGGCACCACCCGGCAGGAGCTGGGACGCGACGCCTTTCTGGAGCGCGTGTGGAGCTGGAAGAAGCAGTACGGCGGGGCCATCACCGACCAGATGCGCCGCCTGGGAGCCAGCGTGGACTGGTCCCGCGAGTACTTCACCATGGATGACGACCTCTCCGCCGCCGTCATCGAGGCGTTTGTGCGCCTGTGGGAGCAGGGGCTTATCTATCGCGGAGCCTACATCGTCAACTGGGACCCGGTCATCCAGACCGCCGTTTCGGACCTCGAGGTCGTGCACGAGGAGCGGGCGGGCAAGCTCTACCACCTCCGCTACCCGCTGGCCGACGGCAGCGGCTCGATCGTCATTGCGACCACGCGCCCCGAGACCCTGCTGGGCGACGTGGCCGTCGCCGTGAACCCCACCGATGAGCGTTATCTGGCGTTGCAGGGCAAGACGCTGCGGCTTCCGCTGAGCGGCGTCAACGGCGGGGCTGATCGTGAGATTCCTATCCTCGCCGACGACTGGGCGCAGCCCGAGTTCGGCACCGGCGCGGTGAAGGTAACGCCCGCGCACGACCCCAACGACTTCGCCATCGGCCAGCGCCACAACCTGCCCAACCTGACCATCCTCGACAAGTCTGCGAAGGTCTCGCTGCCCGGCTCGCCCTATGACGGACTGGACCGCTACGCCGCCCGCGAGCGGATCGTTGCCGATCTGGATGCTTTAGGGCTTCTGGTCGAGGTAAAAGACCATGCCATGAGCGTCGGCCTCAGCCAGCGCAGCGGTTCGGTCATCGAGCCGCGCCTCTCCGACCAGTGGTTCCTCAAGATCCAGCCGCTTGCGGACAAGGCCATCGCCGCCGTCAAGGACGGGCACATCCGCTTTACGCCGGAGATGTACGAGAAGACATACTTCGAGTGGATGGGCAACATCCATGACTGGTGCCTCTCGCGCCAGCTCTGGTGGGGACATCGTATTCCGGCGTGGTTCTGCGGCTCGTGTAGCGAGATCACCGTGGCCCGCACCGCGCCCACGACCTGCTCGAAGTGCGGCGGCACGCAGCTTACGCAGGAGACCGACGTACTCGACACCTGGTTCTCCTCGGGCCTGCTGCCCTTCACCGTCTTCGGCTGGCCCGGCGACGGCAAGGCCACCCCGGACATGGCGGCCTTCTACCCCACCGACCTGCTGGTCACCGGCTTCGACATCCTCTTCTTCTGGGTCGCCCGCATGATCATGCTGGGCACGCACTTCATGCTCGACGTGCCCATGCCCGACGGTTCGCCGCGCACGCTGGCGGAGGCGGTGCCGTTCAAGGACGTCTATATCCATGCGCTCGTCCGCGACGCCGACCGGCAGAAGATGTCCAAGACCAAGGGCAATGTCATCGATCCGATCAGCATCATCGAGCGTTTCGGCACCGATGCGGTGCGCTTTACGCTGGCCAGCATGGCCTCGCCCGGAACCGATATCGCCTTCTCCGAGGAGCGCACCGACGGCTATCGCGCCTTCGCCAACAAGATCTGGAACTCGGCGCGATTCGTCTTCATGAACGTGGATCGTGCAGGGGAGATCGGGATTACCGTTGACCTCGCCACGCTGCCCGCTGCACTGAAGAACGTCGAAGGACAGCCGCTCGAAACTCGCTGGATCTGCTCGAAGCTAAGCGGAGCCGCCGGAGCCGTCGAAAAGGCGCTGGCGGAGTACCGCTTCGACGAGGCCGCCAGCGCTATCTACCAGTTCTTCTGGGGAGACTTCTGCGACTGGTACCTGGAGATCGTCAAGCTGCGGCTCGACTTCTCCGACACCGCCGACAAGCAGGCCACCGGAGCCGCGCTCACCACGCTGCTCGCGGTCTTCGAGTCGGCACTGCGGCTGCTCTCGCCCTTCATGCCCTTCCTGACCGAAGAGATCTGGCACGCGCTCTATCAGGGTGCAGCCCCGGCTAAGTCTATTGCGCTCAATCGCTTTCCACTGGCGAGCGACGCGGCGGCGGACGCCGAGAGCGTCTCCGCGCTGGAGCGGCTGCAGGAGGTCATCGTCACCGTGCGCGGACTGCGCAAGGAAATCGGCGTGCCCGAGAAGGAGGCCACGCCGGTGCGGATCTACGGTGCGGCCACTGTCGTCGAGATGGCCGCGGCTAACTCCGACGTGCTGGCGAAGATGGCGCGGGTCGCCTCGGTCGATATCGCGCGGGAGCCGCTGGCTGGCAACGGTATTCGCAGCACCGCGGCCTTTGACGTGCAGGTGGTCTACGACCGCGTGGTCGATGTGGTCGCCGAGCGGGAACGGCTTACCAAGGACCTGGCCAAGTACGAAAAGGGACTTCAGGCGGCGGAGAAGCAGCTTGGCAATGAGGCATTTATCGGCCGCGCTCCGGCGCACATCGTCGATGGGCTGAAGAAACAAGCGGCCGAGACTCGGCTGCTCTACGACAAGACCGTGGCTGGGCTGAAGGAGCTGGACGCTCTCGAAGGCTAAAGTCTCGACAAAAAGCCCCCACACCGCCATGGTGTGGGGGCTTTTTGCATTTGTCCTGCCGGACGGACCCGCTCCGCGCGGAGCGGGCGTTTGCACGCCTTTTTAAGGCTTCGCGTGGCCCTCCCGTTGGTCGATTCAAAGATTTTTGGGTAGTGGGACAATTTAAATCCCCAAGCCAAAACGGAACTCCGCCCCTTAGGGTTAAGGGGTCCAAAGGGCGCAGGATAGCTGCCCATTACCATGCAGCGTTTGGGAATAACCGCTTCGGCACCCGGTATATACTTTCTCCATGAAATGCGGAGCTTTGATCTTCTCTCTATTCGCATCAATTACTTGTTCTCACGCTCAGACGCCCCCCAAGAGCATTTCAGCGGCGCAGCTACAGACTGTTATTAGCCTGCCCCTCGATCAAGCTGTCAAGTTGCGTGAAACATATAAAGGACCGCTCAAATCTGCCTACGCGCGCCAAATAGCCCTGATAAGCAAGGACTGTCAGGCTGAAAGCGATCAAGGGCAGCAGCCCTACAATATCTGCATAGGCCAAGCAAATGTACAGGCGGACAGAGATTATGCAATCTTCTACCACAATCTACAGATGCTGTGCCATGACCAGAATCAATTAACGACGCTTCAGGCATTTGAGGCGACATGGCAGATGTACAAAGACAGCGCTATAAAAGCAACGCACGCGTCATGGCCAGGCGGTACTGGTGCACCTGGTTTCGCCGGCCAAGTATATTTGTCGTTGCTTCGCAATCACATGCGTGAATTGGATGAAATATACGGCCTAAATATCTCTCAATAGCAACGTAGCAAAAGCCCAGCCCGCTCCGTTTTATTCGTGCTGATCTTACGCATGATAATGTCCTTTACCATGCGTTCGCGGTAGCAGATATCCTTTGGATTCAAACTGGGCCACTACCGATTCTTGTTGCCACTAGCCAAGACTTTCTTCTCGGGAGTAATATTCGACGCCGGGATCGCAAGTCGTGGCTCCCGGTGATCCACAGGAGGGTGCGGATGCTCCTTACGGTTTGGGCTGTCTTGTTTATTCTGCTCCCGGTCGCGGGAATCGTCGCCGGAGTCTGCTTCCGGAACAAGCCCGAGGTGAGGCTGAGACACAGGTGATTCAAGCAAAAAAACGCCCCGGATGATCTCCGGGGCGCTTCTCCATCTTCATGGCGGGATGCTAGATGGAACTCATGTTGTGCAGGAACTCCTGGTTGTTGCGGGTCTTGGCCAGCTTGTCGGTAAGCAGTTCCATGGCCTCGACCGGCGAGAGCGGGTTCAGAACCTTGCGCAGAATCCAGGTCCGTTGCAGGTCTTCCTTCGGGATCAGCAGCTCTTCCTTACGGGTGCCCGAGCGCTGAATGTCGATGGCCGGGAAGACGCGCTTGTCGACCAGCTTGCGGTCGAGGATGACCTCCATGTTGCCGGTGCCCTTGAACTCCTCGAAGATGACCTCGTCCATGCGCGAGCCGGTATCGACCAGCGCGGTGGCGATGATGGTGAGCGAGCCACCCTCTTCGATGTTGCGGGCCGCGCCGAAGAAACGCTTGGGGCGCTGCAGGGCGTTGGAGTCGACGCCGCCCGAGAGCACCTTGCCCGACGGGGGGACGATGGTGTTGTAGGCTCGGGCCAGGCGGGTGATCGAGTCGAGCAGGATGACGACGTCGCGCTTGTGCTCGACGAGGCGCTTGGCCTTCTCGATAACCATCTCGGCAACCTGTACGTGGCGGGCAGCGGGTTCGTCGAAGGTCGAGGAGATGACCTCGCCGCGAACCGACCGCTGCATGTCGGTAACTTCCTCAGGACGCTCGTCGATGAGCAGAACGATGAGGACGACCTCCGGGTGATTGGCCGTGATCGAGTTCGCGATCGACTGCAGGAGCATCGTCTTGCCGGTGCGCGGCGGGGCCACGATGAGGCCGCGCTGGCCCTTGCCGACGGGGGTGAGCAGGTCCATGACGCGCCCGGAGATGTGCTCACGGACGGTCTCCATCTTCACCCGCTCCTGCGCGTAGAGCGGCGTCAGGTTGTCGAAGAGGATCTTGTTGCGCGTCTCCTCGGGCGACTCGAAGTTGATCGCCTCGATCTTGACCAGCGCGAAGTACTTCTCGCCCTCGTGCGGGGGGCGGACGTTGCCGGAGATGGTGTCGCCGGTCTTCAGGTCGAACTTGCGGATCTGCGAGGGCGAGACGTAGATATCGTCGGGGCCGGGCAGGTAGTTGTAATCCGGAGAGCGGAGGAAGCCATAGCCGTCAGGCAGGATCTCGAGGACGCCTTCGGCGAAGATGTGGCCCTCTTTTTCGCTCTGGGCCTGCAGAATCTTGAAGATAAGGTCTTGTTTGCGGAGGGCGCTGGTACCGGCGATATCGAGTCCGCGGGCAAGTTTGCCGAGTTCGGCGATGTTGTGCTCTTTTAGCTCAGAGATGGTCATGGGTCCTGTTTCTATTGCGGAGATTTTAAGGGGGTAGGGATGAAGCTTAGGCGGGATCTGCGTAACGAATCTTCTTTTTGATGAGAGGGGTCGTGCGGAGGCCGGAAAGCGGCTATTTCGATGCGTGGGGGGATGCTGCGGATTTAGTATATCAGAAAAATTTTGTACAGGAAGAACAACGAAAGGTGAAGCGGCCGCGCGTTAAGCTGCGCGGCGCTCTTCGACGTGAATCTTCTGCACGACCGGCTCGGTGGCATCGTCCATCGGAACGGTGTCCTTGAAGCGGTCGAGAACCTCATTGGTCGTATCCTGCAGCCGCGTGTTCGGCTTGTGCAGCTTGCGAGTCGCCTTCGAGGCGAGTTGACAGAGCTGGTAGCGGTTCGTTACGTGAGTCAGTGCTCCAAAGATCAAATCTGAGCGCATTCTGTGTTCCTTTCCTATAGCGCATACGCGGACGATCTACAGTCGCACCGTGAGTATGCTTGAGGTAAAAATGTCAGCGGAGAAACGATGTTGCCGGCATACTTCTTTTTGACCGGATGTGAAATCTCTCACTGCCTGCTAATCATTAGACGCAAAGGAACCGCGTGCGACTCCAATGTTTCTATCCATTCGGTACTGAAGTCAGTGCGAAGAGCGGCACTGCATCCAGCATTACTATCGGCGAAACCGGTCATCCACACCTGACGGCACAACCTCTTCCAGATAAATCCTAAAGAAGAGCATATGCCGCTGAACCGGGCGCCGGTTTTGTCTGGCCCTCAAGCAAAGTAATTGGTCTGGAAAGGGGAGTCAATACTTATTTTTGGAAGTTACCGATTTGGGATGTACAGAAAAAGGGATTCTCGGCTACTCCTAAAGCACCACAAGTAGTTCATTTTCAATGGCTCAGCCAGGGGAAACAAGGCTGAGGAAAACCTATTCAAGACCAGTAACTGCGGTCGAGCGTCCGGTACTGGATGGCCTCCGCGATGTGCTTGACTGCGATATCCGGTGCACCCTCCAGGTCGGCGATGGTGCGGGAGACCTTCAGAATCCGGTCGTGGGCGCGGGCGCTGAGGCCCTGCTGCTGCATCGCACGCTCCAACAGACGCTCGGCGTCGGTGGAAAGCTCGCAGAAGGTACGAATCTGCTGGGTGCTCATCTGAGCGTTGGCGAAGACGCCCTGGCTGGCCGAACGCGCCGTGCCCCGGGTCCGCTCGGGAGTTGGTCCGGCGGCAAAACGCTCGTGCTGGCGATCTCGGGCGGCCAGGACGCGGGCGCGAATCTGCTCGGAGCCCTCGGCGGAGGCTCCGCTGCGTAACTCCTTGTATTGCACCGCCGGAACCTCGATATGGATGTCGATACGGTCGAGCAGCGGGCCGGAGACCTTGGAGACGTAGCGCTGGATCATCGGCGGCGTACACATGCACTCGCGGCTCTTGTCGTTGAAGTAGCCGCAGGGGCAGGGATTCATAGCGGCGGCCAGCATGAAGCGCGCCGGGAAGCTAAGGCTCATGGAGGCGCGCGAGATGGTGACGTGGCCGTCCTCGAGCGGCTGGCGCAGCACCTCGAGGACGTTGCGGGGGAACTCGGGTAGCTCGTCCAGAAAGAGCAGCCCGTTGTGCGCCAGAGAGACCTCGCCCGGGCGCGGAGTGGCTCCGCCGCCGATCAGACCGGCGTCCGAGATGGTGTGGTGCGGGGCGCGGAAGGGGCGGTGCGTGACCAGCCCTTCGTCGGCGTTCAGGACGCCCGCCACGGAATGGATTTTGGTGGTCTCTAGCGCCTCCTCGAACTGGAAGGGAGCAAGAATAGACGGCAGGCGCTTGGCCAGCATGGTCTTGCCGGAACCGGGAGGACCAATCATCAGGATGTTGTGGCCGCCCGCCGCTGCCACCTCCAGTGCGCGCTTGGCGACCTGCTGGCCGCGGACGTCCTTGAAGTCGTGGGGGAAGACCTGTAGCTCCTGGAGCAGATCCGTGGGGGCGATGCGGAGCGGCGACACGGTCAGGGTGTCGGTGGCGGCGGCGTTGAGCAGCTCGCGGACTTCGAGCAGGCTTCGGACCGGGTAGACGTTGACGCCCTCCACCACAGCCGCCTCGCGGGCGTTGCTGGCCGGGATGACCAGGTTGCGGATACCGCGGGCGCGGGCCGCCACGGCGATGGGAAGCATCCCCTGCACGGCGCGGAGACTGCCGTCGAGGCCCAGCTCGCCGATGAGCAGGAAGTCGGAGAGATCTTTGATGTGCAGTGCGCCGTAGGCCCCCAGGATGCCGATGGCGATGGGCAGGTCGAAGCCGGAGCCCTCTTTCTTGAGGTCTGCCGGGGCTAGGTTGATGGTGATGCGGGTGGGAGGAAGCTCGAAGCCGGAGTTCTTGATGGCCGAGCGCACGCGGTCGCGGCTCTCGCGCACGGCAGCGTCGGGCAGGCCTACGGTGTGGAAGACGTCCTCGGCGAGCTTGACGCCGGAGAAGTCCACCTCAACATCGATGATGTGCGCGTCGATGCCGTAGACGGCTGCGCTTAAAGCTTTGAAGAGCATGTATCGGCCTGGTGAAGCGTTGAGGCAGGAATGTGTCGGAGTATAGCATTACACTCAAACCATCAACACTGAGTTCTGCAAGAGGCCGGCCGGAGATGCAACCATGACGACCCTTTCCTTTCTACTGCGGCGCGGCGCACCGTGGTGCCTCCTGCTTGCGCTCTCAACCGTGGTGCTGGGGCAGTCCGCGTCTACAGCTCAAGCTACAGCGCCAGACACGGATGACGAGCCGGTGCGGGCTGTAAGCCCTAATGCAACCCCTAAGGAGAACTCCGAAGAGGCCTGGACGATGCTGACTACGGAGCTGGACGACGTGAAGCATCTGGACCATCGGGTGCAGGCGCTGGCGGCCCTGGGGCTGATGGGAGAGAACGCGCGGGCGCAGAAGCTGATCGTGGACTCGATGGCCGACAACAATCTGGATATGCGGACGGCGGCGGTTCTGGCGGCGGGGGAGACGCAGTCCAGAAACATGAACACGCCGCTGCGCAACCTGCTGGACGATAAGGAGCCGCAGGTGGCCTACGCGGCGGCCATGACCCTTTGGAAGATGAAGGACCAGTCCGGCGAGGACGTGCTGATGGCAGTGGCGGTGGGCGAGCGTAGCGCCAACGCGACGCTGATGAACGGCACCATGCACACCGTGAGCAAGGACCTGCACAACCCGTCGACGCTGGCCAAGATCGGCGCGCTGCAGGGGGCGACCATGCTGCTGGGGCCATTCGGATTCGGCATCACGGCGTATGAGTACATCCGCAAGAACGGCGGCAACTCGGCGCGGGCGCAGGCGATTGATAGCTTGTCGCAGGAACACACAGACCTGGTCCGCAGGCAATTCATCGAGTGCCTGGGGGACAAAGACGTGGCCGTGCGGACGGCGGCCGCCAAGGCACTGCGCGAGTATCACGACGCCGAGGCCAGCAAGGCTTTGGCGGATCTGTTTATCGACCCTAAGCTGCCGGTGCGTCTGACGGCGGCGGCAGCCTATCTGACGACGCAGGAGCCGCAGGCTGCTCCAACCAGGAAGGCCAGAGCCACAAAGACGACGAAGAAGTAGACGCAAAGACGACCCTGCGCAATTGGCAGGAGAGGCGCGGGAGTGTATGAATACGAGTCTGTTTGAGCTGTTCAAGATTGGCATCGGACCTTCCAGCTCGCACACGGTAGGGCCGATGCGGGCTGCGCTGCGCTTTGTGCGTGGGCTAGAGGAGCAGGGGCTGCTGGCGCGGACTGCGAGCGTGTGTGCGGAGCTGTATGGATCGCTGGCGCTGACTGGCATCGGCCACGGGACGGACCGCGCGGTACTGCTGGGGCTGCTGGGCGAGGCTCCCGACACGGTCGATCCGGCAAAGATCGAGGGATATCTTACGACTGTGCGCGAGAGCGGCAGCTTGCTGCTGGGCGGGACACATGAGATTGCCTTTCGCATGAGCGAGCATCTGCTGCTGCATCGCGATGAGATGTACCCGCCGGGCGCCGAGGCCTCGCAGTCGCACCCCAATGGCATGAGGTATACCGCGTGTGATGCGGGCGGCGCGCTGCTGGCGCAGGAGGTCTTCTACTCCATCGGCGGAGGCTTCATCCTGTCGGCGGCCGAGCTTGCCCCCGCGGAGCGCGCCGTCTCTCCGCGCGTAGTTCCCTTCCCCTTCTCCAGCGCCGAGATGCTGCTCGATGCCGCTCGGAAGAATGGACTTACGATTGCCGAACTGTTGATGGCCAACGAGTGCGCTCTGCTGCGCGCGGAGCAGTGCGAGGGCAAGGAGACGATTACGCGGCCTCGGCTTGGCCCCTCTGTTGCGGCGAGTGAAGAGGAGAGGATTCGCGAGGGTATACAGGCGCTATGGCTGGCGATGCAGAACTGCACAAAGCGCGGTATCGAGACGGAGGGCATCCTACCTGGCGGCCTGAACGTGCGCAGGCGTGCGCCGCGTCTCTCGCAAAGGATCGCTGCGCTCGATGCTGGACCACAGCCGCGTGACCCGCTGGCGCCGCTCGACTGGGTGAGCCTGTTTGCGATTGCGGTGAACGAAGAGAACGCCGCGGGCGGGCGCGTCGTTACGGCTCCGACCAACGGTGCGGCGGGTGTGATCCCGGCGATTGCTCACTACTACATGCGCTTCATCGAGACGGACAAGAGCGCGGCGGAGAAGGACGAAGGGCTGCTGCGATTCTTCCTCACGGCTGCGGCCATCGGCATCCTTTACAAAGAGAACGCGAGCATCTCGGGCGCAGAGGTGGGATGCCAGGGCGAGGTCGGCGTGGCCTGCTCGATGGCTGCGGGTGGGCTTGTCGCTGCTCTGAACGGCACCAATGAGCAGGTAGAGCACGCAGCCGAGATTGCGATGGAGCACAACCTCGGCATGACCTGCGATCCTATCGGCGGGCTGGTGCAGATCCCGTGCATCGAACGCAACGCCATGGGCGCGGTGAAGGCTGTGAACGCGTGCCGCATGGCGATGCACGAGACCGAGGGCCACAAGCTGTCGCTCGACCAGGTGATCGAGACGATGTACCGCACGGGGATGGACATGCAGTCGCGCTACAAAGAGACGAGCCTGGCCGGGCTGGCTCTAAACATCATCGAGTGCTAGCACTTCGTGCCGTTCTCGGGGCGGTATGGGTAGGATGATCTTCTGAGGTCCTCCCGCTGGTCGGAAGCGAGCATTTTGTTTCCGACCAACGGGAGGACCCTTACACTTTGAGTCATTGAGACAAGTATGAAAGTCACGAAGTGACCGCCCTCCGCGCAGGAGGCCCGTCCGGCAGGACAAGGCTTTAACTCATCGCTCCACGGCCAACGCCACTGAGTTGCCACCGCCAAGACATAACGCAGCCACGCCCTTGTGGGCATCGCGACGGATGAGTTCGTGGATCAGCGTGACCAACACGCGCGCTCCGCTGGCTCCGATGGGGTGGCCAATAGCGACTGCGCCGCCATTGACGTTGACCTTGTCGAGCGGCAGGCCAAGCTCGCGCGTGACGCCGAGTGCCTGCACACTAAAAGCCTCGTTCAGCTCGTAGAGATCGACCTCTTCCTTCGACCACGCTGCGCGCTCGAGCACCTTCTCGATGCCCAGCACGGGAGCGAGCATGACCCACCTCGGCGCGACTCCGCTCATAGCCTGGGCGCGGATCGTGACCATCGGCTTTAGACCAAGTGATGCGGCCTTTGAGGCCGACATGACTACCAGTGCGGCTGCGGCATCGTTGACGCCGGGGGCGTTGCCCGCGGTGACGGTGCCATCCTTCTTGAACGCGGGTTTGAGTGATGCGAGTGCTTCGAGCGATGCGTCTTCGCGGATGCTCTCGTCTCTGCGGAAGACGACTGGCGCACCCTTGCGCGAAGGAATCTCGATGGGCATCACCTCTGCGTCGAAGTGGCCCGCAGCCCACGCGGTGGCGGCTCGACGATGCGACTCGAGCGCATAGGCGTCCTGCTCGGCACGGGTGATGCTGTGCTTCTCTGCAACCAGCTCTCCGGTGAGGCCCATGTGCTGGTCGTCGCACGCGCACCACAGGCCGTCCTTCACCATGGAGTCCACGGCCTTCTGGTCGCCCATGCGGAAGCCCTTGCGCGCGCCCGGCAGCAGGTAGGGCGCGTTCGACATGGACTCCATGCCTCCGGCGACGATGATCTCCGCGTGGCCCAGCATGATGGACTGCGCCGCGAGCGCAACGGCCTTGAGACCGGAGCCGCAGACCATGTTGATGGTGAGCGCCGCAACTGTATCGGCCAGGCCACCGCCGAGCGCAGCCTGACGCGCGGGGTTCTGCCCAAGCCCGGCGGGAAGCACGCAGCCCATGATGCACTCATCGACTGTTGCGGGATCGAGCCCGGCACGGTGAACTGCCTCGCGCACCACCAGTGCGCCGAGCTGCGTTGTAGATAGATCGCTGAGTGTTCCCTGAAACTTTCCAACAGCGGTGCGCACCGCCGAGACGATAACTACATCCTGCATGACCACTCCTTCGCTACACTCGGAACAGCGTTCTTGACGCCCCCAGTATACGGTTCATGCACAACGACACGATACAACCCGCGCCTCCGCCCCTCGTAACCGATGCCGTACCGCAGCCGGTGGCTCCCTGGCCTCACACCGTCGCACTCTTCGTGGTGTTGATCGCATCGGCTCTTCTGGGACAACAGCGTGCAGCCGGTATTGCCAACGGTGGAACGCACTGGTATCGCTACGGCTCGACCGTGATGCTCTCGTGGCTGCTGCTGGGCTCGGTCGTCGCGGGCGTCTATCATCGCGGCGCATTCTTCGCAGCCGCACTGCGGAACCGTGCGAGTACGTGGGCACACGAAGCCGGCATCGGAGTTGCCGTCTATCTGTGCGGGATGCTGACGCTCGCTCTCGTAGGCGGGCTCACACAACTAACGCCGCTGCGTCATAAACGTAACGAGGCTGTGGTGTTGGCGATGTTGCCGCATACACCTCTTGAGTTCGTCCTATGGCTTCTGCTGAGCATGACTGCGGGCTTCTGCGAAGAGCTGATCTTTCGCGGCTATCTATTGCAGCAGTTCACCGCATGGACGAGGCGTCCCGTGCTCGCCGTCATCCTCTCGTCAGCGATCTTCGGCGCAGTGCATCTATATGAAGGAGTGGGCGCGATGCTGCCGCTGATGGCGCTGGCGCTACTCTTTGGCTTCATCGCACGACAGCGCAAGGGCGACCTGCGAGCCGTGATGATCGCTCATGCACTCCAGGATTTTCTGGTTGCCATTCTCGCGCTCGCACAACCATGGCTCTCGCATCGACTACCTCATCCTTGAACGTACGATCCTCTCGAAAGTAACGGGAGAGCCCGGCGCGCGAACCAAAGTGGACGAGTTATGAACAGGAATTTTGCATTGCCTTCGTTTTTTTCTTGACACCCTTTTTTCATGAATCTATACCTTCGTTAGCTGGAACGAATGCGTGACAGCAGTGACAGGGAGAATAGCAACCCCAAGGCAAAGCAACACGGCAACACAAACAGGCAAACGCAGCACGGGGGACGCTCATAGCGTCCCCCGTGCTGCGTTTACGCTACGCGCGAAACCTCTTGAATGAAAGGGGTTTCAAGCGCAGCGACTATTTTGACGGAGCATCCGGCGGTGGCGGCGTCCCCTTAGGGATGGAGAGATAACCGGAGATCTGATTCTTCGTGATGGCGTTGACGACGATCTCGTACAGCACCTCGTCCTTGCCCACGTAGAACTGCACCGGCTCATCGATACTCTTGTCCTTCTTCTCGATGTTGCGATCATCCGCACTGACCATCATGGTGTAGCGAGAGTGCTTATCGTCCACCTTCTTGGCCTGGATCTTGATCGACGAGAGCAGCACCGGCTTCTCGCCCTTCTGCAGATGGAACTCAAGATACGTGCGGTCGCCGCGATGCTTCAACATCTCCAGCTCATCGTGATTACGCGCAATCAGCCCGCTCATCACACCGGCATCGCCCATCGTGCGCTGCAACTGGGTCTTGGTGCTCTCAAGATCGCTGCGCGTGGCCGCGATATCCGACTTGGCCCCGCCCACATCGGTCTTGACGGTCGAGACATCGCTGGCGACGGCGCTGATCTGCTTGTTCTGCGCGGCCTGCTCTTCGGCGAGGCGCTCGGTCTCAGCGTTGGCGGCGCGCTGCGCGGCGAGAATGCTCTGGGTCTTCATCTCGATCTGCTTCTGCGTCATGCCGACGCTCGCGCCCATCGTCTCCGTGGTGGCGCGCAGACGCGCGGTGAGCGCCTCTTCCTTTTCCGCAAGCGCGGCGTTCTGCTGGTTAGCCTGCGCGATCTGCTTCTCGGCCGCGTCCAGATGATTGCTGAGACCGTAGCACCAGATCAAAGCTCCGGCAGCGGTCAACAAGGCCAGCACTGCAATGACCAGTACAGGCACCGATCCCGACCGCTCCACTGGTTCAATATAACCCTGCTCGCTCATGCCACTCTCCTTCACGTTCTTCGTTCTTATCGTTGCAGTGCTCTTGCTTGAACACGACGCCCGCACAAATGTTCTGCGTCCAAGCTAAATCAAACGCGCGCCGTCGGCAGAGCAATGTTGCAGCCCGCGCGGGACTAAAATGAAGAGATGGCCGATATCGTCATCGCCGGCGCAGGCATCATCGGGCTCTCGCTGGCACTGGAACTGGAACGTCGGGGGGCACGGGTAACAGTCCTCGAAGCAGGCAAGGCGCTCGCACAGGCAAGTACCGCGGCGGGAGGCATGTTGGCCGCGGAAGATCCGGGCAACCCGGCTGCGCTGCTGGAGCTTTCGCGGCACAGCATCTCCCTTTACCCGGAGTTTCTTGATCGGCTCGAGAGCTTGTCCGGAGAGCGGATTCCGTTCCAGACCTCGTACACCTTGCAGGCGCTCGAATCACCGACAGAGGCGTTGGACGATGCCCGCAGGATCGTACCCTGGCTGGTGACGGGAGAGCACCGCTTTCAACTGCTCGATGAACACTCGATTGATCCGAGGCAACTGGCCGAGGTATTGCTGGCAGCCGTACGCGCCAGCTCTATTGAGTTACTCGAAGAGAACGCGATGACTCGGCTTGCCTCCACGCCCGATGGCGTTCGCATGGAGACAGCGTCGGGACAGACAGTCGCGGGCGACTACCTAGTGGATTGCATGGGGGCATGGTCACCTGCGCCTGTCACTCCAGTGAAGGGGCAGATGCTGGCTGTAGCTCTGCCTGCGGAGCTGCCGCTCGAGGCCGTCGTACGCACGCACGACACTTACATTATCCCGAGGCTCACCGGTCCCAATGCGGGCCGCGTGGTCATCGGGGCAACGGTCGAGAACGCGGGCTACGACAAAACGGTGAAGCCGCACGATATCCTGGCGCTTCACGCGCGCGCCTCGGCCCTGCTGCCACAACTCAAGGACGCGCACTTCGTAGAGTCATGGGCTGGTCTGCGGCCATCCACCGCGGATGGCCTTCCCATCCTTGGCACTACAGCGAAGCAGACGCGCTACATGCTCGCGAACGGACACTATCGAAACGGCATATTACTTGCGCCTGCAACCGCTCAAGTTGTCGCAGATATGTTGGAGAGACGAACGCCGGCGGTCGATCTCAAGGTATTTCGCCCGGAGCGCTTCCAACCGGCGTAAGGCTCAGCCGCTACCTCTAATGCAGGGTTAGAGGATGCTCTCCCAGTGCTCCACGTCGGGCTTGACTGCGAAGTAATCCTGCACCAGCTCTCGCCACTTCGTGAAGCTCTCGGACTCCCGAAAGGTGACAGTATGATCCTCCAGCGTCGCCCACTCGACGAAGAGGCGGTACTTCAAAGGAGACTCAACCGACTTCTTCAGATGAAAACCTGTGCACCCCTGCGAGCTGAGAAAGAGTGGCTCGGCCTGACGTACACCCGCTTCAAACGCTGCCTCAGTACCGGGCTTGATCTCCAACTGCGCTATCTCAAGAACCATGTATCCTCCGATGCTGCTAGAGTATCCGTTCCCGTGCGCCGGAGGCTAGTCCCAACCTTAGCCGAGGGGACTGACGCGCCATTGGTCTCGATGTTGAGCGCCCGCCGAGGTGAGGCCACCACCACTGATCCGATCGGCGATCCACGCCAGCGGCGGCATTAGCAACACGAGCGCCGTGCCCACAAGTACCCGGCGATAGATCGCAAGACCGAGACTCTCTCCGTTGCCCGATGCAGCCATCGCCGCAGTGAAGACCAGGTAAGTCACCGGGTTGAACAGCACAATCATGCGTAAAGCGCGGAAGCCGCTATAGGACCTCCCCTCCGCGGCAAGCTCAAGCGGTACCGCTCCGGTGATGGGGAGCGGTGTCCAGATCACCCGATGGTCAAGATCAATCCACTCCAAAAGCTTTTGCAATGCCGCTGTCATGCGATGCGCCGGATCATACGTCGCCTTCATCGGGCTCGAGGGCCAGGTTACAAAGGCAAACGAAGCGGCATTCATGCCATAGAAAAACAGTGTGAAGGTATTGCCGACGAAAAGGCATAGGCCGCATTGAAACAAGACATTGAGAAGCACGCCCCAGAAATAAATGCGTGAAATCAGCAGAAAGGGCACGACGCCAAGCTCGGTGACAATCGTAAACCAGCACATGAAGCGGGCAAGCCACATCCTGGGCAGGAGAGCATCTAGCGCCAGATACGCCTGCTCGTGCAGCTTATGCACCGACCAGAACTCAAAGAACACACCCGTCTGCCAATCTTGATCGAGTAACTTGTTGAGTCCCGCGCCAAAGTAAGTCAGTGCAAGTTGCCATCGAATAAACGGTGGTCCTCCCGGCTTATACAAACCCGCGAGAAAGAACATCAGTCCGCAGAACGTCTTATTGTTTCCGTAGTATGCCTTCGAAGACACCACGGATAGCAGCATCGTCGACCCAATAACAAGCGAAGCCCACTGAATCCTCCGATTGAATAGAATAGCCAGCGCCGAGATAACGAAGACTACCTGGATAGTCTTCTGAAAGAACACTGGAGGCAACGAGTCAATCGGCGGAATAAAGGAGAGCCAAGGGTCGGGTAGAAGCCGCACATGATTGGTTACCAGGACCGCGATCGCCAGCACCTTCACCATCACCGCGAGGTTGGTCGGCATCCCGGTGCCAGTGCATCGGAGCGGATTCCACGATGGCTTCGTAGCCGTATCAAAGCTACTTGGCCACTGTGCTTTCGATAGCAACTCCATACTCGCACCTCCTCATCGCCATCCCGCTAGAAGTACAACTTCGCCGCGAGTTGGATCTCGCGCGAGGTGCGCTGGAAGAGAAATGGCTGTCCCGCGCTGGTGATCGTACCCGCAGCTTTATTGCCAATCTGCACGCCTGCCCCGCTAGGATTATTGAACTGCGGAGTATTGAACACGTTGAAGGTCTCAGCCCTGAACTGAAGATGCCTCGACCCAGAATCGTTGAAATTGAGATCTTTGAAAATTGAGACGTCGAACTGCTTTGTCCCAGGACCGTAAATAATATTCCGGCCCGAGTTACCAAAAATGTAGTTGCCAGGACTTACGAAATCAGCCGTATTGAACCAACCATTGATCGACGCGTTTGCCGCCTTGCCGGAGCCGATACGATTGGGCCATTGCACTGAGCTACCAGCATTGAGAAGGCTTGACGACATGACAGGGGTGAAAGGCGATCCCGTACTGAAGTTGTCGATGCTATTGATCTGCCACCCACCGATTACCGCCTGTTCTATTCCATGTGCGTTTGAAGCAAACTTCATCCTATTTCCAAAGGGCAGTCGATAAGACCAGCTCAGTACAACCATGTGGCGGATATCGAAGTCCGAATTGCCACGATAGTTCGCCCTTCCCTGGTAGGACGAAAGATGAAAGGGATCCTGAGGACCAACCAGATTCGCGTTGCCGCTTGAAGTATCGACACTATGCGCCAGCGTATAAGTCCCCTGGAAATCCAGGTTGCTCGAGATGTGATTCTGATAAGTCAACTGGAAAGAGTTATAGGCTGAATTTGCGCAATAGCAGTTGAGCGTTCCATCCGAAAAATTCGGATATGGCCGCCGCGAGGCAACAGCACCCGCTCCCGGCGTAGCCTGATTAATATTCGGATTGATAAGAATATGAACGCCCGTCTGACCTACATACGCGATAGAAATCACATCATGCGAGGTAATCTGTCTCTGCAGATTCAGGTTGTACTCATTTGCGGAGGGATTGGGGTTCCTACGCTGGTAGGCTTGAAAAGCCGATCCGGCCGCG
The DNA here is from genome assembly GCF_009914315.1 of Granulicella sp. WH15. Taxonomy (NCBI): domain Bacteria; kingdom Pseudomonadati; phylum Acidobacteriota; class Terriglobia; order Terriglobales; family Acidobacteriaceae; genus Granulicella; species Granulicella sp. WH15. The sequence goes on from NZ_CP042596.1 coordinate 4,154,469, forward strand.
GGAAATAAAGCCGGACGGTCCGGGGAGAAACCCGCAGAGATAGGCACAGCCGCAGCAAAACCAGCCGTACTCGACTGATCATTCGTTACATTTAGCGATCCGTTGAAGGGTGCATTCTTCGACATGGGGTTGGAGTTATAGGTCTCATACGCATAGAAGATACCGAAGCCACCACGAATCACAGTCTTCGAATCAACGTTGTACGCAAAACCAAATCGCGGCGCGAAGTTCGTGTAACGGCCATCAACAACTGCATCTCCGGGAAATGAACCCGAACCAACCGGAACCAGGCTTCCGCCATTGGCAGGATCAAAGCCTGCGAGCCTGTTATGCCTCTCCGTCCACGGCGTGACCAGATCGTCTCGCAGGCCGAAGTTCAGCGTGAGCTTAGGCGTCATGCGATAGCTATCCTGCACGTAGATACTTGGCCGGAAACGAATCAGGCTGAAGTACTGCGACACATCCAGCTGAGATGTGGCGTATTTTCCATAGAGGAAGTCAGCCAGTCCCACCCCAGTATAAGTGCCGTTGAAATTGATCGTGCCATTGGGGTGAGCGGGCGAGAGAAATGCAAAACGAGTGCTCATATAACTTACCCCCGCTTTGATCTCATGCTTCCCCTTTGTCAGGGTAACTGCCTGATCGACCTCCCACAGATTGTTGACCTTGGAGATGCTGCCGTTGCCATCACCCAGCGTGGCATTGCCGGATATAACAATATTCGTGAAACCGGGGACGCCGCCCGCATTTGCATTAGGGATGCCATAGTTCTCTCCAGCAGAACCCAGTAAGTCACCTTCTGTCACGATGCTCTCTACCAGACGAGAGTAACCGAGGCGGGCCTCATAGTACATTGAGGAACCGAAAGAACGTCCATATCCCAATACCACCTGCTTACCGGGAGCCAACGTTATGCCCGGGTATCCAGGCCCACCTCCAATCGCAGGTGAAGGAAGATACCCGGGATTATTAGTATTTGCATTCTCCTGCGTATAACGCCCGAAGATAGAGGTAGTTGGCGTGCGGAAGTCAATACGCACATCACCCTGATCGATGGTGTTATCCAGCTTTCCGTTGAAAATGTAGTTGTTGGTAAGTGCCCCCGGCGCACCGTAGTTCGGCAATGGAAAAAGAGCTACCAGCTTAGCGGAGGTAGGATCTATTGCTGTAACTTGATTAATGTGGTTCGCAGGAATCTTCGTCGCAGTATTCGAAGCGGTTCCAGGAATATAGAACCCCCCGTAAGCCGTAAGATCCCCATTACGCGCATCGGCAGTTGGAACAGTGCTGATCGAAGTAGCGCTCTGAGCCTGGCGTTTGCCTTCGTAATCCATAAAGAAAAAGAGTTTATCTCTGCCGTTGAAAAGATGAGGAATAACAATAGGGCCTGAGAGGTTCCCTCCAAACTGATTAAGGTGAAACGGAGGAATTGGAAGAGAGTGTTGATCGAAGTAGTTCTTCGCATCAAGGTCGGAGTTACGCACAAACTCATACACAGTCCCATGCAGACTGTTGCCGCCTGAGCGATAAGTTACGTTGATGATCGAAGGTCCGCCCCCATAGGCTGCAGGCGCGGCACTGGTCTGTACCTTGAACTCTTGAATTGCATCGACCGGCGGATAGAACAAAAGCACATTCGCATCCGCATCCACACTCTGAATTCCATCGAAGAGATAGATACCGATATCGGAGGGGTTCCCATTGACCACCGAGCCGCTCGTCCCTCGTCCCGCAGTGTAGCCGCCATTCGTGGAGTTCGTACCGTTTCCTTTGTTATTTACTCCAGGCGAAAGCTGCACTAACTGCGTGAAATTGCGGCTATTGAGTGGAAGGTCGACGACCTGCTGCGTCGTCCGCACATTGCTCATATCGGACGCGCTTGTTTCGAGCATTTCACCAGACGCATTGACTGTAATGCTCTGCGCAGCCGTACCAACCGCCATATCGATATCAAGTTGAAACCTTTGCCCCACAACAAGCTCGAACTCACGCACCTCATCGCGTAGCCCGGACTGCTTGACGGTGACCTGGTATCGACCCGGCTGCAAAGCGGGAAAGCTCCACTCGCCTGAGGAGTTTGAAACCGTCTCGCGAGTTGAATTCGTGGCAAGACTTTTAATCTCTACCTTCGCATTTGCGATGATAGCGCCCGTCGGATCCTTGACCGTACCAATCACAGAGCCCGCCTCAAACTGTGCAAAAGCACTTATCGCAGCTAGTAAAACTACTACGAAGAGGAAACAAATTCGGTTTAGATTTGGCATGATGCTTTCCCTCCAAGGGATTGGCATGATGAACTCTGTAAAAGCGAATTTAATTCAATCGCGTCGCGGAAGTGCCCAATACCACGTCGTGATTTATATCTATTTTTCGCAGGACAAAATGATTCGGCGACATACTAGACCAGTAAAGTCACACCTGGCAATCGCTATCTACATAGAGATCGACATATTCATGAACAGGTGTCTCCTCAAATACTTTCTGGCTCAGTGAAAGGTCGAGAATGGCGCGTTGACGTGCATCGGAGAACTGCCGCACTAGATTTCTCCTAAACTTCAACTCAAGAAGAGGAAAACCTTCGCTTCTACGTCGCTTATGTCCTAGAGGAAACTCAACCATGTTATGCAGCTCAACTCCGTCGCGGAGCTCAACAGTAAGTGCATTTGCAATCGATCGCTTCTCCGGATCGAAGTAATCCTTCGTAAATTGTGTATCTTCTATACAGAAAATCTTCGCGCGTAATGCGTCGATGCGTGTGTCGGCGGCAACCGCATCTTCATAGTCGGCGGCCGTCAAACGTCCAAAGATAAGAGGCACGGCCACCATGTATTGAATACAGTGATCTCGGTCAGCCGGATTATTTAGCGGCCCAGACTTATCAATGATTCGAATACAGGCTGCATGAGTCAGGATAGTAATCCGCTTAATATCATCGTAGGACTTACCCATATCACTCAGCTGCTGATGCAGGGCCATGGCGGCTTCAACTGCAGTCTGCGCGTGAAACTCCGCCGGATAGGCCACTTTGAAAAGAATATTTTCCATTACATATGTTCCATAGAACCTTTGAAACTGAAACTCCTTTCCTCGAAAAGAGACGTCGTAGAAACCCCAGGTCTTTGCAGTTAACACCGAGGGATATCCCATCTCGCCAGTCTTTGCGATAAGAGCCAGTCGAACTCCGCGGCTTGTAGCATCGCCTGCAGCCCAACTCTTGCGAGAACCAGCATTAGGGTAGTGGCGATAAGCGCGAAGACTTTGGCCATCGACCCATGCCAGCGAGACTGCGTTGATCAGCTCCTGGCGAGTCAAGCCCAGCATCTGCCCGACAACAGCAGTCGTAGCTACCTTGACTAGAACGACATGATCGAGTCCAACCGCATTGAACGAGTTAGCCAGAGCAATACAGCCCTGTATCTCATGGGCCTTGATCATGGAGGTCAAAACATCTTTCATGGTCAAAGGCTTTTTCCCTTCGCGGATTGCGCGGCGTGACATCCAATCTGCAACGGCAAGAATTCCCCCGAGATTATCGGAGGGATGTCCCCACTCCGCCGCCAGCCACGTATCGTTGAAGTCCAGCCAGCGAATCATTGTCCCAATATTGAACGCTGCCTGCACCGGATCCAGTTGGTAACTCGTGCCTGGAACTCGTGCGCCATCGGGAACAATCGTCCCGGGGGTGATAGGGCCTAACAACTTGGTACACGCCGGATACTGCAATGCTTCGAGCCCGCAACCGAGCGTGTCGATAAGACAATTACGCGCAGTGGCATAGGCGAGTTCGCTTGTAACTTCATAGGCCAGGACGTAATCGACAATATCTGTAATCACAACGTCGGTAGGATTGAGCGAGTTAGGAGTGAGATCCAGATGAGACATACGCGTGGCTTCTCCAGGGCGACCTATAGATGGACCGGACTCTACCGCTCAGATAACGGGACAAACATCACAGCCTCTGGACCGGTATACAGCGCGGAGGGACGAATAATCTTGTTATCTGACCTCTGCTCCAATACATGCGCGCTCCAGCCGGTAATACGCGAGATCGCGAAGAGCGGCGTAAACATGCTGGTCGGCACGCTCATCGCGCTATAGGCAATCGCACTGAACCAGTCCAGGTTGGGAAACATTTTCTTGGCCTCCCACATGGTTGACTCGATTCTCTCGGCTATCTCGAATAGCTTCTCGGAGGAGCGACCGCTCGATAGCCGATGAGCGACACGCTTGATGATCTGGTTGCGCGGGTCCGACACGGTATAGACCGGATGACCAAAGCCGATGATTGTCTCTTTCAACTCGAGGCGGCGGCAAATATCTTTCTCCGCCTTATCGGGTGTTTCATAGCGACTCTGAACCTCGAGAGCAACCTCATTGGCGCCGCCATGTTTCGGCCCGCGTAGCGCCCCAATCGCGCCTACGATTGCGGAGTAGATATCCGAGCCTGTCCCGGCAATCACTCGAGCGGTAAAAGTAGAGGCATTGAACTCATGCTCTGCATAGAGAATGAGCGAGCAATGCATCGCATCGACCCAGGCCTTCGGCGGTTCCTGCTGGTGCAACAGATGGAGAAAGTGCCCACCGATGGAGTCGTCATCCGTCTCCACATCGATGCGTCTTCCATTCCATGCAAAGTGATACCAGTAAAGAAGCATGGAACCCAGCGATGCCAGCAGTTTATCTGCGATGTCCCGAGCCGATGCAGGGTTATGATCGTCCTTCTCAGGTAAGTTGCCGCCCAAGATAGATACGCCAGTGCGAATCACATCCATGGGGTGCGCCGACTGGGATAACAACTCCAGTGCAGCCTTTATATTGGATGGAAGACCACGCAGCGACCTCAGCTTCGATTTGTAATCGACTAACTCAACCTGAGTCGGCAACATACCGTGGATTAGAAGGTACGCTACTTCCTCAAACTGGCAGTTCTCTGCCAGGTCAAAGATGTCATAGCCTCGATAGCGCAGATCGTTGCCGTGCGCACCTACCGTGCAGAGTGAGGTAGAACCCGCAGCCACGCCGGAGAGTGCAACCGACTTCTTAGGTTTGAATGTAGCTGCCGCAGCTTCATTCATATCTTCCGTCCTTCAATTTCTATACCTGAAGCCTGCTTGTATTTGCCTTTACGGTCTAACTCATCTTCATAAGAGTAATAATTGATAGAGTCGTATAACTCCGCCCTGGTCTGCATCGTATGGAGTACCTTTGCCTGTGTACCGTCATGCCGGATGGAGTTATAAATGTTCTCGGCAGCCTTATTCATGGCTCGAAATGCAGAGAGCGGATAGAGCACCACATCGACACCAACATCTGCAAGCTCCCGAGTCGTAGCCAGTGGAGTCATCCCGAACTCAGTCATATTCGCAAGGATTGGAGCCTTCGCCACGCTGGCAAATCTGCTGTACATCGTCAGCTCGATCACGGCCTCCGCGAAGATTACATCCGCACCTGCTTCCACATAGGCCGCAGCCCTCTCAAGCGCACTCTCGATCCCTTCCACGGCAAGCGCATCGGTTCTTGCCACTACAGCAAATCTGGGATCGGTACGCGCGTCCATAACGGCCTTCAGCCGATTCACCATCTCGTCGATCGCGACGACTGCCTTGTTGGGTCTATGTCCGCATCGCTTGGCAGTAACCTGGTCTTCGATCTGCATGGCTGCGGTGCCAGCTTTAATCAGGCTTCTGGTCGTTCTCGCTATGTTCAGCGTCGATACGCCGAAGCCCGTATCTGCATCGACCAGCAAAGGCAGATCGCAGACATCGGTGATGCGACGTACGTCGATCAGCACATCCTCAAGTCCTGCGATGCCAAGATCGGGCACGCCCAGCGAACCCGCCGAGACTCCTCCGCCCGAAAGGTAGATCGCCTTGAAGCCCGCACGCTTCGCCAGCAGGGCATGGTTGGCATTGATGGCGCCGACGATTTGCAGGGGATGCTCCTGCTCTATGGCCTGCCACAGACGACTTCCCGCTGAACTTATCATCACTTTATTTCCTTGCGTCTCTACAGCCACCCGCTGTGTTCGTGAATCGGCCTGACAGGTATACCAAAGCCTGCCGATTCTCGGCTCTCGAACCCGCTGTTTGCAAGTAGTTTGATACTATTGCGGTGATCGTTTTGGCCTATCACCCAAGCTCACAAAACACCAAGCCTATGGAACTCAGACACCTTCGCTACTTCCTTGCGGTCGCCGATGAGCTCAGCTTTCGTGGAGCGGCGGAGAAGCTGCACGTGGCACAACCCTCGCTCAGTTCGCAGATACGTCTTCTCGAAGAGGAGATGGAGGTCCGGCTGCTGGAGCGGGATACGCATCGAGTCACCCTGACTCCCGCAGGCCGCAGCTTTCTTGAGAGCTGTCGGCGCACGCTCAGGGCCGTCGATGACGACACCCGCACAGCGCAATCCATCGCTCGCGGCGAGGCAGGACGCATCTCTATCGGCTTTGTTGCATCGCTCGGGCTGGGGCTGCTTCCCGGCATACTGCGGGAGTACAGTCGCCAGTTTCCTAAGATAGAGCTGGAGATCAACGAGATGGACAGCACGCAGCAGATCAAGGCACTGCAAGAGCATCGTCTTGATCTTGGACTGATCGGCCTGGGCCTTAGCTCCGATGAGATGAGCGATCTCCGCATGGCTACCGTTGTGGAAGAGAAGCTCTACGCGGCCGTGCCGCAGGACCACCCGTTGGCCAAAGCAGCGCGGCGCAGCTCCAGGCCGCTGCCCCTTGCCCGGCTTGCCAACGAATCGTTCTTCTTTGGCGCACGCTCCAGCGCGCCGGTCTTCAATCCGTGGCTCGTGGTGCTCTGCCATGAGGCCGGCTTCCAGCCTCATATCCGGCAGGAGGCCGGGCAGCCCATCACGGTGCTGAACTACGTTGCCGCCGGCCTGGGAGTTACGATTCTACCTGCTCAGTTCTGCCGTTTGCAGATGGTTGGAGTTACTTTTATTCCTCTGGCGGCTCCTGTGCCGAGTTATCGCTACAGCGCCGCGTGGTCGGCGAACAATCGTCATCCAGCCGTGCCTCATCTTGTCCAGGTGGCTCAGGAGGCAGCTCGCAAGCTCGCCCGCTCCGACACCGCAACGGACAACAAGCGCACGGCTACCAAGCAGACCGGAAGACGATAGCGATATCCCTGTGATACATTCGCGTGCTAAGAGTGCAAGCTGTCCATCAGCTTCACCAGGAGAGGATACCCATGCGAATCCTGATCCCTGCACTGCTTCTCATCTTCCAGGTCTGTGCCATTGGCTACGCCCGCACCGTCCCCACGCGTTACTTCTGCTGGGCCCCCTACGATACGCAAACCGAGTACACCGCCAGGGCCGTCGTCAACGGGCATGAGCTTACCGCCGAGGAGTTCCGCGCGCGTTATCGCAGGCCCGCTAAGGGCGGCGACAATCGCTCGCCCCAGCACGTCATCGACATGCTGGAGCAGGCTGAGGCCAAGCACGAGAAGCTCGGCGACAAGACCACCATCGACATGGACTACCACGTCAACGGCAAGGAGCTACGGCAGTGGCACTGGCCCGAATCGCAGCCGCGCTCCTAACTCATATCTATTGGCAGACTCCCATCACCTATGATGGTTTCGTGAGAGAGCGGGAGTCACTATGACGAGCTACGACGCGATCGTCGTCGGGTCCGGGCCGAACGGTCTTGCAGCCGCGATCGTTCTGGCCCAGGCTGGCCTCTCCGTGTTGGTACGCGAAGCCAACTCGACCCTCGGCGGCGGCGCACGCACGCTTGAGCTGACGCTGCCCGGATTCCACCACGATATCGGCTCCGCAGTACATCCAATGGCGGCGGCCTCACCGTTCTTTCAAACCCTACCGCTCGCCGACCACGGCCTTCACTGGATTCAGCCGCCACTACCTCTCGTCCATCCCCTCGACGGTGCGCCGCCCGCCATCCTCGAACGCAGCATCGAGGCCACAGGCGCGTCGCTCGGCCCCGACGCCGACGCATACCGGAGGCTGATCGAGCCGCTCGTGCGCGAGTGGAATCGGCTGGTGCCGGAGATCCTCTCGCCGCCCATCCACATCCCCCAGCATCCCTTTGCGATGGCCCAGTATGGGCTGCGCGCGCTGCTGCCCGGCGCGACGCTGAACAGCCTCGCTTTCGTGGGCGACCGCGCCAAGGCACTCTTTGCCGGACTGGCCTGCCACTCCATCGTGCCGCTCGAATCGATGGCCAGCTCCGCCATCGGGCTGGTGATGGCGATGTCGGGTCACGCCGCCGGATGGCCCATCCCCCAGGGCGGCTCGCAGCAGATCACCAATGCACTCGCCTCGTACCTGCGCTCTTTGGGAGGCACCATTGAGACCGACGCCCCCGTCCACACCACCGACGAGCTTCCCGCCGCACGCGCACTCCTCTTCGACCTGACCCCGCGCCAGGTAGCCCGCATCGCGGTCAAGCGGCTCCCGGCTGGCTACATACAGAGCCTCAACCGCTTCTCCTACGGCCCCGGCGTCTTCAAGATCGACTGGGCGCTCTCGGAGCCGGTTCCGTGGACCTACGCAGCGTGCTCACGCACAGCCACGCTGCATCTCGGCGGCACGGCCGAGGAGATCATGGCTGGCGAGCGCGATAGCTGGAACGGCCGTACTCCCACGCGCCCCTTCGTCCTCTTCGCGCAGCAGAGCCTCTTCGACCCCACCCGCGCTCCCGAAGGCAAACACACCGGCTGGGCGTACTGCCACGTCCCCAACGGCTCCACGGCCGATATGACCAGCGCCATCGAAGATCAGGTCGAGCGCTTCGCCCCCGGCTTCCGCGATACCATCCTGGCCCGCTCGACGAAGAATACCGCCCAGATGGAGCTATCGAATGCCAACCTGATCGGCGGCGATATCGGCGGCGGAGCCAACAACCTGATGCAACTCCTCATCCGCCCCACGCTCTCGCTCGATCCCTACCGGACACCGGGCGAAGGCGTCTATCTCTGCTCATCTTCCACGCCACCCGGCGGCGGGGTGCACGGCATGTGCGGCTATCACGCCGCGCGGTCGGCGCTGAAACATACCTTCGGGATCGCGTAAAAACAAAAGCGCCCTAACGCCGGGCGGGCGGCACTTCGTGCGGTTCTCGGCTTCGCATGGTCCTCCCGCTGGTCGGAAACAAATATTCCTGCTGCCGACCAGCGGGAGGCCCTCAGAAGATCATTCCCCCATACCGCCCCGAGAACGGTACGAAGTACCTATCCCTTCAAAGGCGTCTGCGACTCGATCTTCGCCGGATCGAGCGTCACATTGAACCCCGGCCCCGTCGGCAGCTCGATATGCCCATTCACCGGCACCAGCGGAGTCTTCTCGAAGTGATAGTAGTGCTTCATCTTTAGTATCAGATACTCCCCCAGCGGAAAGGTCATCGGCGACTGGCTGGCAATCGTATGGATCGCCGCGGGCAGGCTATGCCCATGCGGAATCAGCGGCACATCATGCAGAGAGCAGACCGTCCCAATCTTCAGCAGTTCGGTGATACCCCCGCACCACTCCGGATCGGCCTGCACCACCGAGAGCGCCCCCGCCTGTAAATAGCGCTCCACCTCCCAGCGCCCGTAGAAGTGCTCGCCCGAGGCGATCGGAATCGTCGTACCCCGATGAATCGCGGCAAAGCTCTCGATCTTCTCCGGGTGCGTCACCTCTTCCATCCAGCGCGGATGGTACTGCTCCACCTTGTGCGCCCACTCCAGCGCATAGTTCTGGTCCCAGCCGCTGAACATATCGAACATCAGGTCGTAGTCCTCGCCCAGCGTCTCCCGCAGCACCTTCACCAGGTCGACGTTCTTCCGCATCCCCTCCGCGCCCGACCCCGGCCCATAGCCGATAAACCACTTCTGGCGCTTGAACCCCATATCCCGCACCTCAAGGCAGCGCGTCCGCACCTTGTCCAGCTCCAGCGACGACCCCAAACAGCTCGCATACATCTCCACCGACTTGCGCGACGGCCCGCCCAGCAGCCGATACACCGGCACGCCATAGTACTTGCCCCGAATATCCCAAAGCGTGTTGTCCACGATGCTGATCGCCATCATAAAAAGCCCGTCGCGCGACTGCCGATCCGACCGGTACATCTGGTCCCACAGCACCTCTCCGGCCAGCGCGTCCTTGCCGATCAGGAACGGCACCAGGTCCTCCTGCACGATGATCGCGGCGCTCTTCTCGAACGGCCCATACAGCCCCTCGATCCCGCCCGAGGTCTTGATCCTCATATAGACGGCGTTGGTGTGCACCTCCTTGGTGCCATTGGGCTTATCGACATACGGCGACCTGCGCAGCTCCTCGTAGACGTCCTCCGGGTTCACCTGCCACTGGCCGTTGACTCCTGCGGCCTCGGTATACCGGCCATGCAGCTCAAAAAGCTCAATCGCCTCAATCTTCAGGGTGGTAGCTCCCACAACGGGAGCAAATGCGCCGAAGGCTGCGGTGCGGCTGCTGGCGAGAGCGGTTGCGGCGGCAGCGCCCAGCAGAAAGTTACGACGGCTCGGCTGAGGGCTCTTCCGGACAAGGTTCTGAAGCGGCATGGTCATTCTTTCCTCGCTAATTTGAAGGTTGGGGCATGTTCCGTCGTCAAAATCCACGGTCGTCGAGACGCGTCCACTCTACATTCTTGGAGCGACCATGAGAAATGAAATTGTTCGGGTTGCGATGAAACCTCCCGGAAACCGTCAGAATCGATAAGAAGAGAAGACGATTCCGCATCGCGAAACATAGCCGGAATCCGCCAGTTGAGGGCTTACACCGGAAGGAGCACAATATTTTTAACTAATGCAGCTATAAGGGTTTTCGCACAAGTCGTCCGATAACCGAACTGAATTGTGACAAGCGTTAAGCGACTGCGCTATAACCAAGACTAATCTCGTATCGCGCCCGAACCTACGGAGAACCTTTTACCATGACCAATGCAATCGCGCCGAAGGGCCTCGAAGGAATCGTGGCCACGACGTCGGCCATCTGCTGGATCGACGGCGACGCAGGCGTCCTGTCTTACCGCGGCATCGACATCCATGAACTCGCCAAGAACTCGACCTTTGAAGAGACGACGTACCTCCTGTGGAACGGCAAGCTGCCCACCGCCGAGGAGCTGAAGGCGTTCTCCACCGAGCTGGCTGAAGCCCGCGTCCTCGACCCCAAGGTGATCGACCTGCTGCGCGCCGTCCCGGCCTCCGCCAGCCCCATGGAGGTGCTGCGCACGGCGGTCTCGCTACTCTCCATCTACGACGCCGATGAGAAGGACTCCAGCCACGCGGCCAACCTGCGCAAGAGCTTCCGCCTGACCGCGCAGATCCCCATGATCGTGGCCATCTTCGACCGCATCCGCAAGGGCAAGACGGTCGTCGAGGCGGACAAGAGCCTCTCGCACGCAGCCAATTTCGTCTGGATGCTGACCGGCGAAAAGCCCTCCGATACGGCGACCCGCGCCTTCGACATCGCGCTGATCCTGCACGCGGACCACGAGCTGAACGCCAGCACCTTCGCCGCGCGCGTCATCGCGGCCACCATGGCCGACATGCACTCGGCCATCACCGGAGCCATCGGCGCGCTGAAGGGACCGCTGCACGGCGGAGCCAACGAGGCGACGATGAAGCTGCTCTTCGCCATCGACAAGGCTGGAGCCGACCCGGTCGAGTACGTGAAGGACATGTTCGCGAAGAAGCAGAAGATCTCGGGCTTCGGCCACCGCGTCTACCACACCGAAGACCCGCGCGCGACGCACTTGCGCCGCATGTCCGAGGAGCTGGGCAAGGCCGCGGGCGATACCAAGTGGTTCGACATGTCGCGCAAGATCGAGATCTTCGTGAAGGGCGAGAAGAAGCTGAACGCGAACGTGGACTTTTACTCGGCCAGCACCTACACCACGCTGGGCATCGACATCGACCTGTTCACGCCGATCTTCGCGATCTCCCGTATCTCGGGCTGGGCTGCGCATGTGATCGAACAGCACGATGACAACCGCCTGATCCGTCCGCGCGCGGACTACACGGGTCCGGCTTATCCGGCACCCTACACCCCCATCGCGGAGCGGTAGATCCTAACTAAAAATGAAGTAGGCGGAGCCATAAGCTCCGCCTATTCCATTTAAATCCAAAGAAAAAACACGCGAAGCGTCCAAAACCGCACGAAGTGCCGCCCGCCCGGCGTGAGGGCGCTGTTGCACTTAAGGCAGTCCACTCCCATCAACGATGAACCCGTCGATGAATGAGCCACCCGGCCATTGCTTTTGCCTTTGTCGTTGCCTGTTTTCTTGGTTGTCATTCAGGAGCGAAGCGGAGGAATCTGCTTCTGCTTTGTTCTTGCTTTCGCCGTTGTCCTTGCCCTTGCCCGTGCTGTTGCCGTTGCTTCTGGGGTAGGTCCGGGCTTTAGCCCGGACATCAAAACCCACCACAGAAGCGGGCTTTAGCCCCCGAGGTATGCTTTCCTTCCCTTCCCACACACACCCCCCGCCCGTCGGCGTAGACTTTAAGCACCATGCGCCGCACCTACATGGACGCGAACGCCACGACCCCCATGCTCCCCGAGGTCTTCGAGGCGATGCGCCCGTACTTCCTCGAGCAGTTCGGCAACGCCAGCTCCATCCACCAGCAGGGCCAGGCCGCTCGAGCGGCCGTGGACCACGCCCGCGAGTCCGTAGCCCGCCTGCTCGGCTGCCGCAGCTCCGAGATCGTCTTCACCTCCGGCGGCACCGAGAGCGACAACCTCGCCCTCTTCGGCACGCTCTCCGCGGGCGACCACCTGGTCACCTCGACCATCGAGCACCACGCCGTTCTCCACGCTGCCGAGGCCCTCGAAAAGCGCGGAGTGGCCGTCACTTACCTGCCCTGCACCGCCTCCGGCATCATCGAGCCGTCCACACTCGAAGCCGCCCTGCGCCCGGAGACGAAGCTGGTCAGCATTATGCTGGCCAACAACGAGACCGGAACCATCCAGCCCATAGCCGAGCTAGCCCGCATCACCAAAGCCCACGCCAAATCCACGCTCTTCCACACCGACGCCGTGCAAGGCGCGGGCAAGCTCCCCATCGACCTGGCCCCGTCCGGCGCACTGCACGACGTCGATCTGCTCTCCATCGCTGGCCACAAGATGTACGCGCCGCAGGGAACGGGCGTGCTCTTCGTGCGCCGCAGCGTACGCCTGTCGCCGCTCTTCCACGGCGGCACCCACGAGCGACAGCGACGTGCAGGCACGGAGAATCTCCCCGGCATCGTGGCTCTAGGACGCGCAGCCGAGCTGGCACGCGGCTGGCTGCTCGACGACGGCCCAGCCGAATTGACTGCATTGCGCGATCGTTTGGAGCAAGGCATCCTCCGCGCAGTTCCCGAATCGGGCGTAAACGGCCAGGGTACCGACCGCACCGCCAACACGTCCAACCTCTACTTCGACCACGTCGAGGCCGAGGCGCTGGTGATCGCACTCGACCTGAAGGGCCTGTCGGTCTCAGGCGGCAGCGCCTGCCAGTCCGGCGCGACCGAGCCATCCCACGTACTGACGGCAATGGGCCTCTCGCCGGCTAGGGCACGGGCCAGCGTACGCTTCTCCCTCTCGCGCCTCTCGACCGCCGAGGACGTGGACTTCGCCCTGTCCCTAGTTCCCGAGGCCGTCGCCCGCCTGCGCACTCTCTCCCCAACATGGGCTGCCAGCCGCATCCTGACCACCGTCTAGCCATGCGTCTCTTTGCCGCGGAGAACATCCAATACCTGTGAGCGACTCTCCCGCACTTCGCCTCTCCGTCCTCGATCAGTCGCCGGTGCCCTCCGGGTCTACCCCGGCGCAGGCCTTGGCCAACTCCATCTCGCTGGCGCAGCATGTGGAATCGCTCGGCTTCCGCCGGTTCTGGATGTCGGAGCACCACGCCATGGAGACTCTGGCCTGCTCCGCGCCGGAGATCGTGCTGGCGCGCATCGGCGGTGAGACCTCGACCATCCGCATCGGCTCGGGCGGCATCATGCTGCCGCACTACGCGCCCATGAAGGTCGCCGAGAGCTTCGAAACCCTGCACACCCTGTACCCCGGCCGCGTAGACCTCGGCATCGGCCGTGCCCCCGGAGGCGGTCCGCTCGAATCGAACGCCCTGCGCCGCACCCGCACGGGACCGGCGGTGGACGACTTCCCCGCCCAACTGAGCGAGCTGCTGGCGTTTCTGCACCACGGCTTCCCGCCCGAGCACCCGTTCTCGCGCATCAGGCTTTCGCCCCAGATGCCCGGCTCGCCGGACGTCTGGCTGCTCGGCTCAAGCCTCTGGTCGGGGTCGGCGGCGGCCGAGTTCGGCCTGCCCTACGCCTTCGCGCACTTCTTCTCGCCCGAGCCCACGCGGATGGCGATCACACGCTACCAGCAGGAGTTCCGCATCAACAGGGAGCTGGAGGAACATACGCGGACGCAGCCCGAGGCTATGGTGGCGGTCGGGGTCATCTGCGCCGAGACGCAGGCTGAGGCCGAGCGCCTCGCCTCCAGCGTTCGCCTGTTGCAGCTCCGCATCCGGCAGGGAGACCGCAGCCCAGTGGCCTCGGTCGACGACGCGCTTCGTGAGCTGGCAGGATATGGGTCACTGCCGGAGGAGCCCGGCGAGTTTCCGCGGTACTTTATCGGCACGCCGGATGTCGTCCGTGCAGGGCTAACCGAGATGGCCAACTCGCTGGGGATCGGAGAGCTGGTCGTGAACAGCATCATCCACGACCATGCGGCTCGGCTACGGTCTTACACCCTGCTGGCCGACGTTTTTAAATCCTAAAGATGCCCTAACGCCGGGCGGCCGGCACTTCGTGCGGTTGTCGGGGCGGTATGGGTGAGTAATCTTCTGAGGGCCTCCCGCTGGTCGGCAGCGGGAGGTTTTCTTCCGCCCCTACAGATACCAGGGAATATTCACCACAACAATCCGCTGGTTGCCGCGTACCAGCAGCAGCAGCTTGAGCACCTGAACCCGCTGATTATGCAGCGCATTCTCCCACCAGTGCCGGACGACCAGCTCCGGCAACAGCACCGCCACCTTGCGTCCGGGGTTCTCGCTCTCGATCTTCAGGATGTAGTCCATCAGCGGCGTAATGATGAACCGGAAGTTCGACGGGATCGTCACCAGTTCCGGCTCGGCCATCCCCTTCGCGCGGATCGGCGCCAGAATCTTGGAGTCCCACTCCTCCTCGATGCCGTGCTCCTCCTCCTCCGAGTGCACGTGGACGATCTTCAGATCCTTCGAGAGCAGAATCCCAAACCGGAGCGCCTTCTCGGTGATGCGGCTCCAACTGGCCATAGGGATGACGACGATCGGCTGCTCGAGGTTATCGAGGCTGACCGGGGCCATATCCCTCATCTCGTTGTTAATGCGCTTGTAGTGGCTCTTAACGCCCAGCATGATGAGGATCAGGATGGGCACCAGCAGCGCGGTCACCCAGGCTCCGGCCATGAACTTCGACGCCAGCACCACCAGCAACGTGCAGCCTGTAGCGAAGGCTCCGATGCCGTTGACGAACATATGCCACGCGCGGCCCTTGTGCGACTCGCTCTTCTGCCAGTGAATGACCATACCGGCTTGCGAGAGCGTAAAGGCCAGAAAAGCTCCGATGGCGTAGAGCGGGATCAGCCGGTCGGTGACTCCCTTGAAGAGGATCAGGATGATGGCCGTAAGGCCGGTGAGAGCGTAGATGCCATGCGAGAAGAGCAGACGACGGCCACGCAGGATGAAGACGTGAGGCAGGTAGTCGTGCATCGCAATGGCGCGGGTGAGCCGGGGGAAGTCGGCGAAGGCGGTGTTGGCGCTGAGCGAGAGCGCCAGCAGCACCGAACCCATCGTGGTGAAGTAGAACCAGCCGCGGCCCATGACGGCGGCGACCAGCAGGCTGAGCAGGCTCTGGTAGCCAGTCTCGTCCGGGTTCATCGCCATAATGCCGTAAGACTTGGCCAGCCAAGCGGTGCCGAAGAGCAGCACAATGAGGATGCAGACGATGATCGAGAGCGTGATCTGCGCCCGCTTGGCGCGGGGCTCGCCGAAGGCCATCACGCCGTTCGAGACAGCCTCGACCCCGGTCATGGCGGCGCACCCGCTAGAAAACGCCTTCATCAGCATCCAGATACCGAGGTACTTGACCGTCTGCGGCAGCGCGGGCGGCATCACGCCCACCGGGATCGGGTGCCCGCCGGTGGAGACGGCCTTATAGACACCGACGCCGATGACGATCAGCAGCGTCGAGATGAAGAGGAAAGTGGGCGCGATGAATGCGGTGCCCGTGTCCTTGACGCCGCGCATATTGATGACGGCGAGGATCGTCAGGATGATGAGGCAGATCAGCAGCGTATGCGGCTGCAAGCCGGGCACGGCGGAAGTCAACGCGGTGACTCCGGCCGAGATGCCCACGGCTGCGGTCAGGATGTAGTCGATCATCAGCGCGGCGGCGGCCAGCAGGCCTGCCCCGACGCCCAGATTCTCGGTCGCCACCGTGTAGGAGCCGCCGCCGCCGGGATAGGCCGCAATGGTCTGGCGATAGCTGAAGAAGACGATAACCAGCAGGATGAGGATGGCGCTGATGATGGGAACGATGTACTGAACGCCATAAACGCCAAGGGGAATAAGGAGGGCCAGGGCCGCCTCGGGCCCATACGCCGCGCTAGTGAGTGCATCGAGTCCAAAGATCGGAATTCCCGCCGCTACCCCGATGTGCTCCGCGCGCTCTTCCGTGGAGGCAAGAGGCTTACCAAAAACAACGTCTTGAATTGCCATGTCGGTACTGATAGTACAGCCTTGTCCATCAGGATTCGCTTGTTTTTTCGTGAACTTGATTCATTTCCCAAACCCGGATCGGCTCCGGATGGGTCTAAAATTATCCCTATGCCAAGCCTTTTCGAAGTTCCGTTGAAGACGATCGCCGGCGAATCGACCACGCTCGAGCCCTACAAGGGCCGTGCCCTGCTGATTGTGAACACCGCCTCCAAGTGCGGCCTGACGCCCCAGTACGAGGGCCTCGAAAAGCTGTACAGCACCTACAAGCACTGCGGCTTCGAGGTGCTCGGCTTCCCGGCTAATGACTTTGCCGGGCAGGAGCCGGGGACCAACGAGGAGATTCAGCAGTTCTGCACCGGCAGCTTCGGCGTCAGCTTCCCCATGTTCGAGAAGTCCGTCGTGACCGGCCCGGAGAAGGCTCCGCTCTATGCAGAGCTGATCGCGGCCCAGCCCGAGGCCAAGACCGCCGACCCCGGCTTCAAGGACAAGCTGCGCGGCCACGGGATCGCGGTGAACGAGGCTCCCGAGCTGACCTGGAACTTCGAGAAGTTTCTGGTCAACCGCAAGGGCGAGGTCGTCGGACGGTTCTCGCCCGAGACGCTGCCCACCGATCCGATCCTGGTGCAGGCCATCGAGGCCGTTCTGCCGCCGCTGTAAAGCACCTGGTCCTCCCACTTCCGACCAGCGGGAGGACCAAAGAAGATCGTCCCGTCCATATCGCCCCGAGAACCGCACGAAGTGCCGCCCGTCCGGCGTTAGGACGCTTTTAATCTTTTAGAGGGTTACCCCAATTATGTCGAAAGTTCTTCCCGCCCTCTTTGCGTCCGTGCTCTTCAGCGTCACGGCGCTGGCCCAGAACCAAACGCCCATCCAGATCACAGCCGACCTGACCGAGGGCGCGCGCCACCTCTACCACGCCGAGATCGACCTCCCCGTACAGGCCGGTCCCGCGACCTTCACCACCCCGGTCTGGATCCCCGGCAACCACGCGCCGAACGGCCCGCTGCCGGAGATCACCGGCGTGGTCTTCACGGCCAACGGCCAGCGCCTCGCCTGGCGCCGCGACGACGTAAAGCTCTCCGAGTTCCACGTCGTCATCCCCAAGGGCGTCACCACCCTGCACGCCCACCTCGACTGCATCATGACCGGCCGCGTCACCAGCAAGATGGCCGTGCTCGAGTGGGAGCAGCTCATGCTCTACCCGGCCAACATCCCGGTCAAGAACATCGCCATTCAGCCGTCGGTCACCGTGCCCGCGGGCTGGGGCACCGGCACCGCGCTGACGCCGATCGGCACCGTCCCCACGCCGCCCGTCACCGGCATCGATGAAGCCGCGCACGTGCCCCCCGCCGACGCCGTGACCACCAAGTACGCCGTCACCAACGTCGAGCAGCTCGAAGACTCGCCCGTCCTGACCGGGCGCTACTTCCACGAGTTCCCCCTGGCACCCGAGATCTCGCCCAAGCACTTCCTCGACGTCGCCGCCGACGAGCCCGAGGACGCGCAGATGCGGCCCGAGGTGCTGGCCGAGGTGGCCAACCTCGTCCGCGAGGCCGACGCCGACTACGCCTCGCACCACTACAACGCCTACCACTTCATCCTGACACTCTCCGACCTCGCAGGCGGCGAAGGTCTGGAGCACGGCCAGTCGTCCGACAACGGCGTCAACGAGAAATCTTTCTCCGATGACGCCCACCAGCTCGGCGATGCAGACCTGCTCGCGCACGAGTTCACGCACTCCTGGAACGGCAAGTATCGCCGCCCCGCGCGGCTCTACCAGCCCGACTTCGCCACGCCGCAGCAGGGCGATCTGCTCTGGGTCTACGAGGGCATGACGCAGTACCTGGGCAACGTGCTGGCCGCGCGCGCCGGGCTTAAAAACGCCGAGCAGTACCGCGACCTGCTGGCCCTCTCCGCCGCGCAGCTCGACAACAAGCCGGGCCGCGAGTGGCGCACCACAGAGGACACCGGCGTCGCGGGCAGCCTCATCCGCGGCGGCTACCAGTACTGGGTCAACTGGCGGCGCGGGCAGGACTACTACCAGGAGGGCGAGCTGCTCTGGCTCGACGCCGATACCCTCATCCGCAAGCTGACCGACGATAAGAAGTCGCTGAACGACTTCGAGAAGATTTTCCTCGGCAAGGGCGGCAACACCGGGCCGCTGATCGTCGGCTATGAGCTGCCGGAGATCGCCGACGACCTGAACCAGGTAGTGAAGTACGACTGGCTCACCTTCCTCAAGGATCGGATCAACAACATCAACCCCAGGGCCGACCTCGCGGGCATCGAGCAGGGCGGCTACAAGCTGGTCTACCTCGACCACCCCAGCAAGGGCGAGAAGACGCTGGCCGCGGCCAACAGCCGGCGCGGCGCGGGCATCAACGTCTGGTACTCGCTCGGCCTGCGCGTGACGCCGGACGGACAGCTCGGCGACATCCGCTGGAGCGGCCCCGCCGACAAGGCCAAGCTCTCGCCGGGAGAGAAGATCATCGCGGTCAATGGCCGCATCTTCTCGGGTGAGCAGCTTCACGCCGCCATCGTAAAAGCCAAGACGGACGCAGCTCCGATCCACCTGATCGTCCAGCAGGAGTCGAGTGTGTTCTCAGTCGATATCGACTATCACGACGGCGAGCGTTATCCCTCGCTGGTTCGGGTCGACGGCACGCCGGACTATCTCGACGAGATCACCAAGCCCCTGACCACACCCAAAAAGTAACTCTCACCGTTGCAAATAGGAAAGGCGTGAAGCCATCGCTTCACGCCTTTCCTATTGCACCAAACCGTATCGGCACTTACTCTCGAACCAATCCCACCCGAGGTTGAACTCATGCTGAAGCGTGCCGCCCATCTTCTATTGTTGACTACATCTCTGTTCGGCGCAGCCGCATCAGCCCAAACCAAGCCAACAGCATGGCCTACCGCCGACCACGTCACCCTCCTGCCGAACTTCCGCTTCGGCACCGGCGAGACGCTGCCTCAGCTCAAGCTCCACTACCTCACGCTGGGCACACCGCACCGCAACGCCGCGGGCCACACCGACAACGCCGTCCTGCTGCTGCACGGCACCGGCGGCAGCGCCACCTCCCTGCTGAACCCTGTATTCTCGAACATCCTCTTCGGCCCCGGCCAGCCGCTCGACATCGCCAAATACTTCCTCATCCTGCCCGACGACATCGGCCACGGCCAAAGCTCCAAGCCCTCCGACGGCCTGCACGCGCACTTCCCCGCCTACGACTACGACGACATGGTGCGCAGCCAGCGGATGATGCTCGATGACCTAAAGGTCGATCACCTGCGCCTGATCCTCGGCACCTCGATGGGCTGTATGCAGACCTTCGTCTGGGGCGAGACCTACCCCGGCTTCTCCGACGCGCTCGCGCCCTTCGCCTGCCAGGCGGTGGAGCTGGCGGGCCGCAACCGCATGACGCGCTACATGGCCATCGAGGCCATCCGGCAAGACCCGGCGTGGATGGGCGGCGAGTACAAGACCCAGCCCGTGCAAGGGCTCCGCACTGCCAACGAGATGCTGCTCATCATGGGCTCGAGCGCGTTGCAGATGCAGGAGCACGAAGGCACCCGTGCGCTGGCCGAAAAGTGGGTCGACGACTACCTGAAGCGCACCATGGCCTCGACCGACGCCAACAACCTGCTCTTCTACATGAACGCCAGCCGCAACTACGATCCCAGCAAGAACCTCGAGCGCATCACGGTGCCGCTGCTCTGGATCAACTCGGCCGACGACTTCATCAACCCACCCGAGCTGGGCCTGGCGGACAAGATGGTGAAGCGTATGCCGCAGGCCCGCTTCATACTGCTGCCTATCACCGACGCCACACGGGGCCACGGCACCCACACCCAGGCCGCCATCTGGAAGGACTACCTGATCGAGCTGATGCAGCGCTCGGAACCCAAACCTTAACTTCCCCAACGATTTCTCTTCGCTTACTCTCAAAAGAATCATGCTGAAACATTTTGTCGGCCTCCTCCTTGTGCTGTCGGCCGTTACTGCCTCCGCGGACTCCGCTCCTCACTGGATCGAAGTCAAGAGCCCTCACTTCACCGTCCTCACCAACTCCAGCGAGAAGGACGGCCGCCGCATCGCATCGCAGTTCGAGCGGATGCGCGCCGTCTTCCACATCCTGATGCCCACGGCCAGCGACGACATCGGCTCTCCCATCATGGTCATCGCCCTGAAGGACAAAAAGAGCTTCCGCACGCTCGAGCCCGAGGCCTATCTGGCGAAGAACCAACTCGACCTCGCCGGCCTCTTCCTGCGCTCACAGGACAAGAACTACATCCTGCTGCGGCTGGACGCCGAGGGCGAACACCCCTTCGCCACCGTATATCACGAGTACACCCACTACATGCTCCGCAAAGCCGAAACGTGGCTTCCGCTCTGGCTCAATGAAGGTCTGGCCGAGTTCTACCAGAACGCCCGTTTGCAGGAGAAAGACGTGCGTCTCGGCGAGCCCAGCCCCAACGACATCCTTTATCTTCGGCAGAACCGCCTGCTGCCGCTCACCACGCTGCTGCAG
This sequence comes from Granulicella sp. WH15, assembly GCF_009914315.1. Taxonomy (NCBI): domain Bacteria; kingdom Pseudomonadati; phylum Acidobacteriota; class Terriglobia; order Terriglobales; family Acidobacteriaceae; genus Granulicella; species Granulicella sp. WH15. The sequence goes on from NZ_CP042596.1 coordinate 4,175,718, forward strand.
GTGGATCACAACTCGCCGTACTACCACGACGAGCAGAAAGGCTCCGTCTTCTACTCCGAGTCCTGGGCTCTGACGCACTACCTGGAGATCACAGACTTTCAAAACAAGACCAGCCGTCTGCAGGACTACGCGCAGTTCTTACTGAAGCACGAGGACCCCGTCACTGCGGCCCAGCACGCCTTCGGAGACCTGAAGAAGCTGCAACAGGCGCTCGACTTCTACGTTCAGCAGTCCAACTTCCAGGAGTTCCAGTTGCTTGCTCCGGTGCCCTTCAATGAGGCGACCTTCGTGGTGCATCCCGTCTCTGAGTCACAGGCCAATGCCGTGCGCGCCGGGGTTCTGCTGGATGTGCAGCGCACCAAGGATGCAGAGGCGCTGCTCGCGACCGTCCTGCAAGCCGAACCGAACAACGCGCTCGCCCACGAGACAATGGGCGCGCTGAAGCTGCGCGACCACGACATTCCCGCCGCAAAGAAGTGGTACAGCGAGGCCGTCCAGCTCGACTCCCAGAGCTACCTCGCACACTTCTACTTCGCCGCCATGAGTCTGCAAGACGGCGAGCGAGACCACGACGACGCCATCGAGCAGAGCCTCCGTGCCTCCATCCGGCTGAACCCGAAGTTTGCCCCGGCCTACGATGCCCTGGCCCAGTTCTACGCATCCCGCCACGAGAAGCTGACCGAGGCTCACACCCTCAGCCTGATGGCCGTCCAGCTCGAACCGGAGAACCTCTCCTATCGTCTCGATAGCGCGAACGTCCTGATGGAAGACCAGCAGTTTACCTCTGCCCTGCAGGTTCTCGACGCCAGCCGTAAGCTGGCCAAGAGCATAGAGGAGACCGGCTTGCTGGAGCGCCGGATCGCGGAGATCGAGAGCTACCAAGCCACGACGAAACATGCTGCTCCCGCGCCTTCCACAGGTGACAAAACCGTTGGCACGGTCACCTCGATCACCGTCGTGGACAACCGGACCACGCAGCCGTCCACACAAGCTCCCGCCTTCCCCACCGGAGCCCCGACCGGCCCGCACCATACCGTCTCGGGCGTCATCCGGCAGGTCAGGTGCATCTACCCCACTGTACTCACGCTTACGCTCGACCGCCCCGGCAAGCCCATCTCGCTCTACACCAACAACTACTTCAAGCTCACCTTCACCACCGCGAACTTCAACCCCACCAAGGACCTGCTGCCCTGCACCGGCATCGAGGGCCTCAAGGGCAAAATCGAGTACGGCGAGGTCACTGACCCCAGAGTCGCAGGCCAGATGCTCTCCGTGGAGCTGAGTAAATAGGGAGAACGGGCAACAGGGTATCATTAAGAAAGTTATGTCCGCGCCCGAAACCATCGCCGTCGCCATGTCCGGAGGAGTCGACTCCTCCGCCGTCGCGGCGTTGCTGCGCACGCAGGGCCACCCCCTCGTCGGCCTGACGCTTCAGCTCTGGAACCAGCGCCGCCTCGCCGGGCACGAGGGGATGCCTGAGTCCGTCCAGGGCCGCTGCTGCTCCATCGACGACGTCTACGACGCGCGGCGCGTGGCTGAGCAGCTCGGAATCCCGTACTACCTCGTCAACCAGCAAGCCCGCTTCGAGGCAGATGTCGTCAAGCCCTTCGTCAGCGAGTACCTGGCCGGGCGCACGCCCATCCCCTGCACGCTCTGCAACAACCACCTCAAGTTCGACCAGCTCCTGCTGACCGCGCAGCAGATCGGCGCGGACCGCATCGCCACCGGCCACTACGCGCGCAACCACTTCGACGAGGCCCGCGGCCGCTGGATTCTCTCGCGCCCCGCCGACCACGCCAAGGACCAGACCTACTTCCTCTTCGGCCTGACCCAGCACCAGCTCGCCCACACGCTCTTTCCACTGGGCGAGATGCAGAAACCCGCCGTGCGCGTGATGGCCTCGGAGGCCGGGCTGGACGTCGCGGCCAAGCCCGACTCGCAGGAGATCTGCTTCATCCCCGGCGGCGACTACCAGACCTTCCTGCGCGCCTACCTCGACGAGCAGGGCGAGGAGATGCCCGACAGCTCGGGCGAGCTGGTCAGCACCAGCGGCGAGGTGATCGGCCGCCACGGCGGCATCCACAGCTTCACGGTCGGCCAGCGCAAGGGCCTCGGCCTGACCAGCGCGAACCCGCTCTACGTGCTGAATATCCACCCCGACTCGCACCAGGTGACGGTGGGGACGGACGAGGAGCTGATGTCGCGGGAGCTGCGCGCCGACCGGCTGAACTGGATCTCGATCCCCGAGCTGACGGAGCCGATCCGCGTGCTGGCCAAGATTCGGCATCGCCATGTGCCGCAGCCCGCGACCCTGATGCCCGGCCCGCTTGGAGCCGACGGCCAGCCCACCGCACAGGCCATCTTTGACGAGCCGCAGCGCGCGATTACGCCGGGACAGGCCGCGATCTTCTACCAGGAAGATGAAGTCGTCGGCGGCGGCTGGATCATCTAGCAAGCTCTTTCACGCGAAGCGTCGAGAACCGCACGAAGTGCCGCCCGCCCGGCGTCAGGGCGTTGTTGCTTGTTCTTTTGGTTGTCATTCAGGAGCGAAGCGGAGGAATCTGCTTCTGCTTTTGTCTTTGTTGAGAGACAACGACAAGTGCGCCCTGACGCCGGGCAGGCGGCACTTCGTGCGGTACTGGACGCTTCGCGTGAAAAGCCTTTTTACACCTTCGGCTCGTGGTGATCCGCAACCACCGGCGCAAACTCCACGTCACGCATATCGGTGACAGGAGCCGTGGTCTCCACCCGAACAGCCCGCGACGAAGCCACGCCCGAGCGCAGATGCTGCATCCGGCCGATCAACGTATCCAGCCCAGCCCTCAAGCCGCTCACCAGCCCCGCAACCTCCCGCACAGGCCCGCGAATCCCGTGGTGAATCGTCCCCGCAATCTCCGCCGTGGCGTTCAGTACGCTGGTTACCATGCCGTCCACGCGAGCCACCTGCGCCCGTGTCTTCACATTCGCATCGCGCAGGGTCTCGTTAGCATCGCGCAACGTGACATTCGCGCTGGCCAGCGTCGGCTCGAACTCGTCCACCTTGTCCCGCATCACGGTCGAGATGTGGTGCGCGTTCTCGGTAATCTCCTTGAACTTCGGAGCCAGCTCCTCCAGCATCCCCTGCGATTTCTCGAGCACCGGCAGCGCCTTCGTCCGCACCTCTTCGAAGATGGCCGTGATCCGCGTCCGCGTCCGGGCCGCGCCCACCGCCATCAGGATGAAGGCAAGCGCCTGCGCCGAGAGCGCCAGCGCCGCGATCCCGACGAACAGCATCAGCAGCCTGGAGTTGCCGGAGTTGATCGAATCTGCCTGCCAAAGGGCTAGCGCACCGGACACGCGGGGCGCATGGAGCGCGGGATAAAGCACACCTGAAAGATTCATCGCTGCCATCTCCTGTCATGGACCAGCCTACTCGCACTAAGCCGCGAAGACACACAAAAGAAACACACAAAAAGGGCGAACCCAGCGGCCGCCCCCTTCGTGTCCTATCTTGGAACCCTGCCGAGCACTTCTACCCCTGCAAGCTACGCAGGCGTCTCCGACGTCTTGGCCACGTAAGCTTCCTTACCGGCGTCGATCGCAGCCTGCACGGCCTCCTGCTGCCCCTGCACCAGCCCCTTGCCCTTTTCGACGTACTGGCTCCACTGGGTGCGGCCCTTCTCGTAGTACTCCTTGCCGCGGTCGACGTACTCCGCAGCAGCCTGCCTGCCCTGCTCGGCATAGGCATTAGCCTTCTCGACGCCCTGCTGTGCGAGCACCGCCGCCCGCTCCTTGGCATCCAGCGCGCTGGCCACAATGTCCTCGCGCGTCTCCTTGCCCGACTTCGGCGCATACAGGACGCCTACCAGCGCGCCCAATCCCAGACCTGCCAGAAACCAACCGAGTCCGCTCGAACCGTTGTTATCACTCATGCCACTCTCCTGTGGAACACATCATATCTGAAGGCGCTCAACCTGCCTGTATTGGACGCATCCCATTCGGTCCGGATGCTCCACTCTCGATCTGCCGCCGTAACAGCCCCACCCGGGCGATCCCGTCCGGCGAGCTTCTTGCCTATCCTGCACAGATGCCCGAACCATCCTGCCCTGTTGCCTGCGCAGGCGGAGGCCGCCTCGCCAGACCAGCCTAACCCAACCCCGTATCCGATATAGGAACATTCAGAATAAAGCTCTTTAAATCCACCCGGACGCAGTCGGCGGGCGTCTTATCATTATCAATTCAAGACTGCCACAAACCAGCAAGAACGAGAGGAACGCCGATGTTCAAACTTGAGAGACTTCTGGCCTCACCCGCGACCGCACTCCTGACGGGCGTGCTGGGCGCAACACTTCTGCTTGGCCTCGCAGGCTGCAAAGCCAAACCCGCCCCCGCCGACGATAACGCCCTCGCAGCCAGCGTGCAGAGCCAACTGGCCGCCGACACCTCGCTCGCCGGACTTCCCATCCAGTCCAGCGTGCAATCCGGCATCGCCATCCTGAGCGGCAGCGTCAACAATGACGCGCAGCGCCAGTTGGCAATACGCGATGCCTCCGCCGTGGCCGGAATCAAGACCGTGGTGAACAACCTGACGATACAGCCCGCCGCAGCCGCCGCGACTCCTCCCCCCGCGCCGGTGCCGGTGCCAGCCCCGAAGCCGGTCCCCGTCAAGCCCTCCGCCGCGGTGAAGACACCGGTTCGCCCAGCTCCGGAGCCAAAGCCGAGGCCCGCCCCCATCGAGCGCAGCGCGGCCATCCCGCCTCCACCGCCAGTTGCTCCAGTGGTGGCAGCTCCACCGCCGCCTCCGCCGCCCCAACCCACCTTCAAGAACGTGACGCTCACCGCCGGAACCACCATCCCCATCCGCATCACGCAAACACTGGATAGCGCGACCACCCAGCAGGGCGACGCCTTCTCGGGCGTCGTCGCCTCCGACATCGTCGTCGACGGCATTGTCGCGATCCCGCAGGGCGCACCCGTCTCCGGCCGCGTCGACGCCGTGCAGGAGGCCGCGCACTTCAAGGGCAGCTCGCTGCTCACCGTGTCGCTCGCGAGCGTCCGGCGCATGTCCGTCTCGACCGAGCCCTACACCGTCGAGGGCAAGGGCCGCGGCAAGAACACCGCCACCAAAGCCGGAATCGGAGCCGTGGGCGGAGCGATCCTCGGCGGCATCTTCGGCGGCGGCAAGGGAGCCGCCATCGGCGCGGCGGCGGGCGGCGGCGTGGGCGCAGGCTCGAACGCCATCACGCGCGGCGAGCAGGTGCAGATCCCCTCGGAGTCGATCGTCCGCTTCCGCACCACCACGCCGCTCACGGTTCGGGTGCAGCTTGGCGGCGGCCACGATGACGGCGACCACCGCCGCAACCTTCCTGAGTAGCCTCGGATTGAACCCCATGTCTCAAGCTCGAGACATGGGGTTCACATTGCTTCTGTAAAAGAAGAAAGACGTCCTGCCGGACGGGCCCGCTGCGCGCGGAGCGGGCGTTTACACGCCTTCTTACTGCTTCGCATGGTCCTCCCGTTGGTCGGAAATAAATATTCTCGCTGCCGACCAACGGGAGGCCCCATGCTGGTAACTTACCCATACTGCCCCGAGAACGGTACGAAGTACCGCGCGTTATCCTGCAACTCAGGTCTCTCAAGCTCCATCTAACAGACACTGTTCTGAGGTACTCGCTTGATGAAGGGCACACCCAAAGCGTCCGGTTTCCTGACCTTCACGCTGCACGCGCACCTGCCGTACGTCGTCAACCACGGCACCTGGCCCCACGGCATGGAGTGGCTCCACGAAGCCGCCGCCGAGACCTACCTGCCCTTGCTCCGCGTCCTCGGCCGCTTGGAAAAAGACGGCATCGGCCTCCGCTGCAACCTGAACCTCTCGCCCATCCTGATGGAGCAGCTCTCGCACCCCGTTTTCATCGCCGAGTTCCCCAACTACGTGATGCGCAAGATCGTCGCCGCCCGCGAAGACGAGGCCTTCTTCGCCCAGTCCGGCGAGACCCACTACGCCGAGACCGCCCGCTTCTGGCACAAGTTCTTCTCCGACGCCCTGGCCGACTTCCAGGCGCTTAACGGCAACATCATCGCGGGCTTCAAACACTTCCACCAGGCCGGCCTCATCGAGATCATCACCTGCGCCGCCACCCACGGCTACCTGCCGCTGCTGGGCACCGACGAGAGCGTCCGCGCGCAGATCCGCACCGCCATCGCCACGCACATCCGCCACATCGGCGAGCACCCCAAAGGCATCTGGGTGCCCGAGTGCGGCTACCGGCCCTCCGGCTTCTGGAACTACCCCGTCGCCAACGCTGACGGCTCGCCCACGCCTCCAGGCTTCGACCGCATCGGCGTCGAACAGGCGCTCTCCGAGTCCTCCCTCGACTACTTCTTCGTGGACACTCATCTGGTCGAGGAGTCCGCCCGCACGCCCTCGCCGTACGAGCTGCGCAACGGCTCCGTGCCCACCGACGAGCTGATCGAGGCGATGACGCACCGCGACTACCGCCACCTCTACCAGCCCTACTACGTCGACGGACCCTACGGCGGCTCCGAAGGCCGCTCCTTCGCCTCTACCGTCTTCCCGCGCGACCCGCGCACAGGCGTGCAGGTCTGGTCGGGCGACACCGGCTACCCCGGCGACGGCGACTACGTGGACTTCCACAAGAAGCGCTGGCCCGGCGGGCACCGCTACTGGCGCGTCACCGGCTCCAAGGTAGACATGGGCGACAAGCAACCGTACTACCCGCAGGAGGCCGCCGCCAAGGTCCAGAGCCACGCCTCGCACTTCGTCCACCTCGTCCACCAGGCGCTGGCGCCGGGACTGGCCGACGCCATCCCGCCCATCCTCTGCGCGCCCTTCGACGCCGAGCTTTTCGGCCACTGGTGGTTCGAAGGACCGCTCTGGCTGGAGGCCGTGGCCCGCACGCTGCACGACTACCCTACCGGCATCGAGCTGATTAGCTGCTCCGACTATCTGGCCCGCTACCCCCGCGCCGGGTTCATCGCGATGCACGAGGGATCGTGGGGAGCCGAGGGCAACAACCAGGTCTGGATGAACTCCGAGACCAGTTGGACCTACACCCACATCTACCCGGCTGAGCTGTACACCCGCGAGGTCTGCACGGCGGGCAAGTGGCGCGAGACGGCTCTAGGCACCCAGATCGTGCAGCAGCTCTGCCGCGAGCTGCTGCTGCTCGAGTCCTCCGATTGGCAGTTCCTCATCACCACAGGCGCGGCACGCGACTACGCCGAGCTGCGTTTCCTGACGCACAACGATCAGTTCGTCGAGATGAAGCAGATGTGGCAGGCGTATGAAGCAACCGGCGAGCTGAACGAGCACCAGCGGACGCGGCTGGCGGCCATCAACCTGCGCGACGGCATCTTCCCCGACATCGACCCCAGCCTGTGGGCCACCGGAGCCAAGGAGGTCCGCCCCGAGCTGACTGACCAACGGAGCGAGCACGCGAAGCAGTAAAAGACCCATCAACAGAGCTGTACCGAGTAGGCCTTCTCCTTCGTCAAACATGCAGTACCCACATGGGAGGCATCCCTCCTCCCCGGGAACCTCGTACGTCGTCCCGGCATCCAATACAAAGACGTCCGATCGGGAGCCGAACTAGACTAAACATTCATGACACTCGCAGCCCTAGATCGAAGTCCAGATCGAAGCCCGGACCAGAGCCGCTCCCAGTCTCCCGAAAAACGGCTGCGCGACAGCTTCGGCCGCGCGATCACCGATCTGCGAGTCTCCGTCACCGACCGCTGCAACTACCGCTGCGTCTACTGCCGCACCGGCAACGAGGGAGCCCAGTACAGCGAGCTGGCCATCTCGGACTACGAGCGCATGATTCGGATCTTCGTCTCGCTGGGGATCGAGAAGGTTCGCCTGACCGGCGGCGAGCCTCTGCTGCGGGCTGGCCTCATCGAGATGGTGCAAGACCTCTCCGCCCTGCGCACATCCTACCTCCCCGACGGCACTCCGACACTGGCAGGTAAGCCCTTAGACCTGGCCCTGACCACCAACGGCCACCTGCTCGCCGATCTCACCGCGCCGCTCAAGGCCGCTGGCCTCAGCCGCATCACCGTCAGCATGGACGCGGTCGATCCCGAGACCTTCACCGCCATCACCCGCGTTCCGCGCAGCTTCGACAAGGTGCTCGCGGGCATCCGCGCCGCATCCGCCGCGGGCCTCGGCCCGGTCAAGGTCAACTGCGTCCTCCTTCGCGGCTTCAACGACGGCCAGATCGAGCAGTTCGCCGAGTTCTCACGGCGCGAAGGCGTCATCGTCCGCTTCATCGAGTGGATGCCGCTCGAGGAAGACCGTAGCTGGAAGCCCGAGACCGTCGTCCCTATGGCCGAGATCGTCTCCCGCCTGAGCGCCTGGCGGCCCCTGGTCGAGCTGCCGCCACACCATGCCAGCGAGACCGCCCGTCGCTTCACCTTCGACGACGGCCTGGGCGAGATCGGCATCATCGCCCCGGTCTCTCGGCCCTTCTGCGGTCACTGCAGCCGCATCCGCCTTACCTCCGACGGCAAGATCCGCACCTGCCTCTTCTCCCAGTCCGACCACGACCTGGTAGGCCGCATGGCGCGCGGAGCCTCCGACGCCGAGTTAGCCGAGTACATCCGTAGCATCGTCCAACACAAAGAGGCCCGCCATCACATCGGCGAGCCGGGCTTTGAAAAACCATCGCGCAGCATGGTCCATATCGGTGGCTGACCCCCATCCGGCTGCGCATCTGCAACATCCATGAAACAAGACATGACCACAAAACAAAGAAACGCGTAAAGTAGATGTTTCAGGCCCAAACATGAGAGAGCGGCGTCAGTTCGAGGTCATCGAGAGCAGGCAGATGGATCACCTGCGCGTCTTTCACGACGTGGCACGGACCCTGACCACCTCGCTCGAACTCGAAGAGATTCTGCTCGCCATCATGGACAAGATGGCCAACTTCTTCGGTCCCGAGCGCTGGTCGCTGCTCATGGTCGACCCCAAGGCCGACGATCTCTACTACGCCATCGCCATCGGCGAGGACGCCAACGGGCTGCGCGGACTGCGTGTACCCATGGGCCAGGGCGTCGCGGGCTGGGTGGCCCAGACGGGCAACCCCCTGGTGGTGCCGGACGTCGCGCTGGACCCGCACTGGTCGGCCTTCTCGCGCGCCCATCCCGACCTCAACATCCAGTCCATCGCCTGCGTGCCTATCCGCTCGGGCGAGAACACGCTCGGCGTCATTCAACTGCTCAACAGCAAGCTGGACCTGCTCTCCGAGTACTCCATCTCGTTCCTGCGCATCCTCTGCGACTACGCGGCCATCGCGATTCAGAACGCACGTTCGGTCACGCTCATCCATGAGCTGACCATCACCGACGACGCCACCGGCCTCTTCAATGCGCGCCGCCTCTACACCGTTCTCGACGAGCAGGTGCTGGTCAAAGGTACGCCTTTCAGCCTGCTCTTCATCGACCTCGACTACTTCAAGACGGTCAACGACGAGCACGGCCACCTAGTCGGCACGCGCCTGCTGGCCGAGGTCGGCGGACTGATCCGACGTGTCATTGGCCCGGATAATATGGCCTTTCGCTACGGCGGCGACGAGTTCGTGGTGGTGATGCCGGGCCTCGACAAGCAGGCCAGCGCCGAGCTGACAATGGAGCTTTGTCGCAGCCTGCGCGCCTCGATCTTCCTGGAGGCGATGGGCATGACGCTGCACGTCTCCGGCAGCTTCGGTCTGGCAACCTTCCCCGAAGACGGCAACACCGTCCCGGCGATCCTGAAGTCGGCCGACGCCATGATGTACGCGGTCAAGAACAGCACCCGCAACAACGTCGCCATCGCGGGCCAGGGGCTAGTGATGGACCCCTCGAAGCCGCACCATCAGGGTGCGGGCAGCAGCCGGGACTCGAGAACGCCCGAACCCAGCCGCCAGAATCCCAGCAGCGAGTCTAGTCTGGGCTCCGATGCTCGAGTTGCGGGGCCCGCTTCGGCTCCGGGCGCAAGGCGTCTCGATTTTCCGGGGCAGTCGGGTGGACACCGAAATCCCACACGCCGAGGTTGATCTCGCGGTCCGAGAGCACCTCCATCAGAGCATACTCCCCGATCAGCAGCGACTCACGAGGCACGATCTTCCTCCAGTGCCCACCGGGCAGCAGCTCGGTATTGGTCTCGACGACATCTTCCTGCCGCCCGTTTCCGCCTAACAAGCCGGTGTCGAAGCTCGCCACCACCCGCGCACCCTGCCGCACATCCGTCCGCACAATCACGTAGCGGCTATCCTCGGGCGGCGCGTCGCCCTTGCCCGGCTGCGTATTCGAGCCGTGCGTATCGACTGTCAGGGCGTGGCCGCCGTACGCGGGATCACCCACGCGCAGATAGAGCGTCGGCCGGTCCACATGCAGTTGCACCTGCGACCGCTCGCCTTTGATGACGACGATCTGGTGCTTGCTCGCCATCGGGTTCAAGATGCCGCGCAGGATGTTATGCCCGGTCTGCCGGTTCAGCTCGCCATCGGACTGCGTCAGCGGCACCAACTCCGGCGTGCCCCTCCAGGTGTCGAGCGCCAGCAGATCCTCCCGCTCGGGCAGGCGCAGATCATGCGCGACCTCGGGCGTTCGCGAGGCGCGCTCGGCCTCCTCCTGCGCCAGTTCGGGGTCGATTCGTGGGCCTTGCGCGGCTGCTCCATTAGCGGCAGGAAAGTGCTGCTGCTCCCAGCGTTTGGTCGCCTCAAAGTCAATCAGCCCGACCGGAATCTCCTCGGTCTGGCCGTCCCGCTCGGCGCTTACAAACCGCACCACCGAACCTGCGACGGTATAACTCAGCACGATCTGGTAGCTGCCGTCCTTCAGGTAGAGCCGCGTGCGATGCTGCGCGGGCGTCTGTGCCCCTAACAGCAAGGACGACACCGCAACCACAGCCGCCAGAACCCCAATCCGGAAAAAATCCCTGCCAACCCGCACGCCAACCCTCACAAAACCATGTACATAAGACGATACTGGACCGAACCCGATTCACCAGCCTCACGATAGGATAGAACCACCGTGCCCCCCACAGCCTCATCATCGCCTTCGGCGAGCGCCCCCGAGCGCCCAAATCCGAGCCAGAACGCCTCCCGCATCCTGATCGCCTTCGGCTGCGTGTACTTCTTCTGGGGATCGACCTTCGTCGCCATCCGCTTCGGCGTGGCCGTACTGCCCGCGTTGGTGCTCTCGAGCGCGCGCTACCTCATCGCCGGGCCGCTGATGCTGGCACTCTGCGCCCTCGGCGGCCTGCGCCTGCGCCAGAGCTGGCGCAACCTCGGCATTCTCGCGCTCATCGGCGTGCTGATGCTGGGCCTGGGCAACACCGGGCTGGTCTGGTCGGAACAGTTCCTCTCAAGCGGCTTCGCCTCCCTGCTCATCGCCAGCATCCCCCTCTTCGTCGCGATACTTGAAACCGTGCTGCCCAACGGCGAGCGCCTGCGCACACGCGGCTGGCTGGGCATCGCCGTCGGCTTCACAGGACTGCTCATCCTGGTCATTCCAGGCTTGAGGGAGAGCCGCCACGGCCACTCCGGCCAGCTCATCGGCGCGACCGTCGCCATCGCCTCGGCCTTTGTCTGGTCCTGCGCCTCGGTGCTCGCTCGCCGATCTCGCCTGCCGGTCAGCCCCTTCGTCGCAGCGGGCTGGGAGATGACCTTCGGCGGCCTCTTCAACGTCCTGCTCACGCTGGCCTTCGGGGGCCGCAGCGGCGGCTTCGGCGCGGCGCACTTCAGTATGCAGGCGGCCCTATCGGTTGCGTATCTGGTGGTCTTCGGTTCGCTCGTCGGCTACAGCTCGTACGTCTACCTGCTCGACAACGTGCCGGTCGCAAAGGTCTCGACCTACGCGTACATCAACCCCATCGTCGCAGTGATCCTCGGAGCCATCTTCCTGCGTGAGCGCATGGTGGCCATCGAGTACGCCGGAATGACCGCCATCCTGATCGCGGTCTACCTCGTCACCAGCAGCAAGCTCCAGTCCGGCGCGCCCGCTGCCATCGAAGAGTGCGTCGCCGCCGAGCCGCCAGCTTAACCGGCCTTCGGAAGTTCCTTGTTGTAGACATAGACCCAGCAGAGACGGCGACGGCCATCAGCCAGGGTCACCATCCGCTTGGAGCGGACGAAGAGGCTGTTGGTAGGATCGGAGGGGCTGAACTCCTCGTAATCATCGAGGCTGGCCAACGTCTCCGGGTCGTCGGGCAGTGCAAAGACCGAACCCGACACCTTCTGCCCTCTGCCGCCGTTGACGACGACGGCGGGAAACTCGCCCAGATCGTAAAGCTTGCCCCGGATCGTCCCCTGCCCCACGGGCCGCAGCTTGCCGACCGCGGCGGCGATCTCTTCAGGCGCTCGCTCGGGATGCAGAGTTCCGTAAACAAAGAGTTCGGCTGGCATGGTCACTCCCCCGTCGCCTCTATCTTACCAAGGAGCGCATCGAGGTGCTCAAACCCGTTGCGCGGCCGGTTGCGGATGTACTTACGAACCGCCTCCAGATGGATCAGCAGCCGAAAATAGTAGCCCAGCAGAGCTTCCACGTCGTCGAAGAGGAGATTCTTGCACTGGCACAGGTAAGCCACCAGCTCAAAGTAATTCAGGAACTCGATAAACTCTTCCGGCTCATCGAGAATCAGCCGCGCCTGCTCCCGCTTTGCCTCGTCCGTCTCGGAGTCGAGAATCTCCCGGATCTTCCTGTACTTGTCCTCGACGAAGAAGCTCCGGTGCAGATCCACGAGAAACTCGGCGCGGCGCGTGGTGGCGTTGGCCGCATACGTCCTCAGGCCGAAGGCCGCCGCTGTCGCCGCGACGATCAGGGTCAGCGAATCCTTGAAGATCGTCCACGTCATCTGCATTCCGCCCTCCTAACTATCCAGCGGCTTCCGCGCAAAGTAGTACAAGCTGAACGCCAGCAGCCCGAACATCACAATGCTGACACCATCGTGATACAGCGGGTTCTGCTCCGAAAACCGCCAGAACTGCCAGTGTCCGCCGCGCTGCTCGGAGACGCCCTCCACCAGCCGGATGCAAACCCCCAGCAGCCCCACGATGCCGCCCGCCGCGATCAGCCCCGACGCATACAAACTGCCGGGGCTGACCTCGCTCTCCGTATCCACCTGCCTCGCCTCTTTAGCCGCATGGTGCAGCATCGCCCGGTCCACCATCCAGCGCATCACCCCGCCCACGAAGATCGCCAGCGTGGTCGCAATCGAGAGATACGCCCCCACCGCAAAAGTAAGCGAGCGCACGCCCAGCAGCTCCACCGCGATCACCAGCGCCACGCCCAGCAGCACCAGCGCCCACGGCAGCTTGCGCGTCAGGATGCCGTTGATGACGGTCGCCATCAGCCTTCCCTGCGGCGCGGCAGCCTTCTCGCTGCCGATCCCCTGCGTCCACTGAATCTCGATCCGGTTGGTCGCGGGATTCAGCAGGTACTTGCCGTCGGCCAACGTGGTGGAGCCGATGGAGTTCAGCAATATGTAACTTTCTCCGTTACCAATAATCTCCTTACCCGCGCCTGAGCTACTCATCACGGTAAAGTGCTGTTGAGGAAACTTACCCTTCTCCTGCACTCCATCGGCCAGCAGCTTCTCGGTAAACGGAATCGGCATGGGCAGCCGCTGAAACGACGCCAGCGCGCTGTTCATTGCGTTCAGCGTAGCGCCAATCGAGAACACCGAGACGATCACACCCGCCATCACCGCCACCTGCTGCTTCCACGGCGTCGCACCGATCAGGTAACCCGTCTTCAGGTCCTGCGAGGTATCCCCCGCGTTCGACGCGGCAATGCACACGATGCCGCCAATCGTAATGGCCAGCGCGCCAAACGCCGGAGCCGTCCAGCCTCGCACCAGGAAGATCGCCGTCGTCGCCATCAGCGTGGCAATCGTCATGCCCGAGACCGGGCTCGCGCTCGATCCGACGAGGCCGACAATACGTGCAGAAACAGTTACAAATAGAAATCCGAAGACCACCACCAGCAGCGCCGCCGCCAGATTCGCCAGCACACTTACCTGCGCGCCCGGCACCGGATGGAACTCCAGGAAGCAAAACATCAGCACTACCAGCAGCACCGATCCGCCCAGCACCACCGACATCGGCAGATCGTACGCCGTGCGCGTCGGCGCGGCCGCAACCTTCGCCTTGTCCCCTATCTTCTTGATCCCCTGGCTCAGCGCGCCGATGATCGTCGGGGCCGTGCGCAGCAGCGTAATCAGCCCCGCCGCCGCCACCGCACCCGCACCCATGGGCCGCACGTACGTCTTCCAAAGGTCCGAAGGCCCCATGTTCGCGATCAGCGTCGTCCCCGGATAAAGCGGAGACGTCAGGTGAGAGCCGAAGAAATAGATCGCGGGCATCACCACCAGCCACGAGACGCAGCCGCCCGCCAGCATCACCGCCGCCACGCGCAAACCGATGATGTAGCCGACGCCGAGGTACTCCGGCGTGCAATCGGCCCGCACCGCCGCGCCCTTCAAGACGTGCTGCGCGCCGAAGTCCGGCTGCCAGTCCGGCTGCGAGGGCCACAGGCCGAAGAGATTCTCGTTCTGAAAGAGCGTATACACCGCGCCCAGCCCCAGCCCCAGAAACACCCTCGACGCGAACGAGCCGCCACGCTCGCCCGCCATCAGGACGTCGGCGCAGGCGGTGCCTTCGGGGTAGATCAGCGTCTCGTGCTCGTCGACAATGAGTTGGCGACGAAGCGGGATCATAAACAGCACCCCCAGCCAGCCGCCGAAGAGCGCCAGCGCGAAGATCCGCGACGACTCCAGGTCGAAGCCCAGAAAGATCAACGCGGGCAGGGCGAAGATGACTCCTGCCGCAATGGACTGGCCCGCGTTGCCGATGGTCTGGACGATATTGTTTTCGAGGATGGACGCCTTGCCGAACGCCCGCAGGATCGAGATCGAAAGCACCGAGATGGGAATGGACGCCGCCACCGTAAGCCCTGCGCGCAGACCGACATAGACCGTCACCGCGCCGAAGAGGACGGCGAAGACGGCTCCCAGTAAAAGGGCGCGCAGGGTGAACTCGGGCCGATTGTCCGAGGCGGGGACAAAGGGCTGAAAACCGGGGGACGATGCCATGTAGAGGTGCTCCTATCGACCGCAAATGAAACGAAAACGTATTTTTACCGCTCGGCAGCAAGCATATTCTTTCATTCCAACCAGCGGGAGGGTACTTCGTACCGTTCTCGGGGCGGTATGGGTGAGTTATCCGCATGGGGCCTCCCGTTGGTCGGCAGCAAGAATTTTTCTTTCCGACCAACGGGAGGGCCACGCGAAGCAGTAAAGAGGCGTGCAAACGCCCGCCCTCCGCGCAGGCGGCCCGTCCGGCAGGACAAACAACAGAAAAAGCGCCCTAGCGCCGGGCGGGCGGCACTTCGTGCGGTTTTCGACGCTTCGCGTGTTGCCTGCCAGCTCAAAACGGTAGCGATTTTCCTCCACATAGGCTTATACTTCGCGTATGGCGCGGTCCGAAGGACCTGGAGCGCCTGCGTGTAGGTGAGTCTTCAGCGACTGCTTGAATGACAAAGCGCTCGGAATCGCAGCCGGAGCTCCTCCCGGCGGGCCGCCTGGTGGGTTTTCCACCGGCGGGGCCAGCGGAGTGACGCACTGGCGTGCCGTAGCGCGCGTCCTGCGAAGTCCCCAGCAGATCGCCCGCACCGTCTTTCACGACCTCTTCACCACCGTACTCCCAGCGGATTGCCGCGCCTGCGGCGGCCCACTCCTGAAGGCCGGCGTCATCCCGGTCTGCGACTCCTGCTTCGACAGCCTCGCCCCCCAGGCAGGCCAGCACTGCCAACGCTGCGGCGAAGCCCTCGGCTCCTCCCTCGATCTTGAAGACCTCCGCTTCTCCGGCATGTTGCCCGAAGGTCTCCTCTGCACTCCCTGCCGCGCCGTGCCGCCCGACTTCACCCGCGCCGTAGCCCACACGGTGTACCGCGACGAAGCCCGCACCCTCATCCACCTGCTGAAATACGAGGGCGTCCGCGGCATCGCGCAGCGCCTCGCCCCCGTGCTCGCAAACACCATCTCCACCCTGCGCCCGCAAGCAGCAACAGAACTCACCGTCATCGCCGTACCGCTCTTCGCCTCACGCCAGCGCCAGCGCGGCTACAACCAGTCCGTCCTGCTCGCCGACGCGGCAATCAGGCAGCTAAAACGCTCCGCCCCCAACTGGCAGCTCACCCCAGCGCACCACCTTCTCACCCGCGTCCGCCACACCGAAGAACAGTACAGCCTCACCCCCGTCGGCCGCCGCCGCAACCTGCGCGGAGCCTTCCGCATCGCCGATAAAACCGCCGTCACCGGCCGCGAAATCCTGCTCATCGACGACATCTTCACCACCGGCGCCACCGCCCGCGAGTGCTCCCGCGTCCTCATCCGCGCAGGAGCCGCAAAGGTGTGGGTCGCCACCGTAGCCCGCGCCCAGGCCGCCCGCGCAGAGCAGCACTCCGGCGACTACACCGCAGACACCGCCGCCTGGGACACCTCCATCCGGCCAACCACAACCTTTGTTTCGACAGCCGAACTACAACCGTCAATCGCACCACCCCACGAGCGGAGGATGTAACGGATGCAGCATACGGTCAAGCAACAGCACACCAGCAAATCGCGTAAGCAGAGAACCACCAGCAGCCGCCACGCGGGCCACAACAGCCCGGCCTCCAAGCGCACCACCGAGCTTGATATCCGCGCGGGCGTCTTCCGCCAGACCGCCATGCATACTCCCGTGCTGGTCCTCAACGCCAGCTACGAACCCATCAATATCTGCGGAGCGCGCCGTGCGCTGGTGCTGGTCCTCAAAGGCGTGGCCCGTACCGAGGAGCAGCAGGGAGCCATCCTGCACGCCGCCCGCGTCAACGTCGCCATGCCCAGCGTCATCCGGCTGCTGGAGTACCGCCGCATCCCGCACCAGACCCGCGCCCTCTCGCGCAAGAATATCCTGCTGCGCGACCGCAACTGCTGCCAGTACTGCTCGGTCGTCCTCACCGCGGGCGAGTTGACGCTGGACCACGTCATCCCCCGCAGCCGCGGCGGCCTCTCCACGTGGGAGAACCTCGTCGCCTGCTGCCACGACTGCAACCGCCGCAAGGGCAACCAGATGCTCCACGAGCTGACCGACATGAAGCTGCAAAAGGAGCCGCGCCCGTTCTCGCTGCACACCTCGCGCCACATCATGCGCATGATCGGCAGCGCCGACCCGAGCTGGCGGCGCTATCTCTACTTCGAGTCGGGCGACGCGGCTGCGTAGACCCGACTCACCGCATCAGGCAGCCTGATGCGGCCTGATCTTGGACAAGTCATCCGTGTTGGCAAGTCGCAGGTCGTAATCGTTCTGCAGGTTGAGCCAGAACTGCGCAGGCAAGCCGAAGAAGATACCGAAGCGGAGCGCCGTATCGGCCGAGATGGAGCGCTTGCCATGTACGATGTCATTCACACGGGGTAGCGGAACGCCCAACTCCTTGGCGAGCCGGTAAGAACTTAGCCCCAGCGGCTCCATGAACTCCGTAAGCAGAATCTCGCCGGGATGAATCGCAAAAACTTTGGCCATCCAAGTTCTCCTTAGTGGTAATCCACGATCTCCACATCGTGAGCGTTGCCGTCGAACCAGCGAAAACAGACCCGATATTGATCGTTGACGCGGATACTATGCTGCCCCCTGCGATCTTTCGTCAGGGCCTCAAGACGATTACCCGGCGGGATCTTCAGGTTGTCCAGCTCAATAGCCGCATTCAAGATCGCCAGCTTCTTCCAGGCCGTGCGGCGGATGCTGGCTGGAACGCGACGGCTCTTCCCCGTCTTCCAAAGCAGCTCTGTATCCGCATCGCGGAAGCCCAGGATCATGGAAGAATAGTATCGCGCCGCATTACTAACGTCAACCGTTAGCAATGCGGCGCGATGAGCCTCAAACCTAAGGCTGTACCGGCACGCCCTGGTTCTTGCGGATGCAGCCCGTATAGGCATCGAGGAACTGGTCGCGCAGCTTCGCGTACTGCGCCATCGTCTGGAACGGGCGCGTGGCAGCGTCCTGGTTCAGGAAGTAGATCGTCGTCGCAATGCGGTTCAGGTCGTCGAAGAAGAGGTAGATTCCGAGCACCCCTCCACCCAGCCGGTTGCGGTCGAGCCCGTAGATCTCGAAGCCGCGTTTGCGCACCGGCAGGGAGTAGTTACGGCCTCCCTCCGGGCTCTGCGCCAGCGTGTGGTTGAACTCCTCGATCAACGTCGCCTTCTGGGCGCGAAAGTTCTTCGCCGCCAGCTTCTCCACCCGCAGATTGGCAAAGAAGTCCTGGTCCGGGTAGCCCATCGAGATGCGCTCCGCAGCCTCTAGCTCCACCGTCATCGGCCCATGCGAGGTCTCGGCGCTACGCTCGTTGGTGCCCTCGTTCAAAGGAACGCGCTCGACGATGCGAAGCGCATCGGGAAAGCTACAGCTCTCGTACGCGGCAAAGCCGGGGATCTGGCTCGACGGTGCGGGGACCAGCGGCGGCGGGGCCAACGTCGGAGCCGGAGCCGAGGGCAGCGCACTCTCCTGTGCCAGCGCGGCCGTACTCAGACTCATCCAAACGGCAAGCGCACAACCGGCCAACAGGGTAGGCAAAGCACGAAGCCTCATGGACTCAAGTGTATAAGGTTCGGGCACCCTGGCTCCAGATCGACAACTGGATCGGCTGCCGTGATAAGTTTTCCCCATGGGGGCACGCGAAGGTTTGCCCCCAACCTCATTCTTCTCACTACGGAGCCGAGTCATGTCGTTGAGCGAAAACTATCAGTGTGATGTGTGCGGGACCAAGAAGACGGACATTGACCGCTGGTGGCTGGCGTGGCTCGACTGCCAGCCGCTCGACTACACCAGCGACACCCAGCCGCTGCTCAAGTTCACGGGCTGGCAGCTCTCCCTGGCGCACTCGCCCGACGTGAAGCATCTCTGCGGGGCGCGCTGCGCGGGCACCATGATGGATCGCTGGATGGCCGAGCAGCACGAAAACCCCGAATCCCAGTGCGCCCACTGAGCACCTCGTGCGGTTCTCGGGGTGGTACGGGCAGGATGATCTTCTGAGGGCCTCCCGTTGGTCGGCAGCGAACATTGTTTATTCCGACCGACGGGAGAACCACGCGAAGCCTTAAAAGAGCGTGTAAACGCCTGAACACCTACTTCGGCGGAGCGGTCTTATCGGCCCCCGGCAACTCTTCGCCGTTGTAGATAATCCGCGACTTGGCCCGGTACTGCTTGTAATCGGTGTACCGCACCACCGTCCTCAGGTGTACATCCTGCGAGAGCGCCCCTTGCTGGGCGGAAAAGTGCAGGTTCCCCTCGGCCTTGGTGTAGGTCGGGAACCAGTACTTCCCATCCACCTGCTCGTAGTAGGTCGTAAACGGCGGCGACAGGTCCTCGTGGCCTTTACGCTTGTCGTCCGGCACGTTCTTGCCGTTGATCAGCACAATCTGGAAGTCCTGCTGATCGACCCACACCTTCCCCTGAAAGTACCGCTTGCCCTTTTCAAGAGTCTTTGGCCCCGCCTCGAAGACATACGTGTCCAGCTCATCGACCTTCTGCCGCCCCAGATACGTCACGTTGTACTGCGGCAGGTCCGCCGTCGTCAGGATGAAAGGCAGCCGGTGCTCGATATCCTGAAAGTCGGCAGGACTCATCATCACGCGCTCCAACGTGTTCTGCGGCGCGAAGATGACGTGCTCGTTGCGCCGTCCGGCATCGTCGAAGGAGATGTCGGTCACCTGCTGGTACTCGCCGTCGACCTTGTTGTTATCGTCGTTGATCGTATCGACCTTCACGGTCTGGCGGAAGGTGTAGCTGTCGCGCGCCTTGGAGAACTCGGCCTCACGCGCCGCGAACTTCTGGATGATCTGCTCCGGCGTAACGTCAGTCGGAGGAGCCGGGTCGAGCGCACCGAAGCCGCTCTGCCCCATCGCCGCTGCCACTCCCGCCACAGGCAGACCAGTACCCGCGTCTGTATTTGCGACAGGCCCTTTACCCCGCGCAGGCAAAGCCGATAGCAGAAAAAGAGCGGCAGCGAAGGCACAGACAGCTGGCTCAGGCCGCAGCCGAGCCGTACCGGGGCGAAGCATAAACCCAATCTTTGCGGGCAGGGGGAATCTCATCCTGTTCGATTAGACGCGCAAGCTGGGAAAGTTGTCTCCAACGCAGGCCAGCGCAAGCTCAGGTGAGGAAAAACATGGCAGTCTGGCTCATCAGGACGAGTATGTTTTCGGCAGCGGCGGCTACCTTCGCCACGCTCCATGGGCTCTGCCTGCTCGCCATCCTGGCGCTCTGCGTCGTCGCCGTTCGGCTCAACCTCCGTCTGCGGCAGCAGTCGATCGAACGTTACCGTGAGCGCCGTATGCGCGAGGAGCTGGAGGCCTACTCCAGCCTGGACCCCGCCTTTACGCTGGGCCGCGCCACCCACGCGAACAACCTCGAGATCACCCGCCAGCTCGCCCGGCGCGTCTGCCGCACCATCTCCGAAAAGAGCGTCTTCTCCAGCATCGCCATGCTGCTGCGCGACGCCGACGGCAAGCTCTACATCGCCGCCAGCTCCGGCATCGACGACCTGACCGCCGCCGCCGTCCGCCGTTGGAGCGACGAGGTGATGCAGGAAGAGCGCTCCGGTGACCCCGTCCGCAGCCTCACCACCGGCACCGGCCTCTCCGACGGCTCCATCCGCATCGGCCGGCGCAGCTTCTCGGTTCAGCTCGGCTCCTGGGATGAGTTCGACCCCGAACTGAGCCAGTGGGTCCGCGAGGGCCGCCGCGAGCGCCGCCGCTTCCGCCGTGCCATCGCCGCCCCCATGCGCACTCGCGCCGGACACATCTGCGGCGTGCTCCTGGTCACGGGCGAGATGTCTCCCCGCGACCAGCCTATGGGCATCGACCGCGCCATCGCCCCGCTGGAGATGCTGGCCGTCCGGCTGGCCGCCGCGCTTGAGCACATGGCCCTCTCTGAGCGGCTGCTCAACACGGAGAAGCTTGCCTCCCTGGGCCAATTGGCCTCCGGTGTCGCCCACGCACTCAACAACCCGCTGACCGCCGTGCTCGGCTTCGGCGAGCTGATCGCCGAGAGCACCGACGACCCGCGCGCGCGGCAGGACGCCCAGACCATCCTGCTCGAGGCCCGCAGGATGCGCGAGACCATCCAGAGCCTCATCGACTTCTCGAACCCCGGCAAGATCGTCGATGAGCCCGTGGCACTGCCTGCCCTGCTGCGCGAGCTGGCCGCCCGTTGCTCCGCCAAGCTCGAGCAGCGCGGTGTCCGGCTCGCCCTATCCATCAGCGACGAGACCCCGGAGATACGCGGCAACCGCGACCGCATCACCGAGGGTTTGGAACATCTGCTGAACAATGCCGACCAGGCGATATCTTCCGCGCCGCCTCCGAAGGAGGGCGGAACACACACCATCCGGCTCACGCTAAGCCACGACGAGAGCGGCGCGCACATCATCGTCTCGGACACCGGTCCCGGCTTCCACGAGCCGAGCCGCATCTTCGACCCCTTCTACACCACCCGGAAGGTCGGCGAGGGCTCCGGCCTGGGCCTCTCGGCCTGCTACAGCATCGTGCGCGAGCACGGCGGCGAGATCAGCGCCTTCAACCTCTACCCACACGGCGCGGCGGTGATCGTCGACCTGCCCATCCGCCCGGTATTCGATAGCGGCGCGGAGTCCAGCCCACTCATCCGCGATCTGGTTTAGAGACAACGGCGGTTGCCGTTGCCTGTTCTTGCCGTTGCCTGTTCTTTTGGTTGTCATTCAGGAGCGAAGCGGAGGAATCTGCTTCTGCCTTTGCTGTTGCTGTTGCCTTTGCTGTTGCCTTTGCTGTTGTTCTTGCCTTTGCTCTTGCCGTTGCTCTTGCCGTTGCTCTTGCCGTTGCTCTTGCCGTTGCTTCTGGGGTAGGTCCGGGCTTTAGCCCGGACACTAAAGATCACCACCAATGCGGGCTTTAGCCCCCGAGGTATGCTTTCTTTACTCAACCTCAAAAGCAACAACAAAAGCGCCCTAACGCCGGGCGGGCGGCACTTCGTGCGATTCTCGACGCTTCGCGTAAAAAACCAATAAACTCCCGACATGGCCTTCCAGCGCTCCAAGCCGCGCGATCCGGTCGGCGAGCCCGGCCTCTTCGACTACGCCATCGCCGCCCTCTCACGCCGCATGCGCACCATCCGCGACCTCAAGCGCCTCATGAAACCCCGCGCCTTCCCCGGCGAGCAGGGCGAGCGCGACATGGACGCCGTCGTCGCCCGCCTCATCGACCTGAAGTACCTCTCCGACACCCGCTTCGCCGCCGACTACACTCGTCTGCGCAAAGAAAACCAAGGCTTCGGTCGCCGCCGCGTCCAGCAGGACCTCACCCTGAAGGGCATCGACAAAGAAACCGTAGCCGCCACCCTCGCCAAAGCCTACGACGACGCCGACGAGGTCGAGCTGGCCCGCCAGTACTGCCTCCGCAAGCGCATCCCCCAGCCCACGGACCAGAAGGAGACCGCCCGCACCATGAACCGGCTCATCCGCGCGGGCTACTCCTCCACGGCCATCTTCAAGCTGCTGCGCGGCTGGAACCTCCCCGAGACCGCGATCATCGAAGAGGGCAGCGGCGACTCGGACACCTACGCCGATGATTGAGCGCATAGTAGCCGCCGAGGAGCGAGATATCGAGCGCATCGTAGCTATAGACTGGTCCGGCGACAAAGGCCCCGGCCAGAAGAAAAAGATCTGGGCCGGTGTCTGGACCGCCCACCCCCAGGGCAAGATCCACGGCGGCAAGCTCCTGCTCGAAGACGGCCGCACCCGCGAGCAGCTCACCGCGTGGCTCCTCGAGCTGGCCGCCGAGACCCCATCCATGGTCGTCAGCATCGACTGCTGCTTCAGCTACCCAGCCTGGTTCCTGGCCGAGCACGGCTGCACCACGGTCTTCGATTTCTGGCGTCACGTCGCCGCAGGCCACGGCGAACGCTGGCTCGGCGAAGAGTGCGCCGCCGAGGAGCGCGACCCACGCTTCTGGGGCAAGCCCCACAAACGCCCGGACGTCTTTTGCGGCGCGGGCCTGCCCACCATGATGCGCCGCACCGACATGGACAACAAGATCGAGCAGGCACTGGCAGGCGGCGACCCTATCCGCGCCGCCAAGATGGTCGGAATCACCCCAAAATCCCCCTTCCAGATCGGCGGCTCAGGCTCGGTCGGCACTGGCTCTCTGCGGGCGATGCCCTGGCTGCTGCGGCTCCACGAGGCGGGCTTCCGCGTGTGGCCCTTCGAGTCGGCCCGGCCCTGCCAGCCGCTGCTGATCGAGATGTACACCCGCCTGCTCACCGGCGCGGTCAAAAAATCCAACCCCGTGGCCCGCCGAGAGTACCTCCTCAACCGCCGCAAGACCGACACCCTCTACACCACGCTCCCCCGCCCCATCCTGGCCAAAGCCCACGCCAGCGAAGACGCCTTCGACGCCCTGGTCTGCTGCCTGGAGATGCTCCGCCACCGCGCCGAGTTCCCCGTCCTCCGCGCCACAAACGACCCCACGCTGCGGCTCGAAGGCATCACCTGGCGTCCTGGCATATAGCCCCTCAGCTCAGCAATTGATCGAGTTCCGGCTCACTCAGCGCAAATGGATTCACAATCGTCAGCCCGCCGGTCGAATACCCGTGCTGCATATCTTCCGAGAGCAACACCGCGCATCCCGCCCGCGCCGCCGTGGCAACCAGCAGCGCGTCGAAGAACTGCATAGCTCCCTGCTGATGAATCTGCATCGCATCGGCCAGATCCTCCGGCGACGGCCCCACGACCTTCAGCCTTTTCATCAGCGACCGGTTGAAGGCCTGCGCCTCCTGCACCGGCATCTTCCGCTTGCGCGAGCAGACGAAGTAGAACTCGTTCAGAGCCTGCAAGGGAATCACCGCGCCCGCATCCGATAGCGCATCCACGATGCGACGCGCCACGCCGTGTTTATGCCCTTCTGCGGCATCAATCGAATAGATCAGGATGTTGGTGTCGACGGTCGCCCGTTCAATCACGGTCGTACAGCTCGTCCCGGCTGGCAATCCGGTACCCGCCCAGTTCGTAGCCATGGTCCATGATCCGGCGCAGCTCCGTCCGGGCAGCCTCGCGCTCGGCATCGAGAGCCGATCCGGCCTCGGGAACGGTAAAGGGGATGATCTTCGCCACAGGCTTGCCCGCGCGCAGAATCGTCAGGCCCTCAGCGGCCTCCGCCTCGGCGATGAGTGCGGCCAACTGTTTGTCCTCTTCCCGAAGTTGAACCTGGCGCATTGGACATGCCCTCAGCTTCATT